>NZ_QXGM01000001.1 GCF_003951975.1 Bifidobacterium dolichotidis
GGAAGCTAAGCCCTGGCACGGCGATGGTACTGCATTCGAGAGGATGTGGGAGAGTAGCACGCCGCCGCTACACAACTTTTCAAGTTTGAACCCCGAAACCACAACGGTTATCGGGGTTCAAACATATTCACAGACATTTCAAGAGGCATATACGGATAAGGCCGTTTCAACGGTGTTTATTCGTGTATGCCTCTATTCATATGCGTAACAGTGCAATAGAGGCACAGCGGGCCTTACAAGCAGCATAAGATAAGGGCACAAGTGAGATAGATCAGGAGTAAGCGAGAAAGATCTAGACGCAAGCAAGATAGATCTGGACGCAAGTGAGATAGATCAGGAGTAAGCGAGATAGATTTTGGCGCAAGTGAGACAGATCAGTGCATAAGCGAGAAGACCTGGACGCAACTGAGATAGATCAGATCAGAGAAGATAGTGCAGCTTTAGAGAACTTACGAAGAGTAATTAGAGAGTTCATAACTGCCATACACATCGAGCTATGAGGTTAGGCGCGGGAGCTAGAAGCAGGAGCACAAGGAATAGGAGAGTGCAAGGAATAGTAGAGCGTAAGGAATAGCAGAGCACGGCCAGTCGAAAACCATATACAAAAAGAGCGGGAAGCTGTTGTCAGCTATCCCGCTCTTTGCTTGATGCCTTGTACATACTGAAGTATTGTGCAGGCTCCTCGAAGCTTTACTTATTATGCAGCAGATCCAATTCCTTCTGCGAAGCCAAAGCAGCCTTCGTAGAGTATTGCAAAGCATTTGCTGCATTGTGTGCATTGTCCATTGACGTATCAATCAGACGTGCAGTCTCAATAAGCGTTTCTGCGCTTGCATCGACATTGCAGCTTGGAGCGCGCTTCACCGAAGCGCCGCTGCTAATTGCATCTTGCAAATCGCTCAGCGTATTTGGATCAGCAACATCAGTTGCAGACAGTGTATCTGCGGTGTGACGTGCCTTCTTCAGCGCAGCGGAAAGCTCCTCTTCGCTTGCTGGCACCTTATCAGCCTGGTTTTGGCATGTGTTATATGCCGTGCGAAACATATCGTCACGGTATATACGTGCATTGTTCCACACAATGAATCCACAGCTGACAGCTACGACGAGCAAAACAACTGCAATTACAGCAATAATTGTTTTCCAAGCGTGCTTCTGCTGATGATCTTCGGCGTCCACTTCAGCTTCGTCGAGCGAATCATCATCTTCTTTCGCTTCGACTAGTTGTTTTTCATCGAACATGGGAAAACCCCCACTTTTTTCTTCTTCTCTTGCGTGCACATTATACCGTTAACCGTTGCGCTATCTCTCCCCTAAGAGCAGAGACACAACTTGCTAAATCGTTTTATTGGTGCTCTCGTTGGGCTACAATTCTGTTTTAGAGAGAGAAAGCTCAGTACGTACGGTTTAACACATTGCTGTGTGTATTGATTTCTGCATAGACGCGGAAATCAAAATAAATCGTGGTGGATGCCGTACGTGACTGTAATCAAGGGAGAGAGACGTGCGTAGAGTTACGCTCAAAGACGTGGCAGCGAGGGCTGGAGTGGCTGTCGCTACTGCTTCGCTCGTGTTAAACGGTAGACAGGCACGTGTAGCCGAGGCAACAAAAGCTCGAATTTTGAAGGCTGCAAGAGATCTGAATTATGTGCCAAACCAGAACGCACGAAGCCTCGTCACTAAGCGTTCGATGTTAATCGCACTGATTGTGCCAGATATTGAAAATCTATTCTTTGCTTCACTGTGCAAGTGCCTTGAAGATCAGTGTGCACGCAGTGGCTATTCCTTGATTATGGCAAGCTCGGACGATTCGCGAGAATCCGAGCGCAAGCTTATTGAAAAGCTGACGTCGCGCGGCGTGGACGGCATTATGATCATTGCAGCGCGCGAATCGTATAACGATCAGGAAGAGTTCCGCAATCAAATTGAGAGTATTGATTGCCCAGTGATGTTGCTGGATCGTCTGTTCGATGGTGACTGGTGTGATGGCGTAGGCGTTGATAATCGTTACGGCGGATCGTTGGCTGCTCGTTGTCTGCTGAATGCAGGTCATACGCGCATTGCTTGTGTGACCGGCGGTGCTGACTCGCGTAATGCTGATGCTCGTGTTTGGGGCTTCTTAAGCGAGCTTGAAGCGGATGGTAATCCTATTGATCCAGCGCTGCTGTTCGATGGGGGATATCGATTTGAAGGTGGCGCTCGTGCTGCCGAGCAGATTCTGGATTCCGATGCAACTGCAGTGTTCTGCTGCAATGACTTAATGGCTTCGGGCTTTATTCAAAGCTGTGAACGTCGCGGTGTGCGCGTTCCTGAAGATATTTCTGTTGTTGGTTACGACAACATGTTGCAGCGCTATGGCATGAGGTATGACTTAACGACCATTGCGCAAGATGTAGAAGGACTTGCTCAGCAAGGTTGGACGCGACTGTGCAAGCAGATTGAGGCTATTGATCGTCGTATTGAACGCGATCGCGCGGGATCGGCTCATACGACCGCCGAAAAGTCCTCTGATGAGAGTCAGGAATCCTTGTATGGCTTGGGTTCTGGCAAGTCCTGGCTGACGCGAGCATGTACGCTGCTGCTTGAACCAACGCTCGTAATGCGTGAAACTGTGGGGCAGCCAAAGATCTGAAATGAGCATTGCAACTTCGTGGGAGAACTCTGTCTGCCGCTGTCGAATTAAATGCGTTACGCGCGTAGCGAAAACGCCAACGAGAGCGTTAAAAACAATGCAAATAAATGCAGAGTAAGCATGTAGAAAAACAAGGGGTACCCCCGAAACGCGGAGGGTATTAATTGTTTTGACATGCTCAATTTTCAGCACTAGACTTTACGCTTGATAAAACGTTTTATCAAACGGTTTTAGCCACTTGAGAGGTGGCCGAAATGAGAAGAAAATAATGGTGACCGTCAACGATGACCGTACGGCCCTACAATGGAGAAAGGCATCACCATGACCAAGAAGATGATTCTGGACCTCGACACCGGTGTGGACGACGCACTCGCAATTGCACTTGCTTTGGGTAGCCCAGAGGTTGAGCTCATCGGTATTACGGGTACTTACGGAAACGTGCTTGTGGAACAGGGTGTTCGCAACGCACTCGCACTGACCGAGCTCTTCGGTCACCCAGAGGTCAAGGTGTACAAGGGCCTGTCCCACGCTCTGAAGCGTGATGGCTTCGAAGTCGAAGAGATCTCTGCATTCATTCACGGTAAGAACGGCATCGGCGAAGTTGAGCTCCCAGAGCCAACGCGCACGATTGAAGACCAGAACGCAGTGGACTTCATCATCGAGTCCGCTCACAAGTACGGCAAGGACCTCGTGCTCGTTCCAACGGGACCACAGACGAACATTGCAGCAGCAATCCAGAAGGATCCAAGCATCGTTGATCTTGTTGATGCTGAGGTGCTTATGGGTGGCGCTCTGACCCAGCCAGGCAACGTCACGCCTTGCTCGGAAGCAAACATCCACCAGGATCCATACGCAGCAAACTATGTGTTCCGCTCCGGCATGCCAACTACAATGGTTGGTCTCGATGTCACGCTGCAGACGCTGCTGACCTACAAGGATACGCAGCGCTGGCGCGCCACGGGTACCGATGCAGGCCAGAAGCTTGCTGATATTACGGATTACTACATCAAGGCTTATGAGACGACGGCTCCAAAGCTCGGCGGTTGTGGTCTGCACGACCCACTGGCTGTTGGCGTCGCAATCGATCCAACGCTCGTGAACATGCTCGACATCAACATGATGGTCGACGTGGATGGCCCAAGCAACGGCCGCACGATTGGTGATCCTGATCGTCTCAACGATCCACACAAGACTTCGAAGGTGTGCGTTGGCGTTGACGTTGACCGCTTCCTGAAGATGTTCATGGATCGAATCACGAACCTGGTCGCAAACTCGACCTATACGCTGGTTCACTGATTCGGGCTGCTTAACTTTGATCAACGACGAAGCTGCGGCCATCAATTTGGCCTCAGCTTTCGAATTGATTTGAAGCTCAGCGACTCAAACCAAACTCAAACTCAAACCATCAACACACAGACCCTAGGTCCAATCTGAAAGGAACAGAACCGCCATGACATTTGCCAACCCGTTGTGCGCGCTAGACAAGATCCATGGAAAGGTAGCCGTGGTCGGTTCCATGAACGCCGACTATACGGTGACGACGGAGCGCCTGCCTAAGCCAGGCGAGACCGTGAACGGTGGTCCACTGCAGGTGCTGCCTGGCGGTAAGTCCGGCAACCAGGCTGCTGCTGCCGCCCGTATTGGCGCTCAGGTGCACATGTTCGGTGCAGTTGGCTCCGACTCGAACGCTGCGTTCCTGCTCGGCAAGCTCAATGATGCGGGCGTCAACACGACGCACGTGCGCCGCGTGCTTGGACCTAGCGGCACGACGGTTATTACCGTGGATGCCTCGGGTGAGAACGCAATTGTGTACTCCCCAGGTTCGAATGCTCGCGTGAGCCCAGAGTACATCGAGTCTGAGCGCAAGGCTCTGACGAACTCGAGCGTGCTGGGTCTGTGCCTCGAAAGCCCAATCGAGACCGTGACTACGGCTGCTCAGATGTGCCACGCTGCAGGCGTGAAGGTGCTGCTGAACAACTCGCCATTCCGCCCAACGCTGCCAGAAGAGCTCGTTGCTGCAGCTGATGTGCTGCTCGTCAACGAACACGAGATGGCTCAGCTGCTCAACATTGATGAGCCAGCTGATGGCAACTGGGATTCGTTCGATTGGAACTTCGCTCTTGATCGCATGCGTGAATATGGCTTTGATCAGGCTATCGTCACGCTCGGTGGCGACGGTTCCGTCGTGCTCGACTCGACCGCTGACGAACCAATCCAGCGCATCTACCCAGTGCGTATCAAGGCTGTTGATACGACGGGTTGCGGTGACTCCTTCATGGGTACCGTGCTTGCTGGTCTGGCTTCTGACCTGTCGCTCAGCGATTCGGCTCAGCTTGCTTCGTACGTCTCTGCATATGCCGCTATGAGCTATGGTGCTCAGGCTTCATACGGCAACGCATCGCAGATCCGCGAAGCATTCTCGGCCAAGTAAAAACGTCCGGGATTTCTCCCGGTTTCCTTGGGATCTAACACTATGGGGCCGGAAAGCATGTTATGTGCTTTCCGGCCCCATGGTATTTTCTTCTGTTTTACTGTTTTAGTTTCATTTTTATTTCTGCATCGGCGCAGAATCATTCAGCTTTTCCTCATGCACATTGATCACTATAAAGTGCTTGTATCACGTGCATAATATCGTCGCATTTTATTACCCCCCTACATGTCTTTGAACATGGCCATTTCTGCGGGTTTTGCGCGCGATGAGGATCACGAGTTTGCGCACAGTTCTGCTAACGGTTTCGTTCACGATTCTGTATACGAATTTTGGGATAACTTCGCATCTGAGCTTGCTCACAATTTCGAATACGACTTCGTGCATGATTTCGTTCACGAGTTTGCGAGCGATACAAAAAGAGGATCCAATCCGTGTGGATTGAATCCTCAAATCAAGCTACATCAATGATGTGCTACTGCAATATGCACTCTATGCTGTGCAATATCAGCGGTCTATGTTGTACAACATCAACACATCATGTGCGCTCTGTATAAGGCCATGTACGTTAGCTCATGCAGAGCTGTTGCATCATGCGTAAATGTTACGTGGCTTCATGTCTTCTGGAAGACCGTTCAGCAGGTTCGTAACCGAGCTTGCCTCGAAGACTGAACGGATACCAGCAGCCAGCAGTGGTGCAATGGACAGCACAGTCATGTTGTCGAGACGCTTTTCTTCTGGAATTGGGACCGTATCAGTCACAACGATTTCCTTAGCGCCGCATTCCTTCAGGCGCTCGATTGCAGGGCCAGAGAACAGGCCGTGCGTAGCAACGAGCGTGACGGACTTAGCGCCCTTCTCGTGCAGTGTACGAACAGCTTCGCAAATCGTGCCAGCGGTATCGATCATATCGTCGATAACGATGCAGTCGCGGCCTTCGACCTCACCAATAATGCCGTGAGCCACAGCGTGGTTAGGACGCGTAATATCGCGGGACTTGTGAATGAAGGCGAGTGGCAGACCGCCGAGCTTAGCAGCCCACTGCTCGGAAACCTTAATACGACCAGCGTCAGGGGAAACGATCGTCGTATTCTCAGGCTCAATGCGGTTACGCATGTAATCGATAAGCACTGGCATTGCAGTCAGGTGGTCAACAGGACCATTGAAGAAGCCCTGCTCCTGAGCAGCGTGCAGATCAACAGTAATAACGCGGTCAGCGCCAGCTGCGCGGAAAAGATTGAAAATAAGGCGTGCCGTGATTGGCTCACGACCCTGGTGCTTCTTGTCCTGACGAGAATAGCCCAGGAATGGTGCCACAACAGTGATCGAGCGAGCGGAAGCGCGCTTAGCTGCATCAATCATGATGAGCTGTTCCATGATCCACTTGTTGATGTCGTTAGCGTGCGCCTGCATGATGAAAATATCAGAACCGCGCACAGGCTCGGTGAAACGCACATACATCTCGCCGTTTGCAAAGTCGTATGCAGTGGTCTTCAGTACTTCCGTGCCTAGAAAATGAGCAGTTTCCTCGGCTTGTTCCGGATAAGCGCGGCCCGTTACGAGAGCCAATCGTTTATCGGGATGTCCTTCGAGGATTGCAGACATGTTGAGCAGCTCCTTTAATGATGTGAAATAGCTAGCAAGCACGCAGCGCGAACATACGACACGAATACGCATGAATTGCGCATGAACGCATGTATTCATGGTGGGATTCGTCTTCGAGATGCAGGTGATGCCTTTGGCCAAATATAGCAATGAGTATGTATTGCGCAGGCCTATACGTGTTTATAAGGAGTCATATTGCAAGACGAGAAATAAAAAAGAATGAACAATCAAACCAAAACAAGTCTTGCTCAAAGCCTCATGAAGAACGTAACGAACGTTCGATGACGCTCCCAAAACCGCAGGAACAATGGCATACCGATGAACGTGAAATAGTTAAAAATCTGGCGTCAGTAATGCAGCTGTGCGCGACGTTCTTGCGATGCAAACGTAACCATTGAAATAACTGAAAATGTGACTCAAAATAGGGAAGCTATTGACGGTAGAAACGGGACTTCCTGACGCATGTCACAGTGGGTTGGAAGCGTCCGGGGTTTCGTATAATCTAGGCAAGTTAGTGTGCATATTTGAAGCACAGTGCTTCTCAATATGTGCGCGACTGCAAACACACTCCTGTCGCGGAAGGACCGCGGCCACAAGTCCGAAGGAGGTGGGTGATGTCTGCACACAAGTATGAACTCATGTTCATCGCTGATCCAGCACTGGATGAGAACGGCCTGAAGAAGCTGACGAACCAGTATATGGAAATTGTCACCAAGGAAAACGGTTCTGTAGAGAACATCGATATTTGGGGACGTCGCAAGCTCGCTTACGAAATTGATGGCAAGACCGAGGGCAACTACGTTGTCGTTCTGTACACGGCTGAGCCAGCAACGAGCGATGAGCTCGATCGTCTGCTTAACCTGAACGAATCCATCATTCGTACGAAGATTCTTCGCAAGTAATCTAGCTGATTTAAGCTCGCCGCACGAATGAAGTAGTACGGCGCGGATTACAAGCAAATCATCAGGTACCAGGTCATAGTTCAACGAAATTTAGCTCGTTCCAATACGTTGAAGACCAAAACGTTGAAGCGGTAACGAGCCAACTGAAAGAAGGAACGCCATGGCAGGTGAAACGGTAATCACAATTGTGGGTAACCTCACGAGTGATCCAGAGCTACGTACATTGAACAGTGGCGCAATGGTGGCTAGCTTCACTATTGCATCTACGCCTCGTAGCTATAACCGCAGCACGGGCCAGTTTGAGGATGGTAACGCATTGTTCATGCGTTGCTCCGCATGGCGTGATCTCGGTGAGCACTGTGCAAAGTCGCTGAGCAAGGGCATGCGCGTTATTGCGCAGGGTCGTTTGCAGCAGCGCAGCTACCAGGCTCAGGATGGCTCGCAGCGCACTGTGGTGGAGCTGCAGGTGGACGAAATTGGTCCATCGCTGCGTTACGCAACAGCACAGGTTCAGCGTCAGTCTTCGAACGGTGGTTTCAACGCCAATAATGGCGGCGGATTCAACCAGAACCAGGGTAATGGTGGCTACCAAGGTGGCGCTAATTACCAGGGTGGTTCGAGCTTCGGCGGTCAGACGCAGACTCAGCAGCCTGCAGCTGATCCATGGAGTTCGGCAGGTTCGTCCGACGATTCGTTCGGCACGTTTGGTGCAAGCGAATTCGGTGGTGCTTCGCAGGAACCAGAGTTCTGATTCGTTGATTGCCAGTACGGCACAGTTCTGAAGCACATTTGCTTATGCAAATTGGGATACAGCTTCAGTAGCTGTAAGACTTTCGATCTGGCACCGTTTTCAAAACGAGTTATCCCATTCATTCAAGGAGAATATTAGATGTCACGCAAGAGGCCGCAGCCGCCGGTCAAGCCGTTCAAGAAGAAGCCAAACCCACTCAAGGCTGCTAAGATCACCGAGATCGATTACAAGGACGTTGCACTGCTGCGCAAGTTCATTTCCGATCGCGGTAAGATCCGTTCCCGCCGTATCACTGGTGTGACCGTGCAGGAACAGCGCAAGATCGCTACGGCTATTAAGAACGCCCGCGAGATGGCACTGCTTCCATACGCCACCAATGGTCGCTGAGTTGAGGAGTAAATACAATGGCTGAAACCAAGGTTATTCTCACTAAGTCCGTTAACGACCTCGGCAATGAGGGCGATATCGTCACCGTTAAGAGTGGCTACGCTCGCAACTTCCTGTTCCCACAGGGTCTCGCTTTCAAGTGGACCAAGAACGCTGCAGAACAGGCTGAGGAAATGAAGCGCGCTCGTCTGGCACGCGCTGTTGCATCCCGTGAAGATGCAGTGGCTGCTAAGGACAAGATCGATGGCACGACCGTCGAGATCGCCGCTAAGGTGTCTGAGTCCGGCAAGCTGTTCGGCGGTATCTCCGCTGACAAGATTGCTGCTGCTCTCGCATCCAAGGTCACCGTTGAGCCAAAGGCTATTGCCGTCGCTCCAATCAAGACCACGGGTGAGTTCCCAGCAACCATCACTCTGCATCCTGAAATTTCTGCAACCGTTACCGTTAAGGTCGTTGCTGAGTGATGTCTCACGAATTGTGATCTGTGCATAAGGCCTGCTCTTTAGAACGTCGGTTGTAAAGTTGCAGCTTTCACAGAGCAGCAATTCGTCCATCAGACTCCATATACGAGTTTGAGCTTAAGCATTTGAAGAAGGCTCCGTCTGGAATCAGGCGGGGTCTTCTTTTTTATATTTGTGCACTCAGAGATCCTGCCGAGGAATCTTCTGGTATGAATCTTCTGATATGAATATGCTTCGTTGATTCATATGTGAATATGTGCATATTTTTGTGGATTGCACTGCTGCACATGTTCACAGTGCACAAGTGGATAACGCAAATTATGAATAATTATGCACAAAACAGTGTTGAAAAGTGCTTTCGTGAATACTTTCATGAGTGCTTTCATGAGTGCTTCGTAATGCGAGCCTCATTGAGCCGCATAACGTGTGTGTAAGCCCGGTTGAGCCTCGTAAGGTGTGTACAAGCTTGGTTTAGCGAATAACCTTGCTGCTTGTATTTGTAGAGTAGCTACGCGTTGTATGGTGTTCGTGTATAAAGCCATAGCAATGGCCATAAGCGTCGTTTTACTGCATATGTGATGTTTGATGCATGTTCAAGCGAAATTGGCTTATACGAGTCTTATATCATCTCAGGTGCTGTGAATTGTTTAAACTGCTTAGCATTCTGCGGCCTGTGTTCCTCTTAATGCTTTGCTTGCCACTCTGCATAGTGCATGCCTGGCGCACTGCTACGGCAGCATTGTGCGTAACCGTGTTTTGCTCTTTTTTAGAAATGTTGAAAATTCTGGGTTTGTGCGTAATTCGGCCGTGCTCAAATCACACGCTTATCAATTGAGAGTTGCGTAGCAGTGTGCACAAGTTCGTAGACTCATCGATTTTCCACACCCAACTCATTGATGAATTGTGAAAGGGTGTGCGCAGCAAATGCAACTTCCGCAGTATTCCGCCGAAATATGTAGTTGTTAGAGAAACAAAACACACTCTTTCACAAATGGTTCTGCAGTTGGGTGTGCGTTGCTGTGCCACACATGCGTTTGGTAAGGAAAAGAATCAAGAAATAGCTATAGAAGCAGTAGCAGCAGTAAAAGGATGGAAAGGAGAGGAGAGAAGGAGAAGACTTCACAAGAGGAGTACTTCATAAGAGGAGTAAGGGAAGCAGTAGATGCATTACTCTGTAGATACGAAAAAACCTCAACTAAACGGTTGAGGTTTTTTCTTGCGTGTGCCCCCTCAGGGATTCGAACCCTGGACACGCTGATTAAGAGTCAGCTGCTCTAACCAACTGAGCTAAAGGGGCGTATTCAATTATTTTCTTTAATAACCATAGTACCAAAGAAAAAGTGCCCCCTCAGGGATTCGAACCCTGGACACGCTGATTAAGAGTCAGCTGCTCTAACCAACTGAGCTAAAGGGGCAAAAGTTGGTAGGCATCAAAGCCAGAAAATAAATATACTCACATTTCCTTCACATGCAAGTTACGGCGTGTCTCGCATTATTTCGCCGATTTCAAATTTGCTACGTACCTAGCGATACCATTGAACGTGGCGTTGTTCGCGTCGAAATTCCGTCCTATCTGCTCGAAGGTTTCCTTTTCATGCCCGAAAGCCGGGCGGTTCTAGTTTGTTAAAGAGAAGAACGAAGGATAATTCAGTGGAGATCTCACTGTTTACCAAGCTCGCTGCAGAATTTGTGGGTACGGCAGTGCTCATGGTGTTCGGCAACGGTGCTGTGGCTAATGTTGAACTTTCAGGCACCAAGGGCCACAAAGCTGGTTGGATCAACATCGCTATGGGCTACGGTTTTGGTGTTATGTTCCCTGTGCTCATGTTCGGTGGCGTTTCGGGTGCACACATTAACCCTGCTATGACGCTCGCACAGGCTGTGAATGGCATGTTCCCATGGAGCTTGGTCCTGCCATACATCATCGCTCAGCTGCTCGGCGCTGCTGTTGGCCAGCTGCTCGTGTACGCCGTTTACTACCCTCACTACCAGAAGACTGAGGATCCAGAAGCAATCCTCGGCACGTTCTGCACGGCTGACGCTTACGAAAGCCGCACTAACTACTTCATCAGCGAGTTCATTGGCACGATGCTGCTCGTTCTCGGCGCTCTGTGCTGCCTCGAGCTGCAGTGGGGTAGCTCGAACTACGCTGCCGCTTCGATCGTCGTCGGCTTCATCGTTTGGGGCCTCGTCACCTCGATGGGTGGTCCAACCGGTCCTGGCCTGAACCCTGCACGTGATTTGATGCCTCGTCTGCTGCACTCGCTGCTGCCTATTAAGCACAAGGGCAAGTCGCGTTGGAACGAAGCCTGGATCCCAGTCGTCGCCCCAATTCTCGGTGGTATGCTCGGCTGCTGGCTGTTCAAGGTTCTGTTCGCCATCTGATGTACTTCGCCTGAATAGGTTATCTGCCGGCCATTTCGGCTGGTTTCTTGCAAATGCCGCTCTACTTGCTGTGGGGCGGCATTGTTTTATGGAGTACTCAATCTTTATAAAACGTCCAACTTGAGTTCAGTACCTGTTGTACCTAGCAAGGCGACGGTAATGCCTGCGTTCATACTCAGGCCCCGCTCCTACACTTGGCTCAAGGTTGGTTCAACGAAAGAAAGACGGATATGACAGGTCGATTTGCGCCTACACCTTCTGGACGTATGCATATGGGAAACGTTATGGCCATGCTCGCCGCGTGGCTTGGTTCGCGCGCCCAGCAGCAGCCAATTGTGTTGCGCATTGAAGATATTGATGGACCTCGCGTTGCGAAAGATGCAGATCGTTGGATTATGGACGATCTGAATTGGCTCGGCCTCAACTGGGATGGTGAGCCAGTCTATCAGTCCGACCGCTCTGATCTGTATATGCAGGCGCTGCGCACGCTCGCTGAGCAGCCGACGCAGCTGTATCCTTGCTTCTGCTCGAGGGCTGAGATCCGCGCCGCCAGCGCGCCTCAGCAGGGCGACGGCTTCGTGCGCTATCCAGGCACGTGCCGTGTTGCATGGTCTCGTCACGATCCGCCAATTGAACAGTTAGCTGCCACTGATTTTATTGATTCCTCTGCAACCGCTGATGCCGCTGCGACCAAACAGAGCATTACCTCACATACTGAGGCAAATGTTCCATGTGAAACGCGTCGTCATGCATGGCGATTAGCGGTACCTGAACCAGGTGACGCGGCTGGCTTAGTACAGTTCGATGATCTGATTCAAGGTGCGCAGAGTTTTGATTTAGGTCGCGATTTAGGCGATACAGTGCTGCGCCGTTCTGACGGTCTATTTGCATATCAGCTTGCCGTTACGGTTGATGACCTTTTACAGGGTGTAACGCAGATTGTGCGCGGTCGTGATTTATTGCGGTCGACCGCTTTGCAATTGCATATCCGTCAGTTACTTATGGAACGCGGCTTTGTGCAGGCCGTTGCACAGCAGGGTAGTGCCTCGCAGCTGAGTACGTCTACGGAACATGTTGCACAACATGCTGTGCAACAAGCCGGCAGCCAACAGTCGACCGATACTGCATCGGATCTTGAGTTTGCACATTTGGCACTAATTGATAACGCCGCTGGTGTGCGTCTGGCCAAGCGCACGCGCTCGCTGGATCTAGGATATTTGCGTACACAAGGCGTGCAGCCTGAGCAAATTATTGGATACTGCGCGGCATTGTTGGGCTTAAACGCAGAAGGTGTTACCTACGATGAGCAGGGTCATATTGATCCAATGCGCGAAGATTTCAATCCAGCACCAATGACTGCACAACAAGTCCTTGAAGCATTCTCGTGGCAAGCTGTGCGTGCCGTGAATTACGACAAAGCACTGCCAGATGATTTAGCCAACCGCCTGAGTAACAGGTGCGCTGAGTAAGCTGGAATAAGCGTAAATAGATAGAAGCAATAGACAGAAGTAAGAGTTAGAAGAGCAGGATACGAGGAGAACACGATGGTTGCGTATATGGAGCATAAAGATTTAGCCAATACAACGATTAGTGATGAGCGTAAGCAAGAAATCACTGACAATGTGCATCGTGTACTCGATCGCCTAGCAGAAGCAACGCAGCGTGCTGGTCGTGAACCAGATTCCGTGCAGCTGCTCGCTGCAACGAAGACGCGTGATGTTGCAGAAGTGGTTGCAGCATTGAACGCTGGTATTCGTGTGATTGGTGAGAATCGTCCACAGGAGATTACGGCCAAAATTGAAGGTGTTCGTGCACTCTGTGCAGCACAAGGCCTGACCGTTGGTGTGCAAGAGAACGCTGTTGAACCAGATGTGTATTTGCATCTGATTGGTCAGTTGCAGAGCAATAAGATCAATAAAGTTTTGCCATATGCCAACGTTATTGAATCTGTTGATAGCGAGGACTTGGCAACAAAAATTGCTCGACGTGCAACTATGCACGATATGACAGCTCGTGTGCTGCTCGAAGTTAATGTGTCTGGTGAAGCAAGCAAGTCAGGTTGTGATCCAGCTCAGGCTAAGGATATTGCAGCTGCAATCGCTGCAATGCCAGGAATTGAGCTCGAAGGCCTGATGACTGTCGGCGCTCATGTTGAAGACAAAGCAAAGATCCGTCAGGGCTTTATTCAGTTGCGTACCATGCGTGATGAGCTGCTGGCTTCGGGTGAAGAGAATTTGCACCACTGCACGCAGCTTTCTATGGGTATGAGCGGCGACGCAGAAATTGCAATTGAAGAAGGTTCAACGCAGGTACGTTTGGGCCGTGCAATTTTTGGTGAGCGTCTGTTCGTCTGATTTCTTCAACCCGTTTTGGTACGTGGACGCATATTTTCCTGTTAGCTGTTGAACTCTTGGTGAGCTGTACTGAATATGGCAGTCTTAGAAGAGAGCAAGAAAATCTTATAAGCATTACCTGCTTATAACGTTTGCTGCACTTCATTTGGCATATTGCACTAGAGGAGATGGCGATGGCTGGCAACATCGAGGATCGGGACTCGCTCCGCGAGCCTGCCGCGCATACTGTCGATAGAGCCTCTTCATCTCATTTTGCAAAGGGTCGATTTGGCAAAGCTCGATTAGCGAATGCTCAGGCTGATGATATGCATGCTGCTTATGTGCATGCGCGTAAGCCATGGACGGTTGATCCAAATACCAAAGAAGTGGGCAAAATTGCTGCTCGTCAGCGTTCGATCCGCCGTCGCATGCTCATTTTGCGTATTGTGGGCATCATTCTTGGTATTGGTGCTCTATGCATTGCGGCTACGCCTTTTATTCTGCAATGGAAAACAGCAGCGAATCAGTCCTCGCAAACGCAGTCGGTGCATAATCGCGTAGCAGGGTGGCCATATCCGAAGGCAGAAGAGCAACTGCAGGCAGCACAGAAATACAATAAAAAACTTGCAGCAAGCGGCCAACCAATTCTGGGTGAGGCTGTGGATCCTTTCGCGAGTGTAGCGGGGAGTTCGAGCGTTTCGGGACATCAGCACACGGAATCGGCTGCCAGTAAAGATGCTGAATATCAGTCGTTACTGGACACTGGAGACGGCGTTATGGGTGCGATTGTGATACCGAAAATTAGCGTGAACCTGCCGATTTATCACGGAACTGATGATGCGGCACTCTCGCGCGGTGCTGGTCATTTGTATGGCACAAGTCTGCCAGTCGGCGGCAAGAATACGCATGCTGTTATTACTGGGCATCGTGGTCTTGTTGCGGCTGCAATGTTTACGCGCCTTGACGAGATGAAGAAGGGTGATTTCTTCTATATCGATGTTATGGGCAAAGAACTTGGCTATGAAGTCGACAGAATTTCGGTTATTGATCCGTCAGATGTCTCTTCATTGCGCGTTGAGCCAGGGCAGGACCGCGTAACGCTGATGACGTGTACGCCATACGGCGTGAATACGCATCGTTTATTGGTTTCTGGGCATCGCGTGTCCATTCCAAATCCTGCTCCGCATCCATCTGATGTATATGATTTGCACACGATAGGCATATGCACCGTCCTTGCAATTTTGGTATTCGGCAGCATTCTTGCGGGGGTATGGAAGCGCTGGCATCGATTCATCGTGATGCATCATGCTGGTAAGAATCGTCCAGCTTGGTAATGCGATACGAGATTGATTCTTATCCGATTTTGAGACGGGATAGGGCGGTTTTGTTGAACACCCCTATATGTTCGCTCAGAGCACTAATTAGGCTCTTTTCTTCTCTTTTTTGATTGCTTACTAGCGGTGGGTATGTAGCGCTTAAGTCGTTCTATTTTATGCTGACTGCGAAGGGGGCACTTGCGCGCAAAGTTGCCATTTTAGACTGAAGTTAACGAGTAATGGGGGTTATTCGTTAACCGTCACAACCAACAGGTGACTACCTAGCAAACAAAAACAGACTCAGGGAAGATAGTTTGTCTTGCCTAGGGCTTGCATGCCCGGAGCACACAAATGACCCGAAACAGGAATGTGGTTTGTACTATGTTCCGCTAATGCAGAGGATTGTTCGTTATGTCAAGTAAGGGCAGGCTGCGTCACGCGCGCGGTAAGCATGCTGTAAGCAGCATGAGTCTGCGTGCAAACGTCATAACGTGTCGCGCTATTGCGGTGTTCTGTGCAATTGCACTCTGTTTTATTGAATTTCTAATCGGACTGCCTACCTCATATGCAGATGATGCTGCATCGGCTCAGGCTGAGCATGCTGCACAATCTACTGAAACCACGCAGCCTGCAGAAGCTACGCAACCTGCGGCACATGGCAGTGACGCATCGGCTCAGGCCAATGCAACGCAGCCTGTGGTTAATGGTGCCCCAGCTCAGCCTGCTGCCAATAATGATGCAACGCCACCATCAGCTCCAGCTGATGCTCCAGAATTTACGAAGCAAATTCATAAGAATACTGATCCAGCAACGGGGCAATTCAATGGCACCTATACGTTGGATATGAGTGTGAAAGGTAAGTCCAGCGAGACTGCGGTACAGCAGGCAACGCCACTAGATGTGGCACTGGTGCTTGATGTTTCTAGCAGTATGCTGCTCGTCGATAATCCTTCGTATTCACCAGTTGATGCTTCGCAAGTCAATACGGATACCACGTATTATGTGTCCACTCGTAATGGATATGAACCAGTTACGTATACCACAAGAAGGGTGAGGTACTGGTTTACTACACGTTTGGTTACTGGCTGGTTTGATTCCGATGACCAGCAGTATTCGCCAGACTCTACGCAGTTCTATACGCAGACTTCGTTAACGCGTATTCAAATTCTGAAGAATGCACTTCGTTCGTTCTTAACCGATATCAATAAGTACAACGAACAGATTCAGGATCCAGCAAACCGTGTTCGTGTTTCACTCATTAAGTTTGCTGGTACACAGAGCGATCAGATTGGTAATGACACTTATCCTGAAGCTATTCAGGTTGGTAACCAGCGAGTTGTGCTGTTAACAACGGATCAAAGTAATTATTCGCAGATCGTCACGCCGCTTACCGATAACCTGATTGGTTCGGCAAACAGTGTTGATGATGCCGTAAATGCATTGCAGCCTGGTGGTTTTACTCAAGCTGATTACGGCATGGATTTAGCAGAACGTGCGCTTGATCCTGCAGGTCAGCAGGCAGGCAACCCTAATGAAGGACCGCGCCAGAACGCAAAGCGCATGGTGGTGTTCTTCAGCGATGGTGAGCCTTCGACGAGTAAGGGCAGTGGTTATTCACAAGGTGTTGCTACTGATGCCATTGATGAGAGTTACAAACTCAAGCATCAGTTGAATGCTGAAGTCTATGCCATTAATGCAATTCCTGGCACTGATCAAACGGCAGAAACATTCATGAACGATCTGTCGAACAATTACCCAGATGCAGAAGGCACTTGTACCTATAGCCGTTGGACGGGCGAATCGTGCTCGGTGGATCCACATGCTCGTAATACCGATGGTGACTATTACTTTGCTGCTACCTCTGCAAACGCATTAGACAGCGTTTTTGCAGGACTTTCGAGCACGATTGTTTCGGGTGCTGCATATCAGAACATCAGAATGGAAGATCAGCTTTCTGATTATGTGCAATTTACGCAGCCAGATGCAGCTCAACATTATGGTGCACAGCTGATTGTGAAAAATGCTCAGAATGAGCCAATTACGTTGGCTGATGCTGGTCTTGAATCACAGGGACAAGCACTCTATACGTTGCAAACGCATGAGTCGAATCCAGAACTTCCAGAGAACACTATTGCAGTGCAATTCCCACAGAACTACACGTTGAGGAATGGCTACAACTATGTGCTGGAGTATACGATCAAGCCAACTGCCAAGGCCTATCAGGAATACGTTGATGGCGTGAATAGCGGCAAAGAGGATCCATATAACGGTGTGACTGGAGAGAAGAACACCGGTGATGAATCCGAAGATCAGCTTGGTTTCCGCAGTAATGCCAATGCATTCCTGTCATATGCGCCACGTGTTGACGGCCAAACACAGCCGAATATCAATGCGACGATGCCACATCCAGTGTTCCAGGTTGATATACAGACGCCAGAAGCACAGAAGCATTACTCGACTCTTACGGTAAACAAGCACTGGCTTGGTAAGGCTGCACGTCCATCATCAATTTATGTGGATCTTGCCTGTGCAGTAGTAGACCATGCGGATCAGTCCTGCACGAGCTACAACCATATTGAAATTAAGGCTGGTGCAAACGCAAATGCCGATTGGTCGAAGCAGATTTATATTCCAGTAACCGATCAGCAGCGTCAATATACGTTGTCAGAAGAGCCAGTAACGGCAACCGTAGATGGTAAGAACACCAGCTATAAGGCAGCATATGATGCGAACCATGTGTTAACTATTCCAGCAAATGCCCAGCGCGATGTTACGACGACTATTACGAATTATCCAGCTGTAGCAAAGCTTGATTTGAGCAGCATTACTGTGCAAAAAACTGTGGCTAACACGGATACTGATAATTCGTTCTCGTTTACGTTGCGACCAGTGAATAATGTCTCTGCAGAAAGCAGCAAGTCTATGCAGACGCTGGAGAATAAGCCATTTACGTCTGCAACGACAACAGTTCGTGGTCCTTTTACGATGGGCCAAGCGAAGACGGCATCATTCCAAACAGCTGTGAATGTGAGCTTGCCAGATGCTCAAACAGCTCAGAGTTATCGCTTTACTGTACAAGAAAACAATCCTGATCCATCAGTCTGGGAATGCGATAAGGACCATGTTGATGTGCAACTCAATGTTGTTGAAGATACACATGGCATTCCTGAATTCAATGACGATGGCAGCGTGAAAACAACTGTGACGTATGCGGGCGGCAAGAATGCTACCGATACGGCAACCAATACCAATGTTGCGGCATTTACAAACAGGCTGAAACCTGCAACGCAATTGCCGCTCACAGGTGAGGGTAGTGCTACGCCTCGGCTTTGGCTGGGTGTAGCAACCGGACTTGGCGCGCTCGCGCTCGTAGCTATAGGAAGGACAATGCTATGGCGCAGGCAAGAGCACTCTTGGTCACACGAAAAGTCATAATGCTTTTCCCCAGAAGAACTGTTCAACGGTAACGGTGTACTACGAACTTTTCCTGAGCAAATAACAGCAAACTGCGGTCAGATAGCACATGTACTGACGTCTTTGGCGAATGCATGTACGTATGGCGGCTGGTGAATTAGGAGAAAAAGAATAATGATGGCAATTTGGAAACGACTGTGTGCAAGCGTAGCCGCTGCAGCTACACTACTCGGTCTCGCAATTGGCGCATCAGTAGCAATGGCTGACGATACGGCTGCCTCGACTGACGGCACCATTACGATTACCACTGCAAACGCTGAGACGGATACTTTCCAGGCATATTTGCTTGGTACCTACGTCAACCCTCAGGTGTCTGGCAATCAGGTGACGTCTGTGGACCTTCAGGAGAATCCAGCTTGGTCTGATGCTATTGCTGATTCCCTGAATTATGCATTAGGTGATCAGAGCATTCCACAAGCTTATACGGGCAATGAGTTGACCTATGTCACAACGGCAATGGATGAAAACGGTGCTGCTGCAACTGATGCTACGCGTCGTGTTTTTGCAGATCGTCTGTTCCGTTATGTAGGTACGCAAAAGGCTGCAGCAATTGCTCCAACGAGCGTGAACACCAAGTCTGAGCCAGCTACGGTAACGTTCACTGGTCTGACTCCTGGTTATTACATGGTGACGGAAACGGTGAATGGCGAGATGAATGGTACGCCAATGCTCGTCGGCACCAATATTGTGGCCAACGGCCAGTCGTATTCCAATCTCAACGGCGAAGAACTCGGCGTGGCCACTGCAAAGCCTCAGAAGCCATCGGGCCCAAAGAAGACGGTTGCTAATGGAGATGGTTCGCCAAACGATGGCACCACATACTGGGGTGAAAAGCTCAAGTACAGCATTAAGCTGCTCGTTCCTGGTACCTCGAACCGTGAAGTGACAATGCAGGTTGAAGATACGGCAAGCAAGGGCCTGCAGATCCCAACCCAGGCCAGCGACTTTTCGATGGCAATTACTGATGCAAATGGCAATGCATACACGGGTGGTGTAAAGCCTGTGCTGAGCATTGTTTCGCAGACTGGTGATGCGGCTCAGGGCACCACAACTACGCTGCAGATCGCTAATGTGAAGGGCCTTGATGGCTACTACATTACGGTCAGCTACTTGGCAACGGTTACTCCAGATGCACCAGTGGCTAACACGAATAACGTAAGTGATGCTACCAAGCAGCCTTCGGCAACGAACGTCGCTAAGATCAGCCACGATGGTGGCGCTAACTGGAGTGCTGAAGGCGATCCAGTAAAGACGAACACCTATGGTTTCAGCTTCACGAAGACCGATCGTAAGTCCGGTGAGCCACTGGCTGGCGCAACATTTGCAATTACTGGTACGGGCAAGAACTACACGCAGCCTGTAACGATGACGACTTCGGCAGATAACAACGATACCGTTACGTTCAACGGTCTCGCCGCAGGCGTCTACACGGTTACTGAGACGCAGGTCCCAGACGGTTATGTGCAGAACATCAAGCCAAGCTTCAATGTGCAGATTACGCAGGATGGCACCGTGCTGATTTCGAAGAACGATGCCTTTGGTCTGGTCTCACTGAACAACGGCAAGATGACCGTGCAGAACGTTACGTCGATTGCTCAGCTGCCATTAACTGGTGCCGCTGGTATTACGATGATCGCCCTTATGGCACTTGTTCTTGCACTTATCGCAATTCTGATTCTGTGGCGTTCGCGCTCGCTGAAGAAGCAGATGAACGCATAAGCTGCTGAAATGCTCAGGAAGTAAGTAGCTCAACGTGAGCTACCACGAGCGCTCAAGGAGTGGACCTCATTCCTTGAGCGCTTTTGTTATCAAAGGAAGGCATACAGGCCTTAAAAAAATGTGCTGTATAACGGCCTCACTGAGTAGTACAAGCCTGTATTCCCGATTGTAGTAATGGTGAATATAACCAATCTCGCGTACACTAACAACCATGAGAATTGCACGTTTTTTGCACGATGACACTCCTCAGTACGCATTCGTTCAGACGGATGAGACTGACGGCACTGATTATCTGATCGCACTTGAGGGTTTCCCATTTGCTGGTGCTGCAATGACACCAACGGGTGAGCGTTTCCGTGTTGATCAGGACGGCATTCGCCTTCTTTCTCCTGTTATTCCTTCGAAGGTCTATGGCCTCGCTAAGAACTATGAAGCACATGCTGAGTTCATGCATGAGCAGGGCTGGTCGGCTGAAGATCACGCTCCAGCTGATATTCATCTGTTCATGAAGCCTTCGACGAGCGTGATTGGCCCTGATGATCCAATCGTCTACCCAGTTTTCTCTGACGAAATGTGCTACGAGCCAGAAGTGGCTGTAGTTATGGGTCGTATTGCCAAGAACGTTTCTGCAGCAGATGCAATGGACTATGTGCTGGGCTTCACTTGCACGAACGATGTGACGTTGCGCGATCTGCAACAGGGCGATCCAATGTGGACGCGCTCGAAGGGCTTCGATACGTCGTGCCCATTGGGTCCATGGATCGTAACGCGCGATGAGTTCAACTGGCGTGATGCCAAGATCTCGTTCGAGCTCAATGGCGAAGAAGTGCCAGAGGCTAGCGGCACCACGGCTAACCTGATCCACTCGATTCCAGAGCAGATTGCATTTATCTCGAGCTTCACGACGCTGCTGCCAGGCGACGTTATTCTGACGGGCACGCCATATGCATCGGGCACGCTGAAGTCCGGCGACGAGTGCACGGTCAAGGTCAGTGGCATCGGCAAGCTGCGCAATGTTGTGGTGCGTGCCTGAACAGCACGGTCGCACACCAGCGAAGCTTCATAACCGCTACTGTGGCTGGCACAGTAATAAAAATCGAAAAAATGAAAAAGCGTAGGAAACGCAACGGAGACAACGGGACTGAGCCGAACGAACTGAAGGGGGTTCGACAAACCTGTTGTAAATCTTTGAATTTCCTATGAATTCCATGCAAAAGGCTGTCCGCTAAAACCGGGCAGCCTTTATTGTTCCTGAGCCACAATGTCAGTAAACGTGCACGAAATGCGCTCGACATGCGCAGCGAACCCACGGCAAACCACAAGCAAAACGCGGCGAAACTCAGGTGAGAACAAAAACTTGAGTCAATGTCACTCAAGTTTGGAATAAACCTCACCATGGGCCTGTTGGACATGTCAGAACAAAGGAACGGGTCAATACGAAGAGTAAGTGGCCCGTTTATGGGAGGACATTTATGGAACAGAACTTAACTCGTATGGCCCAGGAGGCGCTGGGCGATGCAATTCAAAGCGCCGCAGCAGCAGGCAACCCACAGGTGGAGCCGCTGCACTTACTCGATGCACTGCTTCGTCAGGAGAACGGCGTGGTGCGCGGCCTGCTGCAGGCTGTTGGCGCAGACCCACAGGCCGTTGGTGCAGAAGTGCGTAACGCACTCGTCGCACTGCCAAGCGCATCGGGCTCGAGCACATCGCAGCCACAGGCTTCACGCCAGCTGTCGATGACGATCAGCAAGGCTGACAACGATATTAAGGACTTTGGTGACGAATACGTCTCGACCGAGATGCTGCTGCTCGGCATTGTGCAGGCAGCTCCAAACTCGGCAGCCGATATTCTGATTCGCCACGGTGCAACGGAAGCCGCTATTAAGAAGGCAATTCCAGAAGTGCGTGGTGGCGCTAAGGTGACGAGCCCAGATGCAGAAGGCTCGTACAAGGCACTTGAGAAGTTCTCGACGAACCTGACCGAGCGCGCTCGCGAAGGCAAGCTCGACCCAGTTATCGGTCGTGATCAGGAGATCCGCCGTGTGATTCAGATCCTGAGCCGTCGTACGAAGAACAACCCGGTGCTGATTGGTGAGCCTGGCGTTGGTAAGACGGCAGTGGTTGAAGGTCTGGCTCAGCGCATTGTGGCAGGCGACGTGCCAAGCACGCTGCAGAACAAGACGCTGATTTCGCTTGACCTCGGCTCGATGGTTGCAGGCTCGAAGTACCGCGGCGAGTTCGAAGAGCGCCTGAAGAGCGTGCTCGACGAAATCAAGCAGTCGAACGGCCAGATCATTACGTTCATCGATGAGCTGCACACGATTGTGGGCGCAGGTGCCGCAGAAGGCTCGATGGATGCTGGCAACATGCTTAAGCCAATGCTGGCACGTGGTGAGCTCCGTCTGATCGGTGCAACCACGCTCGATGAGTACCGCGAGAACATCGAAAAGGACCCAGCTCTGGAACGTCGTTTCCAGCAGGTCTTCGTTGGTGAGCCAAGCGTTGAAGACACGATCGCAATTCTGCGTGGTCTGAAGCAGCGCTACGAGGCACACCACAAGGTGACAATTGGCGATGACGCACTGGTCGCTGCAGCAACGCTGTCGAACCGCTATATCAACGGCCGCCAGCTGCCTGATAAGGCAATCGACTTGGTCGATGAAGCAGCAGCTCACCTGCGTATGGAACTTGACTCGCAGCCAGAGGAAATCGATGAGCTGCAGCGCAAGGTCACGCGTCTTGAGATGGAAGAAATGCAGCTCAAGAAGGCTGAGGACGCCGCTTCGAAGGATCGTCTGAGCAAGCTGCAGAACGACCTCGCTGATACGCGTGAGCGCCTGACGGGTCTGAAGGCTCGCTGGGATGCTGAGAAGGCTGGCCACAACAAGGTTGGCGAGCTTCGTGCAAAGCTTGATCAGATGCGCGTTGAGGCTGACAAGGCTACGCGTGAAGGTGATCTGGCTCGTGCAAGCCGCATCCTGTACGGCGATATTCCTGCTATTCAGAAGGAACTCGTCGAGGCAGAGCACAAGGAAGAAAGCGAAGCTGCCTACGCTCATGAAGAGGAGCCAATGGTTCCTGATCATGTGGACGCCGACTCGATTGCAGGCGTTGTGGCTGAGTGGACCGGCATTCCTGTTGGTCGCCTGATGGAAGGCGAGAACGAGAAGCTGCTGCGTATGGAAGACTACCTGGGTGATCGTGTGATCGGCCAGAGCGAGGCTGTGCGTGCCGTCTCTGATGCTGTGCGTCGTTCGCGTGCTGGCATTGCTGACCCTAACCGTCCAACTGGCTCGTTCCTGTTCCTTGGCCCAACTGGTGTTGGTAAGACTGAGCTCGCTAAGGCACTGGCTGAGTTCCTGTTCGACGACGAGCGCGCTATGGTGCGTCTCGATATGTCGGAGTACATGGAGAAGGCTTCGGTCTCTCGTCTGATTGGCGCCGCCCCTGGCTACGTCGGTTACGAAGAGGGCGGCCAGCTGACTGAGGCTGTGCGCCGTCGTCCTTACTCGGTTGTGCTGTTCGACGAGGTTGAGAAGGCTAACCCTGAGGTCTTCGACATCTTGCTGCAGGTGCTTGATGATGGCCGCCTGACCGATGGTCAGGGCCGTACGGTCGACTTCAAGAATACGATTCTGATCATGACGTCGAACTTGGGTTCGCAGTTCCTCGTTGATCCAAACATGGACGAGGATGCAAAGCGCAAGGCTGTTGAGGCCGCTGTGCACGCACAGTTCCGTCCTGAGTTCCTGAACCGTCTCGATGAGCAGGTTATCTTCCAGCCGCTGACGCAGAAGGAGCTTGGCCGCATCGTGGATCTGCAGGTGCAGCAGGTTGCTTCGCGCTTGACTGAGCGCCGCATCACGCTCGACGTGACGGCTGCCGCTCGTGATTGGCTCGCTGAGACCGGTTACGATCCAGCTTATGGTGCTCGTCCACTGCGTCGCCTGGTGCAGACTCAGGTCGGCGATCAGCTCGCACGTATGCTGCTGGCTGGCAAGGTCAAGGATGGCAGCACGGTGCTCGTCGATCACACCGGCGGTGAGAAGCTCGAGCTCAGCGTGCACACTTCCGATCCGCTCGCTGGCGACACGAACCCAGGAGACACCTCGGTTTCCGTCAACAACGGCGACCACGACGATCCAGCAAGTCCGCATGATGCTGACTTCCGCGAATCCGATCGTCCCGCATTCTAAGCAACTGTGACCTGAACGTTTCTGTTCAGGTTATTGTTGCGCCCGAGGACTGCCCGCCACGAGAGAGCTGTTATAACCATGGTGGTTAGTCGGGTGTGACAGTCGAAATAAGCCGGTCGTTTGCTCTGATCAAGCAAGCGGCCGGCTTTTGTTATATCTGCTTATCGGCGGGGAAGTGGCAGCTTGAGTGTCAACGAAATCAGTGCCACACCAATGCATGGCACAATCATTGCCATGCTGGCCAGTACTGGATTGAACGACCAACCAATCAACGGATACAGCACACCAGCTGCAATTGGAATAGTGACGATGGCAAAGAGCACGGCAAAAGCAATATTGGCTGTAATAACATGCAGCAAGCGCTTCTTGAGTTGCTCAATAGCACTGTTGTGTTCGTCGTTTACTTTGCTGTGCTGGAGTACTTCACTTGGTACAGCACTACTTTTCTGCGAATCTTCGATGACATGTTCTGCCTCTTCGCCGCGCTGTGGCACATCATTATGTGCACAATGAGCCTCGCAGTTATGCCAACTCAACAGGTTTTGCGCATCAAGCCCTGCTTGTGTTGCACGGTGTACAGCAAAGGTCATAGGTAAAGTAATAACCCAAGCAAATGCACATGGGCATGCAATCGTAAGCACACTAATCGCAGTTACTAATGCGCGTACAAATGCCGGTTGAGGGCTTAACATCAGCCAAATTACAAACGTCCATGTGGCAATGATGAGCACAATGGGAACGAGTAGTTGAGCAATACGATTAACTACCTGCTGCAGCGGGAACTTTGGATTGGCTGGCAACCACAACCGTTCAGTGATCTGAGCCGCAAGTACGAGTGTGATCGTGACGCCAACAAATTCAAAATACGTAGAACGTAATTGTTCTGGCAATTGATCGCCCGTAAAGCACACAATCAGGCTATAGGCATAGGCAGCGGAAGTTCCTAGTGAGGCAAGTGTTTGTAAATCAGGTCGTCGCGCATGCCAAGCTTTCCATCCATCAATGTGAATTGAATAGCCGCTCAGGAACATAACTGGCGTAATCAGTAATGCCTTCGTCCATTCACTTGTGAGCCACTGCGGTATGGCATGAGTAAATAAATGCGCAGCAGACAGTATCAACGTAATTGCCGTTAATATTGCTGCGATTGATGTGCGGCGGATAAGTGTGGTGTTCGACACCTGTTCGTGTTCGAATTTCGTTCCTGTCGTTGTCATAGCGCGTACGATGCCAATCGTCGCGGCCACGGCCAGCAGCACCACTAGTGCTGCTGCAAACAAGTTCAGCGTCATGGCCCCTCCTTGCACGTAGTACCCCACAATACGCGAAGAGATCAGGCACGCCAGCCCTTGTTCGAGATCTGTGCATATTTCTTTGAAATCGGTTCCCGCTGTACACACTCAAACCGAAATCGATTTGTGAAACAGTGTGTTTAAGCCTGTCAGTATCGCCGAAAAACGTTGCAATGAAGCCAATCTGTATTCTGGCTGACACACTCTTTCACAATTGGTCGCGCAGTTGAGTGTGAAAAACACAGTTTGAGAGCAAAACACCTTGCGAGCGTCATTAGCCTCGTGTTAACTGAACATATGTTCGAAAACGTCGGTGTTGGCATTCTAGTTTTACTTATTGTGGCGCTTCTGGCGCTCGCTGCTGGCTACCTGATTGGTAAGTCGCAAGGCCAGCGCGCTATTACGCAAAGTGCTGAGATGCGTGCCCAAGCAGAGGGCCTGCGCGAGCAGCTCGCTTATGTGCAGTCGCAGCTTGCCCAGCGTCAGCAAGAAGAGCAGGCGCGCTTGGAATCTGAGCGCATTCGTGCCGAGCAGCAGGCTCAGCAGCAAGCCGCTGAGCAGCGTCGACAGCTCGATCAGCAGCGTATACAGCTGGAACAGCAGGGTAAGGTGCTGGAAGCACTGGCTCCTGTACAGAAGAACCTTGATACGTTGCAGACTACGGTGTCTCGCATTGAGAATGGCCGCCGTCAGGAGATGGGCGTGCTGAGCCAGCAGCTCAAGCAGCTGCATGAGCAGCAGTCGGCACTCGATCGCCAGACAAGCTCGCTGGCATCGGCTCTGCGTAATAACAAGATGCGTGGTGCATGGGGCGAGGCTCAGCTGCGCAATATTGTGGAATCCGCAGGTCTGCTCGAACACGTTGATTTTGATACGCAGGTTGTTGTGCAAGATGCACAGGGCAACACGTTGCGCCCAGATATGGTGATCCATCTGCCTGGTGGCAAGACGATTCCAATCGACGCTAAGGTTCCTTACTCCGATTACCAGCGCGCTTGCGAAATCCCTGATTCGGCTGACGAGGCTGAGCTCAAGCGTCGTAACGAACTGCTTGCCGCTCATGCCAAGGCTCTGCGCGAGCACGTGCGTGCATTGTCTGCCAAGGAATATTGGAACGCACTGCCAACGTCGCCTGATTTTGTTATTGCCTTCATTCCTAATGAGGCTCTGCTGCAGGCCGCTCTTGAAGTCGATCCAACGTTGATGGACGATGCGTTCGCTCGTAAGGTTGCTTTGACCTCGCCAGTCACGCTGTGGGCTGTGCTGAAGTCGGTGGCATACGCTTGGCAGCAGCAGGCACTGACCGACGATGCTAAGACGCTGTTCGATGTTTCACGTGAACTCTACGAGCGTTTTGCTGTGCTCGGTGATCGTGCCACGGATCTCGGCAAGTCCATCACGCGTACGGTTGCGGCCTACAACAAGTTCGCATCCTCACTCGAGTCTCGTGTGCTTGTCAGCGCTCGCCGAATGTCGCGCATTGACCCATCGAAGGTTATCGGCCCAGTTGAAATGCTCGATCCTGACAAGTCTGACGTGCGTGAGCTCACGGCTCCTGAAGTTACGCCAGATTCGTCTCGTCTGATCTGAGTTCTGCCGCATACCTCGAGTAGTACTCGTTAAGCTCCGTCGTTGATCGGCGGAGCTTTTTCTATACCGCGTCGTCTCTGGTGGGCGCTTCCGTTGCGTCCGAGTTCGTTCAATAAATTATTTGAATTTCTGTTATTTCTCCAATACCTCAGACGCGCGCAGCAAGGCGGCCGTTTCTGATGACGTGTTCAACGGCTAGGCTGGCTTATATGAGCGAAGACAAGACTTTCCGCAAGACGCATGATGCAATCTCGACACCTACTGTGCCTGAGGCTTTGCCAACTCCTGAAGGTTTCGCTTTGATGGATCCTCGTGATCAGCTCAAAGCGCTGCTCGCTGAAATGCTTGCGGGCAAAGCCTTCTCCGAACTGTATACGGTGACGCTTGATCACCGTGCAACAGTATTGCTGGGCCATCTGCTGATCGATACGCTCGAAGAGCAGGGCTTTGGCGTTGATGATTTCGATGCTGTTGGTGCATTAACTCCTGCTGCTATGCCACTCGTCTGCGCAATGATGCAGGCCGCAGCATCGCGTGGTGAGGACCTGGACGGCTTCATTATGGACTTTGTGTTCCCAGCCGTGAAGGGCCCTAGTATCGCTGGCAAACGTGTGCTGTTACTCGATGCGTGGCTATCTGAGAAATCATATATTCAAACTTCGTCGCTCGTAACGTTGCGTAATGGAAACGAGCTGGGACTCGACTTCGGCATTGTAGAAGCGCAGGGAGCGCAAGTGGTGGCCGTGGCAGCGCTGGTAGGCGGCGTTGACATGGAGAAGCCAGTGATTGACGTGGTGAACCCAGTGTCAGACGAACGTCACGAACTGCCATTTATTGAGGTGTTCCACGAATCGGAACTGCGTGAAATCGCAGATGGAGTCGAACCAAACAATGCATGAACCGAACCCAATTGACGTTGCAGCAAAAGCTTCTGGAGAACCTGAGTTTCGTGAAGTAGGCGTGGGTCCTTGGGAGAAGGAACATCCAAACCTGCCACGTCCAACGGATCCAACATTTGACCAGCAGCTGCTCGACGAGGGTGACCGACGTAACGTCATCGATCGCTATCGTTACTGGACGGTTGAAGCAATTCGTGACGATTTGGATGCACGTGGTAGGCATGCATTTGAAGTTGCCATTGAAAACTGGACTCACGATTTCAACATCGGCTCTATGGTGCGTACGGCAAATGCATTTGCAGCACGCACAGTGCATATCGTCGGCCCACATAAGTGGAACCGCAAGGGTGCACTGATGACTGAGCTGTACCAGCATGTTGAGAATCATCCATCGATCCAGCAGCTTGTTGATGACTGGCACCAGCGCATTCAGCAGGAGAGCATGGATGCGGCACAGCGTATTAACGAGGCCTCGCGCATGCTTGAAGAGGGTCAGGGCGACTCGGCTGAGCAGAAAGCCAAGCTTGAGAAGGCTACGCACGATTACGAAATGGCTCAGCAGGCACGCGTTATTGCAATGGATATTGTGCCTGGTGCAGTGGCGTTGGAAAAGTATAAGTTCCCTGAGCGCTGCTTGCTGCTGTTCGGTGCAGAAGGCCCGGGCTTGTCTGATAAGGCACTGGAACTGGCTGATGACGTGGTGTTTATCTCGCAGTTCGGCTCGGTACGTTCGATTAATGCTGGTGCAGCTGCAGCTGTGTCAATGCATGCATGGATTGCCCAGCATGCTCAGGTGCAGTCGGTGAGCGAGTGACATACGCGTACCCGCACAAGACGAATTGAAATAACTGACCCACAATCGCTTAAAAATACGTTGCGAAAATAACGCTTCGAAATAGCGTTATGGATAGCGTTGCGCAATAACGTTATGAATGGCGTTACACAATAGCGCAGCACACTTTGCAATGGGTATTTGATTGCGGTTGTGGGTAGTTTTATACGCATTTTTACTTAGTGGACATTTCGATCTCAATTATGCATATTTCGCTACCCTCAGGGGAATGATTGAAATCTCTCATTTGACCAAACATTTCGGCGCTAAAAAAGCGTTAGATGATGTTACTTTCACGGCAAAGAATGGTCGCGTTACGGGATTCCTAGGACCAAATGGTGCAGGAAAATCCACAACGATGAAAGCCGTACTCGGTCTGCTGCGACCTGAATCAGGCACAGCCACTATTGACCGTCGTCCATATGCTCATCATGTGCACCCACTCGAATGTGTCGGTGCAGTACTTGACGCGCGCGGTGCGCACAAGGGTCGCAATGCTCGAGCACATTTGCGTGCTATTGCAGCGACTAACAATATTCCGCAGTCTCGTGTAGACGAGGTTATGGCGCTTACTGGTTTGACATCAGTTGCTAAGCGCAAAACTGGCCAGTTCTCACTTGGTATGGGTCAGCGTCTTTCTATTGCCGCAGCTCTGCTTGGAGATCCAAATAACTTGATTCTTGACGAGCCAGTAAATGGCCTCGATCCAGAAGGCGTGAAATGGGTAAGAGATTTGTGCCGTGCTTGCGCTGCACAGGGCAAGGCTGTTTTGCTGAGTTCACATCTGATGAGTGAGGTTGCGCAAACAGCAGATGATCTCGTCATTATTGGCCAGGGCCGTATTCTAGAGACTTCGACCGTTGCCGACTTTATTGCACGCCACGGTACGAGCTATATCCATGTGGTCACGCCTGATCCAGAGCATATTTTCTCGCTGTTCGGCACGTTCCAAAGCGTCAATATTGAGCCGATGGAACTTACTACGCCAGCTCCAGTGGATGCAGCAGCTCTGCGCCTTACGGGCATCGATATTGTTTCGGCAGCACAGATTCTGGCCGACACGAATATTGTCGTATACGAATTCTGCGAAGTACGCAGCTCTCTGGAAGACGCTTATATGAGGCTGACGCATAGCGAAGTTGAGTATGAGGCACAGCCAGTCAAGCCAGTACACAAAGTAGAACCAGCACAATCAGCACAGCTGGCACAATCCGCACAGCCAGTAGGCCAGCAGATGTTGGACGGTAAGCAAGGAGACGTTCGATGAGCAGCACCAAAGCAACGCGAGTAGCTCGCGCACGTCACAGCCATCGTACTGGTGGTAACTACGAGTGGCGCGGCCTCACTTTCGGCGGCGCACTGCGCAGCGAATTCATTAAGGCAATGAGTCTGAAGTCCACCTATGTTCTGCTGATTACCAACGCGGCATTGCTGATCGCTTCGGCAGTATTAGTCGCCGCATTCATGTCTGCGATACAGGTCGGCGAAGTTAAAGCAGCAACTTTGTGGTCAACAACAGCCGGCGGTGTTACACCTTGCATGCTCGTGGTCGCCATTCTGGGCGCTATGAACATTTCGAGCGAATTCTCAACGAATAGCGTGCAGATGTCACTCGTAGCAGTGCCTCGCCGCGGCATGTATATGCTTGCCAAAATCGTCACGGTTTTTGTACTGGCACTCGTGTCCTCGCTCGTAGGCCTGCTGATTGCCGCAGGTGTCAGCATCGCACTCTTCGAACAAGACATGTTTGCTAAAGATGCGTTCGACGGCATTCTGCCGTACACCACGGTATTCGGTGGCGCACTCGCGCTCGCCATGATTGCTGTGATGAGCCTCGGCATTGGTGCATTATTGCGCACTACAGTGAGCGGCATTCTTACGATTATTGGCCTTATTGAAATTCTGCCAACCGTATTGAATCTGTTTATGTTCTCGGAAAGTGTCAGCAAGCCAGCAACAATCGCTCAGCACTTGCTGCCGCGTTACTGCGCTAGCCAGTTCATGTCTGGCGGATACAAAGGCGTGAATTCATCCGACATGGAGCTAACTCAGAACGGTGTCCACGTCTTCACGCCAACGTGGGGTGGTGCCGGCCTCATTTTGCTGGGTTGGGTTGTTCTTGCGCTCGCGCTCGGCTTCTGGCGTATGCGTCGTTCCGATATATAAAACGGTCCACTAACTGGTTTAGCCTCGGATTTCACTATTTTTATATTGATTTCCGAGGCTGTTTCATAACTGCTATAGCTCCACAGTGTGAGCCGTTTCTTTCACGGCAGTGCAACCGTCATAAACCAAACGTATAGTGAGCTTTATGCCAACTTTCACACGCGAAGAAATCATGCATCTGGGCAACTTAGCCCGGATTGCGCTCACTGAGCGAGAGATCGATTCAATTAGTGGCGAACTTAATGTAATCGCCGACTCCATCAACAAGGTGCAGCAGGTTGCTGGCGAAGATGTGCCACCAACGGCAAATCCTGTGCCGCTCGAGGCTTATCTGCGTCCTGATACGCCGGAGACGCCATTGACGCAGGAGCAGGCTCTGGCCGGTGCTCCAGTCAAGGAAAACGGCATGTTCGTGGCTCCGCGCATTTTGGGAGAGGAGTGAAATGAGCGACGCTAACTCGTTAGTCCAACTGTCCGCTGCACGCATGGGTGAAATGCTGCGTGCTAAGGAAATTTCGAGCCGTGAGCTCGTCGATGCACATCTTGATGTCATCGAATCTGCTGAACCAAGCGTTCAGGCATTCCTGAAGATTTCTGCTGATGTTGCTCGTGAGCAGGCAGATGCATTTGATGCTTTGAGCGACGAAGACAAGGCCGCTCTGCCAGAGCTCGCTGGTGTTCCAATCGCAATCAAGGACATGATTGTGACGAAGGGCATCGAGACGACGGCTGCTTCCCGCATTCTTGAGGGCTGGGTTCCTCCATACGATGCAACGGTTATTGAGCGCCTGAAGGCAGCTCACATGCCACTGCTCGGCAAGACGAACCTCGATGAGTTCGCACAGGGCTCCTCGACTGAGCACTCGGCATTCCACAACACGAACAACCCTTGGGATCTGGACCGCGTTCCAGGTGGCTCGGGCGGTGGCTCTGCTGCAGCTGTTGCAGCATTCGAAGCTCCACTCGCACTGGGCACCGATACCGGTGGTTCTATTCGTCAGCCAGGTGCTTTGACGGGTACCGTTGGCGTTAAGCCAACCTATGGTGGCGTTTCCCGTTATGGCGCAATTGCTATGGCATCGTCGCTCGACCAGATTGGTCCTGTTTCGCGTACCGTGCTTGATTCGGCACTGCTGCAGGAAGTTATTGGTGGCAACGATCGTCGCGATTCGACGTCGATTCCTGAGCCAGTGCGTCCTGTTGCTGCAGCTGCACGTGAAGGCCTGAAGGGCGATCTTAAGGGCCTGAAGGTCGGTCTGATTAAGGAACTGCAGGGTGAAGGCTTCCAGCCAGGCGTGCAGGCTCGTTTCGACGAGTCCGTGGCTCTGCTCAAGGAAATGGGTGCTGAGGTTGTTGAAGTCTCGCTGCCTCACCTTGAGTACGCACTGGGTGCTTACTACATCATCATGCCTTCTGAGGTGTCTTCGAACCTGGCTCGTTACGACGGTATGCGTTACGGCCTGCGCGTGATGCCACCTGAGGACGTTCCACAGACGGCTGCCAACATGATGGCTTACACGCGTGAAGCCGGCTTCGGTGAAGAAGTGAAGCGTCGTATTATTCTCGGCACCTACGCTCTGTCGGCTGGTTACTACGATGCATGGTACGGCTCCGCACAGAAGGTTCGTACGCTGATTATTGAAGACTTCAAGCGTGCCTTCGAGCAGGTTGACGTGCTTGTGTCTCCAACGAGCCCAACGACGGCATTCCGCTTCGGTGAGAAGACCGAAGATCCAATGTCGATGTACCTCAACGATATTGCTACGATCCCAGCTAACTTGGCTGGTGTTCCAGCTATGAGCATTCCAGCTGGCCTGTCTGATGATGGCCTGCCTGTTGGCTTCCAGTTCATTGCACCTCAGCAGCGCGATGAAGTCATGTACAAGCCAGCAGCTGCACTCGAGACCGCACTCGAGCAGCGTTGGCAGGGACCAATCTGGCAAGACATGAAGACTCCATGGCTTGACGGCTTGAATAAGTGAGAGGGCAGAAGGAATAATCATGGCAGAAAAACTCATGAAATATGCCGAAGCCACGCAGCAGTACGATGTGGTGTTTGGCTTGGAAACTCACGTAGAGCTCAGCACTGATACGAAGCTGTTTTGCCCTGCACACATCGAGTTCGGTGGCGAACCAAATACGCAGCTGACGCCTGTCAGCCTTGGTCTGCCTGGCTCGTTGCCTGTGATTAACGAGAAGGCAGTCGACTACGCAATCAAGCTGGGTCTGGCACTGCACTGCAAGATCAACGAGTGGAGCCAGTTCGCACGTAAGAACTACTTCTACCCAGATATGCCACGCGATTACCAGATCTCGCAGTACGACAAGCCAACGAACGGCGAGGGCTACCTCGATGTTGAGCTTGAAGATGGCACGATCTTCCGTGTGCCAATCGAGCGCGCGCACATTGAGGATGATGCTGGTAAGAACACGCACGTTGGTGGCGCTGATGGTCGTATTGAGGGCGCAGATCACTCGCTCGTCGATTACAACCGTGCAGGCGTGCCACTGATCGAGATCGTGACGAAGCCAATTGAAGGCGCTGGCGATCGCGCACCAGAAATTGCAGGCGCTTATATGCGTGCAATTCGCGATATCGTGCGTGCACTGGGCATTTCCGAGGCTCGTATGGAGCACGGCAACATGCGTGCAGACGTCAACGTCTCGCTGCGTAAGAGCCCAGAGGATCCATTCGGTACGCGTTCGGAAACGAAGAACGTGAACTCGTTCCGCGGCATCGAAAAGACGATTCAGTACGAGATCCGTCGTCAGGCTGCACGTCTGAACGCAGGCAAGGAAATCCTGCAGGAGACGCGTCACTGGGATGAAGCTTCGCAGACGACTGCAGGCGGCCGTTTGAAGTCCGATGCAGACGATTACCGCTACTTCCCAGATCCAGATCTCGTGATGCTGCACATCACCGATGAGCACATTGAGCGCATGAAGGCACAAATGCCAGAAATGCCACGTGAGCGTCGTAACCGCCTGAAGGCTGAGTGGGGCTTCAACGATATTGAGATGCGCGACGTGATTAACGCCGATGCACTTGATCTCATTGAGCAGACTGTGGCTGCAGGCTCGAGCGCTGCTGGTGCAAAGAAGTGGTGGCTCGGCGAGCTGTCTCGCGAAGCTAACGAGCAGGGCAAGGCTCTTGAAGAGCTCGGCGTCACGCCAGACGATGTGGCTGAGGTTGAGAAGCTTATCAGCTCCGGCGCTCTGAACGACAAGCTGGCTAAGCAGACGATGGCATGCGTCATTGCTGGCGAAGGTAAGCCTGAAGAGGTCGTCAAGGCTCATGGCTTCAAGGTCATGTCTGATGACGGTGCTCTTGAGCAGACCGTGCAGGAGGCTATGGACGCTAACCCAGACATCGTTGCCAAGCTGCAGAGCGGCAACATGAAGCCAATGGGTGCCATCATTGGTGCAGTGATGCGTGCAACGAAGGGCCAGGCTGATGCAAAGGCCGTGACGAAGATCGTCATGCAGAAGATCAAGGGCTGAGCGCATTCCGCACAGCTGATCGAAAGCTGATCGAAATACTGATCAGTTCGCATATCGATGACTGCATCGAATAGCGAATTGATCAGCACATCGAGTAGCAATAGGCGTGTTTGTCTCCATACAGTAAAGGAGGCGACACGCCTATTGATTTTTCATAGGTTTGTTAGGCAGACTTGAACACGGTAAGACCAATTGGCATCGTTTTTCGTATGCTTAATGATGGGGGTATACGAGATTAGAAGAGTTGTGGCATAGAAGCACAGCTTTTGGAAAAGGATTGAAGTAATGACTGCATCGGCTCAGGCTGTTTACAATGCAAAACCGTCTCATGAGGATACTAGGCATCTGCCTGCCAGCATTACTATTCCAGTTGTACGTGGCGAAATGGTCATTATGAGACCATCCACCATCGATGATTTACCACTTATGGATCAGTTGGATGCGTATTATCACGCATCAGCAGTAACTGGCAAAGATCGTGTTGCCGAACGTGCAGCGTTGCACGCTTGGGTAGAACGTTCGGTGTCATGGTCAAAGGGCATTTCGGATGCCAATATTCGTGATTCGCAATTCCGTCGTACTATTGCATGGACACTGTGCAAGGTACCAGAGGATGCTGTTGATACTGCAGTAACCGAAGAGAATGCCACCGAAGTAATTGGCATGGTGTTCCTGATTGATATTGATGCATGGGCACGTTCCGCCCGCATCCAAGTCGTACTTGGTCGTGAATTCCGCGGTCGCGGCTATTCGCGCGATGCTATGCCACGCATTATGACGTATGGCTTTGCACATCACGGCGATGGCTTGAACTTGCACCGTATTTGGGTCTCGGTGCCAGAGAAAAACCAGCGTGCCATTTCGGTGTATCAATCGCTTGGCTTCGTGAAGTCTGGCGAAGCACGTGATGCTCTGTGGGATGAGCGCAATGGTAAGTATCAGAACTTGATTGTTATGGATACACTTGAGGATGAATACGATCCAGTACGGTCGCTCGATGTATTCGGTATGCATTACATCCTCGGTAATCCAGGAATTGAAGAAGCTCTCAAGCGTCATGAGCAGAGCGAACGTGAGTTGAACACCCAAATGTTCAACCAGCCAGCGCGTAACGATGAATGTCGCGACAACGAGGAGAGCTGGCCTTACAATACTGAAGAACGGAAATCGTCGAACAAAGCATGGTGGCGAACGCTCGGCACGCAGCGTAATGAGCGACGCACAAGCATGATGAACGACGACTGACGAATACGCTTCAAGTCCAGAATTCACAGACTGAAGCCAATAAAGGACGGTATAGTGAGCGCAGAAGAGCTCGATAACTACGAAACTGATGCTGAACTCTCGCTATTCAAAGAATATCGAGACGTTATTAAGCTGTTTAAGTACGTTGTAGAAACCGAACGTAGGTTTTATTTAGCGAATAAAGTCGATTTCAACGTGCGTTCTGCAGGTCAGGATATTTATTTCGATGTGCAGCTGCAAGACGCATGGGTTTGGGATGTGTATCGCTCCAGCCGATTTGTAAAAAACGTGCGTATTGTGACGTTTAAAGATGTCAATGTTGAGGAAATGCAGAAAACCGATATTGGCATTCCAGACGCTGTGTGATAGCGTGACTTTTTCGTATTGAGCCGTAGCGTGACCAAGCTAGGGGAGTAGGTTATTGATATACCCCCTTACAGCGTATTGCGTACGTTTTTCGTCCGCAGTGTGCACGCTACGGCCTATTATGTCATGAAGGACTGTGTATAGCGCCGTATTTTTGGCTGCCTATATACATATGAATGACTTATGCATGCTGCGGTTTTGCGTAAGCATGATTACTAGCAATCTGAATGAGAAGAGTGCGTCAGGGTAAAGGAGATCCCCTAGTGTCGCAGAGTAAATCAACACCATCCGAGCAGCCAGCCCAGAAGGCTGATTCTCAGGATGCAGCAAGCAAGGAGTCGATCGTCATTATTGGCGGCGGCCCTGCTGGTTTGACGGCCGCATGGGAGCTTGTCAAGAACGGTGGCGCTGAGCGCTACGACGTGACAGTGCTCGAAGAGACTAAGGAATTCGGCGGCATCGCTCGTACCGTGAAGTACAACGGCAACCGTATGGATATTGGTGGCCACCGTTTCTTCTCGAAGGACGAGCGCATTATGGATTGGTGGCGTGAGACGCTGCCACTGCAGGGCGCACCTTCGTATGACGATAAGAAGCTCGGTCGTAAGCGCGACCTCGAGCCAGGCGGTCCAGATCCAGAGAAGACCGATGAAGTGATGCTCAAGCGTCACCGCGTCTCCCGTATTTTCTGGAACAAGCACTTCCTTGATTACCCAATTTCCTTGAGCATGAACACGCTGAAGGCAATGGGTCCAAAGCTGACGCTGCAGGCAGGTTTCTCGTACCTGAAGTCGGTTATTCACAAGCTGCCAGAAGACAATCTGGAAAACTTCTACATCAACCGTTTCGGTCGTAAGCTCTACTCGATGTTCTTCGAGGGTTACACCGAGAAGCTCTGGGGTCGTCACCCATCGGTGATTTCGGCTGACTGGGGTTCGCAGCGCGTTAAGGGCCTGTCGATTATGGGCGTGCTCAAGAACGCTTTCCAGAAGCTGATGCCAAAGAAGCGTAGTAACGCTGAAGTTGAGACTTCGTTGATCGAAGAGTTCTGGTATCCAAAGCTCGGCCCAGGCCAGCTGTGGGAGACTGTTGAACGCAACGCACGTAACGCTGGTGCCAAGGTTATTACGGGCGCCAAGGTTGTGCAGGTGAACACCGAAAACGGTGCAATTTCCTCGGTGGTGTACGAGTCCCCAGACGGCAAGCGTACGGAGCTCAAGGCTGATACGTTCATGTCTTCGATGCCAGTCAAGGACCTTGTTGAGGCTATTGACACATCGGAAACTGAAGTTCCTGCAGAAATGAAGGAAGTGGCTGAAGGCCTGCCTTACCGCGACTTCGTGACTGTTGGTCTGCTCGTCAAGAAGCTCAGCCTGAAGAATACGACTGATATTCCTACGCTCGGCAACCCACCAATCGTGCCAGATTGCTGGATTTACGTGCAGGATCCTGGCTACAAGGTCGGCCGTATCCAGATCTTCAACAACTGGAGCCCATACCTGGTCAAGGATGTTGACGACACCGTGTGGATTGGCCTCGAGTACTTCTGCACCGAAGGTGACGCTTTCTGGAACCTCAGCGATGAAGAAGCTCGCAAGTTTGCCATTCAGGAAATGACTCGCATGGGCGTTATTTCTGGCCCAGACGATGTGCTCGATGCACACCGTGAGCGCGTCAAGAAGGCTTACCCTGCATACTTCGATACGTATGCTCAGATGCCTGAACTCGTCAACTACCTTGATTCGTTCGGCAACCTGTACTGCGTGGGTCGTAACGGTCAGCACCGTTACAACAACATGGATCACTCGATGGCTACGGCTATTGAGGCTGTGAACAACATCCACGAGCACAAGGAGAGCAAGGACAACGTTTGGTCGGTGAACACCGACAAGTCCTACCACGAGTCCAAGTGACGCACTGATGTCACCAATATGGTGATGTCACCAATATGGTGATGTCACCGACGTGGTACTACTGCTGTGTATACTAAAGGCCCGCTTTTTGGCGGGCCTTTTTTGGTATCACTGCTCATCGTACGTTGAGCAATGTTTTTATTTCTGCTGATGCTACAAATTGGCGTTATGAATGTGCGTAGTATAGATGCCTGATCTTCGATCTTCTTGTTGAAAATGAACTTTGTATTTTAATCGAACCGAAATGAAGTCTACTAAATCGTGGCGGTTCTTATGCCGAGTTTGTACCGAAATATATTGGTAATTATCGGGAAGCTCATAGTGTTCAAGAGAACCAGCTGGACGTTCATCGAATAGTGTTGATGCCCTGCCTTTTTCATCAATATCGCCTGAGAAGCGCTGTGATGATGTATCTCCGGGAGTTTTGCCATACCCCATAATGATGTACGAGTCAGACCTACTACCAGCCAAAATATCCATAGCGGGTGCAACCTTGAACCACTTAACGCCTATGGTTTGATCCCAATCAGTGCTGATATCAGCTCTCCAACTCCTCACGTGCCATCCATCAGCTCTGTATTCATCTAATACTTTTTCTGTTGCTAAGCAGGTTTTATACACATTTAAACTTCTAAAGGTGCGTGTAGCAGTTTCTCCAAGATCACGTACACAACCATGGTCGGTATACTGTGGCTCAAAACTGTTGAGTGCTGAAGTTTGTGTTGACGCCATAGCTCCAGCAGTAGGCAGAATACCTGTTATACAACAACAAATTGCACCAACAGCAATACCTCGCAGCACAGTAGTGTTGAGCTTACGATTGTTGCTACAGCCACATGAGCTTGTGAAGTTGCTCAATAGAGTGGACATAATATTTCCTTTGTTGATACTGGCACGACAATAAATGCTGTGCCGTCATTCGTTCTTACAACTCGGCAGAATGCACTTGTGTAGTCCAACGATTGGTTGGCCAGTTTGCTTTTTTCACATGAATTCTCAGTTTTGTACGAACTTGAGTGAGTTCTACGAGATCTTTATCGTCTTGTAACTGAACTTTGACAGTAATGAAGCCACTCGTGATTGGCAGTTCATAATGATCAGGAGGAGTCACTGGTATCTCAGTGGATGTAGTTGATACGGTGCTATTGTCATTGACCTTGCCTGAGAATACTTGGTTATAAGCGCAGCCAGGACAGGTGCCGTATGCCAGAACAACAGAGGAGCCAGACGCAGAACCAACTGATATATCCATTGTTGGTGTGACTTTCAACCAATCTATGTCTTGTTCAGGGACTTTATCAGCGGTTGTATCAACTGACCAGCTCATGACATGCCAGCCCTCCTTATATTCGTCTAACACTTTTTTGCTTGCCATGCATACTTTGTAATGCAGCTGTTGAGACGTGGTTCGACGAGCACCTGATTTAAGTTTTTTTACACAACCGTATTCCGTATATTCAGGTGTAAACGTTGTTGCTTGATTTGATAATGCATTGGTAGTTGCATTTGCACTTGCAGGCAGAATTCCTGCTGCGAAGCAGCATGAAGCAAGCACAGCGATGCCACGTAGGCCAATGGTTTGAACGGTGTGTTTGCAGCTACTAAACTTGCTTGTTTTTGATGTGCTGTATGTGGTGACCATAATATTCTCCTTATGTGGTTCTGGCATGAGATAGAACTCTGTGCCGAAATAATGAATGCGAGTGAATTTAGAGTGTTCCTCGAATGCTAAAAACTTTCAGGAGCGATGCAGTGGAATTTGGCACTCTAATAAGCAACGCGAGATTCATAGACATAGCTGAAATTTCGATGCAATCATGAGCGGCTTGTGTTTCGACAACAGCTTCTGCAAGCTTCCAGTTCTTCGGAAGTTGATAGTGCTGCGATTGAACGAGCATTATCTCGCGAAGACTACGGTAGAAACTCGGTTCTCCAGTTTTTGATATGAATTCTGAAAATACGGCAGACTGCGGTTTTGCATTATATGGGGTAAATCCTAATGCCAAGCGCGATGGTTTTACTGCTGTTGCTTGGACAGCCATGAACGGTTCTATAGTTACCGTGCTCAGCGCTGGAGCCGTTATCTGATGCACTGTGGCATCAATTGGCCAAAATATTGAATGAGGGCCTTGTACTGATCCAGGATATCGATGATCTGGTTGATCAATTGCAAGACAAATTTCAAATTGAATGCTCTGATCAGCAGTAGTAAATGTTTGTATGCTGCGCTTTGTTGTATTTTCCATCTCCCGCGCACAACCATATTGTGTATATTGCGGTGTTTGATACGACTGAGCTGCCTGTGCTGTTGCAGTCAAACAGCTGCATACAACACAACATGAGGTCAGTAATGCAGCACATTGATAACGATTGAATACACGCATAGTATTGCTCCAATCTCAGAACAACTGCAAACAGCAGCTTTGCTGGAATATGCAGTAGGTAAGCTTCAACGCTTGATAGCTTCACTGCGATGTTGGTCGTTCAACATGTAATTTCATTATCGCATATTTGCCGTTATGCACAGTCGAAAAGTGCCTGAAAACCTTTTATTTGTAAAATATGAGCAGAATATATGAAATATATGTACTCAGTCGCATAGTTGATGTATGGTATGAGTCAGTTCATCACGCAACGGTTTTTGCGCGTGATGGTTTTCCAAACGAGAGATTTCTCTCGTAGTACTCTTTTTTCAGCCATACAAAGGGAATCTTTTGTATATGGCAAAAGAAAGGCATACCTGTGGCAACTAGCCAGAATCTCAATGATATGAAACTGCCTGAGCTCAAGGAGCTTGCAAAGCAGATGGGCCTTCGTGGTACTTCGACGCTGCGTAAGGACAAGCTGGTAGAGGTACTTGAAGCAGCCCGCTCTGGTGCAGCTGTGCCAGAAGGTGTGTCAATTAAGGTCGGTAACAAGGCCGTTTCTAATGAATCCGCTGCAGCTTCTGCTGAAGAATCTGCAGAGATGAATTCTTTTGTTGCTGTGCACCCAGATTCCAAGGCACCAAAGCGTGGCCGTCGTGCAGAAAGCAATGACAACAGCAGTCGTGAAGAGAGCCGTCGCGAAGAAAACCGTCGCGATGCTGATCAAGAAGGTAATACGGTGCTGTCCCGTCGCGTGCGCGGTAAGCGTCGCGAAATGAGCAGCCGTGAAGCCCTGATTGAAGAAGTTGCAAGCGAAGCAGCTCAGGACGCTTTCGGCATGCTGTCGAAGGAACAAAACGATGTGCGTCCAGGTGTTCAGCGCCGCCGCCGTGCACTTGAAGCACAGCACAACCATGATCAGCACGAGAACCGTCGTGCAAGTCGTAACCGTGTGGCTGATGATGGTCTTGATGATATTCTTGCCGCTCTGCCAGTGCGTGAGGGCGATAGCGAACGTTCGAATGAAACGACTGTGTCGCGTCGCGGCCGCAATTTGCACCGTAACGAAGAGCGCATGCATAACAATGATCGCCGTCGTCGCAATCGCGATGATTTCGATCGCGAGGATCGTAACGAGCGCAATGAGCGCAACGATCGTAGCGAACGCATGAACCGTCGTAACGCTATGCGTGACGAGAATAATGATCGCAATAACCGTCGTAATAACCGCGTTGAGCGCGAAGAGCACAATGCTGAAGAGCTCGTTCCAGTAGCAGGTATTGTTGATGTGCTCGAATCGTATGCATTCGTGCGCACTTCGGGTTACCTGCCTGGTCCAAACGATGTGTATGTTTCGATGGGCCAGATTAAGAAGTATGGCCTGCGTAAGGGCGATGCTGTGCAGGGTACGATTCGTCCACCTCACGAGGGTGAACATCGCAATGCACGCCAGAAGTTCGTTCCACTGCAGTCGATTACTTCGATTAACGGCATGAGCGTTGAAGAAGCTGCAAACCGTCCAGAGTTCTCGAAGCTGACGCCACTGTACCCACAGGAGCGTCTGGTTCAGGAAACCGATGCCAAGCATCTGACTGGCCGTCTTATCGATATTGTTTCCCCAATTGGTAAGGGTCAGCGTGGTCTGATTGTGTCGCCTCCAAAGGCTGGTAAGACAATTACGCTGCAGAACATTGCTAACTCGATTGCAGTGAATAACCCTGAAGTGCATCTGATGGTTGTGCTCGTTGATGAGCGACCAGAAGAGGTCACCGATATGGAGCGTACGGTCCAGGGTGAAGTTATTTCTTCGACGTTCGATCGTCCTGCTTCTGATCACACGACTGTGGCTGAGCTGGCTATCGAACGCGCAAAGCGCCTTGTGGAATTGGGTCAGGATGTTGTTGTGCTGCTCGATTCGATGACGCGTTTGGCTCGTGCCTATAACATTGCAGCCCCTGCTTCGGGTCGTATTCTGTCTGGTGGTGTTGATGCTCAGGCTCTGTACCCACCAAAGAAGTTCTTCGGTGCCGCACGCAACATCGAAAACGGTGGCTCGCTGACGATTATTTCTTCGGCTCTGGTTGAGACGGGATCGAAGATGGATGAGGTTATTTTCGAAGAGTTCAAGGGCACGGGCAACATGGAGCTGCGCCTGAGCCGTGAGCTTGCTGATAAGCGCCTGTTCCCAGCAGTTGATATTAACGCTTCGGGTACGCGCCGCGAAGAGCTGATTACCGATCCAAAGGAACTGCCACTGATTTACGGTCTGCGTCGTTTGCTTGGCGGCCTTGATGCTGAGCAGGCTTATCAGACGCTTGTTCCTCGTCTGCGTAAGACGGCTACGAACCGTGATTTCTTTGCAACAATGGGTCGCGGTAATAGCAATAACAATAACTGAGCGATTATCGCCCAATAGTGCGGGAGCAAAGCATGGCAGAAGAGACCGTTATTGACGATCAAGCTGATTGGCAAGATGAGGAAACTCGTGAAGTAGTTGCTCGTATTACTTCGCTGCGTCAATCGATTGATAACGTTGATATGGCTATTCTTGCCATGCTGGCAGAACGCTTCCGTTATACCGGCCAAGTAGGCCTATTAAAGGCTCGTGCAGGCTTCGCACCAGCTGATTATCAGCGCGAACATGCACAAATCGAACGTTTACATCGCATCGCTCAAGAAGTTGGACTCGATCCAGAAATTGCAGAGCTGTATCGCGAATTCGTGGTGACTGAGGCAAAGAAACGCCACCAGCGCATTGCAGACGCTGGTGGCGATGCAGGTATTCTTGATATTTTTGCGTGATTACGCTTTGATAACAGAGCGCTATTTATTGTTGAGGATCGCCTGATTGCGAGGTCTCTGACGATGATGATGCTACCTTCTCTTTACGTGGGGTGCACATCAAATACACAGAGATTCCAACAAGTGCAATAACAACAGCAATAAACAGGGCAATACTAACAAATTCAGAAAACTCGGATGCAGCCATAGTGAATCCTTACCTAGATTTGTTGTGGCCTAATGTTTCAGTGGAAAACCATCTGAACATCGAGAACTGAGTTATGTAACTGAGTTCTACAGATATTTTCGATCACCGTATCTCTCACACAAAATTCAATTCTTATTATGAGATGAATTCTGAGTAACGTCTGCAACATATGAAACAGTGCTGACACAACATGGAATATGAGCGCAAACATTGCGCAATAAGTCAATGCGTCATGTTTTCATCTGTTTCATTTTCATGCATGGAATCATGTTTCATGCAACATTGCATACAAAAAACCGGCGCCATAGTTGCTATAGCGCCGGTTTATCAGTTGCTATCTCATACAAGAGCTAGCGAAGTGTAATCACTTCTTCTTTGGCTTCTTTGCAGGAGGCTCGCCAAGAACGCTCTCAGCCACAGTAATAACAGCAGCTTCTGCGTCGTTTGCTGCATCAGCAGCGGACTCAACAGCGCCCGTAGCAATGCCAACCAAACCAGCTGCAGCATCAGCCACAGTTTCAGCAGCATCCTTTACTGCATTAGCAACAGCGTTCGAGCCTTCGTTCTGCAGGCGGTTCATCACGTTAGAAGCGTTCTCGAGCGAGAAGTCACCAATAACGCGGCCAGCCTGAGCAATATCACCCAGAGCAGCCTTAATCGACTCGCGCACAGCAGGATCCACAGCAAGCGTGACCGAAAGGATTGGCGTCTTCATAGACACCTTTGCCTTCGACTTGATGCCACGCAGAGCAGCCAGAGCCTGACCAGCGTTAGCCAGCAGATCAGGGGAGACCTGGAATGCAGCCGTTGCGTATGGCAGTGGCTTTGGCCATGGTGCACGGTGCACAGAGCCTTCGCCTGCGTGCATCCAGCTCCACACTTCTTCAGTTGCGTATGGCAGGAATGGAGCCAGCAGACGTGCGAATGCGTCAAGGCCCATGCCCAGTGCCGTACGAGCCGACTTAATAGCAGCCTCAGATGGCGTATTGCCATGAGCATCTGGCGTGCCATAAGCACGGTTCTTGACGAGCTCAATATAGTCGTCGCAGAACTGCCAGAAGTAGCTTTCAATCGTCTCAAGAGCCTTCGAGTGCTCGTAGTTCTCAAGGAACAGCGTTGCTTCGCGAACCACAAGAGCCATCTTGGCCATAGCAGCGCGATCGAGTGGCTCGGTCACGTCTTCTGGGTTCCAAACAGCCGTTGCTGGCTCGGAAACGTGGTGCTCTTCGTCTTCGCGGCCAATAGCCAGAGCGAACTTCGTAGCGTTGAGCAGCTTAATAGCAAGACGACGACCGATCTTCATCTGGCCTTCGTCGTACGTTGCATCGAGGCCGAGGCGTGCGCAAGCAGCCCAGTAACGAACTGCATCAGCGCCGTACTTCTCGATTGGCTGGCTTGGCACCACGACGTTGCCCTTGGACTTACTCATCTTCTTGTGGTCAGGATCAAGAATCCAACCAGAAAGCGTCGTATTAGCCCATGGCAGGCAGTTGTTCTCAAGCTGTGCACGATCCACAGAGCTGAACAGCCACGTACGAATGATGTCCTGACCCTGAGGGCGCAGATCCATAGGGAACGTAGCCTTGAACAGAGCCTTGTCTTCGTCGCTTGGCTCTTCCCAATGCGTCACAATTTGTGGCGTCATCGAAGAGGTTGCCCACGTATCCATAATGTCCTGCTCAGCAGTGAAGCCACCAGGCTGGTCACGCTGCTCTTCGGTGTAGCCTTCAGGCACATCGATTGCAGGATCGATTGGCAGCACATCCTCAGATGGCGTCAGAGGGTGCTCATAATCAGGCTCACCCTCAGCAGTTACTGGATACCACAGTGGGAATGGAACACCGAAGAAGCGCTGGCGAGAAATCAGCCAGTCTCCGTTCAAACCGTTCACCCAGTTCTCGTAACGCACGCGCATGAAATCAGGGTGGAAGTTGAGTTCCTTGCCGCGCTCGATGAGCTTAGCGTTGAGATCAGCGTTCGTACCGCCGTTCTCGAGATACCACTGACGAGACGTGACAATTTCGAGTGGCTTGTCACCCTTCTCATAGAAGTTCGTCATACGAGTCGTTGGCTTTGGCTCGCCGTCCAGATCACCGGACTCACGGAGCTGCTCAACAACTTCCTTACGGGCAGAGAACGTCGTCTTACCGGCCATCTGAGCGAAGATCTCGCGGCCCTTCTCGTCCTCAATCCAGTCAGGAGTGTCCATAACGATGCGGCCGTTGCGCTGAATAATCGAGCGCGTAGGCAGGTGCAGATCACGCCACCACTGCACATCGGTAACGTCGCCGAACGTGCAGCACATAGCGATGCCGGCGCCCTTGTCCTTCTCAGCAGCTGGGTGAGCCAGCACAGGCACCTTGACGTTGAACAGAGGCGAGTACACGAACTTGCCGAAGTACTGCTGGTAGCGCTCGTCATCTGGGTGAGCAATCAGAGCCACGCAAGCAGGTAGCAGTTCTGGACGCGTCGTCTCAATGTAGAGAGGCGTGCCATCTTCGAAGTGGAAAGCAATCTTGTGATAGAAGCCAGGGTATTCACGCGACTCGAGCTCTGCCTGAGCCACTGCAGTCTGGAACGTCACATCCCACAGACCAGGAGCTTCCTTCTGGTATGCCTGACCACGAGCCAGGTTACGCAGGAAAGCCTTCTGTGCCACGCGCTGAGGGTGGCGGCCGATCGTGTGATACGTCTGCTTCCAGTCCACCGAGAGGCCGAGCTTACGCCACAGAGCTTCGAACAGCTTCTCATCCTGAGCCGTCAGCTTCTCGCACAGTTCAATGAAGTTCTTACGAGAGATCGGGACCTGATCCTTGGCCTTGATCTTCTTGCCTTCAGTGCCCTCGTATGGTGGCTTGAAATCTGGATCGTACTTCAGCGACGTATCAACGCGCACGCCGTAGTAGTTCTGCACACGACGTTCCGTAGGCAGGCCGTTATCATCCCAGCCCATTGGGTAGAACACATCGTAACCGCACATACGCTTGAAACGTGCGATAACGTCGGTGTGAGTGTAAGAGAACACGTGTCCGACGTGCAGGCTGCCGGAGACGGTTGGAGGCGGCGTATCGATTGAGTACACAGCCTTACGATCGCGAGAGTTCTGGAAAGCGTAGGTCTGCTGTTCGTCCCACTGCTCACCCCATTTGTTCTCGAGACCGTCCACGCTCACCCTGTCAGGAAGCGCGGTCAGGTTCGCGGAAATAGAGATATTACGGCTTTCAGTCATAGTTAGCTAGTTTATGGCCCGCTGATGACATTTTCGGGCTCAGTTTAGCGCTATATTTCAACGATTTCCGGGGGTACAACAAATCGCTTGAAAGAGGCGGGCACTGGGCTAACCTCTCTCAAGCGATTCGGTACAGTATTCGCGATTATCGCGTTAAATCAGCAAGCGGCAAATACGTTGCCGTCATTGTTGTTGGGTATCCCGAAAGCCTTGCCTTAGAAATGACGAAATCCTTGCGCGTATACAGCCATGCACTTGCTGCATCCTCAGAAGCAACGCGTGCAAAGGCGGCCAAATGCTTGTCGTAATCGGTGGCATTCGTGCTGCGCAAAGCTGCTTTGTACTCATCCTGAGCATGAGCGTTCGTGTAATGGAATACCGAGTCAGGCGTCGTGAACTGGCGGTACGAGTACTGGCCAATAAGCTGCATAATGGCCATATCGTAATCGCCATTATCAATACGCGATTGCAGCAAACCAGAATCAACGACTTCCATAGACACCTGGAAGCCAGCTTCTTGCAGATTCTGCGTTGCCATCTTGCCGAGATCCTCATAGCGAGGAGGCACCAAGAAATCAATGGTGCCAACATAGCCAGCAGGGAAGAAGCTCAACATTTGACGTGCCTTAGCAACGTCATGTGGGAACAAGTCAGTCAGATCCTCATAGCCTGGTTCGAGTGGGCCAATAGGACCGCCCAAAGCGCTATAAGCATCCTTCATTGTTTCGGCAATGGTCTTCGTATCAATGGCATAACGAGCGGCTTGGCGAACCTGCTCATCAGACAGAATCGACTTGTTCTCGTTGTTGAAGCCCACAATAACCTGCTGTGCACTGACGCCAGTTGCCACATTGAACACAGGATTATTCACCGCATCTTCAATAGATGAAGCACGCGTTGGCAGAGCCATATTGACCGAATCGTCATTAACTGCATCAACTAGGGCTGATTCGTTATCAAAATACTTGAGCGTAATCTGCGAAGCCTGAGCAGGCTTAGCCCAGTAGCGAGTATTGCGCTTAAGCACAATTGAGTCTTCGTTATATGAGGCCACAAAGAACGGACCAGAGCCAGCTGCTTCGTTCTCGTAATTCAGCTTCGATTCCGATGGGTTGTACACAATGCCTGCACGGCCACTGAGTGAACGCAGCAGTGCAGCATTTGGCTCAGCGAGCTTAATAACCACGGTTTGATCGTCTGGATTCTTCACCGACTGGAGCTGTGCTAACGCATCAGCACCCTGCCAGTGGTTGCGCACAATCTGCTCAAGTGACCACACAACGTCGCTTGAATTCAGCTCACGACCAGAAGCAAAACGAGCATTGCTATCAAGCTTAAACGTGTACGTCAGGCCGTCGTTGGAAATTGACCATTCTTTTGCGATGCCTGGAACCACGTCGTTATCGTTATTGCGCTTGACGAGCGATTCATAGACGTTGGCAAGCAGTGCTTGTTCAACAGAAGTCTCTTTGTTCGTACGAATATCAAGCGAAGAAGGACGGTCAGTTAAACCAATAACAAATGTGGAATCAGATTCAACGGCAGTGACACCGGTATCAGGTGCTGAGCTGCGTACCATCGAGAAACCGATGGAAAAGAGCAGAGCCATAATGGCGAGAATTGCCGCAAAAAGAGCCCAGCGACCCCAACCCGTACGTTCTTCCTTCTTACTCATGCGCCCCATTGTAGTGATGGGCGTGATTAATGAGAAGAATTCGTAAGTTGTAACTATGAAAATTACATCAAATCCGAGGAATTAAGCCATAATGCGGCTTCAACACCCATCTTGGGGCAATTGTTATTTCTTTTAACAAAATAACTATGGCGCAAAGAGCGAACGAATGCACTGATTGCATAAGAAACAAGCCAAGGTGTTTGGAAACGATCTCAGACCAATGAACTTGGACACGTCTGATTGAGTGGGCACTGCTCGCACAATGGCCTACGAGCCTTGCAAATATAACGGCCATGCAGAATCAGACGGTGCGACAGATCCACCCATTCGCTTGGCGGGAAGCACGCTGTTATTTCTTGCTCAATATGCTCTGGCGTTGCATTTTTATCGTTCCAGTCGTCACGCCAATGCAAACGCGAAGTCACACGAATAACGTGCGTATCAACAGGGAAGCCAGGAACATGGAATGCATTACCGAGTACCACATTGGCTGTTTTACGACCAACGCCAGGAAGGCTCGTTAAATCCTTCATATCCTGCGGTACTTGGCCATCAAATTCATTGACCAAATCCTGCGACAACATAACAATATTGCGTGCTTTTGCGCGGTAGAAGCCGAGTGAATGAATAATGTTTTCAACATCATCAACATCAGCTTGAGCCATAGCTTGAGGCGTTGGATATGCCTTGAATAGGGCAGGAGTGGTTTCATTCACGCGCTTATCGGTGCATTGTGCACTGAGCACAGTAGCAACAAGCAATTCAAATGGAGTTTCGAAGTTCAGCGCGCATTTTGGATGAGGAATCTCTTCGCATAGCAATTGGTATTCACCTTGCATACGCTGCAAACGCGCTTTCTTCGATTCTCGTGCCATATCAGCTTTCGTCGCTTTCTTGCTCTGGTGGGTCGAATCGGTATCCGACGTTACGCACAGTTCCAATCAGATGCTCGTATTCGCCACCTAATTTGGCTCGTAGGCGACGAATATGCACATCAACGGTGCGAGTACCGCCGTAGTAGTCGTAACCCCACACTTCTTGCAATAGCTGTGCACGAGTAAATACGCGGCCTGGATGCTGCACCAAATATTTGAGCAGTTCAAACTCTTTGTAGGCCAAATCAAGTGGCTGGCTATGCATTGATGCCGTATAACCATCGGTATCCACCACCAGATCACCACAACGAATTGTGCCGTCTTCGCCGCTATCGCCATTGCCATGAGCGCGGTGCAGTGCAGAAATATCTCGCTCTGAAACGAGCTTGAGACGTCCTTCAACTTCTGCTGGTGAAGCTGTATTCACAATGACATCAGCCACGCCCCAGTCAGCATTGACTACAGTGAAGCCACCTTCGGTGAGCACAGGCACAATAGGAATAAGCAAACCCGAAGCTGGAATCAGTTTGCATAGCGTGCGAGCAGTTGCTAAATCATCACGCGCATCAAGAATCAGAATCGTGTCTTCCGGCATTTTGACAATGCTTGCTGCATCCATAGGCAGCACACGAACACGATGGGAGAGCAAGGCCAGCGAAGGAAGAACTGATGCCGGATCCTCAGCAAGCGTCATCAGCGTTAAATCCATATTGCCGAACCCCCTCATGGAACGAAATGCCTAGCATCTAGGCCGCTCTATGGGTTAAGTGTAATCGTTTTACAGTATTTCATTGCTCTGCGGAATATATTTTGAACAAAATGATGTGGGGGCGCCCTACTACATTGGTGAGCATTACATCAGGAAGGAACGCGTTATGGCATCGACTGAACCCGAACAAGCTGCAGGCTCACCGATTACGGTTACAGGCCCAGCTGATCGTAAGCCGTATATTTGGTTGATCGCAGCGCAGGCAGTCGCTTATGCAATTCTCGTGCTGATTTCTTTAATCCCTATGGGTTCTGGCGCTCAAATGAATTCAGTGGCTGTGACGTTTGTATCAACAGCAGTTGTGGCGCTTGTTGTTATTGAAGCGTTTACGAGCCCATTGCGCGTTAATGCCTCGGGCCGCGCTATTGCTGCTATTGCAGCACTGTTTGCTTTAGTGTTCGCTACCTCGCCAATTATTGGTGACGTTATTGCACTGCACGGTGCCGCTCAGCACAACCACATTTTCACGGAGCGACCATGCACATGGGTAGCAGGCGTTGCCAGCGTGCTCGTAGCCGTGATTGTTATTGACTTTATTCGCCAAATGATGCGCGAACAGCGCACTGAGCTCATTGAGCACATTGGTGCTGATGTTGCATTAAGCGCAAGCTGCGTATTGAGCACGGGCTGGTGCTTCCTGCCATATGTGCTGCAGAACTTCGGCATTGCTCAGGATGATGGCTCTACGGCACTGCATATTTCGGTGCTTCTGCTGGCCATTATTTGCGTTGGTGTCATTATTGCCTTGGCTGCAGCAACGTATATTTGGCACCACGATGTGCACATTGCCAAGCATTTCCATCTGCCATGGCTCGGTATGGCTATGCTGCCAGTTATGCTCACGGGCGCCGTTGTTGGTCTTGGCGCCGTAGTGATTACGATCTGGGGCTGAACACACAAGCAACTTGGTTCCAGCACGGTGAGCCTAATGCTGCAACCGTGAACCTCAAGAGCGTTTACGAGAAATAAAAAAGAAGAAACCCGCCAATGCACAACGCACGGCGGGTTTCTTCGTATAACGAGTTACTTACGAACGTAACTGTTGTAATAAGACGTTACTCACTTCTCAGAAGCAGCGAGGCGCTCACGAGCTTCCTTGATGACCTTGTTAGCGTCATCGATGCCCGTCCAGTAATCGCCTGGCATAACTTCCTTGCCTGGCTCCAGAGCCTTGTACTGCTCGAAGAAGTGCTTGATCTCAGCCTTGTGGAACTCGGAAACATCCTCGATGTTCTTGATCGAGTCGTAACGCACGTCAGCTGGCACGCACAGGATCTTGTCGTCGCCGCCTTCTTCGTCGACCATGTGGTACATACCAACAGCGCGGCACTCAATGACGCAGCCTGGGAACACGGAGTTGGAAACCATCACGAGTGCATCGAGTGGATCGCCATCTTCGCCCAGCGTGCCCTCAATGTAGCCGTAATCATCTGGGTAGCCCATCGAAGTGAACAGCGTGCGGTCAAGGAACACGCGGCCCGACTCCTGGTCGACTTCGTACTTGTTCTTGGAGCCGCGAGGAATTTCCACAACGACGTTGAACGTTTCTGCCATGTTGGGTTCTCCTTCATGCCAAAGATTGAACTTAGTTTAGTGAGGCCCACATTACGCGCTGCGCCCTACCGAAACGGGGGCGCAGCGTGAAATTCAGTTGAAATTTGGTACTGAACTGGGGTCTGTACAGTACCGAGACGAGCTTGACTCAGTACTGAACCGACAGAATATGAGCCACATCTGCCCAAGGGGCGAGCGAAACGTAGTTATCCCAGCTCCACTCGAACTGCTGACCCGTCAGCTCATCCTTAACTGTAAACGGCTTATCCGTAGGCAGACCGAGCGATGGCAGGTCAATATGAACATTGGCTGGCTGAGCATTATTCGTATCGAGATTGACACAAACAATAACGGTGTCCGGCTTGCCTGTTCCCGTCAGCTCGGCTGGGGTGTGACGCACGAGCGCGAGCATAAACGTGTTATTCGTCGGCAGAATCGTCAGGTTATGGAAGCTGCGCAAGCTCACGTGCTCAGCGCGGACCTGGTTCAGCGTCTGAATCAGCTTGGCAATGCCTGCGTCTGGCTGTTCTGGCCATTCACGCACAATAATATTTTCTGATTCATCAATAGCTGGAGCTTGGCCTTCGGCGCTTTGCTCATTCTCCACACGTTCGTATCCGGCCATAATGCCCCAACTTGGCGAGCCCATAGCAGCGAGTACGGCACGAATTGCATAACCCGTAGCGCCGTTATCGCGCAAGTAATCGGTAAGCACTTGATACGTGCTTGGCCAGAACGAACGATGTTCAATAAAGCTCTTGGTGCTATAGGTATCAGTCAAGAACGAAGTCAGTTCATCCTTCGTGTAGTTCCAGTGGAACTCGCTATCGCTTTGCTTAAAGCCAGCCAAACCGAGGGCATGCTGCGTTGCTGGATCAACGTACTGTTCAGCGGCAAACAGCACTTCTGGATGCTTCTTCGTTACGGCTTCAATAATGGCGTGCCACGAATCGAGACCGCGCAGCGTAGTAGAAGCGCGGAATGCAGTTACGCCAGCTTCAACAGCCTTGAGCAACTGCTCAATAATCTCGTTCGTATCGAGTGCGTTATGCACGGTGCGCAGGCGCTTGCTTGGAATGTCATTGTCAATAATGAGGTCGGTCGTTACATCCAGAGCGACTTCAAGATCGAGCTCATGTGCCTTATCGCAGAATGCCTTGAGATCGGCATAATCGGTGCTGCGCGTAGGAGCATAGGTGTGTAGATGCACAATCGAGAAGCCTTCGGCCTTAGCGCGCTCAAGACCCGTGAATGCAGCACTAAGTGTGGCTGGCTTATCGTCAGCCTGGCCCTCACTATTGAGTGCAGCAGCTTCAGACTTTGGGAAGAAGCCATACCAAGCGGCAAAGCTCGACTGCGGACGCTCAACAACAATGGCGCTAGCATCGCTTGACGTCAGATCCTCACGCAGAGGATTCGTCAGATGCAGCTGCTTAATGTCGTCAGTGGTTACGGCTTCGAGACGCTGTGCCGTTGGCAGCGTGGTATCAGTAACCGTCTTGGCAGCATCGGTTAGCAGCTTCTTCTGGGCAGCAGTGAGCTTAGCATCGCGAGACTTCGACCAACGCGTCAAGATCTGGGCCATTTCCTCGAATTGGCGTTCCAGAATATCGGTAAGTGGCATCGTTGGATCTTCGAAGACATCAGCCATCGAATCGAGCCAAGTCACATAAGCGTCGGTCCAGCCCTTCACTGCAACTTTGTAGGAGCCCAGCTGCTTGGCAATAGCATCGTAGCCTGCCTGCCATGGCTTAATTGACGTTGGTTCGCCAACTTGCAGCATGCCGGAGAACAGGGAAGTATCGGAGTCGCCTGAAGTCATTGGAACGCTCATCAAAATCTTGCCGCGCGTATTGAGCAGATATGCGGTTGCGCCCACCACAGCGTCCGTTGCTACGACATGAGCTTCAACGCGGAATGCTTCGCCGAGTTCCACGCGAGCAGGGAAGTGGCCAGCCTCAGCGTGAGGCGTTACATCATAGACAGCAACACGGCTGAATTTTGATGCTCGCGTTGCAGCAGTGTGAGAAGAACGTGCTGACGCAGTGCGCGTAGACGATGTGCGGGCAGATGACGTCTTAGTCGTCTTTGCAGTACGAGTAGTTTGCGACTTTGATGCTTGTGCAGTTTCAGTTGCTGCTGTTTTCCTAACCATAGCTATTGATGGACCTCGATGTTGCGGTGGACTTCATGAGTTGCAAAATTTCGTTGTTCAGGGTGAGATGTTGAGAATCTGTTCTGAATAATGAAATTTGTTCCCAGCCGTTCATTCTAGGGGGTATGGCTTAGGAAGAGTAGCCAGTTCCTAATTTTTGGACCCATTTGTGAAAAGATATCCACAAAATTTGTGTGATTTTCCTTGGTTTGTGCAGATTTTGCGTACACGGGGGTAGCGCGGTGCGACCGCCATCTTTTGTGCCCTATTTATTTAGTTCATTTACCTAATAGGGGGTATGTGAATATTTTCAGTTAGATGTGGTTGTAATCAGTCATAGCCTTGAGCCTGATTCGTGCGTTATAGTTGCCCATCCGATTCAGCCCTTGATCTGCACTTTTCGAGTTATCCACAATGCTATGCCCGAACTGAGCAGTTAACCACATCACCCTTTTCCACTTTCAAACCCTGAGGGCTCCATGCCATGCTCAGGGTACTGGTTGGGCCAGTGCAAGCACAGCGAAGTTGCATGCTTGCGTCGCTTCTTGCTGGTCACCTGTATGGCCAGCAAGAACACATTGCACACAGCGGTGATATCAGACAACCACAGGGTTGGTGTCAGTGCGCTGTATGCAAGAGAAGAAGGGAAAACTCGTGAATGTTAAACAACGAAGTCAAGCTGTTTTCAAGCGTCTTCAACAGCAATTAGTTCGGTTCAGTACGCCGGATAAACGTGCAGCTCATGCGGCTCCGCCTCCACGTCATCGTAAATGGAGCAGTATTGCTGCATGTGGTGCCGTACTTGGCATGATATTGGTTGGTGTACTGCCAAAAGCGGCTTATGCAGAGAAGCAGATTACACAAGACTTTTCTATGGCCATGGCTGGGGCAATACTGCACGATACCTATTACATGGGCAGACTTGCTACGGATGAGCATAATGAAGCATATTACTGTCGTGAATTCGCTAATGATGCAGACTTTATTGTGATTTCTGAAGCACCAGCGCCAGATAGTGTTGAAGCGCGAAAAATGGGGTGGTTGCTCAATAAATATGCCAGGCCAGAGCGTTCGATTACTGAGGAAGATCGTAGAAACCATGGTGGTATTGGCTGGCTCGTCCATGATTATTTTGATTTCAATGACAGCAATGACCATGCATGGAATCGCATTCGTGACACAGCATTAGATGTGTATGCATCTTCTTATGAGCGCGGGCAAGTGCTCTGGAATGAAGCAGAACGTAATGTGCCAACGCATGCGTCTATTGACGTGCAATATGACGAATACAAGCGCCGTGGTCACGCAATAATTAATGTCTATAACCAATTCGGCATGCGTCCAGAAGAAGGTAATTTCGCCATTCAACTTCGTGGACCAGCACGTGTAGTTGGCACATCGCCAGAAGCGTTGCAGCATGCTCCACTCAATACTGAAGTTACTGTGGAATGGGAAGCTACAGGCGATGGTCCAGTCAGTGTTGATGTGGTCTCTAATCAATACTCCATAATGTTTGTCGAAAGTGGCCAAGACTTCGTCCGTCGAGGTGCTCAATTTGCCGATACGATACAAACGGAGTCGTTCCCTGTACATGGCATGATTGAGCCACGCTTAAGTACCCAAGCTGTTGAACCAGTTACCCAGGCTGGGGAAGTGGTACAAGACGATGTTGCCTTAAGTGTCTCCAAAGATGCATGGCAACCATGGCCAGAAGGCTTCAGTCTTCAGGCACACGGATCGTATTATGACGGTTTGCCAAAATCTGCATTTACTGAAGTATTCGCACCAGCCGATCATGAATCCACACAAACTTATATGGATCGCATACAGGCTGCTGGTTATACACCAGTTGCCAATGCTGATCTCACGTTTACTGCTCCAGAACAAACACAACGAGCAACAGCACTGACCTCAGATGGCAAAGAATATAAAACAACGGAAAATTCTGCATTTGGTACTTGGGTTTGGACGATTAGCAAAGCTCAGCAGCCAGAGCATGTTCAAGAGTATTTGATTGAAGATTTCAATTCCGTATTCCTTGAACATCAGGAGTCAAATTCCACACGTCGTACAGTCGAAGTGGAATCAGAAGCTGCTGAGCACACGGGTCATATTGGTACTGAATTAATGGATGTAATTACAGTGCGCGGATTCCCTGACGATCATGGCGAGTTCCAAGGCAGTGAAGCTATGCGAGTTCCTGCCGATGAGCCAAATGCACAAGTCAGTGTGTGGTGGGCCGGCGCCTCTACAAGCGGTACGGCCTCAGATAGTGAGGATGACCAGTATCGACCAGATACTGCTGAAGTGCCACAAGAAGATGATCATCACAAGCTCATTGGCACGTGGGATGTGCCTGCAGTCAACGGACGCATCAAATTCGGCGGAGGATCCACCGACGCACATGGTAATCCCGTTACCGTAGTTGCCGAATATCCAGGTTGGTACGTTTTTGTCTGGAGCTTCAAGGGTGATGGACGCGCAAAACCAGCAACGAGCAGATATGACGATGCATGGGAACGTGTGCGGATTCATAAGCCAGTGCCAGATGAGCAAGCACCACGTATATCAACACAAGTTAGTTCGGCAGAAGTAGATATTAATGAGCCATTTTCTGATGCAGCACATGTAGAAGGCAAGGTGCCAGAAGGAGCTTATGTCACGTTTGTTGCTTATGAGGCCATACAAGAAGGTGAAGAGCCAGGACTCAATGCAGTGCTTTTCGATTCTGATCATGTTGCAGTTGATGCAACAGTAACTGATCAAATCGTGCATAGTAAGCAAACGCGCTCGCCAACAGCGGGCTTGGTGTATTGGAAAGCAACGCTCTGGAGTCAAGAAGGTGATGTGTTAGCAACACATGATCTTGGCGTTGAATCCGAAATTGTTAAAGTTCGTGAGCCTGAGTCAAAACCAGAACCGAAACCGTCGCCGGCAGCAGAGGCACCAAAGCCACAAACACCGTTGGCACGGACTGGATCGGCGACTGTAGTGGCTCTGATGGTGAGTGCCAGTTTGGCTGTGTTGGCCGTTCTGCTGCTTAGGGTTTCGCGACCTCAATCACGTGCTAGGCATGCGGCTTCTTCACAAAATAACCACATTTCGAGATGACCGCTATATGGCTAAGGGGGGATGGTTATCATGACTACTGACGGTAAGCATAGAAACCGTAATCTGAAACGACGTAGTTCAGAAAACAGTTGAAATGAATACTGTCTCCTTTTGAGAAGTGGTTGTGTTGTGTGTGCCGGCTGAAGCCTACTCAAGAACGAGTAGCCTTCCGTCGGCACATATTCTTATGCAGAGATGATGGTGTGCGCAGGTAGTGGTGCGTATAGAAGAAGTACATATAAAAACAGTGTGCGGAGATAGAAGTGCACTAGATCATGGTGTACCAAGATACGTAGTGTATGGAGAAAACGGTGTACAGAAATAAGTAGTGCACAACGAGAACAAGACTGCAAAAACAAAAAACCGGAAATCTTGCGATTTCCGGTTTCTGTATTGGTAGCGGGGCATGGATTTGAACCATGGACCTCTGGGTTATGAGCCCAGCGAGCTACCGAGCTGCTCCACCCCGCGTCGGTCGTCTTGAAGACAACTCTTAATACATTACGCCGCTTCGTCTGCCTGTCAAATCGGCGTGTTGCGCATATTTCTTACCCCCTAATGAACATTGTCACCCTTGTAACATCAGTGTTTGCAATAATGACGGCATGCCTATTACTATTCCGAGCGGTTTACCTGCACGAGCCATCCTTGACTCTGAACGCATTTTTGCGCTCGAGCAGCCAGATGCAGAGCGACAGGATATGCGTCCGCTCAAAATCGTGATCTTGAACCTCATGCCAAAGAAGATTGAGACAGAAACGCAATTGCTGCGTCTGATCTCAAAAAGCCCACTGCAGGTTGAGATTGATTTCATGCGTACGTCAACACATGAGTCCACGCATGTTAGTGCTGATCACCTCGTGAAGTTCTATGAACCACTCGAGGCATTCGAAAACAATTATTACGACGGTCTGGTGGTTACGGGTGCCCCTGTTGAGCACTTGGCTTTTGAAGATGTGGATTATTGGCCAGAGCTCGTACGCATTTTTGACTGGGCGAGTACGCATGTGTTTTCCACCATGTATTTGTGCTGGGGAGCTATGGCTGCACTGCATCATCGCTATGGTGTGCGCAAAATCGATTTGGACACCAAGCTATTCGGTGTATTTCCTCAGTTCTTGCAAGATGAGTATTGCTTCTTAACAAATGGCTTTGATGAGGTCTGTTTGCAACCACATTCGCGTCTGGCTGGTGTCAATGAGGCGGATATTGCGGCATGTGATCAGCTGCAGGTGCTGACATGGGGACCACAATCTGGTCCTGGATTAATTGCGACGAAAGATTTCAGTGAAGTTTTTGCTCTAGGTCATTGGGAGTATGAACGCAGCACGCTTGCAGAAGAGTACGAGCGTGATCTCAAGCGTCATATGACGAATGTTCCATTTCCTGAGAATTATTTCCCAAATGATGACCCATCGATTGAGCCCCTCTTTTCGTGGAGAGCGCACGCTAATCTTTTATGGCGAAATTGGCTGCATTGGGTCTACCAGACAACGCCATACGACATCACGAGAATCCCGGGATTACGCGAAACTGGCCAACTTGGTACGGATCGTTCAGTCCGTCATGAACCTGCATCACCTCGTTCAGATAGGTTCGTTCCATTCGGCGCATGCGAATACGGAATCGTTCCACAAGGGGGTGTTACGCATACCCCCGACCTGTGATGGTGAAGCGTTTTAGCTAGGAAATTGCCGATACCACGGCGTAAAACTGTCATCAACAAATAAACGAAGCGCAGAGAGAAGATTTTGCTGATGGCTGTGACACGCCGAACTGGTGTGTAGCGCATGTCCACCAGCGGGCTAATAATCCAATCAGCCGTTTGAATGATCCCTGCGTAGTAGGCCACATTGTGGTTTGCTCGCAGGGTTTCATGCATGAAGGGCCTAAATTTGGGTCTAACATGCTAAGAGAGCTTCAATGCGTTTCGTGAAGTGAAGCAAAGGCGCGGACTTAAAATGAGATCGCGCTTTTTCGGAGCGCAAAACTGAATTGACATGTCGACGCAACGTATTTGAAATGTTGATTTGGTTGATACAGATGGAAGCGGCTGGTTAGAAGAGCTGTTTAGGAGGCGTGCATGATCGGTAGTTTCGGAATCGGTGCCGTAACACTTGCAGAGGCACAGATGGAGAAGCCAAGCGTGCAGGACTTCCTGCCTCCAGAGATTCTGTTCCAGGGAACGCCATTCGCTATTAACCGCATCATCTTCGTGCGTATTCTCGCCACGATTATTATGCTGCTCGTGCTTGGCATTACAGCAGCAAGGGCCAAGGTCGTACCTAGCCGTTGGCAGAGCGCCGTGGAATGGCTGATCGACTTCGTCAAGAACAGCATTGTGTATCAGGTGATGGGCGAGGTGCGCGGCAAGCGTTATGTGCCTATGATCACGACTGTGTTCTTGTCGCTGCTCGTATTCAACTTGTGCGGTGAAGTTCCTGGTTTCAATATTGCAGCTTCGGCAACAATTACGTTGCCATTAGTCTTCGCAATGTGGTGCTTCTGCCAGTACTGGATTGCCGGTATTCGTGAGAAGGGCATTGGCAAGTTCCTGAAGGACGAAATGTTCCCAGCTGGCGTGCCATGGCCTGTGTATATTCTGCTGGCCCCAATTCAGCTGCTCGAGCTGCTGATTATTCGTCCGTTCTCGCTGACGATTCGACTTTTTGCCAACATGGTTTCGGGCCACTTGATTTTGGCTCTGTGCCTGTCGGCAACGCAATACTTCCTCATTACGCTGCATAACTGGATGATTACGTTCGGTGTTATTACGTTTGCAGCCAGCATGTTCATGTACCTGTTCGAGATCTTGGTGGCTTGCCTGCAGGCATACATCTTTGCCATCCTGACCACGGCATACATCAACATGAGCTACCCAGAACTCGACTAATACGCAATCTGACGACTGCAATTAGTAACGTAATCATTCAAAATTAAAGATTTGAGAATTTGTTGTAAGGGCCATGCGCGACCCAAGCAATGACCAGAAAGGAAACAACCATGGATATCGTTACCCTCGCTGAGGTTGCCGGCAATCTGAACGTCGTCGGCTACGGCCTGGCCGCTATTGGCCCTGGCATCGGTCTGGGCATCCTGATCGGCAAGACGATCGAAGGTACGGCTCGTCAGCCTGAGCTCGGTGGTCGTCTGCAGACCCTCATGTTCCTTGGCTTGGCATTCGTCGAGGTGTTGGCACTGCTCGGCTTCGTTGCCGCGTTCATCTTCCAGTGATCGAAGCATCACAGTTAGAAAAACGAGTGCAGTTGTTCCAAGAACATGAAAGGAGGAGGACGCTATGGTGACCCTCGCTGAGGGCGGAGCCGACCTGTTTATTCCTAAGGTCTATGACATCGTCTGGTCGCTGATCATTTTGATCATCGTCGCCTTGTTCTTCTACAAGTTCTTCCTGCCAAAGTTCCAGTCTGTGTTCGACGAACGCGCTGAGAAAATTAAGGGCGGCATGGCTAAGGCTGAGCAGGCCCAAAAGGATGCAGATGAGATGAAGAAGGAGTTCGAAGCCAAGTTGGCTGAGGCTCGCATCGATGCATCCCAGAAGCGCGATAACGCTAATGCTGAAGCTGCACGTATTATCGCCGAAGCGCGTTCACGTGCTGCAACAGAAGCTGCACAGATTACCGAGAACGCTAACCGCTCCATCGAAGCGATGAAGCAGAAGGCTCTTGTCGAAGTCAAAGCACAGATCAACCAAGACGCTGTGCGCTTGGCTGCAGGTATTCTGCAGCGCGACTTGACGGATGCGGCAGTTCAGCAAGACATGATTGACAAGCAGATCGACGGTATGGCTTCCGCTGATCAAGGCAAATGAGGCACAAAGACTTTAATCCGGTTACACGGAAATAAAAATCTTTGTAAACCCCAACAAGAAGGGAGGTGAACAATGCGAGGAGAAGCTTCGCGCCTAGCAGACCGCAGCTCACGTGATCTGATGGCGTCAAAGATTCAAGCTCTCGGAAGTGAAGCCGGGAAGCTGGCCGAGCAGATGTTCACGCTCTGCGACGTGCTGGATGCCAACCCAAGGTTGCAGCGCGCAATGACAGACCCTGGCCGTCCTGTAGAAGACAAGAAGAAGCTTGTCCGCACACTGATGGGCGAGCAGGCTATGCCAATCACGCTCGAAATCCTCGACGATCTTGTTGCTCGTTCCTGGAGCCGTGCATACGACATCGATAACGCTGTTGAAGACTTCGGCGTTGATGCTGTTATGTATGAGGCTGATTCACGAGGACAGACGTTACAGATTTCGGTCGAACTTGCGAAACTGCAATCCGCATTGCTGAACCTTCCTGTGGTGCGCTCGAGCCTGTCGGGTTCGAATGGCGTTACTGCAGAGGCCCGCGTTGAGCTGCTTCATAAGCTCATCGATAATGCGCACTTTGACAAGATGACAGTCAAGCTTGCAGAGCATGCTGCAGCAAATCCACGCAAGCGTCGTTTCGTTGAGACGCTTCAGTGGCTGATCTCGAAGTTCTCTCGTCACATGGGCGAATCGATGGTCACCGTGACCACCGCAACGCCTCTGAACGATGAACAGATTCAGCGACTGATCGACGTTTACACGAAGAAGCTGGGACGCAAGGCGTTTATCCACTGTGTCGTTGATCCATCAGTGCTCGGCGGCATGCGTGTGCAGGTTGGTGACGAAGTCACTGATCGCACGGTGGTTGCGCAACTGGAGAACTTGCAGCGCATGGCAAAGGTGTCGTTCGGCGAGTGAACAACCCGAACTGCTGATTTCAGCACACCTGAACCATACTGATTTTTGAACAAACAATAAGGAGTGATCATGGCAGATTTGACCATTGATCCCGCCACCATACGTGAGGCGCTGAATGAGTTTGTGGACTCATATAAGCCGTCCGACACGCCTGCTTCTGAAGTAGGTCATGTCGCAACGGCCGGCGACGGCATCGCGCATGTGACGGGACTGCCTGGTTGCATGGCCAATGAGCTGCTGACCTTCGAGGATGGCACGCTCGGCCTGGCATTCAACTTGGATGCTCGTGAAATCGGCGTCGTTATTCTCGGCGATTTCGCTGGCATTGAGGAAGGCCAGGAAGTTCGCCGTACGGGTGAGGTGCTTTCCGTGCCAGTTGGTGACGGATTCCTTGGCCGTGTGGTGGACCCGCTGGGTAACCCAATTGATGGTCTGGGCGAGATCAAGAGTGAAGGACGACGCATCCTCGAAGCACAGGCTCCAGATGTGATGCATCGTCATCCTGTCGATGAGCCACTGTCGACTGGTCTGAAGGCAATTGACGCAATGACGCCAATTGGCCGTGGTCAGCGTCAGCTCATCATTGGTGATCGTCAGACTGGTAAGACTGCTATTGCTATCGATACGATCATCAACCAGAAGAAGAACTGGGAATCGGGCGATCCTAAGAAGCAGGTGCGCTGCATTTACGTAGCTATCGGCCAGAAGGGTTCGACGATTGCTTCGGTGCGCCAGAGCCTTGAAGAGGCTGGTGCAATGGAGTACACGACGATCGTGGCTTCGCCAGCATCTGATTCCGCTGGCTTCAAGTACATCGCACCATACACGGGCTCGGCAATTGGCCAGCACTGGATGTACCACGGCAAGGACGTGCTCATCGTATTCGATGATCTGTCTAAGCAGGCTGAAGCTTACCGTTCAATCTCGCTGCTGCTGCGCCGCCCACCTGGACGTGAAGCTTACCCTGGCGACGTTTTCTACCTGCACTCCCGCCTGCTCGAACGTTGCGCACGTGTTTCTGATGATCTTGGCGGTGGCTCGATGACTGGTCTTCCAATCGTCGAGACGAAGGCAAACGACGTGTCTGCCTACATTCCAACGAACGTGATTTCGATTACCGATGGTCAGATCTTCTTGCAGTCTGATCTGTTCAACGCAGGCCAGCGTCCTGCAGTCGACGTCGGTATTTCGGTGTCTCGAGTCGGTGGTGCTGCACAGACGAAGGCTCTGAAGAAGGTCTCGGGTACGCTGAAGATTTCGCTGGCTCGTTACCGTTCGCTTGAGTCGTTCGCTATGTTTGCCTCTGATCTGGATGCGGCTTCGAAGAACCAGCTGAACCGCGGCTCTCACTTGACTGAGCTGCTGCGCCAGCCACAGTTCTCGCCTTACTCGAATGAGCAAGAGGTCGTGTCGATTTGGGCTGGTACGCATGGCAAGTTCGATGACCTGCCAATTTCGGAAGTGCTGCCATTCGAGCATGGTCTGCTCGATTACGTGGCCAACGAAACCAAGGTTATGGACACGATTCGCGACACTGGCGATTTCTCTGAGGCTACCGAAGCCGAACTGGAGAAGGCCGTTGATGAGTTCCGTGATTCCTATGTGACCAAGGCTGGTCAGCCACTGGTGACGAGGAAGAAGGCAGCTCCATCGGTCACGCCTGTTGAACAAGAGCAGATCGTGGCAAAGAACGCTAAGAGCTCGAAGAAGACCGAAGAAAAGAAGTGACCTATGGGATCGCAACTCGCATTAAAGAGCAGGATTGCCTCCACGGGTTCGTTGGAGAAGATCTTTAACGCCCAGGAGATGATCGCGGCTTCGCATATCGCTCAGGCCCGTGAAGTGGCTATGAACGCGAAGCCGTACACTGATGCGATTTTCGATGCCGTCCAGACGCTCGTGGCGCACAGCCATATCAAGCATCCAATTGCGCAGTCCAACGAGGACAACCCTCATGTTGCAGTGTTGTCTCTTACGGCGGACCGTGGTATGGCTGGCGCGTACACGTCGTCGATCCTGCGTGAGACTGAGGATTTACTCAATCGCCTTGAAGCTAAGGGCAAGAAGCCACAGCTTTATGTATATGGCCGTCGTGGTGTGACGTACTACAAGTACCGTAACCGCGATCTGGCTCAGACGTGGGAAGGTGACACTGAGAAACCCGGCGTTGAGGTCGCAGACGCTATTTCACGTGCGCTGCTGAACGCGTACATGAAGCCCGAAGAAGAGGGCGGTGTCTCCGAGCTGTACATTGTGTACACCGAGTTCATCAACATGGTCGTGCAGAAGGTGCGCGTGCTGCGCATGCTGCCTGTGCAGATTGTTGAGGCTGAGCACGGAGAAGCTGGCCCAACAACGACGGAGCAGATGGAAACAGCGTTGCCGCTGTACGCATTTGAGCCAAGCCTTGAGGAAGTGCTTGACGTCGTACTGCCAAAGTACGTGCGTTCGCGCATCCACGAGTGCTTGCTGGAAGCAGCTGCATCGGAAGTTGCTTGCCGCCAGAATGCAATGCACACGGCCACAGATAATGCACGTAGCCTGATTGAGGACCTGACCCGTAAGCTCAATGCTTCGCGCCAGGCGTCCATCACCCAGGAACTGACCGAAATCATCGGCAGCGCCGATGCACTGAGCAACAAGGAAGAGTAGGACGCAATGGCTGAAGAAACAACGCAAGCCACGGCCGCGACTCAGCAGCCTGTAGAGCCTGTCGTGGGTCGCGTCACGCGAATCCAGGGCTCCGTTATTGATGTGGAGTTCCCTGTCGGTCATATGCCTGACATCTACAACGCTTTGACCGTGGAACTCGCGGGCATGGGCGCTGATGAAGAGGGCGAGACCAAGAACACAACAATCACGCTTGAAGTGGAGCAGCACCTTGGTGACTCCACGGCTCGTACGGTCGCACTTAAGGCAACTGATGGTCTTGTGCGTGGTGCAATTGTGCACGACACTGGCGGCCCAATCGAGGTTCCAGTTGGTGATGTGACGAAGGGTCACGTGTTCGATGTTGCTGGCAACATCCTTAACAAGAAGGAAGGCGAGCACATCGAGGTCAAGGAACGTTGGCCTATCCACCGCAACCCACCAGCATTCGACCAGCTTGAGTCGAAGACGCAGATGTTCGAAACGGGCATCAAGGTCATCGATCTGCTGACGCCATATGTGCAGGGCGGCAAGATTGGTCTGTTCGGCGGCGCAGGCGTCGGCAAGACCGTGCTGATTCAGGAAATGATTCAGCGTGTGGCCCAGAACCACGGTGGTGTGTCCGTGTTCGCTGGTGTTGGTGAGCGTACCCGTGAGGGTAACGATCTGATCGGCGAAATGGAAGAAGCTGGCGTGCTTGAGAAGACGGCTCTCGTCTTCGGCCAGATGGATGAGCAGCCTGGTACGCGTCTTCGTGTGCCTCTGACAGCTCTGACGATGGCAGAGTACTTCCGTGATGTTGAAAACCAGGACGTGCTGCTGTTCATCGATAACATCTTCCGCTTCACGCAGGCAGGTTCTGAGGTGTCCACGCTGCTGGGTCGTATGCCTTCTGCAGTGGGTTACCAGCCAAATCTGGCTGATGAGATGGGTGCTCTTCAGGAGCGTATTACGTCTACGCGTGGTCACTCGATTACGTCGCTGCAGGCTATTTACGTGCCTGCAGATGATTACACCGATCCTGCACCTGCTACGACGTTCGCTCACTTGGATGCAACGACTGAGCTTTCGCGTGATATCGCTTCGAAGGGTATTTACCCTGCAGTGGATCCACTGAGCTCGACGTCTCGTATTCTTGATCCTCGTTACGTGGGCCAGGCTCACTACGAGTGCGCAAACCGCGTCAAGGCAATTCTGCAGCGTAACAAGGAGCTGCAGGACATCATCGCTCTGATCGGTATCGACGAGCTCGGCGAAGAGGATAAGACGACCGTCAACCGTGCACGTAAGATCGAGCAGTTCCTCGGCCAGAACTTCTATGTTGCACAGAAGTTCACGGGCGTTGAGGGCTCCTACGTGCCAGCTGAAGAAACGATCGAAGCCTTCACTCGTATTTGCGATGGCTACTACGACGATGTTCCAGAGCAGGCATTCTCTGGCATCGGTGGCATCGAAGATCTCGAGAAGAAGTGGCACAAGATGCAGAAAGAGCTGGGTGAGTGATGTCAGCCGCGACGATGAACGTGAACATCGTCGCCTCGGACCATCCGGTCTGGAGCGGCGAGGCTAAGTCCGTGACGATTCCTGCGTATTCGGGCGGCATGGGCATCCTGCCGGGCCACGAACCAGTGCTGACTGTTATTCGTGAGGGCGATCTTGTGGTCGTCGACCCAGAAGGCACGAAGCATTCGTTCGAAGTGACCGATGGCTTCATCTCATTCGATTCGAATAAGCTCACTGTCGTCATCGAGAGCGCACGCAGTATTTCAAATCAGACGGTTGAGGAAACGGGTCTGTGATCCAGTTGATGCTCAACTGATTTGAATTTCAACGTTAAGGGACATGCAGTTTCGACTGTATGTCCCTTTTCGTTGCTCTTATTTCATTAATTTATCTTGATTTTTCTGGCACCAACTCTGGCATTTCGTGCGCCATATTGGCAGCCGTTTCTTGCTGAAGATTCACTTCGTAATTGTGCCCAAGGTTGTGGGCTGCGCTAGGGTGGTGCTTATGCGCGTTATTGTTGCAGACTGCAGTGCCGAATACACCGGCCGACTTCAAGCATCCCTTCCACTCGCACGCCGAGTCATTCTGATTAAGGCAGACAACTCGCTGCTCATTTTCTCTGAGTTGGGCTCGTATAAGCCACTCAACTGGATGGTTGCGCCGTGCACAATTCATGACATCACGCCAGACCCGAGTGATCACGATCCGTCCACTCCTGTGCCCGAGAAGATTATTAAAGTTACCGCAGATAAGACTTCTGACATTCTCGAGGTTACGTTCCAGCACATCTATGCCGATAACACGTACGATTTGGGCGAGGACCCAGGCCTGATTAAGGACGGCGTAGAAGACCATTTGCAGCGTTATTTAGCCGAGCAGATTGAGCGTATTGGCGAAGGCGCACGTTTGGTACGTCGTGAGTTCCCAACGGCTATTGGCCCAGTCGACATTATGGCTGTGGACGCTGAAGGCACACATGTGGCTATTGAGATTAAACGCCATGGTGGTATTGATGGCGTTGAGCAGCTGACTCGCTACTGTGAATTGCTCAATAGAGACCCTCTGCTGGCTCCTGTACGCGGTATTTTCGCAGCACAGACCATTAGCCCTCAAGCACGAGTATTGGCCGAGGATCGTGGTTTTGAATGCCTGCTGCTCGATTATGACGAGATGCGAGGAGTAGAAGACGATTCGCTGAAGCTGTTCTAAAGCAATAGCTATAAGAAAACCGCCATGCTTCCATAGCATGGCGGTTATTTTTTGTGGTTTGACTCAGGGGTAAGTCAGTCTCGGGGGCTGGCTTGCAAATGAGTCAAACGTCTGATCACTTGTACTTGCCGAGAATATCCACGACGAACACAAGCGTGCTGTTTGCAGGAATTGAACCGTTTTCCTTGTCACCATAGCCCATGTCTGGTGGAACAACGAGCAGCACCTGGGAACCAACCTTGTGGTTCTGCAGGCCCTTCTCCCAGCCCTTAATAACGCCACCCGTGCTCGACGTGAACAGAGGAGCATCGAACGTCGTATTCTTATCCCAGCTGGAATCGAACTGCTTACCGTTGAGCAGCCAACCCGTGTACTTGACGACGGCGTAATCGCCTTCCTTCGTCTCTGGGCCAGTACCCTCAATAATCGTCTGCGAAATCAGCTTGTCAGAGCCCTTGTAGCCATGCATATCAATCGATGGCTTGCCATCTTCAGCAGTCGTTACCGTTGGCAGATCAGCAGGAATATCCTTGACCTTTGTGCCTTCAGCCTTCGTCAAATCCTTCATCTGATCAACAATCGTGTACACGAACAGATACGAAGCTGCGCCAGTGCCATCGTTGCTACCAAATGCAACCGTGCCGTTGACCTTCATATGCGTAAAGATCTCGTACCTATCTGGGTTGCTCTGACGGTAGGTGTCATTGAGCGCTACCGAGCAATCAAGCTGGCCAGAAGCCCACGTGCTGTTGAGCTCGGTGCCATCCTTCGTGTTAATAACAAGGCCCTGCAGGCACAGACGGTTACCAGCCTTAATCTGAGCACCGTTGCCTTCTTCAAGAATGACATAGGCATTGTTCTCAACAGTCAGTGGTGTTTTAAACGAAATAGTTGGCTTCTCACCAGGCTTGCCAGAAGCAGTTACGCCTGCAATTTGCTTTGCCGAAACTCCGGGGATTGCCGAGTTTGGTTGAGCAGAATCGTCGGATCCGCATGCTGCCATCGAGATGCAAGCAATGAGCGCCGTTGCAGCCGCAAGAGCGCGTGCCACAATAGAAGTCTTGTGTTTTTGCATAACCCCTAGATTAACCTTCCAGCATGATTTATGGAGGAGAATTCGTGGAGGTTTCCGAAAAGCTTGTAGAATATTGACGTTATGAATGATGCAGCAGAGAAATCAAAGTCCGCCCCAAGGTCGCACGAGCCTTCGCGGCATGCCAAAATCATGCGTGGCATCGTCACTCCTATTTTTGGCCTGCTAGCCGTTTGCTTCATCGTATTCGGCGTACTTAACGCAACGATTTGGAAGCCTTCGACGCACATTAGTGCAAGTGCTCAGGCTAAAAATGAGCAGTACATTATGATTGACCAAGGCATGCTTGGCGCAGTCGACAAAGATGTGACTGTTTCTATTAAAGCTTCTAATCCACAAACACAACTGTGCATGGCAGTTGCAACGCAGAAGGATGCCACAGGTTGGGTAGAGGGCTATCCATATGCGCGTATTTCTGGCCTTGAGTCGTGGACGCAACTGGAAGTAACTGATCAGAAGGCACATGGCCAAGCCACGCCATCGGATCAGGATGTTGCCTTTGCTGACTCTGATATGTGGCGCCAAGTCAAGTGCTCGACGGGTAAGGTCACAGTCAAGCTCAAGGACATGCAAAATACGCCGCTGGTGGGCCTGATCGATATGGGCACGAACCAGAATTCGGCTGACATTGTTATGGAATGGGATCGCCAGCAGGTTCCTGACTTTGCTATGCCGTTCTACTTCGCTGCAGGCCTGTGCATTGTGCTTGCTGTACTGAGTGCTTCGGTATTCGCTATGGATCCAGAAAAGCGCCGTAAGGCTCTGGGCATTGATGGCTTGGATGAAGATGCTTCTACGATCGCAAAGATTCATCAGGCCGTTAAGGGTAAGCCAGATGAGGTTACCGTTGGCGAAGCTGTTGCCGGCACGTTTAAGACGATGACGCGTGGTCTGAAGCGCAAGCCTCATGATCCAACGAAGGCACATCGTCGTCATGCCAAGCCAGAGCATGAAGAAGAATCGGCTCCAACGATTATTGATCCAACTAACCGCAATATGTTGGTGAAGACGGCTAATGCTTCGAATGATGCTGAGCCAGCAACGGATGCTGCAGAAGAGGCTCCAGAAGCAGATGAGACGGATGTGCGCAGTGCACAGTCGGAGTCTGCAGTTGAGCCACAAGCTGCACCTGATGATGGCACGCAGACTTCAGTGATTACGCAGGATGAATTGCAGGCTTATTTTGCTCGCCTTGCTCGCGAAGAGCATGTGCAGTTCCCACAGGAACCAGCAGCGGATGAGCAGGCTGAGTCGCAGGACGAGGAATCATCAGAAGACAACGAAGCTGATGACTCGGCAAGCGAGGAGAAGGACGAACAATGAACGGCTCAACAACACGAATTGTCAAGCGACTGATCGCTGCAACGGCCGTGCTCGTCATGGGCGTCTCGCTGGCTGCCTGCGAGGGCGAGCTGCCAAAAGTGTCGCAAGACACGAACGCAGAAGCTATTCCTGATCTGACTACGGATCAAGAGAAGGCCATCCGCGAGAAGCTGCTTGCTGATATTCAGAAGTGCAATGACGAGAAGAATCCAGCAAATCTTGGTCAGGCTATGACCGGACCAGAGCTGCAAATTCGCCAGAGTGAGCTGCAGATCGCCAGCAAGACGAACGAGCTCGATCCTAAGACGAAGATTCCAACCGACATTACGCAGACGGTTGTGCCAACCGATAACGGCTGGCCTCGCTCAGTGTTCACGATTACGACAACAACCGATGATCAGCAGTCGAAGCGCCTACTCGTGTTTACGCAGAACAGCGCACGCTCGAATTACAAGCTGTGGGGTCTGGCACGTCTGTTCCAGGGTGTGAAGATGCCAAAGTTCGCTATTCCAGCCATTGGTGCACAGAACGGTACCGAAAGCGATAACGGTCTGCTGATGACGCCAAAGCAGGCTGTTGAGCGCTATGCTGACGTGCTGCAGAACGGCAAGAACAGCAAGTATGCAGCAGACTTCGGCGATGACCTGTTCCGCCAGGAACTCGAGCAGCTGCAGAACACGGTTCAGCAGGGTATGGAGCGTAATAAGGGCTCGCAGCAGCAGACGTTTACGCCAGTGAATGGCGAAATGCGCGTCATGCGTTCGGCTGATGGTGGCGACTTGGTTGTTGCACAAATCAACTCGGAATGGACACGTTCGGCAGGCGAGGGCCGCGAATCGCAGCCAGCTTCGAAGTCAGAAAAGGCACTGTTTGGCGACGGCAAGGCCACCAGCACTATGCGTGTGCAGTACGTCAACGTTGTGGCACTGTATATTCCACCAAAGTCCAATGCTGTTGACTCGGCTCATGTAGTCACTGCAGTGGGTGCAGAACGTCAGCCAGTCAAGGTCGAAGCAATCTGAGGTATTTTTGAGGAGGCAAAGCATGGCATCGAATGAACATATTCGTCCAGGCATTAATTTGGCAGGTGCAGTTGATCTGGAAGCTGTGCGTCATCGCGTAGAAGCTGAACCAGGTCAGCAGGGAGGCGCCCCTTCGGCCGGCGGCTATGTTATTGATGTCGACACACAGACGCTGCAGTCCATGGTCACGAACAGCACGCAGTGGCCAATTGTTGTGTTCTTCTGGATTCCAACCGATGACCGTCTGTTCCCAATGGCCAAGGCTCTGGCCGATGCTGTGAACGGTCTTTCGGGCCAGATGCAGCTTGCTCGTATTGATATTTCGAAGAGCCCCGAAATTGGTCAGGCCTTCCAAATTCAGGGTGCTCCTGCACTGTTCGCACTAATTGGTGGCCGTCCAATGCCAATTCTGCAGGGCCTGCCATCGGATACCGAGCTGCAGCAGGTGACTGAGCAGGTTATTCCTCAGCTGCTGAGCGTGGCCCAGCAGGCTGGTGTGCAGGGTACGGCTCCTTATATGGACGCTGAGTCGGCTCAAGCTGACGATGCTGCTAACGCTGAGCCTGAGATTCCTGCCTCGCATATGGAAGCACATACACTGGCTCAGTCGGGTGATTACGCTGGCGCTGCAGCCGCTTACGAGAAGGTGCTGGAGTCTGATCCTTCTGACGCGCTCGCTCAGCGTGAGCTCGCTAAGGCTCGTCTGCTCGCACGTTCTGCTCAGGCTGACGTTCGCGCCGTGCGTACGGCCGCTGCCGACCGTCCTGACGACGTCGAAGCTCAGCTTGCCGTGGCCGACATCGATATGATCGGTGGTCAAATTCAAGACGCGTTCGACCGCTTGCTTGATTTCGCTGCCTCGCACAAGCAAGATATTGAGCCCGTTCGTAAGCGTCTCGTAGAGTATTTCTCTATTCCTGATCCAAGCGACGAACGCTTGGGACGTGCACGCAGGCGTTTGGCCGTGCTGATGTACTGATTGCAAAATACGCATAGAAAAGAGCGGACCAGTTCAATAGAACTGGCCCGCTCTTGTGTTTTGCGGACTTAAAAGGGGGATAGTCCGTAAATCTTAATTAGGCAACAAGCTCATGCTTCTTTGCATGCTGCTTGTTGGTCCAGAAGGACTGAATCTGCTCAAGTGTACGACCCTTGGTCTCAGGTACGAACAGGCGTACGCCGAGGAAGGCGAGGAAGTCGAACACTGCCCAGAAGATGAACGTCCAACCGCCCCAGTTGGTCATCATGGCTGGCGTCAGCTGAGCAACGAGGAAGTTAGCAGCCCAAGTGAACATCGTGCAGAAGCCTGCTGCACGACCACGCATATAGGTTGGGAACAGCTCGGAAACCATAACCCAGGTAATAGGGCCCATGGAGTATGCGAACGAAACAATAACCATGCAAGCGAAGACGAGTGTCAGCACGCCGTTCCAGTGGAACATCATCGACAGACCCATGAGCACGTAGAACATGCACATACCAAGGGCACCGCTCATCATCAGTGGCTTGCGGCCAATGCGATCAATCATGTACAGGCCAAGAATCGTAGCGAGCACGTTGACGGTACCCGTAATTGCCGAGCACAGGAATGCAGTGTTACCGCCAGGGAAGATGCTCGAGAAGATCGTTGGTGCATAGTAGAAGATGGCGTTCTGGCCAACGAGCTGGTTGCACAGAGCCAAGAAAATACCAATGCCCAATGCATACGACAGTGGCGAACGGAACAGATCCCTGAACGAACCCTTCTTGTCGTCTTCGAGCGACTTCTCAATAGCCTTCGCCTCACGCTGAGCAGCTTCAGGGCCATTAATGCGCTCAAGCACACGCATACCAGCAGCCTTGTGACCACGCTGCAGCAGGAAGCGAGGGGACTCTGGCATCAGCACCAGTGCGAAGACGAGTACGAGTGCTGGAAGAGCGCCGATAGCGAGCATCCAACGCCATGCCTGGTTAGCGAAGTCTGAGTGAATGCCGCCCTTGGCAGCAATGAAGAAGTTAATAATGTTGGTCAGCAGAATACCAATCGTGCACAGGAACTGGTACATCGAAGACAAGAAGCCACGGTTCTTTGCAGGAGCGCACTCGGTGATGTAGGTAATAGCCTGAGACGACGAAAGACCAATGCCAAGGCCGCCAACAATACGTGCAGCAATCAGCGTTCCTGGGTTCATAGCCAGTGCCGACCAAATTGCAGCGAAGAAGAACAGAATAGCGCCAGAAAGCAGTACTGGCTTACGACCAACACGATCAGAAATGAAGCCGGAAACACCGACGCCAACAATGCCACCGATCATAATGGACGAAACAATCAGTCCCTGAATGCCCGTGCCAAGATTCCACAGCGCCGTCAGATACGTAATTGCGCCAGAAATACTGACCGTATCGTAACCGTAGAGCAGACCAGCAAAGCCTGCACTCACAGCCAGAATAATGACATATTTCAGTGAAGACGTTTCTTTAGGATGTACAACCTCGCCAGGCTGTACAGCTTCTATAACTTGTGGTGTTTCAATAACTTCAGATTGTGATGTGGTGTTTTCCATGTTTGGGGCCTACTATTCAATATCGCCATTAATATCTTCAAAGCGGTTTTTACCAAAGAGTTGCTGGAACTCAGGTCCGCGTGCAGCAAGTTCGTCTTTAAACTGCTGTGCCCAACGAGAATATGGATTCCACGACAAATCATCATTGCTAAATCGGCGTTCGTCGGTTATTTCAGTAATGCAGAATCGTGGGATAACGAGGTTGGTTACTGGGCTAGCACGTAGTGCTTCAGCAACAATCAACGGGGCATTCATACCTCCAAATCTGTCCAGATTCCAACCGTCTTCACCGATCCAAACCGTATAGCGGTTTTTAATGATGACGTCTCCGCCACGCAATATGAGCTCAATGCCATACTGCGGATCAATGGTTTGCTCTGCTTCGTAGCGTGTGCCACCCACAGAAGGACCTTTGACCGACACCATTGCCGAACGAAAGTCATCTCGGTATTCGCGCAACACTTCGCGTGGGTCAAGATCTGATGTCATCTCCAGTGATGTCACATCAGACTTCACTCGTACACGTAGTGCATAGTTGTTGGAATGCACGTAGTAACTTTGCACAATTAGATGAGGCGCTTCATTGCGCAAAATCTCTTGCGGAATCTCTCTGCAAAAGAAACGGCGCTCGTACTCGAAACCACCACCTGGAGTGGTGTTCGCGCTAACCTCGGTGCTGTCATCTTCTTGCATGATCTATGTTAGTAACCATTCTCTTTATATAGCTCGTAGTAAATATCTTTACATAAAATAATTGCGTTTGTGCATTTCGGTCGTGCTGCAGTGTACAGTAGTTCACCGATGGGCCCGTAGCTCAGTGGATAGAGCGTTCGCCTCCGGAGCGAAAGGTCAAGGGTTCGAACCCCTCCGGGCCCACAGCATAAAGAAAAAGGGTGCATCGAGTGATGCACCCTTTTTGCACATAATTGTGCATATTGTGGTTAGCGGATTCGCAGAAAAGCTTAAAAAGATGCTCGTGGGCATTTGGCTGCGTATATACCCACGAGCAAGATCAATCAACACTTAAGGCCTAATTGCCTAAGTAGTTTCGTATTTTGAGTTGATACGTATTGTGCACATGTCACAAACTGAAAAATACATATCAACTCAAAATCCGGTGTCAAACAAGAAGTGAGAGAAAGTAAGAACAGAAGGTGTCAACGTGAGGGTTGGAGTCAACTGAACAGCAGTTAAGCTGACTCCAACCGTGAGTATTAAGCAGCGAGATCGTGCTTCTTAGTCCAGAAGGCCTGGATCTGCTCGAGCGTACGGCCCTTGGTCTCAGGGACGAAGAAGCGCACACCGAGGAAGGCGAGGAAGTCGAACACTGCCCAGAAGATGAACGTCCAGCCGCCCCAGTGATCCATCATCGTTGGCGTGAACTGAGCGACGAGGAAGTTAGCGCCCCACGTGAACATGGTGCAGAAGCCTGCTGCACGGCCACGCATGTAGGTTGGGAACAGCTCGGAGACCATAACCCACGTGATTGGACCCATCGAGTAAGCGAAGAACACGATGACGCAGCATGCGAAGACGAGCGTCAGCACACCGTTCCAGTGGAACATCATTGATAGACCCATGAGCACGTAGAACACGCACATGCCCAAAGCGCCGGAGATCATCAGAGGCTTGCGGCCGACACGGTCGATCAGGTAGAGGCCGAGAATCGTAGCGAGCACGTTAACCGTACCGGTGATTGCTGAGCACAGGAATGCTGTGTTGCCGCCTGGGAAGATGTCGGTGAAGATCGTTGGTGCGTAGTAGAAGATGGCGTTCTCGCCGACGAGCTGGTTGCACAGTGCCAGGAAGATACCAACACCCAGAGCGTAGGTCAGAGGAGCACGGAACAGATCCTTGAACGAACCCTTAGCGTCTTCAGCAAGGGACTTTTCAATAGCCTTTGCCTCACGCTGAGCAGCTTCGCGACCGTTGATGCGCTCGAGCACACGCATACCGGCTGCCTTGCGACCGCTCTGCAGCAGGAAGCGAGGGGATTCTGGCATGAAGAACAGAGCGAGTACGAGCACGAGTGCTGGAATAGCGCCGATAGCGAGCATCCAACGCCATGCCTTGTCAGCGAACTCAGAGTGGATACCACCCATTGAAGCGATGCCGAAGTTAGCGAAGTTGGTCAGCAGAATACCGATCGTGCACAGGAACTGGTACATCGAAGACAGGAAACCACGGTGCTTAGCAGGTGCGCATTCGGTGATGTAGGTAATGGCCTGAGAAGAGGACAGACCGATGCCGAGACCGCCAACAATACGAGCGATAATCAGCGAAGTTGGATCGTTGACCAAAGCCGACCAAATAGCGGCGAAGAAGAACAGAACAGCGCCAATAATCAGAACAGGCTTACGTCCTAAACGATCAGAGATAAAGCCAGACAGACCGACACCAACAATACCGCCGATCATAATGGACGAAACAATAAGGCCTTGGATGCCTGCACCCAGGTGCCAAATAGCCGTCAGATACGTAATAGCACCAGAAATGCTGACCGTATCGTAGCCGTAGAGCAAGCCGGCAAGGCCAGCGCTCAGCGCCAAGATAATGACGTACTTCAGTGATGTTTTCTCACGTGGTTGTTTTGTTTGTGGTTGAGGAGTGGTTGTATTCATAAGGGGCCTACTATTCAATATCGCCATTAATATTCTCGAACCGATTGTGTCCAAACAGCTGTTGGAATTCCGGTCCGCGTGCAGCAAGTTCTTCGTTAAACTGCTGTGCCCAAGATGAGTAAGGATTCCAAGATAAATCATCATTACTGAAGCGATGTTCGTCAGTAATTTCAGTGATGCAGAATCGTGGAATTACCAGGTTGGTGACAGGGGTAGCGCGAAGCGCTTCAGCTATAACGAGGGGAGCATTGTTACCTCCGAATATGTCGAGATTCCAGCCATCTTCGCCAATCCAAACCGAATACCGGTTCTTGATGAGAACATCTCCGCCGCGCAATATGAGCTCGACGCCATATTGCGGATCAATCATCTGTTCTGCTTCGTAGCGGGTGCCACCCACAGAAGGTCCTTTGACTGAAACGGTCGCTGAACGGAAATCATCTCGGTGCTTGCGCAGTACTTCAAGTGGGTCAAGATCTGAAGTCATCTTCATTGAAATCGAGTCGGACTTGACGCGCACGCGCAGTGCATAGTTGTTGGAATGTACGTAATAACTTTGCACAATCAGATGAGGCACTTCGTTTTGCACAATCTCCTGCGGTATGTCTTGGCAGAAGAAGCGGCGTTCGTATTGGAAACCTCCGCCTGGTGTTGTGTTTGCACTTATCTCAGTGCCATCGTCTTCGTGCATATAACTAGTCTAGTAAACCTTTTCTGACTAGATTGCTGAAAATATACTTATACCGAAAATTCGCTGGCTGATGCGGCGGCTGGCTGAGTTGAAAATGGTCTTCAATTGCTGTGCTCTTGGTGAAGCGTTTGGATTTGCTGTCTGCAAGTGAGAAAGTTAACGATTCGAACATATGCAACTGTATTCAGAGGTTGAATGCCTCGTACCAGTAGGGGGTAAACGTTTACTCTCTGAGACGAGCTCTGAATACATTTGCAAAGACGTTTGATTTCGGTCAAAACACACTAAATTTTTGTCTCGAAATGTGAGAGCAATGTAATGACGGGTCTTATGGTCGTTCTCAATAACAGACCTAAAATAAGGCGAAAACGTTGGAATAATGCGAAAGTAAACGTTTACTACAGTCTTAAATAAAAATGAATTTCATCTGGAGATGTTGTGGAGTAGTGTGTTTCGCCAGCGAACTAGCAGTTTGTGTGCTCAGTATGGATATATCGCTTCGGCGATAAACCCCACATGGAAACAAGAACAACAGTGCCACTGTCTTATGCACTGTTGAGTACTCGCAAAATCAATAATCAGTAAGGCTGAGCCTGCATTCCAGTACGGCAAAGTGAATGATCTATGAATGCACCGTAGTGATTATGCACGGGAAGCAAGGTTTTACCAGCACGATCCATTTTTCTGTATTTAGATAAGTGCAGGCCTATTTGGCCTTACCAAAGGAGGACTGTAGTAATGAACGCAGTACCAAATACAACGCAAAAGCATGCCTCTCGTTGGGCAGCAAACAAGAAGGTTGCTGCACTCGCAGCAGCAGCCGCAATGATGGTGCCTCTGTCACTGTGCAGCACAGCAATGGCAGATGGAGCCGCCTCAAGTAATGGTGATATTCCAAAAGCGCCAGAATCTGTTGATGTTCATCCAGTACCAGCAGGTCAAGTTGTGGCCACGGTCAGTCAGGATGACGATACAACGGCATATACCTCACTTATTGAAGCCGTTCATGCTGTTAACGACAAGAAGTCACCAGCTGTTATTGACCTGAAATCTGACGTGATCATTAGCACACCGCTGGTGTTTAACCGAGGCATGTCAGTTGATCTCAACTTGCATGGTCATGTTATTGATGCCGAGCAGAAATGCCGCATCATAGAGAACCGAGGCAATCTGCACATCAATGGCGGAACGACTCAGCAAGGAACGTTGTATAGAGGTCATACGGAACATGAGGACGGTGCTGGAATCTGGTCCGTTGCAACATTGCAAGTCAAGAACACTAACTTCATCAAGAATTACTCGTACCACAATGGTGGTGCGATTTATGTCAATGAAGCATCAATGCCAGGCGAGCAAACTCAGCCGTTGAATATAACCCATTGTGGCTTTACCAAGAATCAGCAGCGCAGGTCACAGGGCTCTGCAATCTCATCGGCGGTACCGCTGAATATTACCGATAGTTCATTCCTGAACGGATACTCAAACTTCAGTGGTGGTGCAATTTATGCCAAGGACGACGCCAACCTCAATAACGTTGAAGTCAGCGGTAATACGGGCAATGGCATTGTGCTGGAAGGCATTCATAACACATTCCGCGACGTGACGGTTACGGATAACGTGTCATTTGAAGACGTGGATGGTGCTGGCGTACGCATGGTGCGATTCGACGGTGACCGTGCACAATCAGTTGATTTAAGCGGCATCATTGTGGTGCAGAACAACACGATGCAGGAATCGTCGTTGCATACAACAACAGCAAGCGATTTCAGCGTGGCAACCGATCCAATTTCTGGCGTAGCGCCACTGCATATTTGCCGTGGATATGACACTGAGCATTCTTCAATTGGTTATTTAGGCAATAACGCATTGCAGATTGCCGCTGCAATTGATTGGGATGTGAGCTTCGACGCTGCTCGTCATACATTGCGAGCCGAACGTGGCGAATTCTATGTGCCAGAGGGTGCTGGTCGCCAATTGTGCTGGCAGCATGCCATTCAGTAACCTCTGCAGGGAGCTTCGTTGTGCAGCTTAGCCGTACAGCTTTTCTGCACAGCGTATATCTGGACAGCTCGCACCATGCATAGTGAAGATGAATAGAATACCGGTTGGTAGTATTCATCGACTCTATGCATGGTGCATTTGTTGGTATTAGCTCCTGCGACAGTGACGAACAACTGCTCCCAGAACAAGTAGCTCAAGCCACGCAGCACCACTTGGGAGGGATTATGAACGGTAGGCTTCATGCCATTGCAACGACGCAGGCTCCAACAGCTTTAGGTGCATATAGCCAAGCAGTTATGGCCAACGGTTTTGTTTTTGTTTCTGGCCAGCTTGGTATTGATCCAGCAACGGGCGAGCTTGACGGCCGCACTGCCGCCCAGCAGGCTTCTCGTGCGCTGAAGAACATTGCCAATATTCTGTCTGCGGCTGGCTGCGGTATGGAACATGTGTGCAAGGCCACAATCTATTTGAAGAATGTTGAGGACTTCAAAGAAGTTGACGCTGAATACGCTAGGGCATTTACGAGCTCGGTCAAGCCTGCCCGAGTTGCGTTCGGCAACAATATGATTCCTAAGGGCGCTCTTGTGGAAATCGAAGTTATTGCCGTTCTTCCTCAGCAGCTGTCCTGAATTATTCAACGGTACGGTACGTCCGTCACCACTTACGTATGCAAAAAGCTCCTGCATTACCTTCCGGTTCGTGCAGGAGCTTTTTCGTTATTTAATTTGTATTACTGCAGTGCAACATTAGGCTGCATCGGCAATTGGAACTTGGCCATTCGTAACTTCCGAGCCATGCTCGGATGCGGCTTGAGCACGGGCAGCGCGTTTGTCCTTCGAACGTTCCCATGCACGCGCAATGGCTGCATAAACGCGGTCAAACAGTGCGCCAGTATTGCGGTCGAACGTGAACTGGAAGATCACGTGACGTACCATATCGAGCACCAGGCAGGTAGCCCAGACGAGTGCCACAACGCCCAGCACCGACAGAATAGGGAACTGAGAAGCATACATCTCGTGCAGTGGGAACAGCTGCTGCGTCCACCACACATAAACTGGTGGATAGAAGTGGATCAGGAACACACTCACAGCAGACTGCGCGATCCAGTTCACGGCGCGGCTATAGAAGTGCACATCCTTAACGAGCAGGAAGATTGCAAAACCAATAACCATCGTAGGCAGCTTGAACTGATCAAAGATGAACTTCTGACCATCTGCATACTTGCCCGTGGCTTCGAACAGCAGCGAGAAACCAGCCCAGTAGACGAATTCCACAGTCAGGCTTACACCGATCATCTTCCACAGCGTGCTCTTGCTGAATTCCTTCATGTACCACTTGTAGTACGAAATGAGCACGAACCAGTAGATAAAGACGAAGACGTTGCTCCAGGTCAGGTTGAACTGCATCTGAGGCCAGTACAGCATGCCTGCAAAGCCCCAAATAACCAGCATGACAGCAGCAAGCGAACCATGAGCCTTCTGACCGATCTTACGGATGCCTTCCTGCAGGAATGGCAGGAACAGCAGGAAGATCGCGTAGCTCGTCATGTACCACCACAGATTCGTGCACAGTGGCATTAGCGACATAAGAGCGAGCTCCCATGGGCCCTTCATATTCATCATATTGCTAATACCCTGTCCCACAGGCAGCTTCATAGCCATCGTGAAGGCGAACAGTGCAGGCTCCAGAACAGAATCTGGCGATCGAGAATCCAAATCGACTTCAGATTCTGCTTCAGCGTCTTGGTGCGATCCAGCAGGAACCACGTGGAAATAGCAAAGAAGATAAAGTTGGCAACCCAACCGCCGCCCATGAACACGAACTCATAGACAAATTTAGTAAACGTTGTCGCTTGATTGGTCAGCCATTCCGTGTCGTCATTAGCGAGTGTGTAATGGAATGCCACAATCATGAACATCGAAATAATGCGAAGCAGCTCAATGCTGGAATTTCGCGTAGTCTTACGACGCACCTTAGTTGTTGTTGGCGATGGTGTGGCAGCATTCGTGATCTGCTCAGCAGATGCTGTTGCAGTTGCTGCATGCAGTGTAGCCATGATAGTAATCCCCTTAGTTAATTTTCCTATCCGAGCGAGGTGCCGGTTTAAGGAAATGCAATCTAGGGACGCTAGTACGAATTCCAATCTGCCCATCAGCAAGCGCTAGAACACATAAGATCTAGAACATTACTGTTGAGAAATCGAATTCCGTTTAAGAGTTCCCCGATTTATCCCCCCGATTACGATATAGGATCTCGTAATGTTCAGCAAAATTTTCTGAGGCGATCTTCACATTTTGTTAATCTAACTTCCCCAAAACTCTTATATTTCAATCCGAATAGTGAGATGAAGGGTGGGTTGAAGGGGGAAAACGTTTCCTATAGCGCTGTCAGCGTTATCACTAGACTAGTTTGCATGAATCCTCAAGAGCTTTCCCAATTAATGTATGACACGGCAAAGGCCGTTGTTTCTCCTGAAGTTGAGCTTCCAGCCGTTGAAAAATTCGCCGTTATGCGTCCTAAGGACCGTGCACATGGTGATTGGGCATCGAATGCTGCAATGCAGCTTGCTAAAAAGGCAGGCATGAAGCCACGCGATCTTGCTGAACAGTTTGCAGCAAAGCTGCGTGAGGTTGCTGGCATTAAGAGCGTTGAAGTCGCTGGTCCTGGCTTTATTAACATCACGCTTGATTCGTCCGCTGCTGCAGCAGTTGTTGATCAGGTTCTTGAGCAGGGTGAGGCTTTCGGCCGCAATGATCACTTGGGTGGCAAGCGCCTGAACCTCGAGTTCGTGTCTGCAAACCCAACGGGTCCAATTCACATTGGTGGTACGCGCTGGGCAGCAGTTGGCGATTCGATGGCACGCGTGCTCGAAGCTAACGGTGCTGAAGTTATTCGTGAATACTACTTCAACGATCACGGCGAGCAGATCAACCGCTTCGCTAAGTCGCTTGTTGCTGCAGCTCATGGCGAGCCAACGACAGTTGATGGTTACAAGGGCGCTTATATTGACGAAATCGCACGTCGCGTTATTGCAGAAGCTAATGCAGACGGCATCGATATTCTGAACCTGCCACGCGTGGATGGCGGCACCGATGAGAACGGTGAGCCTCTGGGTGAAGGTGACTCCGAGCAGCGCGAGGAGTTCCGTAAGCGTGCAGTGCCAATGATGTTCGACGAGATCCAGCAGTCGATGAAGAACTTCCGCGTCAACTTCGACGTGTGGTTCCACGAGAACAGCCTGTATGCCGATGGTGAGGTGGACAAGGCTATTGCTGATCTGCGCGCTCGCGGCGACATCTTTGAGAAGGATGGCGCAACGTGGTTCGCTTCCACGAAGCATGGCGACGACAAGGACCGCGTCATCATCAAGTCCGATGGCAACTACGCTTACTTCGCAGCAGATGTGGCTTACTACCGCAACAAGCGTCATCGTGAAGAGGGCTCTGCAGATGTGGCAATTTACATGCTTGGTGCAGATCACCACGGCTACATTGGCCGCATGATGGCAATGTGCGCTGCATATGGCGATGAGCCAGGCAAGAACATGCAGATTCTGATTGGCCAGCTCGTCAACGTTATGAAGGACGGCAAGCCAGTGCGTATGTCGAAGCGCGCCGGCAACATCGTCACGATTGACGATCTCGTGGATGCTATTGGTGTGGACGCTTCGCGTTATTCGCTGGCTCGCACTGATTACAACTCGCCAGTCGATATTGATCTGGATCTGCTTGCTAAGCACTCGAACGATAACCCTGTGTACTACGTGCAGTACGCACACGCTCGTTCGTGCAATGTGGACCGTAACGCTCAAGAAGCTGGTATTAACGCAGCTGATGCTGATCTCTCGCTGCTCGATACCGAAGCTGATGGCGAGGTTATTGCAGCTATTGCACAGTGGCCAGGTGTTGTTGCTGAAGCAGGCGACAAGCGCGCACCACACCGCATTGCTCACTATCTCGAGGATCTGGCTGCTGCTTACCACAAGTGGTACAACGTTGAGCGCGTTGTGCCAATGGAGCTCACCGATCCAGAAGCACGCCAGGATGATGAAGCAGCTAAGGCTGCACGCATCGCTAAGTGCCCAGAGCCAGCACGCGCTGCTGCACGCCTCAAGCTCAATGACGCTGTGAAGCAGGTTATTGAGAACGGCCTGAGCCTGCTTGCTGTTTCGGCACCAGACAAGATGTGATTAAGGACTAAAACCTAATCAAAAACTAGAGCTCTCCTGAGCAAAGACTAGAGCTCTGCTGAGTAAGGTTCCGAGCCTTCCAGCTGAGCTACAGTCTCACCAAACTGAGATTGGACCTCAGTTTTAGCGTTCGGATTTGATCCGTACCAGTAAATATGGCAGACATCATGCAAACCCGCGTGATGTCTGCTATTTTTATCTGAACATCCAGCTGGTAGATTTCCGGGCGCAAGGAGACGCGATGAATCTCACACCGATTTGGCCGACCGCAACGCAGCGCAATGCTCAAGGAGAGCTGACGTTCCATGGCATTACTGCCACAGCATTACTCGACCAATTCGGTTCACCGCTCTACGTTATCGATACTGATGAAGTTCGCGATCGTGCGCATCAGTTCGTCACTGCTGCAGCCGACGCATTCCATACAACAACTACGCATGTCAGCTTTGCTGCAAAAGCCTTCTTAAGCAAAGAAATCGCACGCATCGTCACGAGCCAAGGCATGTTTGTTGACACATGCACGATGGGCGAGATGCAAATCGCTCTGGCCGCTGGCGTCTCCGGCCGTCGCCTTGTGCTGCATGGCAATAACAAGTCCGATGCAGAAATTGAGTGCGCTATAACGAATAACTTCAACAAAATCGTTATTGACGAGCCAGAAGAACCAGCTCGTATTGCTGCCATTGCCAAGCGCTTAGGCAAACGCGCTCGCGTCATGTTGCGCGTCACCTCGGGTATTCACGCGGGCGGCCACGAATTCGTGAGTACAGCCCACGAAGACCAGAAATTCGGTGTAGCGCTGCTGCCGGTTGGTGCGAATACGGATGCACTCGATACGGCGCTCGATCAGGCGGCTGAATCTACTGGTGATACGCCTGATCTGCTTAAGGCCTTGAACGGCATTGCTGATGGACCAGCAATTGCTGTGCTGCAGAACATTATGAAGTATTCCGATGTGCTCGAACTTGTTGGCGTGCACTCGCATATTGGTTCGAATATTCACGATGCCGATGCGTTTATCCAGGCCGCTCGCCGCATGATGCTGCTGCGCAAAACGTTCTATGCAGTTTCGGGCTATTTGCTGCCAGAAGTCGATTTGGGCGGTGGCTATTCAGTGGCTTACACCGATTCCGAAGACTCAATGAATATTGAACGTGAGCTCACTCGCTTGGCAGACGCCGTAACGACAGCGAACCGCAATTTGGGTTTGCCAATGCCAATTATTTCGTTCGAACCGGGACGCTGGGTAGTGGCTCCAGCAGGCGTGACGCTGTACCGCGTTGGTACCGTCAAAACTGTGGCGCTCGCAGGAGATCCGGCTTCTCGCACATATATTTCAGTGGACGGCGGTATGAGTGACAACATTCGTCCGGCTTTGTACGGCTCGCAATACACAGCCGTGCTCGCGAACCGCAACTCCGAGGCCGAGCCTCGCCTGAGCCGCGTTGTTGGTATGCATTGTGAGTCAGGCGATATTGTTGTCAACGCTGTTGATTTACCGTCCGATGTTTCACGTGGTGACATTCTTGCCGTGCCTGTTACGGGTGCGTACGGCCGCACGATGGCCAGTAATTACAATCAACAGCTCATTCCTGCCGTTGTTGCCGTTTCGTCGCAGGGTGCTCACGTTATGCTTCGTCGTCAGACTGTTGACGATTTACTGGCTCTCGACGTTTCACAGTAATCAAAATAATTTATGTGATTTTTCCTGTTCTTAAAAGACGGTCAGATAACGGCTGAAAATGCCAAAATTTCGTAAAATAGGCGCGAGCTTAAGACTTGGAAGAACGGAGAAACAGTGTCTACAAACGCAACCCCGAATACCAGTAATGCAACTGAACCAATTCGCGTGGGTCTGCTTGGAGCGGGCACCGTGGGTTCTCAGACGGCGCGACTGTTGGTCGAGCAGCAGCAGGAGTTAGCCAAGCGTATTGGCCGTCCAATTGTGTTGAGCGGCGTCGCATGCCTTGATCCAGATGAAGTTGATTTTCCTTGGATTGATAAGGCTTTGCTGACCAACGATACAGCCAGCGTTGTGGACGGCGCTGATATTGTTGTTGAGCTTATTGGCGGTACTGGTGTAGCTCGTACGTTCGTGCGTCAAGCACTGGAAAACGGTTCGTCAGTAGTGACGGCCAATAAGGCTCTGCTGGCTAAGTACGGTCCAGAACTGTACGAATTGGCTGAGCAGCATCATGCAGATATTTACTTTGAAGCCGCAGTGGGCGGTGCTATTCCAATTGTGCGTCCACTTCGTGAGTCGCTCGTTGGCGATCAGGTCGAGAGCATGCTCGGCATTGTGAACGGCACAACGAATTACATTCTCGATGAGATGACCACCAAGGGTCTTGATTTCGACGATGTGCTGAAGAAGGCTCAGGAATTGGGCTATGCCGAGGCTGATCCAACTGGCGATATTGAAGGCTATGACGCGGCAAATAAGGCTGCCATTATGGCAACGCTTGGCTTCCATACGAATTTGACGATTGATGACGTCAGCGTTGAAGGCATTACGAAGATCACGGCTGATGATATTGCTGCTGCAACAGCGGAAGGCCATGTGGTCAAGTTGCTGGCCGTTGTGGAGAACGGTGAAGCTGGTGTTTCCGCACGCGTGTATCCAGCACTGATTAACAAGGATCATCCACTGGCTAGCGTGCATGGTTCGTTTAACGCTGTGTTCTTGAAGGCCAAGTATGCCGATGATCTGATGTTCTATGGTCGCGGTGCTGGCGGTGCTCCAACGGCTTCTGCTGTGGTTGGTGACATTGTGACTGTGGCTCGTCATATTGCCGCAGGTACGACAGGTCCTTCGATCACGATGTACAACGATTTGCCAAAGGCACCACTTTCGGCTTCGAAGGCAGCATTTGCTGTGAACTTCCGTGTGCACGATACGCCTGGCACGCTGGCTCAGGTAGCTCGTAAGTTCGGTGATCATGGCGTTTCGATTAATGGCGTCAATCAGGATTTGAAGCCTACGAAGACCGATCCTGGTTATGACGGTGAGATTCAGCAGTTCCGTATTGTGACGCATCCAACTGATGAGCTCACGTTGCGCGAAACGATTAGCGACGTGTGCACGCTCGATTGCGTAGTAGGCGAGCCAAGCGTGCTGCGCGTTCTTGACTGAGGTGAATGTATGACACCAGTGCAGCGTGTATGTGTACAAGTGCCTGCAACAAGTGCCAATCTGGGCTCAGGGTTCGACACCTTGGGCTTGGCACTTGACTATTTTGACGAGGTTGAATTCTCGCTGATTGATGCGGCTGCGCCATACGATGCGCAGCCAAGCGTCATCGTCGATATTGAAGGCGAAGGCGAGCAAACGCTGCCTCGTGATGAATCCCATTTGGTGGTGCGTGCCTTCCGCCAAGCTTGCGAGCGATTCGGCCTTGGTACGTTTGCTATACATGTGCGCTGCACGAATCGTATTCCGCAAGCTCGTGGCATGGGTTCATCAGCTGAAGCCATTGTGGCTGGCGTCAGTGCAGCAGCAGCATTTGCTGGTTATGTTGATGTGGCAACGGGCGAGTTGACGAATCGCGATCTCATTTTTGCTGTTGCGGCTGAGCTTGAAGGCCATCCAGATAATGTAGCTCCAGCGGTTTATGGCTCGATGACGGCTTCATGGAAGCGTGAAGCTAGTGAATCCGTTGTTGGTGTGGCTGCAGAACGCCTCGGTGCTGGATTTAGAACCGTGAACTATGCGGTAAAGCAGACAATGCTGGCAAGCGTCTTCATTCCTGACTTTGAGCTGTCTACGAGTGCTGCGCGCAGTGTACTGCCAGATCAGGTGCCGTTTGGTGATGCTATTGCCAATATTTCGCATGCGTCGCTAATGCCAGCTGTTATGGCAACGAGCAGCGCAACTATAACGAATGCACTGCTTTTCGATGCTACAGAAGACAATTTGCATCAGCCATATCGCCTTGGTCTGATGCCACCTTCAGCCGAGCTTATTTATGCACTACGTGAGGCTGGATATGCTGCATGTGTTTCTGGCGCAGGCCCATGTGTGCTCGTGCTGCATGATTGCGCGTATTTGCTTGAGCAGGGGAGCGCTCGCGGTGCTGAAACTGCTCAGGACGCAACAACAGTAATTAATAAAACGGCAGAAAATCAAGCAGAACTCAAGCGAGTATTTGCACAAGCTGCAGCCAATATTGACGCGGCAGCCGCGCCGCAACTTGATTCGGGTAAATGGCGCGTGTTGCACCTGCCAGTCAACCGAACTGGCGTCAGGGTAACAGCAGAACCAATTGCGTGAGATTACTGCCGATCCGGTTACCAAACTGAAGTTGTAGTCAGGTATGCGGGATCGGCAGATTTGTAGTGCGTCAGATTGAAATTGCTTACTTCAAATGAATGCCGCACTGATCGTCGAGGAAGTTGGTAATCAGCTCGTTCGTGAGATCGGGCTGATCAGTGTTTGAGTTGTGGCCAGCGCTTGGAATCCAGTGCAGCTGCAGATGCTCAGTTTCAGACCACTGGCGATTAAGTCGTTGTGCAGCATCGGCGAGATCCATATCGCCACACAGTAGCAGCGTTGGGCACGTCAGAGCATAGCGATTGTCTGCCTTAATAGCGTGGGCAATTGTGTCATATCCATGGCCCATCAAATGAACGAACTGCGGATGCGTGTATTCAAACAGCATGAAGCGGGCCACTGAACGGCCATACTTGGTGGTGGAAACGCCATACGGACCAGCAAACAGCCTGAACCAACGCGGCACGAAACGATAGAACACGCGCTGTAAATGCATGATTTTGAGATCCATGTTGGAATAGTACTGGCGCTCGAGTGGTGCGGAGTCAATGCCCACGAATGCTCGCACTTCGCCCGGATACAAGCGAATCATGGCCTGAGCGGTAAAGCCTCCCATCGATTGGCCAACGAGCACAGGCTCAGTAATGTGTTCCTGCTGCAGGATGGTATGCAACCAACGAGCAGTATCGTCAATGCTCCACTGCAGATCAAACGGACGAGAGACGCCATGCGATGGTGCATCCCACACTAAGCAATTCACACCATGCTTCATAAACCAAGCAATCTGGCGGCTAAACATGTAGTGCGTAGAACCCAGTCCCGGCAAGAACACCAGCGTAGGAGCATCAGGAATACGCGGACTCGTCCAGTAATGGATTGGTCCCATAGAGGTCAAAAAACGATGTTCTTGCATCATAGTGGTCCTACGATTCCGTTGTTGTGCTCAAAATCCGTTCTTATGCTAGTGAAAAATTCAGTGAAATGAATGAGCTGAAAGTGAGCAAGCGGATAGCGTACGGCTAAAGTGTGGCATATGACGATTCCTGTGATTTTGGCTTCGAAGTCTCCTGCACGACGCAATGTGCTGTTTGATGCAGGCATTTGCCCAACAATTCGCGTATCGCACGTCGACGAAGATGCCGTGGTGCAAGCTGCTGCAGCACAAGAACACTGCACTGTTGATGAGCTTGGTATTGATAAGCGCGTCATGATGCTGGCTGAGGCTAAAGCACATGTGGTCTACAACATGTACCGCAGCACTGCAGATACAGCAGCCAGCGCTCGCGGCGTAGCGGTGACTGGGTATCCGCTCGAAGGTGCTACTGCTTCGGCCGATGCTGTTGCAACGCAGGCTGCTGCTGATCAAGCTGAGCATGCAGCAAGCTTGGCTGCGGCTGGTGCAAATGGTGCTGCTGGCCAAGAGGGCACTGATAAGCAGCCATATTCTGCTGATGCAACGGCTGCTGCAATGACGCGTGATTTCTCGGGCGTTACTGTACCAACGCGAAGCTGTGATTTAGGTCAATTCCAAGCACAGCATGCTGGCCTAGCCGCTTCGAAGAGCGGTCCACTGATTCTGGGCTGCGACTCGATGTTCTTGCTGGATGGCAAAGCCTATGGCAAGCCTCATAATGCAGCAACGGCAAAGCAGCGCATTATGGCTATGAGCGGCAAAACTGGTGAATTGTGGACTGGTCATTGCTTGATTGATTTTGCAACGGGCAAGGTAGCTCGCGGCGCTAGTAAGGCATTAGTGCACTTCGGTGAATTCAGCGAGCACGATGTTGATGCGTATATCGCCACTGGTGAGCCACTCGAAGTTGCTGGTTCGTTTACGCTTGACGGCTTCGGCGGTGCATTTATTGAGTCGATTGAAGGTGCGCCATCAGGCATTATTGGCGTCAGCTTGCCGCTGGTACGTCATTTGACCACTGAGCTGGGAATCGAGTGGACTGATTTGTGGAACGTTGGCACTGACGATCGTACGCGTATGGAGCAGGGCGCTATTAAGGCTGAACCATCGCATGAGAAGTCTGCTGTCGAATTCGTACATCAGCCAGGTGATGGCTGGGTTGATTGCAACTGCGGTCGTCGTCACTGGGGCACGAATGGTGCTGCAGGTGTGTTGCTCGCACGTACTGATGAGCAGGGTAACGTCACCGATGTTGTGTTGCAGCATCGCTCTCTATGGAGTGCAGAAGGCGGCACATGGGGCATTCCTGGCGGAGCCATTGCAGATGGTGAGACTCCTATTGAAGGTGCACTGCGCGAAGCCATGGAAGAAGCCGACATTCATGCCGACGATATTGAAGTGCTTGGCACCTATAAAGAGGATCATGGTAACTGGGGCTACACCACGGTCTTTGCGTTCGAGAAACCAAATCATCATGTCGCACCGCATGCCAACGACGACGAAAGTACAGAAGTCAATTGGGTTCCAATTGATGACGTACCAAACCGCCGCTTGTTGACGGCACTGAAGGCCGACTGGTCGAACTTTGAACATAGACTGCAGGAACTAGCACACCAAGTACGCTGAAGTAAGTGGGAGGCAATAATGGCGAGCAGGCGTACGCGTCGACCATCGATGTTCGACGTGGCGAGACTGGCGGGCGTAAGTCATCAAACTGTGTCACGAGTGATTAATCACTCTGCATCAGTGGCGGCTGATACCCGTCGAAAAGTGATGCGCGCCATTGATGAGCTCGACTATAGGCCGAGTAATTCGGCGCGAGCACTGGCCTCACGTAACTCGCGCATGATCGGCTTGATTGCAGGTGGCCAGCGTTTCTATGGTCCTGTGACCACAATTGCGGCTATTGAGACGCTAGCACGTGCTAATGAACTCACACTTAATGTGGTGCTTATGCACAATGTGGAGTGCACGCAGCAGCAGTTCAATGGATTCTGTGAACCGTTGCTTGAACAAGAAGTTGATGCTGCAATTATTCTGGCGCCAACTGATGCCATGTTTGAGGCTGCAATTCGTGCGCCACTTTCACAGCCGCGCGTTATTGTGACGTCATCGCACGGTGCGATGAGTATTCCAGAGGCTATGCGACTGCTGCCTCGCGAAAAGCGTTCGAAAACATCGTGCGTGGGTATTGATCAGTACGGTGCGATGGCAGAAGTGCATCGACTTGTGCTTGATTACGGCCATCGTAATGTGCTGTATTTTGCTGGTCCTCAGGATTGGCGCGATGCGTATACACGTTTGCGAGCATGGAACAAGGCTTGCTTCAGCTCGCCAATGAGTTCCGTGACTGTGCAGTGCTCGAGTTGGGATGCTGGCGAAGCGTATCAGCGTATGAACCACGTGCTGGAAAATATTGGTCGTATTGGTGCAAAGCCGCCAACCTGTGTGATTTGTGCGAATGATGCTCACGCTATTGGTGTGCTGCGTGCACTACATGAGCATGGTGTGCGTGTGCCACAAGAAGTGAGCGTTGTGGGCTTTGATGATATGCCTGCCGTCGATAACATGACGCCACCGTTGACGACGGTTCGCCCGGACTTTGATGCTCTCGGTACTCAGGTGATGCGAGATGCGCTGTATCTGATGGGGAAGGGCCCAGAGGCTGCGTTCTCGATTTCTTCGCATGGCATTGGTTTGGTGCCAGCTAAGCCTGTGTTGCGTAAGAGCTTGGCACCGGCGGCAAGGGCGTAAGCAAAAGCCAGAAACTGTATAAAAGCGTTAGGCCTCAGTGTTCTCTGTTTGGGGAGAGCACTGAGGCCTCTTTCTTTACTGCCAGTAAAATAATAACGCTATATGTGATCAAAAAATTAGACACCAAATTAGCCGTAATGGCATTTTATTTTGCCAGCATATCGTTGTTTTTTCATTAAGGGGGGACTTGTATACTTTGGTGCTGAGATTCGGGCGCCGTTGTGACGGCTGAACCACCGATACGAATAATTTACGTGATTGATGATCTCCGGCGACGCCTTATGTACATAGGAATTCAGGAGAATGTCATGCACATGAACACGGCTTCGCCTCTAACTGAGACGAATAGACATAAACATATATTTAGTATCTTCACCGCAATTATTGGCGCACTGAGCTTCGTATTAGCAATGGTTACTTCGGGCGCTGTTGCTAACACTGCTAATGCAGCTGAACTCACTGACAACATTGTGACTTCAGCTACGGTTGCAGATTCCAGTGACTCTGGTACGAAAATTTATTCATTAAAAATGAATTTCTCGCTGCCAAATAATGTTCATGACGGCGATACCGCTACAATCAGCCTGCCAAAGAGCTTCGTTTTCTCCCAGAACGAGACCTTCAATGTGTATGACGCAAGCGGCAAGAATATCGTTGCAACCGCATCTATGGATGCTTCCAGCCGCACGATGACGCTGACATTCACGAAGTACGTTGACAGCCATTCGGATATCACTGGTTCGATTCAGGCTTACTTTGAACAGAACGGTAAGGTTGATCAGTCGCCTTATACGGTTGTGCTCAATGTCAACGGACATCCAGTAACCGCTGCCGGTACTATTACGCCATCGGTTCGCTATGCAAATCCAGATGAGGTTATTAGTAAGGTCGGTTCGTTCCAGAACGCTAACACGCTGAGCTACTCGCTGCGTGTGAACGCTAGTGGCCATGATTTTGGTGATCTGACTGTTACCGATACGCTGAAGTCTCCTGGCGCAACTTACAACCAGGGTTCGTTCTCTATTTTCCAGCCAACGTTCACTTATGATAAGGCATCGAACACGTATGTGATGTCTTCGTTGGCTACGGCACCAATGCCTTTCGTGAACCCAACGTTCAATGCTAGCGACAACAGCTTCACGATTAACTTCCCAAACAACGGCACCAAGGGTTACTACATCATCTATACGGTGAACCTGAACCACAATGCTCTTGATAACGAAGCCGTTACTAACGACGCTTCTGTTGTGTCGAAGGATCTGAACAAGGGTCTGTCGTCGCGCGTTGTGTACCAGAACGCTTCTGGTCAGGCAAACGGCTACAACTATGAGATCCAGCTGGAGAAGTCTGGTCCTGACGGTCAGAAGCTTGCTGGTGCTCAGTACAACGTAGTCCGCGATTCGACGGGCGCAAGCGTTGGCACGATTACGACCAATGCTGATGGCGTTGGTTCCGTCTCTGGTCTGCTGCGTGATAACTACACGATTACCGAGACCAAGGCTCCACAGGGTTACTTGCTGAATACCACGCCTATTCATGTAACGGCTGCTGATTTCGATAATGCCAACAAGTCCTTCACGGTGAAGGCTACCGACCAGCCAGTGCTCTACACGATTGCGTTGCATAAGACGGGTAAGGATGATGCTCCTCTGGCTGGTGCTACGTTTACGGTGTCGAATGCTCAGGGTGTGAAGATGGGCACGATTACCACGGATAAGGATGGTAATGGTCAGTTGGCTAAGTTGCCTGCTGGTGATTACACGTTGACGGAGACTAAGGCTCCTGCTGGTTATCAGGTTGCTGCTCCTGTGACGGTGAAGGCTAGCGATCTGGCTAATGCTCAGAACAATGTGTATTCGGTGACGGTGCAGGATCAGCCTGTGTTGTACACGATTGCGTTGCATAAGACGGGTAAGGATGATGCTCCTCTGGCTGGTGCTACGTTTACGGTGTCGAATGCTCAGGGTGTGAAGATGGGCACGATTACCACGGATAAGGATGGTAATGGTCAGTTGGCTAAGTTGCTGCTGGTGATTACACGTTGACGGAGACTAAGGCTCCTGCTGGTTATCAGGTTGCTGCTCCTGTGACGGTGAAGGCTAGCGATTTGGCTAATGCTCAGAACAATGTGTACACGGCAACGATTCAGGATCAGCCTACGAAGCCTGAGCACCCTGATACTCCAGATACGCCATCATCTCACTCTGGTAATACGCCAGTGAAGCCAGTGACCCCAACGCCACACAGCACTGATACGCCAAAGACTCCTACGAAGGATGTCAAGTCGAAGACCACCGAGACGAAGCCTACGGAATCAAAGGCTGAGAAGTCCACGGAGTCGAAGACTGAAGAGTCGAAGGCTCCTGCACAGGCTGAACAGCAGCGCCTCGCTTCCACGGGTAGTGCCGTTGCTGGCATCATTGCTGCTGCTGTGATCCTGCTCATGGCAGGTATCGGTCTGCTGCTTAAGGCAAAGGCTGCAAATAAGTAATGCACTATTTGCTAGCTGAGTCCGCTTAGCGGCTTCCAACAGCTATAACAAAAGCGCTCTTGCGCCAAAGATTCTCCTCATTGGGGATCTTGGCACAAGAGCGTTTTTGTTATTCTGGACTATCTTTTAGTACTGTCTTGCAATACTTCTGTCTATTTCATCGCGTATAAATACGACGCTCAATCTCGTCAGCAAATACGCGATTCACGGCAGGACGTACAACCTTCATACTTGGCGTTAAGCACGCATTGTCTTGTGAGAACGTATCGGTCAGCACAATGAACTTACGCACTGATTCTGCTCGACTGACCTCCGCATTGGCCTTATCCACATAACGCTGGATTTCTTCGGCAACAACGGGTAGGGCAGCAGCCTGCTCAATAGACAACGAAGCGTCCTGGCCAACCGTTGGCAGCCACTGCTCGAGGCCCTCTTTATCAAGCGTCATAACTGCACCGATGAATGGACGATTATCACCAACCACAACGGCATGCTCCACAATCGGGCACTTCGCAATGGTCTGTTCCATAGGAATTGGCGAAACATTCTTACCGCCAGCCGTAATAAGAATGTCCTTCGCACGGCCAGTAATCGTGATATTGCCTTCGTCGTCAATAGAAGCCAAATCACCAGTACGCAGCCAGCCATCAGAGCTCAGCGCCTCAGCCGTTTTCTCTGGCAAATTGTGGTAGCCGCGGAACACATTTTGGCCAGACATTTCTAGCTCGCCTGTAGCACTAATACGCACACTCGAGCCAGGCACTGGCTTACCAACTGTGCCAATGCGGTTATCTGATGGACGTGTGAAGGCAAACGGTGCTGCAGTTTCCGTCATGCCATAGCCTTGAATCATCGTCAGCCCAATGCCATTAAAGAAATGGCACAGCGACGTATCGAGTGGAGCACCGCCAGCGGCCAAGAACTGAATGCGCGGACCAAAAGCCGAACGAATCGTGTGATAGACGAGCTTGTCATACATCGCATGCTTAGCACGCATCTCAGCAGAAGGCGTTACCGGACCAGTACCAACATCAGTGCCACCATTCACCGTCTGCGACCAAGCAATAGCATGCTCAGCAGCTGCATGGAACATACGACCCTTGAAGCCAGTGCCAGCCTTACGTGAAGCAGCATTAAATACCTTCTCAAACACACGCGGTACACCCAGAATGAACGTTGGCTCAAACGTATGCATATCAGCAGGCAACGTTTTAATGCCCGACAAATAACCAACAACGCCATCATCGGAATTAATCGCAATGTACTGCACCAGCTGTGCAAAGCAGTGGGCGAGTGGCAGGAACAGCAGCAGACGTGGCTCATTGCTCAGCGTCTCTGGCACACAAGCCGCAGCCGCACGTGTACTCGCCAAAATATTGCGATGCGTCAACTCCACGCCCTTTGGTGCGCCCGTAGATCCCGACGTGTACACAATTGTCGACAGATCGTCGGCCTTCACCGAGCTAATGCGCTCATCAAGTTCCTCGTCCGACACCATCAGTCCGAGGCCCTCGAGCGTCTCGAGTGCATGACCATCAATCATCAAAATACGTTCCAGTGATGGGCATTCATCCAACACCGAATCGAGTCGATCAAAGCGCTCACGATTATCAGCAATGGCTAAACGTACCGACGAATCGTTCATAATATGCGCAGCCTGAATTGCCGAATCAGTGTCATAAATCGGCACGAGAACGCCGCCCACAGCAGCCAGTGCAAAGTCCAGCAGACCCCACTCGAGTCGCGTCGACGAGAAAATCGTTACGGCATCGCCCTTCTGAATACCGAACGCAATCAGACCCTTGGCAATCTCACGCACGCGGTCATGGAATTCACCAGCCGTCACTTGAATCCACGTGCCATCGTTCTGCTTATTTTCAGCAATTATTGTGTCCGTGCCCGTTCGTGCAATGCGGTCAAGTAAAAAGTTGTATCGAGTTTCGTCGTCGTTCAGCGTGAGTCGCTCACCCGGCGTCGTGTATTCGGTCAGCATGTTCCCCTCCAGAACCGTTCAAAAGCTTGGTGTACTGCGTATTTCGTGTGGTTCTCGAAGATTGATTTCTGAACAACCCACATAGCAATGCGCAACGAACAGTCACCTTACGTGCGTAAACCGCAACGCACATTGTGCAATTATTCAAGATTGAAGAGCCAGATGTTGTATAAATGCACAAACGTGCAGAAATACTCCACAAAATGGCGCAATTTAGGCCATTCGCAATGATCACCGTGCATACAGTACTGCCTTGGTAAATTTGAGAATCAGATGCAAGAGCAAGATGATGCGCGCTATGCTGAGGCGCGACTCATTGTGCAACCAAATAGATGTGAGATGCGTAGGCGGAGGTCTTCAGCACGATGATAGACAAACGATTATTGAGTATTGCCCCTGGCACTCGAAAACTCGTTCTAGCAAAAGTAGTGGCATTGTGGGTTAACCTCTTAGCCAGCATTGCGCTTGTATATACATTCGTCAGTCTGCTCGGCGTCATCCTGCTGCAAGCAGACCGTCATGCACCACATCTGGGATGCCTCATTATTCAAGGCGCCAAGCTTGCCAACGGCGCACCGGCAGATAACACGTGCATGAATCTCACTAATCTGTCCAACGCATTCTTCCCTATGAGTGCACAGCCAAACGGCAGTGATTTGATCTGGCAAACCTACTGGCCAACACTCACGATTGCCTACTATGTGCTGATTTTCATCTGCCTAGGCTTCATTAAATTCCTCGCGATGCGATCCGCCGCTACATTTGGCGTTGCAGCAGGCGAAGAAGTCAAAATTGCATTGCGTCAGCGCCTCTACCAGAAGCTTGTCAGCCTCGGACCTTCCTACAGCCAGCGCGTGCGTACCTCTGATGTTGTGCAATCAATGGGCGAGGGTATTGACCAAGTTCAGAGCTTCTTCAACCTGTTCCTTCCGCAGCTTATCTACGCTGTTCTTGCACCAATTACGTTGTTCGCCTTCATTGCGCCAATTAACATGCCAGCCGCAATCGTGCTGCTGTGCTGCGTACCACTCATTGTGATTATTGTGGGCCTCGTCGCTATGAGCGCTGCCCGCGTATTCAAGCAGTACTGGGGCAAGTACACCGACATGGGAGCTGCCTTCCTTGACAACTTGCAAGGTCTGGAAACGTTAAAGGACTACGACGCTGATACCGACGCCGCCAAGCGCATGGATAAACAGGCCGAAGACTTCCGCGTCATGACAATGAAGGTGCTGCAGATCCAGCTGCGCTCGCTAACTGCAATGGATATTGTGGCCTTCGGTGGTGCTGCAGCAGGCATTATTACTGCTGTTTGGCAGTATTTGCACAGCGGCATTACGTTTATGCACATCGATTACGGCGTCTTCGCATTCCTCAATAGCAATCTCGTAACCGTGGCTGGTGTGCTCATCATTATTTTGTTGAGCGCCGAGTTCTTCATTCCAGTGCGTCAACTTGGTTCGTTCTTCCACGTTGCTATGAACGGTATGACGTCGTCCAAGCGCATTTTCACGCTGCTCGACGCTGCTGAGCCAGAGCACGGTACGCAGCAGCTGCCAGCGGATGCTAATCATCTTGGTTTGGTGCTCGAAGGTGTTGGTTATTCGTACAAGGATGTTGCTTCGCAAACTGGTGATTCTGGTCCTGCCGCACAGCCTGAGAACTCTGCAGCATCAACGTCGTCTGTGCTCGCACCAACGGCCACACGTAACGCACTTCATGAGGTGTCGTTTACGGCTGTGCCAGGTTCGCTCACTGCCATTGTTGGCGAGTCCGGCTCAGGTAAATCCACGCTCGCTGCGCTACTCTCCGGCCGTCTGACTGGGTATGCAGGTCTTATTTCGCTGCATGCGTTTACGAAGGCTTCTTCTGATATTGATTTCTCTGCATCCGATGCCTATGAGTTATCGAACCTCACATTGGATTCCCTCACTTCCGCCGTCACACTCGTAGATGCACGCAGCCATTTGTTTGCAGGTACAGTGCGCGAAAATCTGTTGATGGCTAAGCCAGAGGCAACCGATGAACAGTTGATGCAGGCGTTGCAACAGGCTCATATTGATGAGTTCATTGCACATCAGCCTGATGGCCTTGATATGTTCATTGAGCAGGATGCTGCCAATCTTTCGGGTGGTCAGCGTCAGCGCTTGGCTCTGGCCCGTGCATTGCTTGTGAACTCGCCAATTCTTATTCTCGATGAGATTACGAGCAGCGTTGATGTTGAGAGCGAGCAGCTCATTATGCAAACGATTGAGCAGCTTGCCAAGACTCGTACGGTCATCATGGTGACGCATCGTTTGGCTAATGCGCAGCATGCCAACAATATTGTGGTACTTGATGATGGTTCTGTTGCGGAACAAGGTGCCTTTGATGAGCTCATGGCTCAGCAGGGCTTGTTCGAGCAGATGTATGCCATGCAACAGGCAACGGAGCAGGTTGGTAAGCGTGAACATGCTCAGCTGACGACTGCTCAGCAGCATGAAGCGCCAAAGACATTGCCAGTTGCAACGGTTGCAAAGGCAGTATCTCAATCCACGGCGGATGCCCCAAGTAAGGCTGGTAAATCAAAGGTTGCTGCTTCCGCTACATCTACCGATGATGATGCCAATACATTGGCAACCGAAGTAGAGCTTGCTGAAATGTATGCGGCTGCAGATTCTGAAGACAATTTCAACTTCGTTTCTGCAGACGAAATGTATGCAGCCGCTGAAGCCGCATACGAAGCACATACCAAGCACGATGATGCCGATGTAGAGAACTCCGATGGTGCCGTTGTTGCTCGTCTGCTTGGCGAAGTCGGTCCGCTGAAGCGTCAGATGATTGCCGCTTGTATTTTCGGTACCATCGGTCACTTGGCAGCAACATTCGTGCCAGTATTTGGCACGATTGCATTGTTCTGTGCCACAGGCAACAAGGTCTGGGGTATGGGCCTGTCTATGGCATTAACGTGCTGTGCTATTTGTGCTGCAATCCGCGGTATTCTGCGTTACTTCGAGCAGTATCAGAACCACAATGTGGCATTCCGTCTGCTGGCGCTGTTCCGTCACAAGGCATTTAATGCATTGCGCCGTTTGGCTCCAGCTAAGCTGCAGGGTCATGGCCGTGGCGATTTAATCGCGCTGATTACAACTGATGTGGAATTGTTGGAGATCTTCTTCGCTCACACAATTTCACCTGTGGTTATTGCTATTACGACTTCGTTGCTCTACGTCATTACGGCATTTGCACTGTTTAACCCAGGTATTGCAGTGTTGATGATTGTGGCCTATGCAACGCTTGGCCTGATGTGCCCAAAGATCTTCGGCGACAGACTAGCCAAGTACGGCAGTGATTTGCGTACGCAGACGGCACTGCTCAGCGACGAAGTGCTTGACGATATGCGCGGTCTTGCGCAAATCATTAACTTCAAGCAGGCTGATGCACGTCTGGAACGTCTGATGAATCTGGCTCATGCACTGCGTAGGCAGCAGCTGCAGCTGGCTTCGCATAATGGTGCATTCGCTGGTCTGACGAACGTTATTGTTATGGCCTACTCGGCTATTGCAGCATTCATTACGATCGGCATGAGCGTTACCGACCCAACGAATATTGCATTCAATGTCACGGCATTTGTGCTATTCGTTTCGTCGTTCGGCCCAGTACTCGCACTCAGTGCATTGCCTGGCGATTTAACGAATACTTTCGCTGCTGCACGTCGTATGTTTGCGTTGCAAGACGAAGCACCACTTGTTGTGGAACAGGGCACTGAAAAGCCTCAATACGATGGCATGATGATGCACGACGTGACGTTTAGCTATGTGGGGCAACCACAGAAGTCAACAGCAACAGCGGATCAGGAGTCGGCACAGAACGCAAGTCAGCACGACGTTCTTGAGCACTTCAATCTCGACGTTCCTGTTACGGGCATTCTCGGCCTGCGCGGCGCTTCTGGACGCGGCAAGTCGACGGTACTGAAGCTGCTCATGCGATACTTCGATCCACAAAGCGGCTCGGTAACGATGTCGGGTCGTGAGCTGCCGAACGTGGACGCATCGTATAGGCGTCACGTGCAGGCGATGATGGGCCAGCAGACGTATTTGTTCGACACGACGATTCGTGAGAACCTGCTGCTCGCTAATGGCGGCGCTTCTGATGAACAGCTGCGCGAGGCTCTGAAGCAGGCGTCGGCATTGACACTTGTGGAGTCGATGCCGCACGGTCTCGATACGCAGGTTGGCGAACTCGGTAGCCGTCTGTCAGAAGGTGAGAGGCAGCGTATTGGACTCGCTCGTGTGTTCCTGCGCAACGCCGATCTGATTCTGCTCGACGAGCCAACGAGCCGTCTTGACTCGCTGAACGAGGCCACGATTCTGCAGTCGATTAACCGACTGGCTGAGAGTCGTACCAGGCTGAGCGAGCCAGAGCCTGCGCTCAAGCAGACGCCAAAGTACAAGCCGAAGTACGCCAAGATGAAGGCGAAGGCGCAGGACGCATCGGCCAAGAAGCCGAAGTACAGGACGAAGTATCAGGCTATGGCTGAGCAGATTCAGGCTACACAACAGGCCCAGCAGCGCTCGAAGAGCCTCGCGATTGTGCTTGTTTCGCATCGCGAGTCGACCATGCGCATTTGCGACGAAGTTATTGATTTGTAGTGGAATTTGGCGCGGCCCGCGGCCGGTCGCGCCCAATTCGCGCTAAAGTCTTAGGAAAGTTCGTTTATTTTTCTAAGGGGATTTCTGTGGCCGCGAATCGTCGTTCCTCGCGTCGTTCATCTGGTACGTCGCGTAAACCACGCACACTTGCGCGAGGAAAGCGATCAGATGCATCAATACAGCGCGTACTTATTCTGCTGATTCTTGCCATTGTTGTTGGCATCATTATTGGCTTTGCACTACCGCATGTAAATGATGATGCAGCACGTCTTACGGGTCGTTATACGGCAACTGGTACGGCTGCAGAAACCTTGGAAAAGCTGCCTGTACAAGATGGTGGGGCAGTAGAAGGTTATGACCGTGAGCTGTTCGGCTATCGCACGACTGATGACGATGGCAATGGTTGTGATGTGCGAGACGATGTGCTGGCACGCGATATGACCAATGTGGTGTTTACGAAGCGTGGTAGCTGCAAGGTCAAGTCTGGAGACCTGCAGGATCCGTATACGGGTCAGCTCATTCATTTCAAGCGTGGTAAGACCACGAGTTCGGCTGTACAAATCGATCACGTAGTGGCACTTGAGAATGCTTGGCGTTCTGGTGCGAGTGAGTGGGATGCCAGCAAGCGTCTGCAGTTTGGCAATGACATGTATAACCTGCTCGCTGTTGATGGTCCTGCTAATCAAGATAAAGGCTCGAAGTCTGCGGCCTACTGGTTGCCAACAAATGGCGAGTATCGCTGTGACTATGTGGCTCGTCAAATTGGTGTCAAAGACAAATATGGCTTGTCAGTGACTACACCAGAAAAGCGTGCCATGCTTTCGATTCTGCATGGTTGCCCGGGGCAAAGCATTCCAGCAGACCAGTGAACAAACTTAAGAGGTTAGTGAGCACCTCGGCAGATCAGTGAGCAACTTCGAAAGCTCAATGAACGATCTTGAGAGAGCAGTGAACAACCTTGCGCATCGCTAGGATGTGTATGACGAGCAGAAAGGCAAGCATATGACTGTATTCGCAGCTGAGCAGCAGGCGGCAAAGGTGCCAGGCATCGTGTTATCCGATGGCAATGTCATTCCACAAGTTGGTCTTGGCGTGCTGCGCATTGATGATGAGGGCGTTGTTCCAGTAGTGAAGTCTGCTCTGGAATTGGGCTATCGCCATATTGATGGTGCAGCAGGATACAACAACGAGGCTGGTCTTGGTCGTGCTTTGGCTCAGTCAGGCTGGAACGGCAAAGTTACTGATGCTGTGAGCAAGCTTGCTGATGAACGTGGTGTGGATGCTCAGCAGCTGGCACAGCAGAGGCGTGCCAAGCTGTGGGTGACCACGAAGCTTAAGGATTCTGAGCAGGGTTACGATTCTTGCCTGTGCGCATTTGAGCGTCAGCTTGGATTGCTGGGCTTGGATTATGTGGATATGTATATGATTCACTGGCCTACGCCATTCGATTGGCGATCGAGTGAAACCTGGCGTGCTATGCGTGAGCTGCAGGAATCTGGCCGTGTACGCACGCTGGGTGTTTGTAACTTTATGCCTGCAGATCTTGAACGACTTTATAACGAAACTGGTCAGTGGCCTGCTGTGAACCAGATTGAGCTGCATCCTACGTGGCAGCAGCGTGAAGTTGTGGCGTTCTGTAAGCAGCACAATATTGCTGTTGAGGCATACTCGCCAATGGCTCGTGGCGCTGATCTCAATGCTGGTGATGGCACGATTGAGCGTATTGCAGCAGCACATCAGGTTAGCCCAGCACAGGTTATTCTGCGCTGGCACATTGAGAATGGCACGATTATTATTCCGAAGTCTGTGCATGCTGAGCGCCAGCGTCAGAACCTTGATTTATTTAATTTTGCTTTAACACCAGAAGAGCATGCGGCAATTGATGCGCTGGATGGACCTACGCGTGCAGGCCACGATCCAGCAACATTTACCTACGCTTGATCAGCGTGATGCTTCCACGTCGGTGCGGTGCATGTGAGACAGGGCGCGACGTGCTGCTTCATGAGCAGAACCAGCGCCTTGGCCACGCACCTGGAAGATAACCATAAGCACCATAATGACGTTAATTACTGCTGAAATACGCAGTGCCCACTGCACACCAAACACGTTAGCTGGAATCAGCTGATCGGCACCGCCGCCGAGCTGCTGTTGACGCCATACGGTCAGCGTACTCATCAGCAGAATAATGACAGGAGCACCAATAGCACCTGCAATCTGACGAGCCGTATTCGTTACAGCAGATCCAGCAGAAACCTCACTTGGTGACAAGCAGTTCAACGACCATGTTGTTAATGGCATCAGCACAAAGCCCATACCGATCTGACGTGTGAACTGGCAAATCGAGACCCACCAAATCCACGACGTCATAGAAACCATTGACATCAGAATCGTACCGATGAGCAGAATAATGGTGCCGATTAACGACACTGGGCGAGCACCGAATCGATCCAGTGCACGACCGCCGAAGTACTGCGAAATAGCCTGACCAAGAGCGCCTGGCAGCATGACCAGACCAGAAATCGTAGCCGAATAACCGCGGCACGTCTGGATGTACATAGGCATAATGACAACAATCGACGAGAATGCAAAGAAGCTCAGCGACGCGATGATAGTGCCCGTACGGAATCCGTGATTCTTCAACACTGATAAATCAAGAAGAGCAGGCTGCTGAGCCTTGCCTTCGTTGAAGCGACGAGTCGAGCGGATCTGACGAACGACGAACCAAATAATACCGGCAACGCCAATAACCATAGGGGCCCACACAATTGGGTGCCACATTGGGTAACCCTGAATATTCGTGAAGCCGAACATCAAGCCGCCGAAGCCAATAACCGACAACGAAACGGAGAAGAAGTCGGCACGAGCCGTGCGCTCAACCTCACCAAAATTGTGCAGGAAGAAGATCACGAGCAGCAGAGCGGCAACGCCACAGACGGTCAGCGTTAAGAAGATCGAACGCCAGCCGTTTGCGTCGGTCTGAATACCGCCAAGCGTAGGGCCAATTGCAGGAGCGACACTCATAGCCATACCGACCAGACCCATTGCTGCACCGCGGCGGTCCAGAGGGAAGATTGAGAACACTGTAATCTGCAGCACAGGCCACATAACACCCGTACCAACTGCCTCAAGCAGACGACCTGCCAAAACGAGAATGAACGATGGGCTCAACCAAGACATAGCCGAACCGATCGTGAAGATAATCATCGAAGCAATAACGATTTGACGAGTAGTAAAACGACGCGTCAAATAAGCCGTTAATGGCACCATAATGCCCATAACGAGCTGGAACACCGACGTCAGCCACTGACCGGTGGTGACCGAAATGCCGAATTCCTCAACGATAGTTGGCAGGGCAGCACTCAGCTGAAGCTGCGTGAAGTTGCCCATGAAGGTAATGAACGTCAGAATGGCCAGCGAAAGAAAAGCGACGTGAGTTAAATGGCCATTACGATACGACTGTTCGCGCGTCAAAGCCTGAGCAAAGCGCTTTGAGCCTTTGGATTTTGGACCCTGGTTTGGATTCGAGTCTGGAGTTGAGTTTTGCGAAGACTGCGTCTCCGAGGTGTTAGTGAGTTTGGATTCTTCATCATGCACATCTCGCGTGTATGGGCGTGATGGGGATGCGTTCATGCGGCCTCTTTTTTGTAGTTTCTTCTATCTTCTGTTGTCAATGCTGCGGTCAGCAGGAGCGTCGTCGATGCTGGTTCTCGCGTAAGACTCTGATCCGAGAAATGTAGGCGCTGAAACTGGCTGCGGGATGTGGATCCCGTCCATTGTGCGGGATTCTTCTGTGTGTCAAATACTTCAATTAATGAACGTATTTATTATGACGGCATCGAGCGACCTTAATCTCATGGTATGCCGCAAGTGAAGTGAGTGGGGAAGTGGACGGGGAATTTGATGGGGCGATGGCGGGGAGTTGATGGAGCAGCTGGTGGAGAGCTTGATGGAGAAGCTGACCGAGAGGTCGCTGTAGCACATAATCGGTGCACACCTACGGTGAAATGGGGGCACTCAACGGCGTATTTCGTTGCGAGTGTTGGGACACGCTGGGATTTGAAAATATGCGATACGCATAGTTCACCACTTATACAAATCTGTTTCATAACAGTTTTCAGTCGCCGAAACGGTGCGGCAAGTGGGAATGAGACCATACAGAAAGTTAGGTCTCATACGCTGAGATTATGCCAAAAATTCGCTGTGAAGGGGTTATAACTGTTTCGTATAGTCGTGCCATAAAGCACAAAGCTGTGCATTTCATTCCGGTTTGGTTTGACACTAAGACTAACTCATGTCCGTAGGTCCGCACGAGAAGGCGGGGTAATATGACGCAAGTGGCAATTGATCAGCGGCAGCATATAGCAAGTAAAGTACAGCAGCGCTCTTCAAATGTTTTGTTTTGGCGCTTCTACCTGAATCTTGGATTAGTTATTCTCGACATGCTTGTGTACGCATGCGTGCAGTACGTTCTCATGTCTCGCTTTAATCTGTTTCACGAGTTCGCTCTGCCGAAATTCAGCGGACGCTACGACGACTTCATTTACATCGTTATCTGCTCAGTGATTTATGGATTCTGCCTGAAAATCGCTGGTGTGTATCACCGTCACCTTTTAGGCGACGGATATGAGATGAACGTTCGTCTCTTTAACGCTGCCTGCATTAGCTTCTGCTTTATTGGATGTTTGAATTTTGTGTTGCACACCAACGTACGAGCAGACGTACTGATGCTTACGACGCTGCTGGCAATGGTAGCCACGATGGTCTCTCGTATGATCGTGAGGGCACTTGCTGTGCAATATAGGCGAAAAGGCGCCTATATGTATCCAACGGTTATTGTTGGTTCACCAGAAGGTATTGGCAATGCACTGCGCAAAATCAATAACCGTAAGCAGCTGACCTATAGGGCATTAGCAGTATGCCCAATTCGCGTAAACCGCAAAACGGGTCTTATTGAGGCTGACGACAACTATGAGCTGACCTATGAGCAGCTCAATGCAACGAATAATAATGCACTCAAAGTGGTGCGTTATGACGATCATGTTGGTGAACGCTTCGAACGTCTTGGTGTACAAACCGTTATGGTCACCGATGTGCTTGATCGTTTTTCCGATAACCTCAATACGTTCTCGCTGCGCATGGAAGCGCTGAGCCTGGAAGTGGCACTGGTTACTTCAGCAGTTGATATTGCTGGCCATGCAACACGTATTCAGAACCGTAATGGCATGACGATTATGACGATCTACTTGCCACAGTATTCGCCATTCGGCCAGATTCTGAAGCGCATTTTTGACGTGATTGTTTCCTTGCTTGCCATTATTGTGTCTTCGCCAATTATGGCGATTGTGGCGCTCGCAATTAAGCTCGAGGATCACGGCCCTGTGTTCTATAAGCAGGAGCGCATTGGTAGGTACGGCAAGCCATTCTATATTCACAAATTTAGGTCAATGCGAGTGAATGCAGATCAAGAGTGGGCTGATCTTATGGCCTCTGCAGATACTCGTACTGGAACGACTCATAAGATTAAGAACGATCTTCGTATTACCAAGGTTGGTCGATTTATTCGCAAAACGAGTCTCGATGAGCTTCCGCAGTTCTTTGATTCGCTCCGTGGTGTTATGAGCGTTGTTGGACCAAGGCCATTCCTTGCTGAAGAAGTGAGTACCTTTGATCGTGTTTATGCCACACGTAGCTTGGTGAAGCCTGGTATTACTGGTCCTTGGCAGGTTTCGGGTCGTAATGATCTGAATGAAGAGGAAAGCCGCCAGCTTGATGTGACTTATGTGCAGGACTGGAGCATTATGGGTGACATCATCTACATTCTGCGCACTATTGGTGTAGTGCTGCATCCTCGCGGCGCATATTAAACAGAAGATATAAGTTTGATAAGAACAGTTTGTTGAATGCTGTTGGGCTTGCCATTGCTGAGTTATTGCCTGCTTGGAAAGCCATTGCTTGGCGATCGGATTGCCTAGGCATCTGATGCTCGGCAATTGTATTGCTTAGATGTCCGTTGCTTGGAGATCATATTGCTCGAATATCTCTTGTTAGGAAAATCTCTGTAGAGCAAGCCATACAGGCACAGCGAACTGTGTACGTGATACTTCTCCTTGCGAGATTGGTTCAAGTTCTGCCGGTGTATCTTAAAGCGGGTACACCGGCAGAACTTTATGTGCAGATCAATCAGTAGTGCGATTCAAAAATGCATATATTTCAATGCAAATGATGTCATTAATACATTGATACACCCCATTTTTTACCCCCTTCAATTTAGAAAACATACATATTTTGTTCGAATTGCTGGGTTTTGTGGATAACACGCCAGAGAAAACACTGTAAAAATTTTCTCTGCGTTCATCTTCAATTTAGGGGGTATTAAGCGTTAAGCGCTTAAGTAGTTCTGTTTTCTGGATTGTCTTTTTCTAATATGAATTTTGGGTATTGTTAACGTTTTCAGGGGTAATTTCGAACAGACCAAAACAGCTAATTTTGGCTTTTACAATTGTGGGTAATGCTAGCGGTTGCATTCCTACTGAACCCCCAGTTATGAAGCCTTGAGTAGTGAGAAGACAAGGTTTTCACCAACGCCGATGAGCGCGAATGCAAGTGTTGAGCAGGGTGGGGGCAAATTTCATCAATGTATCAAACATTCCTTGATATGCGTGTGCTCGTGTAATGCGAGTCAGCCTCTACCGCCCAGTCACTCGATGAAGAGTACTGAAGCAGAGAGAAAGGAAACACTGTGTTCAATGCGGTGAAGAACCACAACTGTACGGGTGCGCCTAACAGCATGATGGGTTCTGCAAGCAAAACAAAGCATGTGTCCAAGAAAATAACGGCACTTGTAGCGTCAGTTGCAACGCTATTGGGCGGCGTATCGTTAGGCGTAAGTTCTGCAGAAGCAAATACGCCATCAACCAGCTATGACCGCACGCTGGGTAATGCAACATTCGAATCAGCTCGTCAGCAGTACGGTCTCTCGCGTGAAATGAATTATGGATCAATTCTCCATGCATGGATGTGGTCGTTCAATACGATTAAGAACAATATGAAGGCCATTGCTGATGCTGGATACACATCAATTCAGACTGTGCCAATTAGCGAGATTAAGGGACCAGTGAACGGTACTAAGTTCACGGAAAACTGGTACTACGTCTATCAGCCAACGGGCACAAAAATCGGTAACAGGGTCGTTGGTAGTGAAGATGACCTCAAAGCCATGACGGCTGAAGCTCATAAATATGGCATCCGCGTCATTGTGGATGGTGTGATTAATCACTTCTCCTCAGACTGGAATGCTATTGATCCAGAATGGCAGAACAAGAATCTCTTCCATTCTCGAAACGGCAATTGCGGCGGCAGAGACGGTGACCAGATCAATTATGGCGATCGTTGGCAGGTTACACAGTGCCATCTGTTAGGACTGTGGGATCTGAATACACAGAACCAAGAAGTTGCGAATCGTATGCACGATTATCTTGCTCGTGCAGTTGCCGATGGTGTTGATGGATTCCGCTTCGATGCGGCAAAACATATTGAATTGCCAGATGAATTCGCGAGCCGAGGCCAGCCTCATTCGCCGTATTTTGAAACGATTCTGCAAAACGGTGCACAGTATCAGTATGGCGAAGTCTTGCAAGGCGATCCTGGTCTTGATGCAGCTGCTTATCCAGCACTGTTCGAGAAGTATTCATCGAATGGTGGCGGCAATACGGGATCAAACTATGGTAGGGCAGTACGCTCAGCCATTGGTTCTGGTCGCCTAGACGCTAATGCATTGCGTGACTTGCAGGGCACAGGTGTTAAGGACAACCAGCTTGTTACTTGGGTCGAATCGCACGATAACTATGCCAACGGTGACAAGGAATCAACGTATTTGAATGCTTACCAGCTTCGTATGGGCTGGGCTATTGTCGGCTCGCGTGCTGGTGGTGCGCCATTGTTCTTTAACCGCCCAGTTGGTTCTGGCGGCAGCAATCCACAATTCTCTGAGCGGACTCCATTAGGCGCTGCTGGCGATGACGAATGGAAGAGCCCAGAAGTTGTAGCTGTAAACAAGTTCCGTAATGCTATGGAAGGCGCTCCAGAAAATCTGCAGAACTGCAAGAATAGCGGTTCTTGCTTAATGATTGAGCGCGGCATTGCTGATGGCAACCCAGACAATAATGGTGTGGTTATTGCCAATATGGGTGGTGACCAAGATCTTACTGATATGTCCACAACGCTTGACGATGGTACCTATAAGGACCAGGTCAATGGCAATGAAATCAAGGTTGTTGGCGGCAAGATCAAGTCCGGTTATGCCAAGGGATACAAGGTTTCTGTGTTCTGGAATGGTCAGGGAGGATCTACTGTCGATACCGAATCGATTTCTGCCTCTCCTACAAATACAACATTCACTGGCAATGGTATTGAAGTGACGCTGCGTGCAAAGAACGCTACGAATCTGCAGTGGAAGACCTCGGATGGTAAGTCTGGCACTTTCACCTCAGGAGACAAAATTACTGTTGGCGAGAATGCCAAGGTAGGCGATGTTATTACGCTGACACTGACTGGTAAAGGTACGGGCGATACCAAGAAGGATTTCAACCTTCAATACACCTATAAAAAGACCGAACGCCAGGATCAGAAATTAGCGAAGCGTTACTTCACTAACACCTCTGGGCAGAAAATTAAGAAGACCATCAATATTGATGGCGATCTGAATCAGTGGGATAAGTCCATGCTCATTGCACAAGGTGCAGCCAATGATGACCCTCGCGTCTACCGTGATAATTCAATGTATGAGGTTCCTATTGATCTGTACGCCCTGTACGGTACCTACGACGATAACAACCTCTACCTCATGTGGGAAATGACCAATGTACAGGATGTTGTTGATCCGAACGATACCTATCCAATTGGTCGTCCTCTATTTGGTGAATTGAATTGCCCTATGTGGATTGCGTTGGATACTGGTCGTACTGATAACAAGATTGGTAAGAATCTCAACCTCAGTACTGGAGGTACTATTTGGAACTCTAATAATCAGTGGGAGCAGAGTATTAACAATCTGATTGGCGTCTCTTACAACGGAGCCAACGGCCCATGGATGTATGGCGGTGACAAGAACGGTCTGAACAAAAATGCACTGTATGGACCAGGCGCTGATGTAAAGACTGGCACTAAGAAAACCGGCATTAAGTTCAAATACGGCAAGGGTATTCTGAGCAAGGAAGTCTGGGGCATTGACGGTGGCTGGGGACCAGCTCACAATCGTGTGTCAGGTGATGTAAAGAACGATAATGCCAACTGGGTTAATTTCAATAGCAAGGGCCACAACTCTGCTAATGAAGATATCCATTACGCGATGTCTATTCCGCTGTCTGAGCTGGGCATTACGGCTGCTGATGTTGAAAAGACTGGTATTGGCGTGCAGGTTGTAGCAACAATGGGCATGTCTGGTATGGATGCATTGCCATACGATCTTGCAGCTAATGACAATGCTGATCTGCCAGATACCAATTCTCAGCCTAACAACTCATTCGAGAAGTCTGACCTTGATAGCTATTCGGTGCCACTCGCACGTATTGGAGCTGCAGGTGGTTCTGTTGACGAAGTCCCAGTAGAGTCAATTGATATTACTGGTACTACTCATGATCAGGTTTCTATTGATCTTGGTTCCACAGATCATGCAGTACAACTTGGTGCAACAGTACTTCCAACAAATGCCACGCATAAGTCAGTGACTTGGACTTCATCAGATGCCTCCGTTGCTTCAGTCGATGCTCAAGGCAAGGTCACTGGTCTAAAGCCAGGAACGGCAACAATCACTGCTAAAGCTGGTAACAAGACAGACACGGTTGCCGTGACTGTTAAGGAGAAACCTGCTCGTCCTACAACAACGACGGTGTATTATCCAGCATCAAAGTATGGTGGTAACTCCACATACTTGCATTACCATCTGCAAGGCAGCGACTGGACTCAGGTTCCGGGCGTAAAGATGACAGCGGCCTGCGATGGCTATGTGAAGTACGAAATTGCTAATCCGGATCAACGCGAAGTTGAATTCGTGTTTAACAACGGCAATAACACATGGGATAACAATAATTCCGCGAACTACAAGGGTACGGGTGAAACGTTATTCGTTCATGATGGTTCAATAACGGTCAATAATCCACCTTGTGTAGCTGAAGTTCCTGTGAGTGGTGTAAAAATCACCCAGCCAACAGCAGACTCAATGAGCCTTTCAGTTGGCAAGTCACAAGCGCTCAAAGCTACGACGTTACCTACCAATGCAAAAGATAAAACCGTGCATTGGGCTTCAACTAATGCAGAAATCGTTAAGGTAGCAAAGGATGGTGTAATTACTGCGATTAAGCCAGGTACTGCATACATTGTGGCATATGCTGGCAGCTACGCAGCATTAGTTAAAGTTACCGTTCCCTGAGGCGAATACGGTACATAGAACAATAATGCCGTGATGTGCAGGCTACAGTGATCCTCTGTAATACAACAGTTTGATCAGTGCTGAGATCTGTTATCTAGCGTTATATCGATGGGCGAGTTCCAGTGATGGAATTCGCCCATTATTTTTGCGATCAAGTAATACACAATATGGTGATTCACAATATGAGCTCACTATGGTGAGCTCGAGCAAGCCTAGTAGCCAATCCCATTTATGGGGATCGACAAGAGTGAGTATCAAATTATGTCGTCTGGTTCATACATACCAATCTGGTTACTTTATAATGAGTGCGGCTAGCAAGATTGCAGTGAACAGATGAGTTGAGCAAGCTGAGTACAGCATAGGTGTCTATGGTGAAGGCAACTTATGCTTTGCTTTGTTGCCCAACACCTCCCTGCATTTGGCATAAGGGGGAGCCCGCTGGCACAAAACAGAATATTGGAATTCGTATACCGAATCCAATAATTCCATGAAGGAAAAGCGCATGATTGCCAGAAACAAGGACTGAGTAGGTCTTGATTTCTGCCGAGTCATGAGAAAGGAAGCACTGTAGTGTCCTGCTTCACTGTAGAACAACAGGCGCGTAATGGTGAAGACCATTATAATTCGCCATCTTGGATCGCGAAGATATGTATAAAACTACGTGCGAATATTCGTACAAATCTACATGCAATATGGGGAAAAATAACAGCGGCCATTGTTGTTATCGCAACATTGTTTGGCGGTGCTGTTGTAACCACTTCCTCTGCTCAAGCCATTGATGGCATTACCGTAAACGATAAGGATAAAAGTCTTAACCGTACTATACGCAATTCAGCATTCGAGAGTGCCCGCAATTCGTATGGACTTGCCAAAGAAATCAAACATGGCGCAATACTTCATGCATGGATGTGGTCGTTTAACACGATTAAAAACAACATGAAAGATATTGCTGAAGCAGGGTATACAGCTGTTCAGACCACACCAATTAGTCATATTAAAGGTCCTGAACATGGTAAGCAATTCAAGGAAAACTGGTATTACGTATATCAGCCAACTGATACGCGCATAGGCAACAATGTTGTTGGTACTGAAGATGAGTTTAGAGCTATGACTGCAGAAGCTCATAAATATGGTGTACGCATCATTGTTGACGGTGTTATTAATCATTTCACATCTGATTGGGGACGCATTAGTTCAGATTGGCAGCAGCCTAAGTTTTTCCATAAAGATGATGGAATTTGCAACGGATCCATTGATTACAACGATCGTTGGCAAGTAACGCAATGCCAGTTATCAGGTTTATGGGATTTGCATACGCAAGATCAGGAAGTTGCCAAACGTATGGCAACATTTTTGAAACAAATTGTTGACGATGGTGCTGATGGTTTTCGTTTCGATGCTGCCAAGCATATTGAGCTTCCAAGCGAGTTCGATGACCGAGGCAAAGAACATTCCAATTACTGGCCAACTGTGCTGAAAAATGGAGCTCAGTACCAGTATGGCGAAATATTACAAGGCGACGATTGGGGTCTGGCTCCTAACAAATATGTACAATTGTTCGAACAGGATTCGTCGAATGGTGGTGGCTTTACGGCCTCGAAGTATGGCCGAGAACTTCGTGAGCAAATTTGGGGCGGAAAACTTAATAAAGATAAATTATGGAAGTTCCAAACTGATGGTGCTAGAGACGATCAAGTTGTAACTTGGGTGGAATCTCATGACACCTATGCGAATTCGGATAAAGAATCAACTGGATTGAATTCCCAGCAACTGCGCATGGGTTGGGGTGCTATTGGATCTCGCGCTGGTGGCACACCGCTGTTCTTTAATCGACCAGTCGGCTCAGGCGGAAGTAATCCGCAGTTCGCAGAGCAATCTCAACTCGGTGATGCTGGTGATAATGAGTGGAAGAATCCAGAAGTCGTTGCAGTGAACCATTTCCGTAATGCTATGGAAAACAATGCAGAATATGTGAGTAACTGTGGCAACACCGAGCAATGCTTTATGGTTGAGCGCTATAAATCAGGCGGCTCAGATAAAACCGATGGCATTAGTATTACGAATATTGGCAGTAATGACATCAATCTGCAAGGTACTAAAGTTCAGGTAGCTGATGGTACCTATACTGACCAAGTTAATGGTGGCGCCATAACGGTTTCTGGTAAGACAATTCAGTCTGGAACTGCTCGTGGTGGTAAGATCTCAGTCTTCTCTAATGCTGCTGCACCTAAGCATGGTTCGGTATCTATCACCACATCAGGTTCTTCGTTTAAGACGGATACTACAACGGTAACGTTGAACGCTAAGAATGTTTCGAATACTCGCTACAGCACGAGCGAAGGCGCATCAGGCAGCTATACGGATGGTCAGAAGCTTACGGTTGGTGCGAAAACATCAATCGGCCAGTCAGTGACGATTACTGTATCTGGTGAGTGTGAAGATGGCTCAACTGTAAAAGATTCGGTTTCGTTGCTCAAGCGCGATCCGAGTGCGACGGTAACGTATAGAGCTTATGCCAAGAAGACTCAGGGCTGGCCTCAAACTTATGCATATGTCTATATAGACAGTCAGGGAGCTCACCCGAAGCCAATCGAAAATGCACCTTGGCCAGGTATCTTAATGGATGAGGAAGAGGGTACTTGCGATGGTAACGCAGACCTTGTTTACGAAGTTCCAGAGGATCTGATTGATCAGGCAGAGGACTATCCAGTTCGCGTTATCTTCAATAATGGTGGCCCGGGTGAGAAGCCTGGTAATAAGTTCCCGCCAGATGATCCTGACGAAAGTGAGACCCACGTTGATAAAGAGGGTCTGCGTATTGACGGTGATTATTTGTGGGATGGCAAGCTGACGGTAAGTGATCAGTCATGGACCTTGGCTCCTTGCAAGCCGGTAATTGTTGACTCTGTCACGATTACTGGTGCGCCAGGAAAGAAACTTGATCTGGACTTTGCTGGTAGAAGGTCGGCAAAACTTGGTGTAACTGTGTTACCTAAGGAAGCTGAAAAGATGAAAGTTACTTGGAAGTCTTCTGACCCACAGGTGGCTCGCGTTAAGGATGGTACCGTTACTGCCGTTAAGAAGGGCACGGCAACCATAACGGCTTCGGTCGGTGGCAAGTCAGACTCGATTACGGTGACCGTAACGGGTGAGGCACCTGCAGCAACATCGACCTATATTTTCTATCCAGCTAATAAGTTCGGTAAGGATTCCACGAATCTCCATTACAGGCTTAAGGGTGGTGAATGGACTCCAGTTCCTGGCGTGCCTATGCAACCTGCATGCTCCGATAAGTATGTTAGGTATAAAGTCGATAATCCTGACCAGCTTGAAGTGGAATTTGTCTTCAATAAAGATGGCAAGGAATGGGATAACAACGGTGGCAAGAATTATCGTGGCACTGGTGAATTCCTTACCGTTGAAAATGGCAAGGTGACTGTTAACGATCCGCCTTGTGAAGTCATAGTGCCAGTGGAATCAGTCACAGTTACACCATCATCCTTGGCTCTGAAGAAGGGTAACTCTGCACAACTGAACGCCAAGGTATTGCCTGAGGATGCGACGGATAAGAAGTTGACGTGGTCTTCGAGTAATGCTGCGGTTGCTTCTGTTGATCAGAATGGTAAGGTGACAGCTCATAAGGCTGGTTCGGCTTCTATTACGGCTACGGCTGGTGGTGTGAAGTCAAATACTGTTGCTGTGACTGTTACTGACCCCGTTGTACCAGTAACCGAGGTTGAGATTCTTGATCCTGCATCTGGCAAGATGTCGCTGGTCGAGGGCAATTCTCAGGCTATTAAGGCGAAGGTTAAGCCTGAGGATGCGACGGATAAGAAGTTGACGTGGTCTTCGAGTAATGCTGCGGTTGCTTCTGTTGATCAGAATGGTAAGGTGACAGCTCATAAGGCTGGTACGGCTTCTATTACGGCTACGGCTGGTGGTGTGAAGTCTAAGCCTGTTGTCGTGACTGTGACCAAGCGTATTGTGCCTGTGTCTGAGGTTCAGATTCTTGACCCTGCATCTGGTGAGATGTCACTAGTCACAGGTGAATCTAAGGCTATTAAGGCGAAGGTTTTGCCTGAGGATGCGACGGATAAGAAGTTGACGTGGTCTTCGAGTAATGCTGCGGTTGCTTCTGTTGATCAGAATGGTAAGGTGACGGCGCTTAAGGCTGGTACGGCTTCTATTACGGCTACGGCTGGTGGTGTGAAGTCTAAGCCTGTTGCGGTAACTGTTACGGATGTTCCATATATTCCGGTAACTGACGTCAAGATTCTTGATCCAGCTTCGGGCAAGCTGACGCTGGCTCTAGGCGAGACGAAGGATATTAAGGCCAAGGCGCTACCAGATGATGCGACGGATAAGACGATTTCGTATTCGTCAACCGATGCATCGACTGTTCAGGTATCGAAGTCTGGCACTGTTGTGGCCAAGAAGTATGGCAAGGCAATGATTATTGCATCTGCTCAGGGTCATGCTGCAGTGGTTGAAGTAACAGTACGATCGTGCTCGTTCTCAGATGTTCCAGATTCTGCTTATCAAGCTCCAGATATCCAATGGATGGCTGATAACGGAATTACTAAGGGCTATCCAGATGGCACCTTCGGCTTCGGTAGGGATCTGGTACGCCAGGATCTGGCTGTCTTCCTGTACCGTACAGCAGTTCTGAACGGTGACGAATCAGCTAAGTCCTTCAAGCCTTCTCAGTTCGATTATGAGAGGTTCAAGGATGTGAAGCCGGGTACAACTGGCGCTAAGGAAATTCTTTGGCTGGCCAGCAGGGGAGTCATCAAGGGCTTCCCAGATGGTACCTTCCGTGGATCTTTGCCAGTGAATCGTGAAGACACTGCGATTTACATGCATCGATTCGCAGTCATCGAAGGTGATAAGTCCGCAGAGTCCTTCGTACCTACGCCAGCTGATTACGCTAGGTTCAAGGATGTGAAGTCTGGTTCCATTGGAGCTAAGGAAATTCTGTGGCTGGCAAGTGTTGGTATCACTAAGGGCTTCCCAGATGGCACCTTCCGCGGCACTAACAACCTGCTTCGTGAAGATACGGCAGTGTTCCTGCACCGCCTTTATAACGAAATAAGCAAATGGTAGTAAGTGCATAACGACTATTCCATAGTCACGGGAGCCCAGTTCTTACAGGACTGGGCTCCTTGTTATTGCTGTGAAATTTCTAACTCAGTGATTTATACGATTATGCTGTTTTATATGGCAGCGCAGCAGATAAGTGCATCGACATCGAATGCTCCATTTCACAACATCATGGTTACTGGGGGAGCAGGATTTATTGGAGCAAATTTCGTGCACTACGTTTACAACAAATTCCCTACAGTGCACATTACAGTGTTAGATGCATTAACCTATGCGGGCAACATTGACAGCATAAAGCCTCTGTTAGGGAATCGTGTTGACTTTGTACATGGCAATATTTGTGATGCCAATTTATTACATGAACTTGTTCCAGGGCACGATGCCATTGTGCATTTTGCTGCGGAGTCGCATAACGATAACAGCATTGCAGACCCTGAACCATTTTTAGCAACTAATGTTGAGGGCACGTTCCGTCTACTTGAAGTGGCGCGTGCCTATGATGTGCGATTCCATCAAGTAAGTACTGATGAAGTTTATGGCGATTTAGCACTAGATGATCCGAATAAATTCACTGAGAAAACGCCTTATAACCCGTCTAGTCCATACTCGGCAATGAAAGCAAGCTCAGATATGCTTGTTCGTGCTTGGGTTCGCACCTTCGGCGTACGTGCAACTATTTCGAATTGCAGTAATAACTATGGTCCTTACCAGCACGTTGAAAAATTCATTCCACGCACTATCACGAATATATTGGAAGGACGACGACCAAAGTTATATGGCGATGGTCGCAATGTACGCGATTGGATCCATGTAGAAGATCATTCTTCTGGTGTCTGGAAGATCCTTACTGAAGGTCGAATTGGGCAAACCTATTTAATTGGCGCAAATGGAGAACGAAGCAATATTGATGTGTTGCGGTCTATTCTGCGAGTGATGGGCAAATCTGAAGACGATTTTGATTGGGTTCGAGACCGTCCTGGACATGATCGCCGATATGCCATTGATGCTACAAAATTACGCACCGAACTCGCTTGGCGTCCAGAGCATACTGACTTCGATGCTGGTCTCAAAAAAACTGTGCAATGGTACATCGATAATGAAGCATGGTGGAAGCCGACCAAAGCTGCTGCTGAAGAAAGATATCGTCAACAGCAGCAATGATCTGCCAGAGTATTACTTATTGATCTATTGCATGAGCAATAGTCGCCAGTGCCTCATTGATTTGAGCGTGAGCCGTTTTAAATGCCTCGAATTCTCGTTGATACGGATCTGCAATATCTTGCGCATGCGGAAGCATTGGGCGGATAAGCGATGCATTTGCGAGTACCGAGTCGAAACGTTCTTCGAGTGAATCGCCTGTAATAAGATTGTGTGTAGCGCAATAGTTGCACATGTTGGCAAAATCAGTGAGTACGACAGTCCTACGTGCAACTGTAGGATTCCTCTGAATGATTTCGCTGCGCTGATGAGCACTGAAGCAGAAAATAAGATCAGCAGAACGTGCTAATTGTGGCGTGAGTCGCTTAGAACGGAACGATGAAGAATCGATGCCATCGGTGGTTAAAAGTTGTGCACTTGATGGATCGATTGGGTGAGCATCGAGTCCATTTGTTCCAGCACTGTCAACAATTAAATTAGGATCAGAGAAGAAATGTGGGAATAGGAGCTCTCCCATAGGAGAGCGGCAAATATTTCCTGTACATACAAATAGCACTTTCATTAATGAGAGCTCCTATACCTAACTTATTAATTGAAAAGTTTGTCCACTTTAGCGGCGGTATCTGCTTCACATAGTAATCGCGAATTAACAGTATTGCTGTTCCATATTGTACGGTGGATATATGTAAGTATTGGCGCGGATCATATATAATCCGCCTGAAATTACAAGGCTAGGTGAATTCTGTCTAAACTTTTAGTAGATATGTCTGCTTTGAGTTGTATTAATTAGCTCATTAGTGATATTAAATATGGTGGTAAACTAAGTGGTACAATCCGCGGTTTTCACCCCATATTGGCGTGTAAGGTGAGGATGAATTGAGGTTAGCCTAATAGGGGGAGCCTACTTTTAACCACATGCTCAATGTGGCTGGAAGTCATAAATTTAAGTCAGCAATAAAAATAGCGGTCGTGAGAGCGATACGTGTGTGCGGGGCGGTTAATCCGCCTATGGAAAGGGCGTTATTATGTCGTCGTTAAAGGGCTTTGAAGCAGTGAGCCTTACCCGTAAGACTGGTAAGGCAGTTATGACGGTTACGCCGGATAGTATTCGTTTGAATAAGTCGGCTGTCGAGGAATTGAATTTCCCTGAATACATCGTCTTCTTGATTAATCCTGATACCCAGCAGTTTGCTGTGATGCGTGCTAAGGAAAGTGACGAGGATTCCATGCCATTGGGCGTTCGTCCTTCGTACACTGCCTCCGCACATATCGATAACCCAATTGTGGTGACTGCAGTATTGAAGTACTTCGATCTGCCATCGACCGATAACGAGGAGGAGATTCCTCGTGCTTCGATGCGTGGTGTGCTGTCTCCAAAGGGTGATGCATTGATCTTCGATGCACACGAAGCTGACATCCGCGTAACTCGTAAGCGTGGTCGTAAGCCTCACACTGCTGAAGCAGCAGATGTTAACGGTGGCCAGGATGGCTGGAATCACGCAACTAAGTAAGTTACTTGTATAGCTGATAATTGGGTTCTGGATCGAGTGATCTGGAACCCAATTGATATTAATGTCTAAGTTCTTGTAGCCGTGAAAGATGCTAACCTCTTAAAGCTCAATACATATGACCCGAAGAATTAGATGAACTATATCATTTGTAGCGAGGCAATTTTTACCAGTAACAGGTATTACTTAGCGGTGAAGAAGCCCTAATATAAATTTCTCTCGAGCTATGATAAGTGAACTGAGATAGATAATAGAGAAGACAAGTCCACTAATGATAAGTTGGACAAATGGGTTCAATCCCTGAATAAATCGTTGTACGTACCATACTGATACAGCGGTAATTAATATTGCTGGGAGAATTCGTAAGAAATCAGTTTCTTCACGGAGTTCTTTTATAAAGTCTCGCACAATGAATGAGCGAATTGATAGTGTGCAGAACTCGCATAGTGCAATACCTAGAGCGGCACCATTTATACCGAATCTTGGGATAAGAATACAGCAGAATATGATGCTTAGAATAAGACCGCATATATTGACGACAGCATACTCTTTTTCATGATTTGAAGCGATGAGATACTGAGAAAGAGTGTTATTTGTTGCCGAGAACAGGATAATTGGTGAGGCGATAGTTAAAGCTGTTGTGCCGACTAAATATTGCGATCCACCAAGAATCTGAATAATTGGTTGTCCACAGAAGATGAGCATAATCATCATTCCAAAACTGATAATAAATAGGAAATTAAGGTTTTTTCCTATCAATTTTTTTGTATTGCTATGATGACTCTGAGACTCATAATATGATATACGTGGAAGTATTACAGACCCTACAGAATTAACTGCGGTGTAGCAGATACCTCTGATCTTGACTATCATTTGGTACACACCTACTAGTGTGTTAGAAAGAAATATACCTGAAAGAAGCATATCCATTTGAACATACATTCCCGAAGATATACTCGAAATTGTGAATGTTATCATCGGTTTAATATGACGCTTAATATTGAGATTACGTTTCCTACTAAAAGTGACGAAGTCTCGTAACTTCAATAAGTTCAGTATATTTGAGCCGTAGCTTCCGATAACTATCGTGATACCGTATAGAATATAATCGCTGACATTATGTACGAAGAGGAACATAAGGATTAGACCGATAATTTTAAATGCAATATTACGCACGGTGATGTATCCATATTGTTCAATTGCTTGGTAGAACCAGTCACAGCCGCATGAAGTAAGCCATATTCCAATACTGAAAATAAATGCTAAAGTTATATTATCGCGTGTCTTTGGAATCAAAAAAAGAGCAACAATATATAAAATATAAACTAATGTTGTTGAGCAAATTAGAATCACGACTAATTCTTGAGTAGTCTGGCTAAGTTGTTCTTTGTTATCACGTACTTCTGCACATGTACGAATTCCATATGAAGTAATCCCTAGCATTGCAACTAGAGAAAAATATGTAATAAGAGTTTGCATCCAAGATACTATTCCCATTCCTGATGGTCCAAGTACTCGCGAAACATAGGGAATAGTAATTAGCGGGAAAAGGAAAGAAGAAGTAGTTAAGATCATATTCATAGCTACGTTGAACTTAACTGATCGTATTTTTGGCTCTTTTATTTCCTTCTGTCCCATTCTGTCCCCCGTAATTGTAATCCAGGTGTAGTTTGAATCCAATATTCCCACATGTTAGAGGTAGTTGTGGAGAATAGTTCTTTTAGGGAGGTATCTCAATTATACTATGAATGTTGCTTTTTATTGCATATAAAAAAGTATATTCATGAGCAGGAGAAATTCTCTATGAAGATTGCAGTGGCGGGTACTGGTTATGTGGGCCTGTCTGTGGCGTTGTTGTTGGCGCAGCATAATGAGGTGCGTGCGTTAGATATTGTGTCACAGAAGGTTGAGCTACTGAATAATAATGTCAGTCCTATTGTTGATGTAGAGATTACGCGTTTCCTTGATGGTCATCGTGATGGAACGATGAGCTTAAACTTTTTGGCTACTACAGATCTAAATGTTGCCTATAAGGATGTTGATTTTGCGGTAGTTGCTACACCTACAAATTATGATGCGAAGCAAAATTATTTCGATACATCCAGTGTCGAAGCAGCCATTGCAGCAATTCGTAGTGTGAATAAGACTGCGTGGATTGTAATTAAGTCTACGATTCCTGTTGGCTATACAGAGCGCATTCGTCAGCAGCTTGATGATGAGAAGATTATTTTCTCTCCTGAGTTCCTGCGTGAGGGCAAGGCTCTTTATGACAATCTTCATCCGTCACGTATTGTTGTTGGAGCTCCTATGGATGATGAGTATGCGGTAAAGGCTGCTCATGAATTTGCTGATTTACTTGCTCAGGGTGCTGATCCTAATGAACACGAGCGTGAGAAACATGATGGTTCTGTGGGTATCCCAGAGCTTGTGTGTGGTTTAACTGAGGCTGAGGCTATTAAACTTTTTGCGAATACGTATTTAGCACTTCGTGTTGCCTACTTTAACGAGTTGGATACGTATGCAGCTTCGCGTGGCCTTGATACCGCGATGATTATTAAGGGCGTTGGCTTGGATCCGCGTATTGGTTCGCACTATAACAATCCAAGTTTTGGCTATGGTGGTTATTGCTTGCCGAAGGATACGAAGCAGTTGTTAGCTAATTATGCTGATGTTCCGCAGAATCTGATTGGTGCGATTGTTGAGTCGAATCGTACAAGGAAAGATTTTATTGCTGATCAGATTCTCGAGCGGATTGCTGGCATGGATCATCCAGTAGTAGGTGTGTATCGCTTGACGATGAAGAGCGGCTCGGATAATTTCCGTCAGTCGTCTATCCAGGGCATTATGAAGCGCATCAAGGCCAAGGGTGTTCATGTACTTGTGTATGAGCCAACGCTTGATGATGAAGAATTCTTTGGTTCTCCAGTGACTCATGATTTAGAAGAGTTCAAGAAAAAGTCAAATGTGATTGTGGCAAATCGTTGGAATACTGATCTCGCTGATGTTGTTGCAAAGATTTACACACGAGATCTATTCAAACGAGACTGAGATTTTTATAATTATAATTCGGTATAAATAAGGAGTTGTAATGCCTCAACAAGAACCTATTCGTGTCGCACAAATTATGGGCCGCATGATGGGAGGCGGTGTTGAGGCTACAATTCTCAATCATTACAAGTTCATCGATCATAGTAAAGTTCAGTTCGATTTTATTGTTCAGGATGACTCTGAAAAAGTTCCTGAAGAGTTGATTAAATCATATGGGGGTAGAATCTTTACCATCCCATCGTATAAAAAACTTCCAGCCTATGAAAAGGCTTGTCTAAATATATTTCGCAAAACTCAACCAGATATTGTGCATTCAAACATTAATGCGTTGAGCATATTCCCTCTATATGAGGCTAAAAAAGCTGGTGTCAAGGTTCGTATTGCACATAGTCACAGTACGGCTAATCCCCGGGAAATTGCAAAGACTGCTATTAAGGAAGTGCTACGGCCTTTATCAAAGTTGTATCCAACTCATCTTGCTGCTTGCGGAGAACTATCGGCAGAATGGCTTTTTGGCAAGAGAGTCGTGGATCAGAATAAGGTGCAATACATTCATAACGCCATTGATTTGCAGAAGTACTCCTTTAATCGAAAGAAGCGTATAGATTTACGTAAATCAATAGGAGCAGGTGTCTCCCCAATAGTTGGGCAAATTGGTCGCTTTAGTTCCCAAAAGAATCAAGAATTTTCCGTGGAAGTCTTTAAGGAGCTGCTAAAGATCATTCCAAATGCCAAGCTTGTATTTCTAGGCATTGGCGATACGATGCCGGCAATCAAGCAAAAAGTAACTCAACTCGGAATTCAAGCTTCCGTATTCTTTATGGGTTCTCGCGATGATGCAGCGGATTGGTACAGCGTTTTTGACGTGCTGTTATTCCCGTCATTGTATGAGGGTCTTCCTCTAACTGCTATTGAAGCACAAGCTGCAGGTCTTCCTATCGTTGCTTCTGACCAGATTACAGAAGAAGCATTCATTGATAATGAACTTGTAACTGTAATGCCACTAAAGTGTTCAGCTCACGAATGGGCACAATGCTTAGAAGCAACCTTGGAATATGCACCTCGACAATCGCGCATTTCAGATGGAGATACTCTACGTGCTGCTGGATATGAAATTAAGGATAGTGCGAGAAAATTAGAGGCTTGGTATCAGAGCATCATTTGATCCTGATGCGTATCCTGAAATAATAATAAGCGGAACAATAATAAATTAGAAGAATACGATGAGTTTATCTAACCTTATTGTTTCTGCCATTGTTCCTGCCAATAAAGTTGAGGAATGTCCTGATAGTGTGAGAAAAGTATTATAGATAAAACCTATAAGAATCTTAATATAATTCTTGTAGATGATGGCTCTCCCGATGAATGCAGAACTATATGCGACGTGTGGTCTCATAAAGATTCTCGAATTAGGGTTCATATATAAAGAGAATGGTGGGTTGGCTTCAGCGTGTAATTCCGGGATAAACATTTATACGGGGGACCGTATCATTTTTATTGATGGAGATTATTGGATTCCTCCTATCATGATTGAGACCATGGCATGTAAGGTGACACAAAACAATTCTGGCATGGTGATAGTGGGTAACCTTAATGATTGCATTAATGATAAAGATGAAATCATAAAAGAGACGGCAAACATCTCTCCATATTATACGTGTTAAAATAATAGTCAATTTCTTAGATTTTTCTAAATTACTGGATACTGGTATTCTCATACCTGTATAGAATATATTGTATAAGGGAAAATTTATAAAAGGCAATCATTTTGATGAATCTATGGTTGTAGTAGAGGGTGCTGTTTTAATTTAAGGTTAGTTGATAAGGTTAAACGAGTAGATCGTGTTGGTGCCCCTTTATATTATTGCATATATTGCTCGGATAGTTTGAGTGCTCCTAATCATGAAGATAACTATTTTTTGACTAGCGCAAATGCGTTTCTTGTTGCTGAAAAAGAGTTAATTAATTGGTACCCGTTGTCAGTCTCATGGTTTGATAATGAATATTTAAATCAGATAAGGTGATTAACGGAGGGCTCATATTCTAATAAGAATTAATCCTCTGTGTATAGGAAAGAGCAGCTCTCTAGCATGATTAATAATGAGGTAGCGCGTAAGTGCGTCCGATGTTTTAAAATACGTGGATTGAGGAATATATTTGTTGGGTTTGCAATATGGCGTCATAGTGTGAGAGTTATCGCTTTATATGCAAAATTAATCCTAATTTTGAAGTATTGCCGAAGGATATTGCGAGATAATAAGTAAGTTTGCTGTGTGATAGCAATGGAATCTTCGTGTAGAGTATTGTACTTGTAGTTTACAAAAAACATTTGTGAGGTATGCATGGGTAAGTCGGCGAACGATTTCCTTCTTAGTATTATTATTCCAGTCTATAACGTTTCGAAGTATTTACCGCGCCTCGTCGATTCCTTGAGTATTCAGGATTTAGCAGATGTGCAGATCATATTTATTGATGATGGGTCAACAGATAACTCTCTGGAAATCTTGAATAGTATAGATAAATTTGCTTGTATAGTTATCCACCAAGATAATAAGGGAGTAGCTGCAGCACGAAATAACGGCCTTGCAAAAGCAAAAGGAAGGTATTATACCTTTATTGACCCTGACGATAACATAAGTCCAAATTATATTAGTAAAATTAAATCTAATTTGCGTAGTAATCCGGATCTCTTACTTACAAATTTCTATTATTCTAGAAATGGTAAGCTAGGAAAATCGTTAAATTCTGTCATCTCTAGCCGTGAGATTACACCGGTTGAAATCCTAAAGATGATATTAACTGGTACCGGTAGTCTTAATGGTGTCTTATGGGGCAAAGTATTTTCAGCTAAACTTTTTGACAGTAATCCGTTCCCTATTCAGCGAGCTTATTCAGATCATGTTCCCTGCATAAAAGCAATATGTCGTGCGAAGCGAGCAATTTATGTTAAAGATGCTTATTATATTTATACTGCAGATCGTTCAGATAGCTTGCAAAATAAACAAACAGAGAATGATTTAAGAGACGGTATAAGAATAATCGAAGATGCTCATCGCATCATACTTCATTATTATCCTTCATTGAAAGAATATACGGATATGGATCTTATCCGCACATATATAGATATTTGTGTGCGCGTATGTACTTCTTGCAAAATTACGAGTAAGGATAAAAGAAGAATATTCAGCGCCAATAGACGCGCGGCTAAAGTGGCTTTGAAGAATATTGGAAAAATTAACGTACATGCGCTACGTAAGATTTCTTATATCGTGTTGCTAGATGGATATGGACCTACTATTGTTGCGCTTAAAGTTGCAATGTTGCTTGGAAAATAAGATGACTGATCTTTGCGGGGAGATGGCAATGAAACGAGTTCTAGTATTTGGTATGTCAGGTAATAGAGGAGGTATTGAAGCATTCCTCATGAATACATACTCTCTTATCGATAGAAGCCGTTTGCAATTTGATTTCATTGCTAATGAACCACAGATAAGTTATGAAGATGAAATTAATGAATATGGTGGGAGAATTTATCATATTCCTAAGCGCTCTCAAGATCCTATTACTTATAAACGTGCATTAGAAAATATCTTTAAAGAACACTCTTCGGAATATGCTGGAATATGGGCCAACCTCGTGAGTCTAGCTAATATTGACTATTTAATCGAAGCGTATAAGCATGGCATTCCTAAGCGAGTAGTGCATTGTCATAATGCTAAGAATATGGATGGTAAAATCCGTGGTGCCCTTCATGTATTAAATCGATCGCGTATTCAGAAATATGCTACAGATTTTTGGACGTGTTCAGATAAAGCCTCTGAATGGTTCTACGGTAAAAAAATTATGGAATATGATAGTTATCGGCTAATCAATAATTCGGTCGATAGTAAAAAGTATCTCTTTAATAAGGAGAAGCGAGAGACCCTTCGAAATCAATTTGGCATTGGGTCGGATGAGATTGTTTTAGGGAATGTTGGTAGATTCCATCCGCAGAAGAATCATCATTTCCTTATTGATGTATATAGGGCATATGTAGATAAAGTGCCGAATAGCAGGTTACTGCTCATTGGCAAAGGTGATGATCGGCCAGCCATTGAACAACACATAAGACAGGCTGGTGTTGAAGATAAAGTACTTATTTTAGGGGAGCGAAAGGATGTCGCTGACTTATATCAAGCAATGGACGTATTTGTTTTCCCTTCAAGGTATGAAGGAATGAGTATTGCATTGCTTGAAGCTCAGGCAAGTGGTTTACCTTCAGTTATCTCTACTGGTAATCCGCCTGAGTCTAAAATTAACAGTAATGTGCAGCGTCTGCCTCTTGAAGAAAACAAAAATGTAAGTGATTGGGTGGCTGCATTACTGAGGGCATCTAGTATGAAGCGCTTAGACCAAAAAGAAAATAATCTTATTGGAAGTGAATATGATACCAATATGCAAGGTGCTTATATTCAAGAGTTTTTCTTAAGTTAATTTTCATTTATCAAAAGTATATATTTGTGAGGAATATGATGACGTGCCGTGTTCTTAATCTGATTACGAGCTTAGATCGTGGCGGTGCAGAGACCATGATAATGAATTATTATCGTAGTATCGACCGTGATAAAGTTCAGTTTGATTTTCTTGTGAATCGTGAAAAAATTGGTGCATATGAAGAGGAGATTGAGAGTCTCGGCGGTAAAATATATCGCATGGGTCCCATGTATCCATGGCGCTTTAGTGAATATAAACATGAGTTTAGATCATTTTTAAGGGATCATCCTGAATATTCAATTATTCACTCTCATCTTGAAGAACGTAGCTATTTTCCTCTTCGTATAGCCAAAGAGGAGAATGTCCCTGTACGTATTGCTCATGCACATAATGTATATCGAGGCTTCAACGCTAAGACTATTTTTCGTGACTATTTCCGGTATAAGCTTCCTCCATATCCCACGGATAAATTTGCGTGTTCTAAAGAGGCTGGTATCTGGCTCTACGGAAAAGATGCTTTTTTGAATGGAGAGGTAACTATTGTAAAGAATGCAATAGATTCGTTTAAATTTATATATAATGAAAAAATTCGTGAGTCTGTGCGTTCTAGATTACAAATAGATGATCAGCTCGTATTGGGAAATGTAGGTAGGCTAGCTCCGCAGAAAAATCAAAGCTTCCTTCTTGATATTTTTGCCGAGTTAAAAAAAATACATAAGAACTCAAAGTTGCTTATTGTTGGCGATGGTGATCTTAAACAGGAGCTCGTTCGTAAGGCGGAGTCTCTCCAAATTATTGAAGATATTATTTTTACTGGTTCTGTTTCTGATGTGAATGACTACCTCCAAGCCATGGATGTTTTTGTTTTGCCATCTCATTTTGAGGGCTTGCCAGTTTCATTAGTTGAAGCTCAGGCAGCAGGGCTCCAATGTATAGTCTCTGATCAGGTCACTAGAGAAGTCGATTTTGGTAAGTATTTAACATACGTGTCTTTAAAACAGTCTCCGCAAGACTGGGCAAAAATATGTATTGAAAAATCTCAGGACCAAAGGCGGTCAGATATGGATTTGATTGTTCGTAGTGGTTTTGATATTCATGAAACGGCAAAGAAATTGCAGAGTTTCTATCTAAGTCGATAATTATAGTACTTAGAACGGCATTAAGTTTAGAATGAGGAAGTAGGCCTTACTTGATTAATTCCATATCGCTGAAGCAGCGTAAGTTGGTTCTTGTAATTCTCTCATTCGTTGCCCTAGTACTAGGCAAAATAGCTGTAGTCTATATACTACCCACAAAATATTACTACGATAATTTACGTATCAATTCCATGGTAGTGGGCAGTGGCTCTATGAAAGCCTGGGGCGGATCATATGTTGTTGCAGCTAATATATTCCGGAGTATCAACTATCTTGGGCTAACAACAATGTATGAGTGGAGCCTGGTCTTAGGGGTTCTACTTACAACCGCAATAGTGGTATTCCTATTTTTTAAATCGGAGCTGTCTCTTTTACAGGAACTATTCTGGCTTGCGTGTATTGTTTTATTAAATATATATATCTTTACCATAGGCAAAGATGTTATTCAATTTTTCTTTTTCTACTTGGTGTTGCTTGCCATTTTAATTCCGAATGTTTCGATAGGAATGCGTGTCAGCTTAGTAGCCATTATTTTTATAATAGAAGGATTATCGTTTAGATCTTATTTTATGTTAGTGGCTGTGTTCTTTATCGGAATACATTTTCTGCTAAAATACTTCCACTCGAAAATGGATAAAGTATCTATCCTTCAATTAGCATTGACAGTTGTTGTCTTTGTGTATTTCTTTCTTATCGTATCCTCTATAGTGTTCCCTGCAGAATATCAATCTATCGTTGGTAGTAGGGCTAATGCGAATAGTGCTAGAGAGGGAAGTGCTGATGCAAAAAGTGCTATCATCAACCTGATACCAGGCAATGGTCTTCTAATATCACTTATTAACTACCCTATAAGTGCTATCAGAATGATGATACCTATTGAGCTACTATTCAGAGGAGTATCATATATTCCTTTTATTATTTTTCAGATTTTAATTACAGTTTTTTATCTGCGCATTATTGTTGCTTTCGTAATGAAACCATATATAAAGACAGAATATATATTATCTTTTGAAGTGTTTACTGCATTTTTGTTGGTATCATTCTTCTTTGAGCCAGATTTTGGTTCTTGGGTTCGTCATGAGATGGCCGCATTTCCAGTTTTTCAATCCTTCGTTTTTTCCTCATATTGCGGACTAGATAAAATGCAAAAGACAAAAAGATTTGAAACTCGGATAGCAGTGCAGAGAAGGGGGATTTAGATTGGTCCAGAATGGGGTTATTGTAAAGAAACGAATTCCTTGGATAGATGTCTCTAAAGGCTGGGCCATGATATTGGTCTTCTGGGGTCATCTATCGGGGAACGGAGATAATCCATGGTTTCCTGATCTGATAACAAGTAAAAAGGTTGTATATTACTTCCACATGCCGCTTTTCTTTATTCTTAGCGGTTTGACATTTCATGCTGATGGATCTTTTAAGGAATTTGTAACAAAGCGTGTAAGAAGGCTTCTAATTCCTTATTATTTTTTCTCTCTGTATGGTCTAGGAAAAGTGGTTTTATCTATTATAAATCCAAAGGCCATTGATTCATTTCATGGAGAGTTGATCACCTCACCAATAGCACAAATAATTGAAATATTATTTGGTTATCAGGGATTGTGGTTTTTCTGGGCGCTATTCTGGGGCGAACTAGTACTGTATTGGATATATAGGTGTTGCAAGAAGTATCTTCCTCTTATCGCTGCAGCGTCATCGTTGATGTGGTTTTATTGTGGAACATGTAATACGGGATTTGCGTATATAATAAAGCTATTTCCCTTCTTCTTCTACACCGTATTCCAAGCGTTGGCGTTTGTCTCTATCGGTATCTTGATATCTGATTTCTTGAAGAGTCTAGATCGAGTGGGCGCCCTACAAATGTTACTTGTTTCTGGTGTTATGTTTTCTCTGCTTTCGACCTTGCTACTTGTATATAAACAGGATGGTATGCAAAAATCAGTTCCCGCAATTATGGCAGCTATTGTTGGATCTCTTTTTGTTGTAGCTTTTTCCATTTTGCAGAAGAAGTTAGCAACAATAGAATATATCGGGCGCAATACGATAGTTTTCTATGGTCTCAATGGGTTTTCTATTGCTACTGCAAGGGCAGTGTTCTTTAAAATAATACCTGTATCAATAATTGCGGAAAATGTCTATCTACAAGTTGTTGCAGGAGTGATAATTGTAATTGTGTCATGTGTAATTTGTTGGTTGGCAACATTAATTATTAATCGTTGGTTGTGGATGTGTATTGGTATGCCAAGGCCAATGAGGAAAGAAATGGTTGTGTAGTATTCTGGATAATACGTAATGGTGAAATAGTGGTTTAATTCAGGGTTATTCCTATGTAAACAGGGAATGCCTAATGTAAACTTTTATCTGCTTAGTAAATTCGTAAATAAAATGAGGGAACGGCGTGGAACAAGTACGAGAAATACTCTCATCTGAGAATTTGGATGGCAATCAGGGTGCGAGTATGTCTGCAATGGACATTTTTCGCATTATTGGTAAGCACATTATTACGATGATTATTAGTTTTATCGTTGTATTTGGTATCTCATGTGTATACCTAGTTACATCGAAACCAGTGTATTCAGCTACATCACAAACATATGCTACATACGGTGATGCTTCGATTGCGCCAGATAACTATACAAGCTTGAGCACGGCATCTTCTTACATTAGCACGCAGATTAAGTCGTTCCCATCATTAATTAAAACTACGCTTGTTCTTGACCCTGCTGCACAGAAGCTCGGTATCCCGACGTCAATGCTGAACTCAGTTACTGCAGTAAATCCTGATGGTACTTCTTTTATTAATATTACGGCAACGTCGAATTCTGCACAGCAGGCAGCTGATATAGCGAATACAGTAGCAGAATCTTTCCAAACCGTAGTGCAAACATCGTTGTATATGCATGAACAGCAATCTCCTATAAAGATAACTATGGTTCAGCCGGCTTCTGCCCCCTCGAAACCAACTTCACCAAAGAGTGCCATGGTACTTGCGATTGGCGTTATTGGTGGCTTGGTAGTTGGTGTGCTCGCTGCTCTTATAAAGCATCTATTCTCGCGCGAGATTCAAGATGAGACAGAATTGTCTGATTATATTAGTGCACCAGTTCTTGGTCGTATTCCAGAGACTGATGATATTGCTGGTAACACCTCCGTTATTATCAATGCTCCTAGCAGTCCAGAGGCTGAGGAATACCGCCGAATATGTATGAATCTGTCCTTTATCGCACCGGTGTCTGGCACAAATTCGCGCTTAATTGTGGTCTCTGCCGTTGGTGCCAATGAAGGCAAGACCACAACGGCAGTGAATATAGCAACAGCTCTCGCTGAAAATGGTGCAAAGGTTTTGCTTATTGATGCGGATCTTCGTCATCCTTCAGTGGCAAAGAAGCTTGATATTGATGGTTCTGCTGGTCTTGCACACGTGCTTTCTGATCAGGCATCGGTTAGGGATGTAGTGCAACCGTATTGGAAGCCTAATCTGCATGTTATGCCTGCTGGACCAAAGCCGCCGAATGCTGGCCAATTACTTAACTCCCCACTTATGACAGAACTTATCGCTCAGGCTTTGCACCAGTATGATTATGTGATTGTGGATACTACGCCTATGGTAGTTGCCAGCGATGCTGCGTTGTTCGCAAAGCAGGGTGGTGGATTAGTTTTGGTCTCTCGTCGCGGTTTAACATTGAAAAAGCAGCTTGCAGAAACAGCTCAGCTCGTTAAAAATCTTAATGTTGAAGTTACTGGCTTTGTATTCAACTGTATTAAGGACGATTCACGTAAGTCTCTGTACGGTAGCAGCTATTACTACTACGGTGGTTCAAATGCTCGCGGTAAGCAACATCATGACGACCAGCCTAAGCATGGAAGTACGAAGAGATAGTGAGTAGATCATGAATTAGACTATTAAAGTGCTCTCATCTAAGGAAAACTACCTTAGATGAGAGTGCTTTAATATTCCTAGTTCTCAGGCATCTGCCCTGATATGAATCTTTGTTAGATACATTGGATATCACCCTGCTTAATCGAAGTTCGCTTTTCATAAATGGTTATCAATGATGGAATGAACCCGAATAGTTTCTATATAGAAAAAGCTTCTGGTTAGCAAGAAGGCACTCATAAAGGTGTCCTCAGTTGAGATAGAAAAGTATTGTGTAACACTTAACTAATTTGCGGGTCCGAGTGAAACGTTTATATGGACAAAACATAGATTGAGCCAATTTAGATAGGTGGAATGTTGACAAGAGTAAGAAATTCAAATATAGAGTTACTTCGAATTATTGCGATGTTGATGATAATTGCTCATCATCATGTTATCCACAATGTAACAGATGTGTGCTCTCTCTCTTCTCCAGTTGTATCGGATTTTTATCTGTGCCTTCAGGTATTAGGTAAAATTGGTGTTGTCATCTTCTTTCTTATTTCGGCGTGGTATTTATGCGATGAGAAAATGACAAATATAAAAAAGAATTATTTAAGAATATTTACGCTCGAAAAGCAGCTATTCTTTTATAGTATTGCGTTGTCGTCTGGGACTTTGCTGATACATCATTTTGTGAAGAGTTTCCCTTCTCTCTCGACTTCACTTGCTATCAAAAGTGTAATACCTGTTTGGGGTGAAATCTGGTGGTATTGCACGGCGTATGTTGCCTTTCTACTTTTCTGTCCTTTTGTAACTCGTTCTTTAGTTATGATTGGACAGAGACTACATTTTTATCTTGTTTTATTATTAACTGTGACATGGGGTGTTATTTACGGTTTAACGCCATTGACATATCTTGGTGTGCTTGGTGATTCTTTCGTTTTCTTCATAATTCTGTATAGCTTTGTTGCTTATATAAAATGGTATGGGTTGGTTCCAAACGAGAGGCAAAGTTGGATTCTCGCTATTTTTGGATGCAGTGTTCTTATTGCCTGCATAATTTGCGGAGGGATTCTTAAAAAAGTTACTGGAATAGGTCTATTTGAAAAAATACAGGTTGGATTTGCTGGTAGTGGGAAGCTTCCTGTGATTCTTGCAGCTCTTGGGATTTTCTTTATAGCAATTAATAAAAAACATTTATGGCATAACAAAATAGTCAATTCCATTGCTGCCTCTACGCTTGCTGTTTATTTGATTCATGAGTATCCGACAATACGTATGTTTCTTGCATGTCAATTTGATATTGGAAAACTAACTGTATCTTCGTGGGCGCCGTTAGTATCTATCGGAATTGTCTTAGGTATTTTCGTTGTGTGTACGGCCATCGACTATGTACGTCGTTTCCTGTTCAAATTCGTACTTGATCGTCATCCAGGAAAGTATGCAAACAAAATATGGTCGTTTACTACTCAAATGGTTGCCAGTTCAAGAGTGTGGATGAAGCTCACGAAGGATATTGATGAGCCGAGTCAGGAACTAAGGGCCTGATGAATGTCGGTTGCTAGCTAGTGGATTTATTACTAGTTAGCAACTGTTTTTTTAATTAATAAGTCTATTCGGATTGCTTAGGCTATAGGTGTAGTGGATTATTTGAGCCTTCATTCGAATGATTTATCTAATCCATAGATAAACAAAAAGACGCCACCTCTCGAGTAGGGGAGAGGTGGCGCCAGATGAATTCAAATCAGTAGTGGTGGTTGGCCAGCCAGAACTGGTAGGCACCTTGGATGGAACCGTAACGGTCCTTGCAGTAGTCCCAGAACCAGCGCAGCTGCGTCTGATAATTCGTCTGCCAATCGGCACCGTGGGAAGCCATCTTGTTACCTGGGTAAGACTGTGGCAAGCCGTATGCACCGGAGGATGGGTTCGTAGCAGTCACAGACCAACCGGATTCGCGGCCGATGATGTAAACCGTAGCCGTGAAGTCAGCCTCGGAGTAACCGTTAGCCAGCAGATAATCATGTGCCCACTGCTGCATCTCACCAATAGGTGTTGTTGTACCAATATCAGTGGATGGGGTAGATGCCTTATTGTCATTGTTGGCATGCTGATTTGCCTTCTTGGTGCCAACAAGAACAACCTTGTCAACGGGAGCCTTCTTCAACTTCGTAGTAAAGGCGTACGAAGAAAGCACCTTGTTACCAGCCTTTTGCACAAGGTTGGAGCACTCGAGAATACCGTCCTGGCCCTCGGTCTCTACCTTTTCTTGGCCTTCTTCAAGATTTGGATCTTCCTTACGGATCGTATTGAAAGGAACCTTCTGATCCGTAGTTTCGAGCTGAGCACCAGCACGATCGATCTTAATAACGGTGTTCTCGTCGACCTTGGTCTTCAACGATGGCGAGACCGTATCTTCAGGATCGAGCGTGATATCAGCAGCATCGAGCACCGACTTCACATCAGTGAAGTTCGTGCCATAAATGTTCTGGCTCTTGCCATTAATAACGACTTTGACGTAAGACGTAGAACCTGTAAGTGCCTCACGCGAAGTTCCACGTGAAGCTGCCTGTGCATCGGAAGCGGATACAGCCGTCACCTGTGGCGCTGCATCTTTATGCTGATCTACGTAGAAATTGCTGGTTGCGACACCGCCCGTAATCACGGCTGCAACAACGGCCACTCCGGCACAAATCTTGATCCATTGACGTTTGCTCAGCGACCTGAGAGTAGGACTGTGAGCTGCGCGATGGTCAGTCATTAGGTTCCTTGGTGTCAGACAATAATCCTCGGCGGTGTAACCGTTTCAGCTGCTTTATACAGAAATAAAAAGCGCAATCAAAACTGCTGCTGAACAGCGGTGAGTGCCGGACGTAACGCAGGCAACAATGAACTTGTAGTTCATAAAAGAACCTGGCGAAACATACCACCGGAAAAGCACCCAACTCCACAGTTTACCCTAAACGGTGCCATACAAACTCAAGCGACAGTAATCTTCGGCATACCGTCACGTTTGTGAAGAGATGATGCGTCTCGTGGACATCGAGAAAACGGGAGAAAATCAGGGAAATAAAATAACCGCCTGAAGAATCGTGAACAAATTGTGACGATTCTTCAAACGGTTGTATTAAGTGTTCAGCTTGAAGCGTTACGAGGCGTAGCTTTGAGTGGTACTCAACGCCCGTAATGCTACGAGCAAGGCGTCACTCAGGCCTGCTGCTCCTGCTGCTGAGCCTCGGACAGAGCGGCCTCAACGTCGAGCTTCTTAGCCTGCTCGATGATGCTGTCGAGATCTGGAGCGCGCAGAGCGCCTGCCTGCTGGTAGACGATGTGACCCTTCTTAGCAATCATCAGCGTTGGCACAGCCTGGATGCCAGCCTGATTTGCGAGCTCCTGCTGCTTGTCGATGTCGACCTTGCCGAAGTAAATATCAGCGTTGTTCTCGCTTGCCTTATCGAAAATAGGGCCGAATGCACGGCATGGGCCGCACCAAGTTGCCCAGAAGTCAATAAAGACCAGCTCGTTGTTCTTAATAACGTCTTCAAAGTTCTCGGAAGTGATTTCGTGAGTTGCCATAACTCCTCCATTCCTCTGACCTACTCGTAGCTCACACGTTGTTTCGTGTTGCTGTTGCACACGTAGGTCGAAACATGCTGTACGTGGATTGTTCCGCGCTCTGCTCTCGAGTATGACGAGCGAATCTTGAAATAAGCTGGATGGATGCTGGAATTCGAACGCAAAAATCGTGCTGAATGTAATGATGCGGCGCTTATAGAGTTTCACTATTGCCGCTTACAGAGTTTCCCTATGAAAGTTTCACTATTAATGAGTGACAGCAATATTGAGTGACAACGAGTCTCGAAACGAATACATTAGAGAGTTAAACGAAGTAGTGAGCGAATGGAGTAAACATGCGCGTACTAGATGGGGAAATTCCTAGCGAAGGCGATTTTGACGCTGAAAACGGCCGCGGAGGGGACGGCGGCGACGGTGGTGATTTTGGCTCGGGCCATTTCCCGGGAGACTCGTTCCATGAGCCAGATGGCTGGATGGAAGATTATGAACTTGCATTCGTGCGTTCACGCACACCAATGCCATATGTAGTGGTTGTGCCTGTGCACACCGATCAGTTGGGTCGTGTGGAAGAAGTCGGCACACTGCTGCGCGTCAGCAATGAAGGCTCCATTGTGGAGCGTGCGCTGGTCGCTGGTCGCGTTATGCACAACGAGGAACTGCGCCACTGCATTATGCGTCATGTAACGCGCGACCTCGGTCCACTGGCATTGCCGGCACTTCCTATTTCTATGCAGCCATTTATGGTCGCTGAATTCTTCCCATCGCAGGAGCGTGGCTCGTTCTATGACTCGCGCCAGCATGCAATTGCCCTGTGCTACATCGTGACGATTACTGGTGACTGCCAGGCACGAGACGAAACGATTGATGTGGAATGGACGAGCGTCAAAAGCGACAACATTCAGTCAATTATTAATCAGATGCCAGATGGTCACGGTCGTATTGTGGCGAAGGCCTTGGAGTACGCAGGCGTACTGTAAAGAACAGTAAAAGAACAGTACGGAGCATAGGAGCACAGGAGGAGTTGCCAATGCCAGTCGAGATTGTGAACCATATCCAGCGTGACGGTCAGGGAGTGCCACTGATTTTGGTGCACGGATTCCCAGTTGATAGCCGTATGTGGGACCGCTGCGTCACCGCAATGATGGAACTCAGCGATGCTCAAGAAATGGTGCAGTTCCCAATCTGGACTCCAGATATGCCAGGTGCTGGCGGTGCTCCAATTATTAAGTTGGGTGAAGTTGGTCACGTCGCTGAGGACGGCGCATACGAGCAGGCACTCGACGTAATGGCCGACGCTTACGTAGAGATGCTGCACAAGGCCGGCTATAAGCAGGCTATTTGGGCAGGCCTCTCGATGGGCGGCTACTTGGTGCTCGACATTCAGCGCAGGCACCCAGAAGCAGTGGCTGGTTTGGCTCTGCTCGATACAAAGGGTGACGCCGATAAGCCAGCTTCTCGTGCAAACCGCCTGGTTATTGCGAACGAATGCGAGCAGAACAACACAACCGAACCTGTGATGTTCTTTGTTGACAAGAGCCCAAAGGATTCGTCGATTAAGCAGTCCGAAGCCTATATTGCACAGTTCACGGAGTGGATTGAGCAGCAGGCTCCAGAAGGCATTGCTTGGCGTGAACGCATGGCTGCAGGCCGTCCAGACCTGAACGATGTGTTCGAGCAGATCACGGCTCCTTCAGCAGTGATTTGTGGTGAGCAGGATCCTTCAAGCGCTCCAGCTGTTATGAAGCCAATTGCTGAGCAGATGCGCAACAGTGAAGTCGTATTCACGTCCATTGATGACTGCGGTCACTTCAGCGCTTGGGAGCATCCAGAAGATGTGGCCGATGCACTGCTCGCACTTGTGCGCCGCGTGCAGGCCTGATTTTAAGTTCGTTGCGTTCAACAGCACGGTGAAGCAGTCGGGGATAGGACTGCTACTCAACCACTGCAGAAATAAGAAAAATATAGAGGCACTTGATGTTTTCTCCACTGGCATTTACCCAAACCCTGCCGTTCCTGCCGCTTGCTCAAGGTGACATTTCGTACGAAATTGAGCGCCGTAATGAGCCGGGTCTGATCGCACAGCTGCTGCAGGAACCACACACGCACGTCATTCTGGTACGTAACGGTCTGCTGGCCGTGCCTCGTGACGCACAGCGCAGTCCGCACACGCGTCTCGCAACGCTGCCGGGCAGCTACGTTTCGGCGGCCGTACAGGCGCTGCCAATTGCGGCCATGTATTTGGGTGCGTACGGCAAGGGAGAGCAGGCCGAGCGCGTTATTGCACTGAATTTAACGGGACTTGAGGGCTTGGCTCAGGAACTCAAGGAGTCTCAGGAAGCACAGTATTCCGTTGAAGCAGTCACAATGCTGCTGCGCGCGTGTGCTCAGCTGACGTGGATGGACTTACGTTCGTTCGTGCCACACGCTTCTTCACGTGAAATCGGTCAGGCGACGACAGCACTGAGCTTGGCAAACTGGCATGATCGTCAGCACTACTGCCCAGCTTGCGGTGCGCCAACGGTTCCTGCACATGCGGGATGGGCTCAGCGCTGCACGAATGCTGACGACGGTCGCGAGTTGTTCCCACGCGTGGAGCCAGCAGTGATTACAGCCATCGTTGATCAGGACGACCGTCTGCTGGTGCAGCACAACGCGGCTTGGTCGAACCCTCTGCTGTACTCGGTTTCTGCTGGTTTCGTTGAGGCCGGCGAGAACTTGGAGCACGCGGCTCGTCGTGAGGCGTTTGAGGAAACGGGTATTGAAATTGGCGAGGTCAAGTATTTGGGCTCGCAGCCTTGGCCGTTCCCGGGTTCGCTGATGATGGCGTTCAAGGCCGTTGCCAAGACGACTGATATTCACGTTGACAACGTTGAGACGGTTGCAGCTGAGTGGGTGACGCGTGAGGAGTACATGCGCGCGCTTGTTACGGGCCGTATGGAACCTCCTGTGAAGGCCGCCATCGCTCGCGTCATGATTGAGCAGTGGCTTGGTCATACAGTGGAGTGAACGTCCCTGCACCACGTTTCTTTGAATTTGCTGAGTTTTACGGTTGACTAATTTCTGCTTCGCCCCATGCTTGGCCGCTATAATCCCCCTATAGGTACGACGAAAGTGTTTGAGCACCTGCGCTCAATGCAGCTTTACCGTAGACATAGAAAGGGCAACGATGGCGGAGCAGAACACACAATTCGATATTCCTGAAGAGTTGCAGTATTCCGATGAGCACGTGTGGGTCAATGATGAAGCTGATCCTGTGGTTATGGGTGTGACTGAGCATGCACTGTATTTGCTCGGTAAGCTCGCATTCGTTGATCTGCCAGAGGTTGGCACGCATGTGAATGCTGGTGATGAGCTGTTCACGCTGGAATCGGCAAAGATTGTGCAGCCATTCACGAGCCCAGTTGCTGGCACTGTGAAGTATGTCAACGCTCCACTCGAAGACGATGTGGATGCATTGGCCGATGATCCTTATGGTGAGGGCTGGATTGTTAAGGTTGAACTTGACGATGATGATCAGCCTGATCTGCTGACTGCTGAGCAGTACGCTGCACTGGTGGCCAAGGAGAACAAGGCTAACGAAGCAAAGAACTGAGCAGCCTACAGGGAAGCAGTGAAAGCTGCACAAAGACGGGATTATTTAGTGAAGCAGAGCGCTACTGATAACGATCAGCAAATCCTCGATCGCGCATGGCAACATGAGAAAAAGCATCGAGGTCATGATCAAAAGGGGAAAGCCCCTGCAGTAGCGCTGCCTACTGTTTCCGTTGCTACGGCGCGTGAACTAATTGCGCAGACGAGCAAATACCGTTCAATCCCTGCGCATTTGCGCAATCGAATTGGCATTAGCCGATTTAAAAAGCCAATTATTAAATTCCTAACCAAGGCATTTGGCATTTGGACGCGCATTTCCACGAGCTACGCTCATCAGATGGGCTGGTATCCAAGCGTGAAGCCTTATGTTGGCTATGGCACTGAGCAGTTCTCGCGACTGATTTGCCGTACGGTGTTTGCACCGCGCCATGTGAATCCGCATAAGCCAGTGCGTGGTATTCGAGCCATGCTTGATGTTGCAGCACCTTATGAGTGCGTGCGCATTGATATTGATGGCACGCCATTGCGTACCGTGCAAATTGGTGAAATCGAGCGCTTTGAACGCAATGATCCCCAGCGCGCTCGCACTTCGGATTACGCCATTTCTGATCAAGCAGGCTATTTAGATCTGCTTGCTGAGCATCCGCTGACGCCTGGTATTCATACGATGAAGTGCCATGTGCCACATCGTGCGCCAGTTAGTGCTGAGCTGTTTACGATTAGTGAGCATTGCCCAGTCGGCATCATTTCTGATGTTGATGACACGATTATGGTCACGCAGGTGCCAACGATTTGGCGCGCGGCCTATAACATGCTGCTCTCGAATCCGCGCAAGCGTGCAAGTGTGCCGGGCATGGCAGTTATGTATAACAAGTTGCAGCGCATGTTCCCACAAGCGCCATTCTTCTATTTATCTACTTCGCCTTGGAATGTAGAAAGCCAGATTCGCGGCTTTATTACCGATTACGGCTTCCCAGATGGTCCAATGCTGCTGCGTGATCTGGATCCACGGCCAAAGACCTTCGTGCCTTCTGGCGTGAATCACAAGCTTGAATATGTGGACCAGCTTATGGATGATTTCCCACAGATGCGCTTCATTCTGCTGGGTGACGATGGCCAGCAGGATCCAACAACCTATGCCACAATTGCACGCCGTTACCCAGGTCGTGTGCTGGCTATTGGTATTCGTCAGCTTTCGGTGCGTGAAGCCTCTGGTGGTCTGCCAGTAGCAATGCGACGTGGCATGGCTGTGACTCAGCCAATTCCAGATACTGAAGTGCCAGTGTTTACAGGTACTACGGGTGCCAATCTGATGAAGACGATGCTGCCATATTTGCAGCAGTTTGCGGACTGATGTGGTTGCTGTAGCTGCACGACACTCGCGAAATGTTATGACTCACGCGGAGTAATTCGCGCCGCGAACCCGCAAACCGTAATATAATCGCCGGCATGAGTGAAAATGCAGCCAATTCTTCTCAGCCAGTTGCAGCTTCGAATCCAACCGCTGCAACTGCTTCTGCCACGGCATCGGTGACGCCGCCAGTGGCAGCGCGCCATCCTGAGCCTCGTACATTCCACGGCGACACCTTTATGGACGACTATGCCTGGATGCGTCACAAAGATTCGCCAGAGGTTAAGGAATTCGTAGCCGCTGAAAACGCATACTGTGATGCACGTACGGCTCACCTGAAGTCGTTGCGTACCACGCTGTTTGAAGAATTCCGCTCGCATGTGCAAGAAACCGATATGACCGTGCCAACGCGCATGGATGGCTACTGGTATTTCACACGTACGCAAGAGGGTAAGCAGTACGCCGTGCAGTGCCGTCTGCCAATTCACGGTGCAGACGACTGGGATGCTCCAGTTATTGACGCTCAGTCCGCTCCCGGCTCGCTTGAAGGTGAGCAGATTGTGTTCGATATGAACGCTGAAGCTGAGGGCTACGATTTCTTCCGTCTCGGCGGCCTTGATTTGAGCCGCGACGGTCGCTTCATGCTGTACGGCATCGATACGACGGGTGCAGAGAAATATGATTATCGCATTCGCGACTTGTGGCAGACCGATGCAACGCAGCGTGACCTTCCCGATCTGATCCCAGGTATTGCAGGTGCTTGCTTAACGCCAGATGCGCAATGGGTGTTCTACACCGAACTTGATGACGCTATGCGACCTTATTTGGTTAAGCGCCACAAAGTGGGCACCGATATTAGTAACGACGTGGAAGTGTTCCGCGAAACTGATGAACGCTTCTGGTGCGGCGTTGGCATGTCATTCGACGAGCGACGCATTGTTATTGGCACAGGCTCTAAGACCTCAACTGAAGTACTCACGCTCTCTGTTGATAATCCAACAGGAGAGTTCGAGGTCTTCATTCCACGTCAGCAGAACGTGGAATACGATGCCAGCTTCGCATACTTCGAGCAGGCAGGCGAACCTGACGAAAACGGTGTGCGCGAAGACATTCCACTGGCTATCGTCTACCACAACGCCAATAATCCAAACTTCGAAATTGACGTTATTGATATGCGTAAGCACAAGCCGCCATACACGCTCGGCGAAGGTGTACGCGTTGTAGAAGGTTCGCCATATGGCTGCGAACGTGGCGACGAGGTAGAAGCTGGCGCTTCAGTCAAGCCAATTAGCACGCCATGGTATGCACCAGGCAACCCTGAGATTTTGCAGGGCGCTCGCGGCCTTGGTATTGAAGGTATTTCGCTGCACCGTTGGTATGTGGCATTGTCGTATCGCGAATCTGGCGTGCCTCATCTGGCTGTGTGCACGAAGGCTGATGCCGCAGAAGACTTCTTAGCAGGTCGTCCATGGCGATTCCGCGAGGTAGTGCCTCCTACGCTCGAAAACGACGAATGCGACGATATGACTGCCACGCCTGCAATGGCAGAAATCAGCGAAAAATTGGACGTTACCACGCAACGTCTGTACTCAGTGGGCGCGGGCGGCAACCCGAATTACCAAGCGCCGCGCATTCGTTACTCGTTCGGCTCCTACACAAGGCCGGGCGAGCTGCACGAACTGGACGTGGCTACGGGCCGTGACGTGCTGCTCAAGAGAGCGAACGTACTCGGCGGCTTCGATGCACATGACTATGCCGAGGCGCGTGCGTGGGTGAGCGTACGTGACGGTGAGCGCGTGCCGGTGTCGCTCGTGTGGCGCAAGGGCATGCTGAAGCCGAACAGCCCAATGTTCATCATTGGTTATGGCGCTTACGAAATCAGCTCGGATCCAACGTTCTCAGTCTCGCGACTGAGCCTGCTGGATCGCGGAGTGCTGTATGCAGTACCACATGTGCGTGGCGGCGGCGAAATGGGCCGCGCATGGTACGAACAGGGCCGTTTGCTCAATAAGAAGCACACGTTCGAAGACTTTGTGGATGTGACGGCAGCACTCGAAGATACCGGTCTTGCCGATGCATCTCGAACCGTGGCAAACGGTGGTTCGGCAGGCGGTCTGCTGATGGGCGCGATTGCCAATATGGCTCCTGAACGGTACGCAGGCATCGAAGCGGATGTGCCATTTGTGGATGCTCTGACGTCGATTCTCGATCCGTCGCTGCCATTGACCGTGACTGAGTGGGACGAGTGGGGAGACCCATTGCATGATGCTGAGGTCTACCGCTATATGAAGTCGTACTCGCCATACGAGAATGCACCAGGTCCTGAAGATGCTGTTGCGGACGGTACGGCTGGCAAGAAGAGTGCACGGAGTGAGCTCGTCAAGAAGTATCCGCACATGTTTATTACGACGTCGATGAACGATTCGCGAGTCATGGTTGCCGAACCACTGAAGTGGGTAGCGCGACTGCAGGCTGCGGGCGTTGACGCAATTATGAAGATTGAGGTCGTCGCAGGTCACGGCGGTAAGTCTGGTCGATATAAGCAGTGGGAAGAGGTCTGCTTCGAGAATGCTTGGTGCCTTGATGCAATGGGCATTACCAAGTAGCGCAGTCCTCAAAAAGGCGAAAAATAGCCGAAAATAGCGGCTAGTCAACGGAACGCATGGTCCACGATATGAGAGGTTCGGGCCATGCGTTCCATTTCTTGAGCAGGGGCATCTTTTCATGTGGATAGCACGTGTACGCTCACCCCTATGACACATTCATCTACTTCGACTGCATCAGAGAAACAGCAGTACACAGTGGCCGTTATTCCGGGCGATGGCATTGGCAAGGAAGTCACGCCATGGGCTCAGCAGGCCTTGGAAAAGGCCGCAGGTGATGCTGCGTCATTTACCTACGAAAACTTTGATTTAGGAGCCGAGCGCTATTTGCGTGACGGTCAGATCCTGCCTGAAGAAGATCTTGCAGCAATTAAGCAGACCGATGCGATTCTGCTTGGTGCGGTGGGAGATCCTCGTATTAAGGCTGGCATTCTTGAACGTGGTCTGCTGCTGAGGCTGCGTTTTGAGCTTGATCAGTACGTGAATCTGCGTCCTTCGAAGCTCTATAAGGGTGTAACCAGTCCGCTGGCGAACCCGGGTGAAATTGACTTCGTCGTTGTGCGTGAGGGTACTGAGGGTTTGTATTGCGGTTCCGGTGGTGCGGTGCGCCGCGATACACCTGAAGAGGTAGCAACCGAGGTGTCGATTAACACGGCATACGGTGCTGAACGAGTCGTACGCTACGCATTCGATCTGGCTATGAAGCGTCGCAAGCATGTGACGCTCGTGCATAAGAAGAACGTACTCGTCAATGCTGGCGATATGTGGCAGCGTATTGTTGATCGAGTCGCTCAGGAGTATCCAGAGGTAACACACGATTACTGCCATATTGACGCAGCAACTATTTACCTTGTTTCTGATCCACAGCGCTTTGACGTGATCCTGACGGACAACCTGTTCGGCGATATTCTGACCGACGAAGCAGGTGCTGTTGTGGGTGGCGTCGGCTACTCGGCTTCGGGATGCATTAATGCCAAGGATGAGTATCCATCGATGTTCGAGCCAATTCATGGTTCGGCACCAGATATTGCAGGCAAGAATATTGCTAATCCAACAGCTGCAATTCTTTCGGCTGCAATGCTGCTTCGTCATCTGGGCTTTGATGAGCAAGCTGATCGTATTGATGCTGCTGTGGAAGCTGATATTGCAGAGCTCGGTTCTACGCAGCGTTCTACCGATGAGGTTGGCCGCGATATTCTGGCACGACTGTGACAGTGCCTGCGTAGGCGTAGCTGTTGAACCAGCGATATTTCTGAAGAAGCTTCTGAGGAAACTTGCAGGAAAACTATAGGAACAAAACCGACACTGAGATGAGTAGAAAATGTTAACGTCTGTTCACCATCAGTCAGCTGTTCGTGGCTCGCCTGTACAGTGAACAGCGTACAGAGGTCTTGGAAATCTCTAGACCCAAGGAAAACGAGGTGCACTATGTGTGACTGCAAGAACTACTTTGCTGATGCATTCGATCCAAACTACCTGCACTGCTCCAACGGTGTTCAGGACTACGCAGCAGGCGCTGCTGGCCCATACATCGCTACGACGCACGTGCCAAGCGAGTACGGCCCAACCTACGTGGCCTGAGATCGGCAAATCGGCTTGCATACGTCCGTAAGCAGTATGAGCTGCTTGCGATCACTCTCAAAACAAGAGTGAATGCTATGCGAATAAATCGGTTGCGTGTATGCTAAGTACACGCAACCGATTTTTGTTTGAAACGAAACACATTGACGGGCATAGAGGGGGTACCCCTAGAATGTCATTCACAATGCGCTCGCAACAACCTTGGGGTGACGAAGAGTAGCATGTGCAATCGGTTTCGAGAGAAAGTGGATTCCCATGACTAACGCAAATAACGATTTCAATCCAACAACGGCGTCGGATCAGAATGCCGCCCCAGTGAATGAGGCTCCAGCAACCGAGACTCCAGTGGCAGAGACTCCAGCAGTTGAGACGCCAGCCACACCTGTGAACGCAGCTCCAATGAATACTGCTCCTGTGAATAATGCGCCTGTGAACGAAGCGCCTGCTGCAAACGGCTATGCCAACCCATACGAGCAGCCAGCAGCTCAGACGGCTCCAGCACAGCCTGCTCCACAGACGATGCCTGCATACACGGAGCAGCCAGCCAATGGTTATGCTCAGCCAAACAATGCTCAGCAGGGTTATGCACAGCCAGGTTACGCTCAGCCAAACGGCTATGCTCAGCAGGAGAATGGCTACGCTCAGCCAAACAATGCTCAGCAAGGCTACGCACAGACAGGTTACGCACAGCCAGGCTACGCTCCTCAGGGTTATGCTCAGCCAAACGCTGGTTATGAGCAGCCAGCAGCTGGCTACGAACAGCCTGCAGCAGGTTATGGCCAGCCAACGTATGAGCAGCAGATCTATGCACAGCAGCAGGCATACTCTCAGCAGTACGGCCAGCCAAACTACGTGTATTCGTAAACCGGTGAGACGCTGCCAGCAGGTTACAGCCCACGCAACAAGATTGCCGCAGGTCTGCTTGATATCTTCTTGGGTGGCTTTGGTGTTGCTAACTTCTACCTCGGTTACACAGGCAAGGCAGTGGCACAGCTGCTGCTGACGCTGATCGGTTGGATTGCATTCGGTCTGGGTCCAATCGCCGCAGCACTGTGGGGCCTTATTGAGGGCATTATGATTCTGTGCTCGAATCAGGGCGATCCACTGCATCGTGATGGTAAGGGCGTAGAACTGTTGGATTAGTAGTTTCCATACTTAATAGCTCGGAGAGGTATACAGCCTTTCCGAGCTTTTTTATTACCTGACAAGAGGATTTTGCATAACTTATTGTCTGATAGGAGGGACTTACACACTCAACTCGATTGGCAATTGTGAAAGAGTGTGTTTGAGAAGCTCTCTCAAACTGACAGATCGTTGGAATTTAGCCAAAACTGGTTGTGGTGCTTGAGTGCTTAAAACACTTATTCACAATTGGTTGCGCAGTTGGGTGTGTAAAAAACGGTGGTCTCGAAGAACTGGCACACTGATATTGCGTTTGAGAATGGCACTCGTGTGTTCGCAGTTCTTAAGAATGGCGGAATTCCAACGGTTTGTGCGTTGAGGTATTCACTGATACGGAATTTAGCTCCGTAGCAGTGTGGCAGCGTTGGTCTTGCTACGAGCATTATGTGTTTCGAGTTAGAATCCGGGGCATGCAAGGACAAGCAGAAGCGAAACAAGTGGGCGGCAAAATGGTGCGCGTGCGCATCGATGAGCATGATCACGTCCACATTGATGGTGACTATTTCCTTGATCGCGAGCCTGATTCACCAGACCATAACTCGATTCGCCTTGCAGAGCAGGCTCTTGCGCAACTAGTTCCAGTAGCGCAGCAACAATGCAGCCAGCAGCCGTTAGATCAGCCGTCTGACCAACTGTCTGACCAGCAGTCCGACCAGCTGTCTGACCAACAATTAGATCAGCACCAATTTGCACAGCAGCAGTTCGACCAGCAACGCCTTGAACAACAGGCAGCTCAGACAATTGCACCAATACTGCATAATGTGGATTATCCGCAGATTATTGGCGTAGACGAAACAACAATTGCGCATGCATTCGTAGAAGCCATTGTTATGGCATTGGACTTGGACTACGACGAATCTGGCCAAGCATATACATCGCTGCCAATTAGCAATGATTTATCGAGTTCGATGAGTGAATCAGTAATTCGAGCAAAATGGCGAGAGCTAGGAAAACTCAGGCTCGAGATCTTTATTGATACGCCGCGTGCAGGTGTTGACGAAATGCAAATGGATGAGCAGCAAGTTGCATTAACTGCAGCAGACGGCCGCCCGCGCCTGCGTTTTTGGCAATGGAAAGAGCCAACAATCGTTGTTGGTAAGTACCAAAACATTGCTAGTGAAGTAAATGAACAAGCTGCTCGAGATCATGGATTCACTATTGTGCGACGCGCAACAGGTGGGGGTGCCATGGTTATTGAACCGCAGCGCACTATTACCTATTCACTCGTAACACCGTTGTCATGGTCGGAGTCGTTGACTGCAGACCAAACGTTCAACTTGTGTGATGCTTTCGCAGTAGCAGCATTACGCCAGATCGGCTTAACTGTTGGTTTTACGGGGCTCAACGATATTGCCTCGCCACATGGCAAAATCGGTGGGGCAGCAGAACGTAAGTATCCACAAAGCTCATCTTCTGTTCAGCATGGAGTACTGCTTCATCATACGACGATGGCATACTCGATCGATGCTGACCTTATGAGCGAAGTGCTTCAGACATCAATTATCAAAATGATGGATAAAGGTGTGCATTCAGCTCGTAGGCGCGTAGACCCAATTGTGGGCCAGATTTCTCTAAGTCGCGAAGCAGTAGTGGATGTGCTCGCTAAAACCGCAGAATTGTGGGCCTTCTCACAGCCTGATTCTGAACGGTAGCACGAGTTGAAAAGCGCATATATCGTAAAATAAAGCCCTATGTTTGGGCGGTCTGGTTTATGATAGAGCGCGTACAGCAGAGCTCAAGAAATACCTAAGAATCTGAGGAGAACCATGGACCACGTTGCACAGGGACTCAATGACGAGACCCCAGAGGCTACGAGTGTCGGTCATGGCACGGTTGAGCACATAACAGAGCCATCTGATGAGCTTGAGAGTTTAGTTTTGCGCACGGCACTGTTCCGTCGCGTCAATTCCAATCAGGCACGCAAACTGTTGCCGCTCATGCATCGCGTAGTTGTAGATAAAGGCGATGTGATCTTCCATGAGGGAGACACTGATCATCGCATGTATCTGATCGAAGAAGGACGTGTCAAACTTACTCGTGCTTCGCATGACGATCGTATTCAGCTGCTGAGTATTCAGGCTCGTGGTGAGCTGCTAGGAGAGATCCCAGTATTCGATCCTGAAGGTGGTCCGCGTACCGCAACAGCCGTTGCCATGGTCAATGGAACGAGTGTGCTGTGGGTCGAACATGATGATTTGTTTGCATGGCTCGATGAGTATCCACGCGTAGCCGTGGATATGCTGCAGGTTTTGGCCAACCGTATGCGTTCCAATAATGAACGTATCGCCGATCTTGTGTTCACTGATGTGCCAGGCCGTTTAGCAAAGACGTTACTTGATTTAGCTTCAAGGTTCGGTCGCCCAGTAGAGGCCGGTTTAGAAGTTCCTCACGATCTGACGCAGGAAGAGATGGCACAGCTTGTTGGATCTTCGCGTGAGACCGTAAATAAAGCATTGACCGATTTCACGAATCGTGGATGGATTGCTCGTCAAGGTCGAACTATCATTATTTATCAGCCAGGTGCATTGATTCGTAGATCAAAGCGCTAAGAGACGAAATCAGGGTTACGAGCCAGTTCTATGGCACGTAACCCTTTTGTATTCTCAGCTTGTAGCTCTGGTCAGCGCCTTCAACTTCTAGTCTTTTCGCAACTCTGCTTTGAAACCCCAATCCACATCGATATTTTGTGAATGGTTTGTGCGCGCTGTCCAGAATTTGATATTCGTTCTTGGACCTAAAAGTGCGCTCCTAGCATGATTCGTACAAATTTATACAGATTTTTAACAACGCAAGATGCACAGATTGCTTGAAATTCCGCGCAACTGTGCCATTTATGCGTAGGTTTGGCATAAGTAGTTCACGACACTCTTGCGATATAAGGGCTGCATCATAGAATGGAGCCTATGCCCAAAAGGAAACCTATAACTGCCAAGCGCGCTCTTGCGCTGGTACTTGCTTTCGTGACTCTGTGTGTAGCTGGAGGAGTGGTCACGAGCTTAATGTTCCTGCCATCGGTGATTGCAGCGAACAATGTGGTGAAGTCCGTAACGCCTTCCATGGAGATCGAAGGCATTGACTTTGATGTAACGACTCTGCCTCAGAAGTCGACTATGTATGCAAACGACGGCAAGACCGTTATTGCAGATTTTTATGCACAAAACCGTGAAGTTGTGCCGCTGAAGCAAATTTCTACGCCTATGCAGCAGGCCGTTGTGGCTCGTGAGGATCGTCGATTCTTCGAGCACTCTGGCGTTGATGTGCAGGGTGTTATGCGTGCATTTGTGCAGACGTACGTGAACCAGGGCGATCAGCAGGGCGGCTCTTCGCTTACGCAGCAGTACGTCAAGAATGTGCTCGCAACTAAGGCTCGCGAAAATGGCGATCCTATTGGCGAATACCACGCCACTGAAGACACTATTGCTCGTAAGATGCGTGAGATGCTCATCTCGATGCAGATGGAGCAGAAGTACACGAAGCAGGAGATTCTGCAGGGCTACCTGAACATTGCACAGTTCGGTAGCAACAGTTTGTACGGCGTACAGGCAGCAGCAGAACGCTACTTCAACACGACTGCTGACAAGCTCACGCCAGTTCAGGCCGCAACCATTGCAATGGTTACGAAGAACCCTTCGAAGTACGATCCTTCGATTCCTGAGAACCAGCCAGAAGCTGAGAAGCAGCGCAACATGACGCTCAAGCAGATGAAGGAACAAGGCTTCATCACGCAAGAGCAGTATGAGGATGCTGTCAAGCAGCCAATCGCTGAGACGCTCCACGTTCAGGACGTGTCCCGTGGCTGCATGGCTGCAAACTACGACGCAGGCTTCTTCTGCGACTACGTGGTCCACAAGATCGAGAACTCTCCAGAGTTCGGTAAGACGAAGGAAGAACGCCAGCGCCTGCTGCAAGAGGGTGGTCTTAAGATCGTCACGACTCTTGATATTGACGCAAACCAGCTCATGATGCAGACGGCTAATGAGACGATTCCTGCAAACGATCCATCGGGCATGGAGATCGTTATGGCATCGGTGAAGCCAGGCACGGGTGAGGTGCTGGGCTTCGGCATGAACCGTACGTACGACGCAACCGAGCGTGCAGCAACTGATCCAACGCGTGCTTCTATGAACTACGCTGTTGACCAGGTCGACGGCGGCGGTCGCGGCTTCCCAATCGGTTCGAGTTGGAAGCCAATTAACTTGATCGCTTGGATGCAGCAGGGCCGCTCGATTAACGAGAACCTGATCAACCCAACGAACTTCCAGACGAGCCTGTTTAGCTGCAACGGCTACACGGGTGGTACCGATAACTGGCACGTGACGAACGCTTTGACGAACGGCACCGTGAGCCCAGAAAGCCCATTCCTAGGTCTGGTCCGCTCGCACAACACGACGATGGCTTCGATGGGTTCGAAGATCGGTCTGTGCGCAGTGGCTGACGCAGCAAAGGCTGTGGGTTACCACAACGCCATCATGGGTCAGGAAGACGTCTACTCCGACGTTTCGATGCACCCAGCGCTGCTCATCGGTGGTACCACTTCTGTCTCGCCACTGACGATGGCTTCGGTCTACGCAACCTATGCAGCTGACGGCGTCGCTTGCTCGCCAATCGCTCTGAAGCAGGTTGAAACCGCTGACGGCGACAAGCTCAAGGTCCCAAGTGCTAACTGCCACCAGGCTGTTGACAAGGACATTATTCAGACGCTTGCTTACGCGATGAACCAGGGCGTTGAGCGTCCTGATGGCGCAGGTCAGTTCGGTAAGTTGGCTAACGGTCGTAAGTCGTTCCTGAAGACCGGTACGAACGAGGATACGTATGTGACGACGGGTGGCTTCACGCCTCACGAGATCGCAACGTTCGTTCTGATTGGTGACGTTCAGGATCCAAACAACAACCGCATCGCTAACATCGCCATCAACGGCCAGTACCACAGCTACTGGGATGGTGGTACGATCGCCGCTCCTGCATACGCCAAGTTCACGAACAGCTACTTGGATAAGAAGAATATTCAGGTCGATTCGAACTACGGACAGCCGGCCGCGAAGTACATGGGTTCGTCAGGTCCTGCACCGGCGAATAACCAGAACGGTCAGAACAACCAGAACAATCAGCAGCAGCGCTAAGTTCCGCTGATTCGTTCTGAGTCCGGCTCGAGTTCGGGCGTGCAGCATTATGAATGCCGCTGGTCACCAGATCAGCGGCATTTTTCGTTGTTCTGCCGCTTTTCAGTAGGGCAGCAGACTTCCATGTACGTTCCGTAATTGTTGTCTCAAGAATTTCACAGTTCCCAGCAAACGTTTGACTTTCTTGACCAAGATGGTGCTCAGAACAGCAGCACACAGTTGGTGCAGCGGTAAGGAGGAACTATGGCAAAGCATGCTCGTCCTGTTTCGACGATTCAGCAGTCAGAACAGCAGTTGGGTGCGTTCTCGGCTCAGAATTCTCAAGATGATTCCCGTCTTCCACGTCTATGTCGACCAATGCGACTCAGAGGCTTAACGATGCGTAACCGTATCTGGTTGCCGCCAATGGATACGTATTCAGCATTGGCTCATGATGGCCGTCCAACGGACTTCCATTACCAGCACTATGTGAGCCGCGCTTCTGGTGGCTTCGGCATGGTTATTGTGGAATCCACAGCAGTCACACCAGAAGGTCGTATTTCTCCATGTGATGTTGGTTTATGGGAAGACAGCCAAATTGACACATGGGAATGGATTGCGCGTGGAATCAAAAATCAAGGTGCGGCAGCAGCAATTCAGCTGAACCACGCGGGACGTAAGGGTTCTACGGGCTGTTTCTCGCTCGGATACGAGGGACAGAGCGTGCCGCTCGAGGAGGGCGGATGGCAGACGGTCGCGCCGAGCGCACTGGCGTACGGCAAGCTGCGTGAGCCGCGCGAACTGAGCGTCGATGAAATTCATGAGATTGTACACAAGTTCCGTGATGCAGCGTGGCGAGCGATGACAGCGGGCTTTGATGCCGTCGAAATTCATGCAGCACACGGTTACCTGCTGTCGGAATTCCTGGATCCGCTGACGAACCTGCGTCAGGATGAATACGGTGGCAACCTTGCCGGTCGTATGCGTATTCTGCTGGAAATTGTTGATGAAGTGCGTGGTGTTATTCGTGAGGATATGCCGCTGATTGTGCGCGTTTCAGCAACCGATTGGGCAGAAGGTGGCTGGGATATTGCACAGACCGTAGAGCTGGCTAGCGCGCTTAAGGCTCATGGTGTGGACCTGATCGACGTTTCAACGGGCGGCATTATTGACGGCGTGACGATCCCAGTCAAGAAGCTGTACCAGGTGCGATTCGCTGATGAGGTACGTCGTGGCGCGAATATTCCTACAACGGCCGTCGGCTTGATTACGAAGCCAAAGCAGGCGGAACACGTGCTTAAGGAGCATATGGCTGATGCTGTGGAAATCGGTCGCGCGGCATTGCGCGATCCATCGTGGCCACTGCGCGCTTATGCAAAGCTTGGTGTGCCAACTGAGCAGACGCCGTATCCACCACAGTATGTGCGCGGTGCGTTCAAGGTGAAGGAATGACTTGGCATTTCTAGTACAGGAATAGTCCAGCATTCCTCGTGAAGGAATAACTTGGTATTCCCAGTACAGGAGTAGCTTGGAACTGCGGCAGAAAAGCCACAAAAAAGAGTTGCGTTGTCGAAAGGGTAGTGTTTCGGCAACGCAACTTTTGTATTGTTTGGTTAGCGGGCTAAAGCCAAGCAAAATGAGCTAAAGCCAATTGAAATGAATTTGTTTGGTTATTCAGGCATCGAGGCCGACGGCCTGCTCAACGCTATCGAAGCCATCGCGCTTCAGCAGTTCGGCGAGACCGCGCTTGAGCACGCTAATCGTTTGAGGACCGCGATACATCAGTGCACTAATGAACATCACAAGGCTGGAGCCAGCGCGGATCTTGGCGTATGCCTGCTCAGGCGTGAAGACGCCGCCGACGCCAGCAATAGCAAAGCGATCGCCGAATTCACGGTAGACCTTCTTAATCAGTTCATTACCTGCGGCATAGCAAGGGGAGCCGGAAAGGCCGCCAAGCCACGTCGATGGAATATCCATGCCCGTACGATCCTTCTGCAGGTTGGCAATCGTCAGACCCTGCACATTGTGCTCGCTGAGTACCTGCACCAGATCGCGGAACTCAGGCCACGTCTTATTCAACGGCATCTTGACGAGCACTGGCTGAGGACGCTCAATACCATCCAGCGCCGTGAACAGATCATCAAGCGCATCAAGCGAAGCTGTAAATGGTTCGCCAGCCGTGGTGTTTGGACAAGAGATATTGACCTCAATCATTGCCGAACGACCAGCAGCGCGCTGCATAGAAATGCAGTAATCTTCAATACCTTCCTGGAGATCGCCAACGAGGTTATCGTTTGTGCGCGCAATAGAAATCGAAGTCTGCATTGAGTGGGCGTTATGCCAAGCTTCTTCAGCACGCTCAATAACAACGTCGGAACCGTCGTTGGCAAGGCCAACGTGCACCATCATCGAATCGTATTCCGGCAGACGATGGAACCAAGGGCGAGCATTGCCGGCGCAAGGACGCGACGTGGTGGAACCAATCGTCTCAAAACCGAAGCCAGCGTTATCGAGTAGAACTGGCATATCGCAGTTCTTATCGAGGCCTGCTGAAAGACCGAATGGGTTGGCAAAATCAACGCCCATAACATTGGTCTCCAGCACAGGATCGGTGTAATTCAGCGTAGAACGCAAAAGCCACATTAGTGGTGAAATCTTCGCAGTTACGTCACAGAAGCGGATCATTTGGTCATGTGCCACATCTGGCGTGTGATTAAACACGAAGTGTGGTTTAACTACATGCTTATAAGCAAAAGTGACGAGGTCTGTTGTCGCCTTATTAACTGCGTCGTGCAACGAATTCTCGGAAACATAGCTCATACTTGACCATTGTGCCACGAATCTGAAATGAACGATATAGCATTTTCGCTGGCGCTTTTCACACAGATATCAGCAATTTTGCACTGCCTGTGGGTAGAGTAAAGTGCGGAAACGTTGAGTACGGTCGTAATGAGACCGACGAGAGCGGGGTGAAGCCAGTGAGTCTAGGTCGTGTATGTGTGGTGATGCCAACGTATAACGAACGTGAAAATCTTGAGCCCACGCTTTCTGAATTATTCGCTCGCAATCCCGGCATTGATGTGCTTATTGTCGACGATTCGTCGCCTGATGGTACGGGTCATGCAGCTGATGTTATTTCTCGCGTTATCGCAGCCCGTACGGGTGTGCCTGGCATGCGCGTGCTTGCAAAAACGAATTCGCCGCTGTCTGGTGCAGCACCTGCAACTGGTCTCGAGTGCTTCGTTGACGAGCAGGGCGCTCCAGTGTTCGCCTCGTCTGACGCTTCGGTCAGTACTGAAGAAGTAGCTCGCGCACATCGTGTTAATCAGTGCACGAATGGTTCGCATCTGCATGTATTGCATCGCAAGGCCAAGCAGGGTTTGGGCTCGGCTTATGTGCAGGGCTTTAGCTGGGCGCTCGCTCACCATTACGATGTAATTTGCGAAATGGATATGGATGGTTCGCATCGTCCTGCTGATTTGCGTCGCATTTTGGGTGAGCTTGAGCGACATCCTGAAGTTGATGTTGTACTTGGTTCGCGTCGAGTTCCCGGCGGCCGTACAGAAGACTGGCCTTGGTATCGCGACGCTATTTCGCGCGCTGGCTCGCTCTATTCTCGCGTTATGCTGGGCTTGGATATTCGTGATATGACGAGCGGCTTCCGTGCTTATCGCGCGTCTGTTTTACGAAGGATTGATTTATCGTCAATCGAAGCGAACGGTTACGTGTTCCAAATTGATATGACACGTCGCGTAATCGAAGCTGGCGCAATTGTTAAAGAAGTGCCAATTACATTCCCCGAGAGGACTCGAGGCCACTCGAAAATGGATGGTGCCATTGTTCGAGAAGCCATGAGTCGAGTCACTCGTTGGGGATTGCAGCGTAGGTTCAAGCGCAATAAGCGCTAATTGTGCTAGCTGATGTAAGTAGCACTAACTCATGTAGTGCTAGTTGCTATGAACTTGTAGTGTTCAGAGGCTGAGCTCTTCGAGCTCGGCCATAGCTTGAATAATGCGCTCGGCAGTTAAGTCAGGTACGGCGTTATAGAAGCCGGAACCTTCACGCGTGGCATGGGCTGCAACAATCTGCGCATTTTCTGGCGTATATCGCAGACCCATTTGTGCCATCCTATGTGGCAAGCCAACCGAGTTATAGAACGGCAGCAGTTTCAAAGCCTCTTCGCGCTTACCTTCTACGAGCAATTGCAACAGCACACCATAAGCAACTTTTTCGCCATGCATAGAAGCAGCAGAGCCTGGCAGCTGCGTTAATGCGTTATGAACGGCATGTGCACCTGACTGTCGTGCAGCAGCACCACCAAAGCCGCCCACAATGCCAGCAAGGCCCAGATTCGTATCAATTAGCATTTTGACGGAGCTTGTTTTGGTTTGGCCATCGCGCAAATCGGAAAGAGCAGGTTCACTGCATTCCAGCAAGGTGTCGCGCAGGAGCTTGGCACCATGTGCAGAAAGACGATCAAACGCAGTTAAACCTTCATGCGCGGCCTTGATCTCAAACACAGGATCGCTTTCGTAGAATTTGGCAATCGTATCGCCAATGCCACCGACCATGCTTTCCACAGGAGCTTCAGCAATAAGTGCTGGATCCACAAGCAGCAAAGCGCTATTGGACTTATGCATAGGAGTGCCAACATAGCGATGCTGATCGTCATAGTTGACTGAGCAAGCAGAGAATGCTGCGCAAGACGAGCACAGTGTGGCCACAATAACAAGTGGCAGATTCATAATTTCGGCCATATTCTTAGCCGTATCGCTAAGCTTGCCAGCGCCAATAGCCACAATGACATCTGGATTATATTTATGTGCTTCTTCAACAAGCTCTTGTGCATTGCGTACCGTTGCAGATCCGTCATAGCGCAATGTTGGTGCAAAGAAATCGTCAGCACCCGTGTAGTCCAAAAAGGCTTGTGCTGATTTAATACCAGTCACAATAATTGGACGCACATAGTCTTCAAGATAATGAGTAACGCGCAGTGCGGCACCGGCTTCACTCACATAACGATTTGGTCCTGGACGCACATCAGAAGGTAGTACGTTACTCGTCATAAGCTCTCACTTCCATTCGCGTTTAGTGATGGTGTAGGGGCAATAGCATGTTGCAGAACAGGCGGTTTTGATGGAGCATATTCGTTTCGGTATGCTTCCGTAATGCACTTGTGCTGCACAACGCATTGAGAAGAGACAATAGGGATCAGATTGGCAAAAATATGTTGTACTTCTGACGGGTTGGGGCTAAGAAGCGAACATTTATTTTGCTGAGCGATGACTTTAGCAGCGTTAAACACGGTTTGAGTGGCTCTGATTCGCATTGTGGAAAGTGAACAAAACCGCACAATGCTTACAAAAATCAGGACTTTGTTGTTTTTCATGTGCCTTCGCAACACCCAAGTGTTCGTTTGGTTTTGGTATTTGATTGAAAATGTGCGATAATGTTCACATGATTTCATCACAACGTCAACATTTGATTGTGAGCCGCCTTCGCACGCGAGGTGCTGTGCGCATTTCGGCATTGTCAAAGGAGCTTGGCGTTTCGGCTATGACTATTCGCCGTGACATTGCCGAGCTCGCTGACAAGGGGCTGCTCAAACGCGTCCATGGTGGTGCCGTTTCGACGAGCACACTGCTCAGTGAGCCTTTGTTCTCGGTTAAATCGCAGATGGACATTGGTCTGAAAGATGCGATTGCACAAAAAGCAGTTGAATTTGTGCAGCCAGGTGATGTTATTGCCATCGGCGGTGGTACCACTGCCTATGTGTTTGCACAGCATCTGCTTGAATCGCAGAACGCAAACGGTATTACTATTCTTACGAATTCGATTCCTGTTGCCGAACTCGTACAAGCGCTCGAGTCCAAAGACGTAGAAGTTATTGTGACTGGTGGCGTTATTACGCGCTCGAATTCGCTTGTTGGCCCAATTGCTGACAAGGTTATTGCATCACTGCGCGTGAATACGGTGTTCTTGGGCACGCATTCGGTCTCGATTCCACGTGGCTTCCTTATGCCTAATTCGCTTGAGGCAGCAACTGATATGGCCATGATGGATATTGCTGACCGCACGATTATTCTTACCGACCACACCAAGTGGAGCAGTACATCATTGTCGCTGTTTGCTCGCTTCGGCCAAGTGGACACGGTAATAACCGATGATGGCCTTGATGCCGATTCGGTCGCCAGAACTCGAGATCTCGTCAAGGAACTTGTGCTGGCACACCCAACTGAAAACTCAGAAGAAGAAAGTGAGCAATTGCCATGATTGCACAGGATGCTTCGGCATCGGTCTGCGGAAATCAAAGCGCAACGAAGCGCGACGGCTATACCCCCACAGCCTACGCACGTGAACACATCCGCATCACACCAACGAAGTTGGCGGATGGACGCGAGTTTTTCTACATTGACGACAACCCCCTCTACGTTTCCGGACAGAAGACTCGAGAACTGAAGGATCCGCGCCAACTGGCGTACCGCTTCTCGGATCAAATCGCACCTGACGGAACGCAAGTTCCTTACCCAGCTCCAGAAATGCGTCAGGATCCACTGACGGGTGACTGGATTCCAATGGCAACGGCTCGTATGAACCGTCCAATTACGGCTGGTCCGGGAGCTACGGCTAAGGGCAACCCACTTGCAGCACGCAAGCCGGGCGACCCATATCAGGACGGCGAAGTTCCAGATACTGATTACGACGTCGTTGTGTTCGAAAACCGCTTCCCATCAATGGTGCAGGTGCCAGGTGCTTCGAACGAACTGCACTATGTAGATGGTTGCAAGCTGTGGCCAGTCAAGCCTGCTGCAGGTCGTTGCGAGGTTATTTGCTTCGATCCAAATGAGAAGGGTCTGCCAGCAGATCTTTCGGTTGAGCGTCTTCGCACAGTTGTTGAGGCATGGGCATTCCGCACTGCTGAAATCTCTAAGATTGACGGCATTGAGCAGGTGTTCCCATTCGAGAACCACGGTGCTGAAATCGGCGTGACGCTGGCTCATCCTCATGGCCAGATTTATGCATACCCATTCGTGCCACCTCGTATGCGTGCAGAACTTGAACACACGCAGGCTTACTGGGAGCGTACGCGCGGTAACTTGCTGCGTGACATTATGAACGCTGAAATCGAAGCCGCAGAACGTATTGTTATGCGCAACTCGAGCTGGGTGGCCTATGTGCCAGCTGCTGCTCGTTGGCCATTGGAGGTTCACGTTGCTCCTGTGCGCGACGTGCTGACGCTCGATGAGCTCAACGATCAGGAACGCTGGGATCTGGCTCAGATGTACTCGACGCTGCTCAAGCGCGGCAATAAGTTCTTCGACAAGGGCGACGGCAAGGGTATGGATCTGCCATATATTGCCGCTTGGCATCAGGCTCCTGTGCACGACGAACGTCGTGAGCACTACCGCCTGAACCTGCAGTTCTTCTCGTTCCGTCGCGCTGCCAACAAGATTAAGTATCTTGCTGGTTCTGAGTCCGGTATGGCTGCCTGGATTTCTGATACAACGCCTGAATTAATTGCCGCTCGCTTCCATGAGCTGGGCCCAGTCGATATTGCGTAAGCCAATCGACTTCAATTAATTCATTCCTGAATTGTTCGCCCGCCCGCGGAACAGTGCCCGAGTTCCGCGGGAGAGTGGGCATATTTGAGTAGTACACAATCGTTTTGTGTACTTGTGGATGGTTTATTTCTGCTCTATCCACATAACAATTTTTGCCATAGATGATCAAAGGGGATGCACAATGGTAGCTGTTCAATTTATTGAACCAATGCAAGATGAGCAGGCAGCTCGCGCAGCTGAAGAGCTCTACATCAAGACGTTTGGTAAGAAGCCTGAAGGCGTTTGGGCTGCTCCTGGTCGCGTGAACTTGATCGGCGAGCACACTGATTACAACGGAGGTCTGTGCCTGCCAATTGCTTTGCCTCATCGCACGTATGTGGCTATGGGTCGTTCTGATGCAGGTGCTTATGCCATGCGTGTTCGTACGGTTTCCGATGTAGATCCAGAAAACGTTGCTGAAGCAAACTTGCAAGGACTTGAGGCTGGCCAAGTTGATGGCTGGTCCGCTTATGTTGTTGGTGTTGCTTGGGCGCTGCGTCAAATGGGTTATCTTGATGTACAAGGTTTTGACGCTGCCTTTGTGTCTTGCGTGCCTCTGGGATCAGGCTTGAGCTCTTCTGCTGCAATGACCTGCTCAACAGCTCTGGCATTAAGTGATTTGGCTGGTTTGGGTCTTTCCGATAGTGACGAAGGTCGCATCAAGCTGATTAATGCAGCTATTCGCGCAGAAAACGAGATGGCAGGCGCTTCAACGGGCGGCCTTGATCAGAACGCATCAATGCGCTGCGCTGAAGGTTATGCAATCCGCCTTGATTGCAGGCCAGGTCTGTCGGCTCTTGAATCCGTGAGCCGTGTGCCAGTGGATCTGGATGCTCGTGATTTGGAGCTACTTGTGCTGGATACCTGCGCTCCTCACCAGCTCAATGACGGTCAATATGCAGCAAGGCGCAAGACTTGTGAAGACGCTGCAGCAAAGCTTGGTGTAGAGAATCTGCGCGTTATTGCCGACAAGATGCAGGGGCTTGATGATCAGCAGAGAGCTCAATTTATGGACGGCATTTTTGCGCAACTTGATGATGAAACGATGATTAAGCGCGTGCGTCATGTTGTCACAGAAATCGAGCGCGTGGATCAATTTATTAATGCGTTTAACAAAGGTGAAATTGAGCGTGCTGGTGAACTTCTTAATGCATCGCATGATTCGTTGCGCGATGACTATGAGGTCACAGTACCTGAGCTCGATGTTGCTGTGGACGTCGCTCGTGAAGCGGGGGCATATGGTGCTCGCATGACGGGTGGTGGATTCGGTGGATCCATTATTGCTCTTGTTGATAAGGGACAAGCACAGCCAATTGCACAGCGCATTGCTGACGAATTTGAACGTCGTGGATTCAATGCTCCTCGTGCACTTCCTGTGGTCGCATCGGCAGCAGCACACCGCGTATCTCAGTGATAATAACGGTTTGTAATAATTTGCACATTAAAGTGTATATAAATTGTGAAGAATATTGACCGAAAAAATATCGGTCTGTATCGTGGTGGGAGGCCAGAGAGAGTAAGAAGAGTCAGCGCTCAGAGATAATGCGAAAATGCGCGCATTGTCTTAGCATCTTTAGCAAGGATTGAAACTATTCAAATCCTTCGATGTGAACTTATAAGCGCGAAAGGGGGGACTGTGGCCTCTAATAAACAGCAAGACGCACATTCGACCAATTCGCCGGATGACAACGTTCAGCCTAACACCAATGAGGTTGCAACTTCCTCCGATCAGAAGCGATCTTCACAAGACATAAACAATACTGAGCAGGTTCAGGGTTCAGCTAATGAACAAAGTGCCGAGCAGGTTCAAGATTTAACCAATGAACACGAAGCTGAACAGGCTCAGATGTCTGATGAATCGCAAGATCTGAGTACTGCGCAAAGCGCTGACTCTTCTGGACTTTCCGACGATTCCAAAACTGATACTGCGAAATCTGATGCAGAGAAATCTGATACTGCGAAATCCGATACTGAGAAATCCGTCGGAAAGCCTCAAAAGAAGAAACGACAGATTGGCCTGTTTAGCTTCATCTCGCTGATGATGGTCATGCTGCTCATAGGCCTCGGTCTGGTGCTGTATCCGACAATTGCGGACTTACACAATCGGAGAGTTGCCTCGCGTGCAGTAGGAAGCTATGTGGAGGCGGTTGCAGATACGCCTCAAGATACGCGAGAAGATGAGCTGAAAAAAGCTAACGAATACAACAAATCACTCGTAAACCAGGGCAATATTCGTTTTAGCCCTCGAGAAGAGCAGAAAAAGGTTTACGACTCCATTCTTGATGTAACGGGCACAGGCATTATGGCCTACTTAACCGTGCCAAAACTGAGCCTGAGTGTGCCAATTTATCACGGTACATCCGATACAGTGCTGCAGATTGCAGCAGGTCACCTTGAAGGTTCGAGCTTCCCAGTAGGCGGTCCTTCAACACACGCAGCAGTTTCTGGCCACACAGGTTTGCCTTCGGCCATGCTGTTTACTGGTCTTGATCGCTTGACGCAGGGTGATACATTCTCGGTCACTGTGTATGAAGAAACGTTAACGTACGAAGTTGATGCAATTCATGTTGTGGAACCAGATGATTTGTCTCCATTAGAGATCCAAAAGGGTCGCGATCTGATGAGTCTGATCACCTGCACGCCATATGGCATTAATTCGCACAGGCTTATTGTGACTGGTCATCGCATTCCAACGCCAGATAACTTGCCAAGCCGTGGTGAGGTTGAAGCCGTTGCAATGTGGAAGGATATCGGCCTCATCGTTGCCATCGTGCTGGTTGTTGGTGGTGCCACGTATCTGATTCTTCGTCGCCGTGGGCGCACAGCACTGATGCAGCACGGTGTGCGTAAGAGCCATCACCGTTAAATACATCAGCTGCTGAGTCTGAAGCACTGTGAGTCTAAGTAACTGGCAGTCAGCAGATCTCATTGGCAATAGCAAAGAGCTCGTAGCATAGACTGCGGGCTCTTTTTATTATGCTGCTTTCAGCTCGATTGCTGGACGAAGCGACCCGATAGACATACCGTATCGATAGGGTAGGGGGAGTCAGCTCGAGTCAGGCAAATAAGGAGACTCATGAATAAGGCAATCATCACCGTTGTCGGTCAGGACACCGTCGGCATTATCGCACGCGTTTGTACGTATCTTTCGGACCACACCATTAATGTGCTCGATATTTCGCAGACGATTATTGATGGTTTCTTTAACATGATGATGATCGTGGATTACACCAAATCTGATGTGTCTTTCGAGAAAATCGTTGAGAATCTTGACACTCTCGGTGAAGATATTGGCGTGCGCATTCGTTGCCAGCGCGAAGAGATTTTCACCAAGATGCATCGTGTATGAGACGCGATGCCAGTGAGGCAAAGAACGCCACAGTGGCATCACAGCAGTAAAAATCTCAAATATCTCAACTTATAACGGCGTAAACGGGAGAACCACACCATGCTGAACATCATGGAAGTCCACGAGACGAATCAGATGATCGAGCAGGAAAAGCTCGACGTGCGTACGATCACGATGGGCATTAGCCTGGTGGACTGCGCTGACGAAAGTCTTGAACAGACGTGCGCAAATATTTACGACAAAATCGTGCTGTATGCCAAGAATCTTGTGGCTACGGGCGAGTCCATTGAACGTGACTTTGGTATTCCAATTGTCAACAAGCGCATTACGGTGACGCCAATTTCACTCGTCGGTGCGAGCTGCTGCAAGACGAGCGAGGACTTCGTGCAGATTGCACACGCACTTGATCGCGCAGCAAAAGAAGTGGGCGTTGATCTGATTGGCGGTTACTCGGCACTTGTGTCGAAGTCGATGACGAATGCTGAAGAGCTGCTGATTCGTTCGCTGCCACAGGCACTGAGCGAAACCGATATTGTGTGCTCGTCAGTCAACGTTGGCTCGACGCGTACGGGCATTGATATGGATGCTGTCAATATGCTGGGCGGCATTATTAAGGACATTGCTTGGAATACGCGCGACATTGATTCGTATGGTTGCGTGAAGTTCGTTGCATTCTGCAACGCTCCAGACGACAACCCATTTATGGCAGGCGGCTTCCACGGCGTGACCGAGGGCGATGCCGTTATTAACGTTGGCGTTTCCGGCCCTGGCGTAGTGTCTCGCGCACTCGATGAGGCTGTTGGTCACGATTTTGAGTTCCTGTGCGAAACGATTAAGCGCACGGCCTTCAAGATCACGCGCGTTGGCCAGCTCGTGGCTCAGGAAGCTTCGAACCGTCTTGGTATTCCATTCGGCATTATCGATTTGTCGCTGGCTCCAACGCCAGCTCCTGGTGACTCGGTTGGTGAAGTGCTCGAGAAAATCGGTCTGGCTCAGGTCGGTGCTCCTGGTACGACGGCTGCTTTGGCAATGCTCAACGATCAGGTCAAGAAGGGCGGCATTATGGCGTCCTCGTATGTCGGTGGTCTTTCGGGTGCATTCATTCCTGTTTCTGAAGATAAGAACATGATTGAAGCAGCTAAGAGCGGTTGCCTGACAATTGAAAAACTCGAAGCTATGACCTGCGTGTGCTCGGTTGGTCTTGACATGATCGCCATTCCAGGCGATACCAGCGCTGCCACAATTTCAGGCATGATTGCTGATGAAGCTGCTATTGGCATGATTAACCAGAAGACAACGGCTGTGCGCATTATTCCAGTTGTGGGCAAGGGTGTTGGCGAAATGGCTAACTTCGGTGGCCTGATGGGTTATGCGCCAATTATGCCAGTCAACAATGCAAGCTGCGAAGCATTTGTTTCGCGCGGCGGCCGCATTCCTGCACCAATCCACAGCTTCAAGAACTAACACATAAGACTTACTCTGTGGAGTTTTGGCAATACAAAAGGCTGGGTTCCTTACGGGGCCCAGCCTTTTCGTATGCGTAATGCTATGCATTGAAAAGCTTATGTATTGAAAAGCTTATGCATTACCAATCGTTGTAGTTGAAATTCCTTGACGGAATCACTCGATGGAATTCCTCGCCAACGTTACTCGAAGAAGCTGCTCGATGGGATCACTCGCCACCCTGGAAGCCCAGCTGACGCCATGCTTCGTAAATAGCAATGGAAGCGCAGTTCGTCAGGTTCAGGCTGCGCAGGCTTGGACGCATTGGCAGACGCACCTGCTCAGCAACATGAGGACCAAACATAATGTCAGTTGGATCAGGAATATTACCTGGCTCAGGACCGAACAGCAGAATGTCATCTGGACGGTACTCAATATCGGTGTACAGCTTCGTAGCGTGAGCCGTAAAAGCAATAATGCGCGAATTTGGCATCGACTCAACAAGGCTATCGAAGTTAGGGTGCAGCACAACATGAGCCATATCGTGGTAATCAAGACCAGCACGACGCAGCTTCGTGTCCTTCAGGTTGAAGCCCAGTGGCTCAACCAAGTGCAGAATCGTGCCCGTCACAGCGCACAGACGAATTGCCGAACCAGTATTACCTGGAATACGAGGGGAGTAGTAGCACAGATGAGGCGTCGACGTCGTCATCTTGGCAGCATCCTCAGGCTTCATCATCGCGTCCACAACCGAAATAGGGTTGCCGTGAGCATCGGTCACGAGCTCATCAGGACCATAATTCGATTTGCGATATCCATACTCAAACATGCTCTCCACCTGCGTTTGTGGATCAGCGGATTGAGGATTAGCTTGCTGCTGTTCGTCGGCCATATGCGCCCTTTCGCTTGAACTTGCTTCTCTCGCTGCTAACCGCTCCAGAGTAATGCGCTTAAGCGACACGATACCCACCCAGTTACGCTGTCACTCGTCTGGTTGAACGGCCACAATAGTCGGCATGGAAACAAGCAAACAACGTGAAACTCGAGCAGAACGCGCACGTCTAGAACTCGCAGCTTGGTGGGAGACGAGCGCTCGCGATTTGCCATGGCGATTCGGTCGTACTACGCCTTGGGGCACGCTTGTTTCTGAAGTTATGAGCCAGCAGACGCAGATGTCTCGTGTTGTGCCGTATTGGCTCGCATGGATGGAACGCTGGCCAGATGCTCGTTCGCTGGCCGCTGCTGCAAAAGCTGATGTGATTTCCGCTTGGGGTCGCTTGGGCTACCCGCGCCGCGCTCTGCGTTTACAAGAATGCGCGCAAGTGGTTGCCGAGCAGTACAACAACGAGCTGCCGCAGACTTATGACGAGCTCGTCGCACTGCCGGGTATTGGCGATTACACCGCCAGCGCAGTTTTAAGTTTTGCATTCGGCAAGCGCATTGCCGTTATTGATACGAATATTCGCCGCGTCAATACGCGCGCGTTTGAAGGTACGGAGTCGTTGGGTGGTGCCGCTTCTCGTGCTGAGCGTGAGCTCGCCAACGAGTTACTGCCGCTGGATATTCGCGAGTCCGTGGTCTGGAACGAGTCGGTTATGGAACTCGGCGCTGTATTTTGCACGGCTAAGGCTCCGCTGTGTGATCAGTGTCCGATTCGTGAGCAGTGCTTGTTCTATGCGAATGGTTTGCCGGGGCTTGGTCAGAAGCGTACGCGTCCTCGCCAGCGCTTTAAAGGAACCGATCGTATGGTGCGCGGCTTGGTTTTGCAGGCCCTGAGAGATTCGAATGGTGTTGCGCTTGAGTATGCGCAGGTTCAGCAACTCTGGAAAGATCAGCTGCAGCTCGACCGTTGCGTCGCCTCGCTTGATGAAGACGGCTTAATCGAAATCGGCCCCGACCGTTCTGTTTCGCTACCTGCCTGATCAGCGTTGGTCTGTTTTAATTTGCACATCGACTTGGCGTTGGCACGGCTTTGCTTACGTACCAGCTTGGCGTCGGTCTGACTTTGCTTACGTACCAGCTTGGCTGAGCTGTTTTCTTTTTACTTCTGCTGTAACGCGTTTGGTGAAGCTTAGGTAAGTGATGACACGCTCTTACATAAACGTCATTACACTTGGGCTTCATGGATCAGCACTCACCTCATGCAAATAATTCGCGTAAAGGCGCACAGCGCCCTCATATGACCGTCTCATCGGCTCGCGAAAGCATGCATAATGCTGCCCAGCAGGTTTCGAGTGTTGTGAAGAAGAATGTTCCAAAACTGCGTGGCAAGCTTGACGATTTGAAGCAGTCGGTCCAGCGTGCGACAGCACGTGATGCTCGTACATCGGGTCCGCATAACTCGTCAGCAACGAGGTCGCATCAGTCGAAGTCTATGCAGTCGAGGTCTTCGCAATCGAGGTCTGCACAGTCGAGGTCTTCGCAATCGTCTCGTACGTATCAATCACGGTCTTCGCAATCAACAGCTACGCGTGGTTCGCAGAAATCAACAAGAACAGCTTCTTCAAGCTTTCCAAAAGTAAGTAATGCAACGCGAACGCAGCGCAACACGAAGACGAACAGGCCAACGCAGAGCGGTCTGAAGAACTCGCAGAAAACGGGTCCGAAGAAGACAAGCTCGCAGAAGACTAGCTCGAAGAATAGGGCAGGGCAGAGCTGGACGAGGAACAACCTTCCTAAGAAGGGCCCGGGCAACAAGTTCAACCGCAGGAAGTACTGGAAGTACGTTCGTCGCCGCGTGCTCGCGGGTATTGCGGCTGTGCTGGTGCTGGCCGTTGCAATTCTGTGCTTGGTATCGATTGTGCGCGGCTTCGCACGTATTGATGCCAACGCAAAGCGAGCCGACACTATGGCCATTGAGAAGTCGGCTGCACCAATCGTGCCGAAGAAAAGCGATGTCAAATCGTGCTCGGCAGATGATATGAAACTGTCTCTTATTCCGTCGTCAAATACGACGGGCGTTGGTGGATCAATTGAGTTCACTGAAATGGCAACTTATACGGGAACGAGTCCAGAAGGCTGCGTGATTAACGTGGCTCCAGATGAACTCGTGCTCGAGATTAAGTCGGGCGACGATGTGATTTGGCGCTCGGATGCTTGCCAAGCACTCTATGATCCTCGACTGCTGTTCGACGATAAGGACGGACAGAAGTACGAAAACAAGGTGAACTGGAACACGAACCGTTCGTCGGATCAGTGCGTGGCTGATGAGCAATTGCCTCACGTCAGTGCTGGTTCTTATGTGGCCAAGTTGTTCCTGAAAGACGATCACAAGACGACAAGTGATCCAGTTATGGTCACGGTTGAGTAGTGAATAGCGGAGCTGTGAGAAATTCACGGAACCCGAGGGAATAACCTCGCGACACGCCGTAAACTTCAATATTTTTGGAGACTTGGAATATATACCCCCTTCATCGGGTTTATTGTCTACGCATTCTTGTAATGTGGAGAAGCTGCGTATAGGTGTGTCAAATAGCGGGCATGCTTGCAACGAAGAAGCGCCCGCACTATCGGCATATGGCGGCCGGCGTCCTGCTTCTTCCGGTAATAAGAATTTCGATTCAAGAAGAGCGATAAGGAACGTCCATTGGCTGAAACTGAAGCTACGACGAACACCACTGAAATCATCGCACGCGCCGACCAAAGGGATATTGACCTTCACAAGGCAACGGATCGTGTGAATTTCGGTTCTATCCGCGAACCTATTGATGTGCCATATCTGTTAGGCGTCCAGACCGACAGCTTTGACTGGCTTGTTGGTAACGAACGCTGGAAGGCACGTGTCGCAGAGGACGAGAAGAACGGTACGCACACCGTTCAGCGCATCTCGGGCCTCGATGAAGTTTTCCAGGAGATCTCTCCAATTGAGAACTTCGCACAAACTATGAGCTTGACCTTCTCTGATCCATACTTCGAGGAGCCACGTCACACGGTTCAGGAGTGCAAGGAGAAGGATTACACCTACTCGGCACCACTGTATGTGAACGCTGAGTTCGAGAACGGTGAGACTGGCGAAATCAAGTCGCAGACCGTCTTCATGGGCGACTTCCCACTGCAGACGCCTCACGGTACGTTCATCATCGGTGGCACGGAGCGCGTTATTGTTTCGCAGCTCGTGCGTTCCCCTGGTGTGTACTTCGACCGTTCTCGTGACCGTTCTTCCGATAAGGAAGTTTTCGGCGCAAAGATCATCCCAAGCCGTGGTGCTTGGCTTGAGTTCGAGATCGATAAGCGCGACTTCCTGGGCGTGCGCGTGGACCGTAAGCGTAAGCAGTCGGCCATCGTGTTCCTCATGGCAATCGGCATGACGAAGCCAGAGATCCGCAAGGCATTCGAAGGCTACCCACTCGTGCTTGACGCTCTCGAGAAGGAAACGATTGACTCGCAGGAAGAGGCTCTGACCGATCTGTACCGCAAGATCCGTCCAGCCGATACGGCAACGCCAGAAGCTGGCCGTAACCTGCTCGATTCGTTCTACTTCAACACGAAGCGTTACGATCTGGCACGCGTTGGTCGTTACAAGATCAACCGCAAGCTGGGTCTTGAGAAGGACTTCAACGACCGTAGCCTGTCCCTCGAGGACATCGTCGCTACGCTGAAGTACCTCGTGACGCTGCACGCTGGCGGCGCAACGTTCGCTGGCAAGCGTGACGGTGAAGACGTTGAACTGCGCGTGGACGTCGACGATATCGATCACTTCGGTAACCGTCGTATTCGCCAGGTTGGCGAGCTCATCCAGAACCAGCTGCGTACGGGCCTGAGCCGTATGGAGCGCGTGGTTCGTGAGCGTATGACGACGCAGGATGCTGAAGCTATTACGCCTCAGTCGCTGATCAACATCCGCCCTGTGAACGCAACGATTAAGGAGTTCTTCGGAACTTCCCAGCTGTCGCAGTTCATGGATCAGAACAACCCACTGGCTGGCGTGACGAACAAGCGTCGTCTGTCCGCTCTGGGTCCTGGCGGTCTGTCCCGCGATCGCGCATCGATGGAAGTGCGAGACGTGCACCCATCCCACTTCGGCCGTATGTGCCCAATCGAGTCTCCAGAAGGTCCAAACATTGGTCTGATTGGTTCGCTCGCAACCTTCGGTCGTATTAACCCATTCGGCTTCATTGAGACGCCATACCGCAAGGTCGTCAACGGCCACGTGACTGACGAAGTTGAGTACATGACCGCTGATCGCGATCTGGAACACGTCATTGCACAGGCCAACCAGAAGCTCGACAAGAACGGCAACTTCATTGAGAAGGACGCCCTGGTACGAGACGCTGCTGGTGAAGCAGAGGATGTGCCAGTCGAGATGGTCGACTACATGGATGTGTCCCCACGCCAGATGGTTTCCGTTGGCGCTTCGCTGATTCCATTCCTTGAGCACGATGAGGGCCACCGTGCATTGATGGGTACGAACATGCAGCGTCAGGCAGTGCCACTGATTAAGTCGGAACGCCCACTCGTTGGTACGGGTGCTGAATGGCGTACGGCAGTGGATTCGGGCGACGTCATTCTGGCTGAGAAGCCAGGTGTTGTTGTCTACGTGTCTGCAGACATCATTCGCGTGATGAACGACGATGGCACCGTGAGCTCCTACAAGCTCGCTAAGTTCCAGCGTTCGAACCAGACGACCTGCTACAACCAGGTGCCACTCATTAAGGATGGCGAACGCGTTGAGGCTGGTACGGTTCTGGCTGATGGTCCAGCAACCGAAAAGGGCGAAATGGCACTGGGTAAGAACCTGCTCGTTGCCTTTATGCCTTGGAACGGCTACAACTACGAGGATGCTGTCATTATTTCTCAGCGCCTTGTGCAGGACGATACGCTGTCTTCGATCCACATCGAAGAGTACGAAATCGATGCTCGTGAAACGAAGCTCGGTGCTGAAGAGATCACGCGCGATCTGCCAAACGTTGGCGAAGACGCTGTGGCAAACCTCGACGAGCGCGGCATCATTCGTATTGGTGCTGAGGTTGAGGCTGGCGACATCCTCGTCGGTAAGGTCACGCCAAAGGGTGAGACCGAGCTGACGCCAGAAGAGCGCCTGCTGCGTGCAATCTTCGGTGAGAAGAGCCGCGAAGTTCGCGATACCTCGCTGCGTGTGCCTCACGGCGAGACGGGTACCGTCATCGCTGTTAAGGAAATCACTCGCGAAGACGCTGAAGAAGACGGCGACGAGCTGCCAAGCGGTGTCAACCAGATGATCCGCGTGTACATCGCTCAGCACCGTAAGATCACGCAGGGCGATAAGCTCTCGGGTCGTCACGGCAACAAGGGTGTTATTTCGCGTATTCTTCCTGAGGAAGATATGCCATTCTTGGCTGACGGTACTCCAGTCGACATCATGCTGAACCCACTGGGTGTGCCTTCTCGAATGAACTTGGGCCAGGTGCTCGAGCTTCACTTGGGCTGGGTTGCTCACCAGGGCTGGGATATTTCGCTTGATCCTGATCTGGAAGCAGAGTGGAAGCAGTACGTGCCAAAGGGTGCTGAGAAGGCAGAGCCAGGTACGCCTGTGGCAACGCCTGTGTTCGACGGTGTTCGTCAGGACACGTTGAAGGGCCTGCTGTCCACGACGCTTGCTGACCGTGATGGCAACAAGCTCGTTGGCTCCGATGGTAAGGCAACGCTGTTCGACGGTCGTACCGGCGAACCATTCCCTAAGCCAATTTCCGTCGGCTACATGTACATGCTGAAGCTGCACCACCTCGTCGACGATAAGATTCACGCTCGTTCGACTGGTCCATACTCGATGATTACGCAGCAGCCACTGGGCGGTAAGGCTCAGTTCGGCGGCCAGCGCTTCGGCGAGATGGAGGTCTGGGCACTCGAGGCTTACGGTGCTGCATACACGCTGCACGAAATGATGACGACTAAGTCGGATGATGTGGACGGTCGTGTCCGCGTCTACGGCGCAATTGTGAAGGGTGAGAACCTGCCACCTGCAGGTATCCCTGAGTCGTTCAAGGTGCTGCTCAAGGAAATGCAGTCGTTGTCGCTCAACGTGGAAGTGCTCAACGCAGAAGGCGTTGCCATTGACATGAAGGACGAAGAAGACGATCCTGTTTCCTCTTCCAACGATCTGGGCTTTAACATTGGCGCCCGTCCGGACGCTGCTGCCAAGGCAGACCAGGTAGTTGACGCGCCTGAATTCCAATGATTGAAGAATTCAGTATTGCGCCGGGTGCGGTGAAAGAAACGTGCCGCACCCGGCGTAGGTGCTGAACCAATTTGGAACTCTTGCAGAAGTCAAAAAACTTACAAACTCGAACGATTCGTAAGAAGGATTAATCAGTGCTGGACGTCAACGCATTTGACAAACTGAGGATCGGCCTGGCCACCGCAGACGACATCCGTGGCTGGAGCTACGGCGAGGTGAAGAAGCCAGAAACTATCAACTACCGTACGCTCAAGCCAGAGAAAGATGGTCTGTTCGGTGAGCAGATCTTCGGACCTACGCGCGACTGGGAGTGCGCTTGCGGTAAGTACAAGCGCGTGCGCTTCAAGGGCATCGTGTGCGAACGCTGTGGCGTGGAAGTCACGCGTAGCCGCGTGCGCCGTGAACGTATGGGCCACATTGAGCTCGCTGCTCCTGTGACGCACATCTGGTTCTTCAAGGGTGTGCCTAGCCGCTTGGGTTACCTGCTCGGCATCCCACCAAAGGACCTCGAGAAGGTTATTTACTTCGCTTCGTACATGGTTACGGGCGTCGATGAAGAGGCACGTCACAACGACATGCCAAACCTGCAGGACGAGTTCGATACCGAAATCGCCAACCTTGAGCGTCGTCGTAACATCGAAATCGAAAACCGCGCCAAGAAGGTGGAAGAGGATCTCGCAGCTCTGGAAGCTGAGGGCGAGGTCAAGGGTAGCCAGCGTACGAAGCTGCGCAACGGCGCAGAGCGCGATATGGCTGCAATCCGCCAGCGTTTCGATGACCAGATCAACCGCCTTGATGCAGTGTTCACCAAGTTCAAGGGCCTCAAGCCTGGCGACATGGAGAACGATGTTGATCTGTGGCTCGAGATGCAGGATCGCTACGGCGATTACTTCGAAGGCTGCATGGGTGCTGAAGCAATTAAGAAGCGCCTGCAGGACTTTGACCTCGAGGCTGCCGCAAAGCAGCTGCGCGAGGAGATCGAGACAGGTACGGGCCAGCGTAAGGCTCGCGCTCTGAAGCGTCTGAAGGTCGTCAACGCATTCCTGACCACGGGCAACAAGCCTGAGGCTATGGTGCTCGACGTGATCCCTGTGATCCCACCAGATCTGCGCCCAATGGTGCAGCTCGACGGTGGTCGCTTCGCAACGTCGGATTTGAACGATCTGTACCGTCGTGTGATCAACCGTAACAACCGTTTGAAGCGACTCATTGAGCTTGGTGCTCCAGAGATCATGCTCAACAACGAAAAGCGCATGCTGCAGGAAGCTGTGGATTCGCTGTTCGATAACGGTCGTCGTGGCCGCCCTGTGACGGGTGCCTCGAACCGTCCACTGAAGTCGCTGTCTGACATGCTTAAGGGTAAGCAGGGTCGTTTCCGTCAGAACCTGCTCGGTAAGCGAGTCGATTACTCGGGTCGTTCCGTGATCGTCGTCGGCCCTTCGCTGCGCATGCACCAGTGCGGTCTGCCAAAGCCAATGGCACTTGAGCTGTTCAAGCCATTCGTCATTAAGCGCCTTGTGGACCTCAACTACGCTCAGAACATGAAGAGCGCAAAGCGTCTCGTCGACCGTGGCGACGCTGAGGTGTGGGGCGTGCTCGAAGAGGTTATCGCTGAACACCCTGTGCTGCTCAACCGTGCACCTACGCTGCACCGTCTGGGTATTCAGGCATTCGAGCCAATCCTCGTTGAGGGTAAGGCAATCCACCTGCCACCACTGGCCTGCGCTGCATTCAACGCAGATTTCGATGGTGATCAGATGGCAGTCCACCTGCCACTTTCGGCAGAGGCTCAGGCTGAGGCTCGTTCGCTGATGATGGCTTCCGACAACATTCTGAAGCCTGCAGATGGTCACACCGTGACGATGCCTTCGCAGGATATGATTCTGGGTCTGTACTACCTGTCCACCGTGGTGGAAGGTGCTAAGGGCCAGGGTCGTGTGTTCTCGTCGCTCGACGAAGCACAGATGGCACTTGACCTGCACGAGATCGATATGCAGGCTAAGGTGCTGCTGCGCCTGCCTAAGGACTTCGTCCTGCCTACCGGCTGGGAGCCAAGCGAGCTCAAGGTCGTTGACCCAGAGCCAGGTAGCCCAGACGTCGTGAAGGAAGAGCGCCTGTCCGACGGCTCCGTGCTGTTCGCAACTTCGATGGGCCGTATTCTGTTCAACGAGACGCTGCCAGTTGATTACCCATTCATCAACGAGCAGGCTCCAAAGGGCAAGCTCTCGAAGATCGTCGATGACATTGCAACGCGTTACTCGACGCAGCAGGTCGCTGCAGTGCTTGATGCACTGAAGGATCTGGGCTTCACGCGTGCACCATGGTCTGGTGTGACGATGGCATTCTCCGATATCGTGGCTCCTCCAGAGGGCGACGAGATCATTAAGGGCTACGAAGCTCAGGCTGCCAAGGTCAACAACCAGTACGACCTCGGTCTGTTGACTGAAGAGGAGCGTCGTCAGGAGCTTATTAACCTGTGGACCGAATGCACCGATAAGGTTGCAGAGGCCATGCGTAATAACTTCCACGATGACAACAACGTCAACATCATGGTTCAGTCGGGTGCACGAGGCAACTGGATGCAGATTCGCCAGATTGCTGGTATGCGAGGCCTCGTGGCAAACCCTAAGGGTGAGATTATTCCTCGTCCTGTGAAGTCGAACTACCGTGAAGGCCTGTCTGTGCTGGAGTACTTCATCTCGCAGCACGGTGCTCGTAAGGGTCTGGCTGATACGGCACTTCGTACGGCAGAGTCTGGTTACCTGACCCGTCGACTCGTCGACGTCTCTCAGGAAGTCATCGTTCGCGAAGAGGACTGCGGTACCAAGCGCGGTCTGCCTATGAAGGTCGCTGAGCGTGACGAGAACGGTAACCTCGTGCTCGTCAAGGCTGCTGATGGTGGTCCATACTCGCGTCTGCTTGCTGCTGATGTGCTTGATCCTAAGACGGGTGAAGTGCTCTACCACGCAGGCGATGCAATGAGCATGGATGTGCTGCGCGACATGGTTGCTCACGGTGTTGAAGAGGTCAAGGGCCGTTCGGTGCTGACCTGCGAGTCCAAGCGCGGCGTGTGCGCCAAGTGCTATGGCTGGTCGCTGGCTACGAACAAGCTCGTCGACGTCGGTGAGGCTGTTGGTATTGTGGCAGCTCAGTCGATTGGTGAGCCTGGTACTCAGCTGACGCTGCGTTCGTTCCACTCCGGTGGCGTCGCATCGGCATCTGATATTACGCAGGGTCTTCCTCGTGTTACCGAGTTGTTCGAAGCTCGTACGCCAAAGGGCGAGGCTCCAATTGCCGAGTTCGCTGGCACGATCAAGGTTGAGGACACCGAGCGTGGCCGCCAGGTCACGTTGACGCCTGACGATACGACGATTGAACCAATCACGTATCCAGTGACGCGTCGTGCTCCAATGCTCGTCAAGGATGGTGAGCACATTGTGGCTGGTACGCAGCTCATCGAAGGTTCTGTGGATCCTAAGAAGATTCTGCGCATCCTCGGCCCACGCGCTGCTCAGATGAACATCGTCGAAGAGGTGCACAATGTGTACCGCTCTCAGGGCGTCGACATCCACGATAAGCACATCGAAGTTATCGTGCACCAGATGCTGCGTCGTATTACGGTCATCGACTCCGGCGACACCAAGCTGCTGCCAGGCGAGCTCGTTGATCAGGCTAAGTTCAAGGAAGCTAACAAGGCTGCTGTTGCTAACGGCGGTAAGCCAGCTGTTGGTCGTCCTGAGCTCATGGGTATTACGAAGGCATCGCTGGCAACCGATTCTTGGCTGTCTGCTGCATCGTTCCAGGAGACGACTCGAGTCCTCACTGAGGCTGCTCTTTCTGAGAAGGAAGATGACCTTAAGGGCCTCAAGGAGAACGTCATCATCGGTAAGCTCATCCCAGCTGGTACGGGTCTTGCTCGTTACCGCAACGCTGTGGTTGAGCCAGATAAGGCAATCCGCGACACGATCTATCCAAACTTCGGTCTCACCGAAGATGGTGGTCTGGATTCCGACTTCTCTGATGCCGACCTGTCTGACGTTGACTTCTCGAACCTCGACTTCGGCGATCTGAAGCTGGGCGACGACTTCAACCCTGACGACTTCCTCAACGACAACGGTGGTCAAGTCGATCTGGGCGACGACTTCTCGTTCTGATCCGCGGTAATTTCGCACGGGTTTAGAGAAGCCCCCTAAAGCTTTGTAAAGCTTGTTACAAACGGTCCGCAATCCGATTGGGTTGCGGGCCGTTTTGTTATTGCTGGGGATGCTGTTTTGTTTGCTGTGGTCGCAGCAATGGCGATCAGCAGCACATGAGCGCAAACCATTTGCGTATACGAGGCAAGTGGTTCAGCAGTGTTCTACGAAGCTGTTCAATGAGCTTCGCATAGTCATGTGCCTGCTTAGTGGACAGCGCACGACCTGCAAACAGGTATTGATCAGCAAGGCGAGCAGCTTCGTAAAAGCGGTTATTGGATTGCGGTTTCAACCATGCAGAGATGACGCTTGCTTGCTCTTCGCGAGAGAATGATTGCGTGAGCAATGGTTTGGCATCATGCCTCATAACGATGCATGCCGTTTGCACTAATACTGACCAGCCATATGCAATGCGCGCCTGCACACGGCCATGCCATAGTTGACGTTTTCGACGATGTTGCTGCAACGCAATAGCTGCGACAAAACCCAGTATTACGAGCACAATCGGTGCTATGCACCAAGCGATGGTCGTGCCTATTCGCCAGAACTGTTGCTGTACTTGATTTTGCGACTGTTCAGGCTCAGCATCGTCTCCGCCAATCACCGAAGATGGTGGTGGTTGTTCCTGTTCACGAATTGGATCGTTCAATGGAATCGGTGGTTGCCGATTCATTGTTTGCTCGCTGACTTGCTGCTGTTGCAAGGACTCTGGTGTTTGTGTTTCATCTGGAGTTGGATCGAAAGCGACCCAGCCTAAGCCATCGAGTTTGGCTTCAACCCAAGCTTTGATATCGGAACCGGTATAACGCATGCGCTCTGATGGATATTGCGCGCTCTGATCGTCAGCATGTTTTGACTGTTGTTGCTTATCTGCTGTTTGGAATCCGAGCACAATCCGAGTTTCAAGACCTATACAACGTCCCATAAGTGCTAGTGCTGAAGCATATTGCTCACTGTCACCAACCATAAGATCGGCATTCAGCAACTGGGTAATGCGGAATATGCCATGACCAGCTGCAGACGGGTAGTCGTTTGCAAGGCCATGCGAAAAAGCACCATGCACGTGTAGTGATCGGGCCAGTCGCAACATAGCCTGACCAGCAGCAAGGTCCGATGAAATCGTCGCAGTCACATATTGCTGCACGGCATCAGGAATCTGTGCTGAACCGGCATACTGTTGCGTAGCAGCAGAAGACTGTGCTGATAGTGCTGGCTGTTGTGATGATGATACTGACTGTTGTAACGAAGTACTGCGTTGTGGCAGGAGGATCGGGGATTGCACGGCATTGATTTGCTGTTCACTCGGTTGATGTAATGGAATGCTCGTGAAGGTGTACGTTGTATCTCGCTGTAGGCCTTGCAGGACAACGGCTGCAGCGGATTCTGCACTATACAGCCATTCGCTACGATCCGAGTCTGTTGCAAAGTTCAATGAACGCAATTGGCCTGCTGTGGGAAGCCACATCTGATGCAAACCGTTATGTACAGTGACCGTTGCTGTGAATGATGTGTCATCAGATTGGACTTCGTATGTAGTACTTGCCTGTGTTAGGGCAGCGTTATTGGAGTAGCGCTGGTATGCCATATTGCGCGATGTAGCATGAGGCGCAATAGTCCAAATATTGCCATCAAAATAGTCCATAACAGCTAATCGAATGGGCTCACTATCAGGTAATCCTTGCACGGTGAGTAGTGGTTCATACTGATAGTCCTGTACGTACGATCGCATAATGCTTAGGGGACTGACTGCAGCAAGAGCCCATTGCGACGTAGTGAGATGATCGCGTAATCGCAGTGGTTCCGTCGGATACCAGAGTGCTAGTGCAAACGTAACTGAACTACAAAGAACGAGTTGCACAGCAATGGCAAGGCTGCGGGACTTCCGCAAAACCGAGTACCGCCAAGAGAACCAGAGCACATAAAGCAGTGTCATAGCTAAGCCTGCAATGAGTTCAAATCGAGTGGTTGATGCACCAAGCAACGAGGCAACGGTGAGCAGTGCAAGAGCAGGAATACAACATAAGAATTCCAGTCGAGAATGCAGTTGAGCAACATAACAACTCAGCAGTGTGCCCCAGAAGGTGAGCGTCCAAACAACGAGTAGTGAACTGTAGTTGGAACTGACTGGAACAGCCGAAGTGAGCAGTGTTTGGAAAGCGGGGAACAACTCCGTGAAACTTGCGATAACTGTGGCTGGAGTCGGCGCAAAACCAGCGATTGTGGTGTTGTTACAGCACAACACTGGTGCTATAACGAACTGACTCACCAGACTGAGGAGCAGTGTAACAGGCCATTGAGCATACCGATGATGATGCAATGCAATGAGGGTGGCACAGCAGGCGGCAGGTAGAGCTGCGGATGCCCAGAGTGCGAGCGATCCGTATACATCGATTAATGGAACTACGGCCAACAGTGAGAGCAATGCTGGAACGATACTGTTGAACGCTTTCATCGCAGTACTCCCAGTAGCAATGGCAAATCAGCAAGCGATTGCACAGTCAGTTCGGTGTATGTTGCTTTGCGCTGGATACTTGAGGGCTGATCAGAGTTCGCTTGCACAATCAGATACTGCGTGGCGTTTGATAAGAGATCTTGAAAGTGCACGGTTTTCTGAGCTTCGACCGCGGAGCCGGTTACAAAAACGACATAGTCGGAATGCACAAGCACATGCGGATTCTGTTCAGTGCTATTGTGCTCGCAGATTTGGCTACTGTAATCAAGCACTTGTGACTGTGAGTGAGCGGAATAGGAGAGCTGGCCAGCTCGCACGGCGCAGTGCGCATGATGCTGCACGGCATAGAGAGCGAGGGAAGTGTGCAAGCTCACGGCCAGCTCAAATTCTTCGGAACTCGAATACTGCTGCGCATGAGTATTCAGCAGCAGCACGAGACTTGGTTGCAGCGTGCGTACGTATTGCCGTAATAGTGGCTGCTGTGTGCGCACACTACTTGGCCAATGGATGCGACGGGCATCATCGTTACACGTGTATTGACGTAATGCATAAAACTCGAGATCATCGTCAACAACCTGCTGCGAACTAAGTCCGTCGCAATCAGCATTTCCTCGCAGTGACCACTGACGGATTGCAACTGTTGAGGCAGCGACGTGAATTTGATAGTGCTCGCTCATAGCAGCATTTCGTTGAAAAAGTCCGAAAACATCGCCGCATTGCACAGTTGCTGGTCCAATTACTAATACTTCGCGTTGCTCTGCAGTAAAAGAGAATGGCAGCGTTATCGACTGCTGTGGCAAGAGCGCGGGAATCGGAATGTGTTGCATGCTATTGCCAATGGGTATGGTGACAGTACTGGCTTTAGCTGGAATATGGCCAGTGTGAGTAACTTGAATGGATGCCGTAACTCTGGAACCGACTGAAGTACGGTCAGGCAGATTCACGAGCTGCGTCTGCAATGGGGCTGAGCGCAAGGCCTGAATAAAACTCAGTAAGCATAATGCACCCGAGGAAATTGCAATGGCAAAAGATTGCAGCCATCCGCAACATATCGTCAGTGCCGTTGCGATGCCGCAGAGGACAAGCATGGCCCATCCTTGTGCGGTGATGTTTGGCAGGTTATGCCTAAGAGCCTTAGCTTTGCAGAACTTGATCGTGGTCATAGCGCACCTCATGGTGTAACAGCATCGGTTTGCGGCATCGGAATTGCATTAAGCACTCGTTGAACCACGTCCTCTTGTTTGACCTGATTGAACTGTGCTTGCATACTGAGCACGAGGCGATGGGCGAGTACATTGATGGCAAGTTGTTTTACATCTTGCGGCAGCACATAATCGCGCTGATGAATACGGGCAAGAACTTTGGCACAGCTCAGCAGCGCAAGAGCAGCACGCATCGAAGGGCCTGATTCGACTTCTGGCTGGTGCCGCGCCGATTCAACAAGGCGAACAATGTAATCAAGCAGGGAAGAGGCAGCATGCGTGTGCTGAGCAGTTGCCTGCATCGCCAATATGGTTGCAGCGCTATCTAATGGCAGCGGGATCTCTTCGGATTGTGTGTGCTTGGCAGCATGAGTATTGGAGAGAATCGTAATGGCTGCGTCATGTGACGGATATCCCATAGAAGTGCGTAACATGAACCGATCCATCTGAGCCTCGGGAAGCGCATACGTTCCTGACTGTTCAATTGGATTTTGCGTGGCCACCACAAGGAACGGCTTCGGCACTGCATAGGTTGTACCGTCTGCTGTTACTTGATGCTCTTCCATAACCTCAAGCAATGCTGACTGAGTCTTCGGCGATGCACGATTAATCTCATCAACGAGCAATAGGTTCGTAAATACTGGACCTTTGCGGAATCGGAATGAGCCTGTGTGCTGATCAAATATGGTGATGCCCGTGATATCGCTCGGCAGCAGATCAGGCGTACACTGCACACGGCAGGTTGGCAGATGGAGCAGTGCTGCCAAAGTGCGTGCCAAAGTTGTTTTGCCAGTACCAGGTGTATCTTCAATCAGCACATGACCGCCTGCAATCAGAGCGATAAAGCACAGCCTAATAACAGAGGTTTTACCAATAATGGTGCGCCCTATCGCGCTGATTAAAGACTCATAAATCTGATGAAATTGCGCTGGCGAGAGCTGACCTGTATCTGATGAGAGTGGATCCGTATTTGTGAACGGTGCATTTGTGGCTGCTATGTGGGTGTTCTTCGTCGCTGGATTTGATGGTGTATAGGCAGTCTTTGACTCCGAATGTGGTGCAGTTGGAGGACTCAGAACTGTGTCGTCGTTTAAGGCTTCTCTGGTACTCAGAACTGTACTGTCATTTAGGATTGCGCTGTCATTTGGAACCGTGCTGTCACTCATAACCGTGCTGTCCGTTAGAGCGGTTCCATCACTTACAACTGTTGCGTCACCTAATTGGGCGGGCTCGTTGTGAATGGTGACATCGTCGTTACTCGGCACTGTTGCGTCACTCAAAACTGTTGCATCGTTGCAAAATTCCATGATGATTCCTAACTCGTAGCAAAAGAAGAATTAACGAAAAGGGAGTGGCTGATTCGACCGTGAAGTAGTGTGCTGCGGCTTGCTAATGGTGAGTTTTGATCTATAAGAGGATCGTCTTGAACGCCTTGGTGCTCTGGCTCAGTTGCCGTAACTGGAGTACCTTCACGACCATTGAGCATTGGCATTATGGTTGCTGCTGGGCATGCTTGTAATGCCTCAACGAGAAGCTGTCGCGAACCAGTAAGCTCATGTAATTCAAACGCAGATCCGAAGATGACCCGTACTGTGTCGGCGTTACCCGTCACTTGCCATTGCACAGTGCAGGTTCGTGCATCATCACGCGCAACCGTAACAGCAGCAGTACCAATAGGAACGCCTGGTTGAATCGTATTGGACTGAGCTTGTGCAGAAGCAGCATGAGGTCGAGACGGAATGAGCGTTGCCTGAACATTGAGATCATGGAACAGTTCATGGGACTCAACCGTGAAACTAAATGAACCTCCATTGCAATTCACCTGACCGCGGCTCAATTCAATTGCCGAGCAACCAGCACCGTGTAAGTCATGTACCATGACCATGCCATGAACCGTGCGAGAATCTGGTTCTTGTTCAATAGTGACTGTGGGCGGTTGAGGATCGGACCAAACCTGGGCACTCGTACTTGGTGCACTTAAGGCACCTTCGCCTACTTGATTACGAGCCCGGACCGTAGCCGTATACGTTCCATCCATCGGAATCTCGATAGCTATCGCGGTCTGTGTTGTCTCCACAGTCTTCGCAGTTCCATCGGCGCTATGAATGGTGACTGCATACGCTTGAACGGCGGATCCTTCATATTGCGGCGCTCGCCAAGATACATGGGCAGAGCGGTAACCACCTTCAAGAACTACATGTGTTGGTGCAGTAGGCACAGCATCTGGTCTTGCCTGCACACTGTTTGACAGTTCAGACCATCCCACAGCATTCTGTGCACGCACTCGGAACTCATAAGTCACACCGTTCTTCAGACCTTGAATAGTGCATGAAGTTTGGTTGCCACAGAGCTGTGATCCTGACTGCCATTCAACTTGATATTGCTCAATTGACGAACCATGTGCCTGACCGGGGATCCAGTGCACAGTAACTACGCCAGATTGAACTACGGTTTCGGAAACCATTAGTAACGGTGGCGATGGGCGGGCTTGCACGTCCAATTGCACTGTCGTAGTAACTTGCCGTGAAACTGTATGTGAAACGTCTTGAACAGTGACATGAATGGTATAGCTTCCGGCAGCAGTCTGCTCTGTTGTACTGATATGCAATATGCTGCGCTGGAAAGAGACTTGCAGAGCAGTATCAGAAGCTTGCGCATCAACAATTGGTAATGGTTGATCAGGGAATGGATTAAACGCCTGTGCTGCTATATCAATATCTGCTGATTGGCCTGCATGAATTTGCACATGTTGCGGTTGCAGACGGGCCAGTGGCTGTTTCGGCGCGGTCACATGAACCGTAATAGCGCTTTCGGTTTGTAGCACAGCAGCGTGCGTACTCGTAACACGAATAGGAACAGTATCTGTAGTAGGAATTACACAACTACTTGCTGCCCTAATTGTGGCAGTGCCGTCATGCGTTACCGTGGCATGAATACAAGTATTGTCTAGCCCACCGGTGTAGGTGAGTGGCTGAGACGACGATTCATGAGCATGGGTTAAAGCATGCAAATCAATAGTTACTGGTTGACCACCAGCTTCAACATCCACACTTAATGCTGTCAATGTAGGCGGTCGTGCTTGTAACGGCACAATCGAAATAGGAACAGTAATCCAAGCAGTCTGAACACGAGATTGTTCGGGTATAGATTCTGGATCAGTATCAGTAACGAAAAATGATATTGACGCTTCTCCGCCACTCTGCTCATCTGCTACAAAGGTGAGCTTATGTGCATCTTCTATGGTGGGCTGCTGTGCCGCCTTCGTTGCAGTTGGGGACTGTGATCGATCAAGCCATGGTAACTTACCAGGGCCAACACGTACGAAATCACGGATATCTAGCGTCACGGCATCACCAGCGCGTACCTGAACCGTTGGAGTTTTTGGCCGTAACATCGGTGGAAAGACGCCATAAGCTGGTACATGAATGAACGCCATAGAAGAAGTGTGATGAACCGTATTCGTCACTATCACAGGAATCGAAAGAGCCTCATCACCAAGTGTGACAACAACACAGGCGGCACATTGCGACGACGATAGTTGAGCACCATGATGAGCCGACTCATGCACTGATACACGTAAATCTTCTAATGGGCCAGAAGGATTACGCATAGCATGCTGAAGATCCACCTCAACAGTGCGCTTACCAATTGTGTCAACAGCAGGAACATCAATATCCCAAACTTCAGGAGCTGCAATAGGTGCTTCAATATCAACGGTCACCGTCACCATTGCCGAAGCAGTCAAGCCCGTAGAACACTGTGCCACATATTGGATGTATCCAGTGCCTGAATACGCAGGCGTGTGCACAACAATTGCGTTATCTTCAACCTGAGCATCATCAAGGCCTTGCACATCAAGAGAAGATTGCAAACTCAAAGGCTCATCATTACAACCCAAATCATTAGCGAGCACAGGCACACTAGCAGTTGTATTTGGGCGTAGCACAATTGCATCATCGCGAGCTAGTACTGGCTGTGCATGATTCTGCTGGTATACGCCAACACGAATCAATCCCTGCGCACGTTGGCCAGTCCAATCCTCAACAGCATAGGAAAACTCATCAGTGCCAGTCTGATCTGCAAAAGCCTCATATACCAATGCATCAGCGCTCACTTCAACTACACGGCCCAATGTTGGCTGCGTATTACCAAGTCCCAAGAGTTGTACATCGTCACCATCAGCATCGATACCTATAAGAGGGATTTGAATGAGCTGGCGCTCGCCAGCAGTAACTTGCGCTTCGATGATGCGTGGCTGAGGAGCAGGTTTATCCTCAGCATCACGCTCATGCACATGGAACGAGATAGAGCCTGAAGCTTCCTGATGAGCACTATTACGCAATCGATAGGTGGCGTCAACAACACCAGAAGTATCAGTGGATTGGAAACGAATCTGCGTTCCTGAGGTAAATAGCACACCATTGAACTGTTCATCTTCGCGTGGCTGTACATCAACAAGTTCAATGTCGCTAAACTCATTGGCAACATAGTCGAATACATCAACTGAGACAATGCCTCGATTCTTGACACTCACTTCAATTGGCGGAGCATATATCATCGCCGGAACTGATTCAGCAGTTTTGGCAAGTAACGTTATCGTTCCCTGTGCTGTATGTGAGGCGTTCGCGATCGTATACGTGAATGGCATAGGCTGCTCTGGAAGTGCAGTACAAACAACATAAATACGATTATTGCGCTGTATTCCTGCCGAGCATGCCTGATCAGATGGAAACACAACTTCGGTTACAGTAAGTACGCCACCTTCTGGATCAATGTCATTGTGTAAGGGCTCAATAATTGCCGTTTGTGTACTGTCAACAAATGCAAAATCATTAACTGCAATAGGCGCAGCATTATGTTGCTGATGCGCTTGTACTTCAAACCGTGCAATACCAGTTGTTGTATGCGTACCTTGGGCAACTGAATAGCGCACAACAACTGTGCCAGCTTCCTGAGCTTGCAATGAGAACGACAATGCTCGTACATTACGAGACACAGTGGCATGCTCCGGCGCACTAATCTCAGCAAGCTTCACTGGATCGGCAGCATTACCATGCACATACTTTTCAAGATCAATATGCACTGGCGTATTCACCGTGGCTCTGAACAACATAGGATCTACTCGTGGAGACAGCGAATGTGCAGCGCAAACAGTAGCCATAACTAGATCTGAAGTACTCGCTTGACCATCGCTCACGGTTATACGGATACGCATGGTGCCGGAGCTCATAGTCCCCGCAAAAACACGCAACATTCCATCGGGTCTTATCGAAACCTCAGCCTCATCAGTATTTTCAATACGCGCATGCTCAAGCAGGAGAGAGTCACCATCATCATCAATAAATGAAGCTAAAGCGTTGATCTCAGTACTGGAACCTTGTTCGACTTCTACATGCTCCTGAGCATCAGCTACTCGAGGTGCATGATTGCCTGACCCAACAATATGTAGCTGCACTCGTGCAGTTGATGTATGCCCCTGGCCATCATTAATCGTGTAATTCCAAGAAGCCTGACCAGGCTGCGCTTGAGAAGCATCCACCTGCAATGTGCGCCCGTCATGAGCAATAGCAACAGCAACGTGTTCACCAGTAACGGCACTGATTTCAGCAATTTGTAACACAGCACATTGCGACAGCTCGTCATTGCGCAGCACGTCAACAGTGGCATGATTATGTGCTCGTATTCCAAACTCATCATCACGGGCATGAAGCACATCAAAGTTTTCAGAACATGGTGCTTGTTTGAACTGAGCTACCGTATGCTCATGCTGTGCCGTCGCATCATGCTGCTCAGTGAGTTCCGAAGCATCGGCGCTCGACTGCACAGTTATTGCTTCAACGCCAGATTGCGGATGCCAAACCCGACCAGCAGCAACATCATTCAGCACCACTAACCGATGATTCGTACGAAACACAACGTTGCTCGTTTTTGAAATCTGCTCTAGTGATACGAATTGAGCACGATCCTGTGCCTCACAGAGACGAACATAATTCTTTAATTGCTGACTCCAAGCTGCATGCACACAACCTTGCACGGATACGGGCTGAGTAAAAGAAGATTGTGAACCGTGCTGCAAAACAGAAGCCGTTTGCTGTCCTACACGCAACGGCACAGTAACTAAACCATATGCAGTAGCAGCCGCAACCCAATGTTGCTGCACAGCATCTGAAGGAGATTGCTGCAGTTGTACTGGTAACTCGTCATGAGCAATTGCTTTGTTAGCTGTGTTTTTGTGCATGGAGGCAACATCAATTTGAGCAGATCCATGTGGCCAATAAATAGTGGATCCACTAGCAACAACTGGCGTGCGATGAACAACAGTAAATGAATCGGCAATCAATGAGCGGCCTTGATGTAATGAAGCAATTTGATGACTGCTTGTTTCACCAAGTTTCACAGACCAAACAGTCGCATTATCAGACCGATATCCATAAACTGTTCCCTCAAAATCAACAGCAATTTGTGCATGAGCACCTAACTGCAACAGCGGTGTACCATTCCTGAAATCAAGTGATTGCATATCATCGGCAGAACCGCGCCAAACATCACCAGTCTGCGTATCAAATGCAGCAATGGTAGGGCCATTCATAAGCAGAGTGATATTGCGAGGCACAGCAGTAGGAGTTGAAGTATCAAGCGTCGCAGCATCAATATTGATCGCTGCACGTTCCTGCACCATAACCGTAGAAGAACCAGACTGCAGCACATCAACATGATTCGATTGCGATGGAACAACAGCATTCGATTGACGATTACGCACATTGAACCGCACTGCTTGCCGATCAAACTGAGACGTTACCCAAACACTGCCATCGTCAAGCACCATTTGAGGCTGTTCAATATGCCGCACAATCGCAGCTAAGCCGCAGGCAAGCGCTGCAACAAACGTGCTCATCAGAAGCACTGCACGCATAAACTTCGACTGACGCGGATTCATGATGACACCTGCGATGGGCGAGTAGCACAAGCAACCACTGGTGTCGCAGACATTTGCCCACTAGATCGAACCAGACTCACAGCAATGCAAATATGCGTTGCATGGACAGCATCAACAGTCACTTGCGAACTAGAAATAAGCCGAGGTCGCTGCATTGAGTCATGAGTCTGCTCGACATTATCTACACGATGCCATGCATACTGATCACCCTGCTGAGGATCCGTATTAGTCCAAGAAAAAGTAGCAAGAGATGGATGCTCAGCATTGTCGAAAACTCCATGCAGGCCCTGCACCGATGGCACATTCGGCGACGATGCCACGACAGACATGTCTCCGCTAGGATGATGCTGCTCAGGATGAGGCGTTGCGTACGTTGCTCCCGATTGAGACGAAGAGGTAGTCCACGAAGCACTCCAATGCATGCCAATGAGTACAGCAGTAACAGCAGCACCAGTAACAATCGGAAATATCCAAGGCATAGCACAGCGCAGCCAACCTGCAGCTGGAACAGATTGAGCGCGAGCTGGATGCGAATGAGCAATAAGACTGTCTGCAGGCGCAGCGCTTGCTATTGATTCAGAACCAGCGCTCGCGGTTATATCGGCTAAAGCTTGCTCAAGCTCTTGTGCAAAAGCTTGCGCGGAATGTGGTCGTTGATCAATCTCAGGTTGCAACGCATGCAGAAGAGAAGCCGCACAAATATCGGGTACTTGAGCTTCAGATAAGTGGCCCAATAACACCGTTTCGTAATCATCTGAACAGTGTTCGTCACTTGAATAGGCTTGGCCGTCGTGAGCAGAGCTAACAGCATGCTTGCACTGATCGGCACGAGCAACAGCAATATGCTCGGCAACAGTATGGCCGACGACGCAGCAATACAATGTGGCTGCCAACGCAAAAATGTCAGCAGCTTCATTGCCACTATGTGCAGCATCAACTTCAGGAGCCGCCCACAACGGCGAAAATCCTGTAGCCTCAGTCTCATACGAATCGGCTGCCACGCCAAGATCAGCAAGCATCGCATGATTAGCAGCGTCGAACAACACATTCGACGGCTTAATATCACGGTGCACAATGCCTTGCTGATGTAGCACTGACAAGGCATGCGCCAGGCCAATGCCTAATTGCAACATGTCAACAGCATTTAACGTATGATGCGCTTCGAGCCATTGCGTAGATTCAACAGTATGCAAACCAAGGCGCTCGCTTAAACTGCCTTGCTGAGCGAGATCCATAACAAGATAACCAAGGCCATCTTTCGTCACTCCAGCAGCATGCACCTGAACTAAAGCATGAGCTCCGCTTTCCAGCGATGCACTGCACCGAGCCATGAGCGCAGCCTCGTGCTCAAACCGATCACGACTATGCGCTCGAAGTCGGTGCCGCCACACTTTAACAGCCACATTGCGTTCCACAATTTGCTGCCGATACTCAAACACCACAGCAGTTGAGCCAACGCCCAGCAGCTGCACATACGAGAACCCCTCAAGCACAGGAGGATCCATAACAGATTCCAATCGTGAATCAATGCACTGCATGGCTCCTCCTTTGGTCCGAATCACTACTCACAGCACCATTGCTGCGTCATCGTGGAGCCATAGTACGAAGAAACAAATATGTAAATCGAGGAGCGCAACAGCGTTTCATCAACCCCTCGGGCGTGTCGAACAAATGTTCTAATATACGATTTTGAACTACCGGAAAATCTATAGCTTTGAACCGTCTAGTACCCCTCGAAAAAGGGCGTATTTATCAGGTTGAAGAAATACTCGAAACTTTTGAAGAGTGACGATACTCTTAGGATCGTGTGCCTAGAAAGATCTAGTGCATATCCGTGGCAATAGGGGGTGCGTTTATGAATATGCAAAATCGCAACACCGAGGTCTTCGGTCAACCCGAGCATGCCGCTATGCCTACGAGCCAAGTCACGCTGTATGCAGGCGCTCCTGGATCAGGAAAAACACAAACATTGTTCAACATCATGAGTGAACAATGCCGTGCGTTGGGCGATGATTGCGTCGTTATGACCGTTGCTAACCGCCAGATTGCTGATACGCTGTCAGACCAGCTGATTCGCGAACTCGGTGTGAGCTCTCAAGCACGTCCAATTACCACGCTGAATGCAATCGCATTCCGTTTACTGACCGCGCAGCGCATGCGAGAAAACCGTCCTCTGCCACGCCTGATTAACGGTGCAGAACAGGATCTACTGTTACGTAAAGTGCTTGCACGCCATATTGCAGAAGCTGAGGCAGGCGACACCTGCGAAACCTGCCGCCAACTGCGCGCCTACTTTGAGCAAGACCACTGGGAACGCGTGATTAGTAGCCCAGTTATTACTGAAACTACGCCAAAATCTGGGCTGAAAATCGCGCCGAAATCTACCCCTAAGAACGTCTCTTCAGATTCAGTAGATGAGGCGTCAGCATTAACGTTGCCTGCAGAAACCACGACTGACCTGCTTGTTGAAGGCATTGATGGTGAGTTCATTGATCAGTTGCGTGACATGTTGACGCGTATGGCTGAGATTGGCCTCACGTCTGAACAGGAACCAACATATCTGGAAAACGTTGCAAATTCAGGCCTTATGGGTCAGCGTTTACGCACGCAATGGCAGCTTGCATTCTCGTTGCGCCATGAATACAAGACGCTTGTACAAGCAACATTTAAGAGCGAATACCGTTTGGATGCAGCTGAGCTGCTGTCTGAAGCTGCACAGCTCGTATCAAGTAGTGATCATTTTGAAGCGTTAGATGAACTCATTGTTGATGATGTGCAAGATCTGACGCTTTCCGGATTGAGCTTCCTCAAAGCCCTTGCAGCACAAGGGGTAACGCTTGTGCTCGCAGGTAATCCTGATGAAGCTGTACAAACATTCCGCGGTTCTTACCCAGAGTATGTGTTCCGTATTCTGCGCGATGAGCTGGGTGCACAAATGGTGCCTATTGATGCGCATTTTGATGCAACGTTGCTGAACACCATTGCGTCGCGAGTTTCGCTGTCTATTGCCGCTATTGAACCTACTGACCAAGCTATGCCAGATCGTCCAGGAAAGATGCCAATTATGGACGGCGCCTGGCCTATTCATACGCTTGATGATCAAGATAATCGCCTGACTGATGGCACGATGCGTGGCATGGTGTATCGCTCGGACCGCGAGCAAGAAGATGGCGTCGTTTGGCGCATCAAGTCGCTGCATTTAAATCAAAAGCAGCCAGTTGCATGGAATGATATGGCCGTTATTATGCACGATAACGCTGCAATTCGTGCGCTTGGTGCCCGTTTGCGCCGCGATGGCGTGCCTGTGCGTTATTCGTCTGTGACTCGTCCGCTTATTGAAGAGCCATTTGTTCAGGGTTTGTTCGCCATTATTGAGCTTGCTCAAATGCGTCAGCGTGGTATTGCCCACTCAGGTATGACTCCTCGTCAGGCCGCAGGATGGGTACGTTCTCGAGTCCGTATGATCGCCGATAGCCCGCTTATTGATGCCGCTTCTGACACTAATTCGTCGCTGCATATGTCGCGTCCGCTGCGACTCGAGAGTATTGAGTCAGCTATGCGTGCGCTTGATTCGTTGTCTACCGTTATTGCGTCGGAAGATTCTGAATCAGAGCAGTCCTCGAGTGTGCTCACTTCGCTGCAGCAAGATTGGACCGATCTTGCGGCTCAGTTCAACGAGGTTCAGCAGAATACTGTTGATTCCTCTCAATTGTCCATTGACAATTCCAACTTCGAAGAAGCAACTGGAAACGAGAAAGAACTTGGCCTCGGTATTGATGCCATGATGCTCATGCTGATGCATAATGGAGCACCACAATTGCTCGATATGCTTGGACTCATGCTTGGCCAAACACGTCAATATCAGGCATTCCAACGACTGTGGCGCATCATTGATACAGTCGCAAATCGTATGCAAAGAGATACAGAGCATACGGCTGTTTCTGCACTGGAAATTGCTTGGCTTGCTACGGGCGTTGCTAATCGTTGGCAAACAGCATCGTTTACGAATAATGCTGCTGGTCGTGCTGCTAATGATCGACTCGACGTGGCTATGCGTTTATTTGAATATGCACGCGGTGCCAGTGAAGATGCGTCGATTTCAGCATTTATTGATCAAGTGCGACAGCTGCAGATTGAGGCTGATTCGTTGGCTCAAGTGGCACCAATTGATCAAGCGGTTACCTTAACAACGCCTGCCGGCGCTGCTGGCAGGCACTGGGCCTATGTGTTTATGCCAGGCGTGCAAGAAAGTGTATGGCCAAACTTGGCAGCACGAAGCACGATGTTTGGCGGTGAGGAACTTGTGCGCATGGCTTTGTACGGCGTTGCAACCCAGCAGCCGGATGCACTCGATTGGAGTAATGAATCGAGCCGTGAAGTATTGGCCAACGAGCAGAAGAGCTTCCTTGTAGGACTTACTCGAGTCGATACAACGCAACCGCAGTTTGGACTGTGGATGAGCGCAGTTGCCAGCGAAGAAACAGTACCTTCTGAATTCCTTTACGGGTATTGCTCTGAATGGTTCGATCGTGAAGAGCCATATGCGCTGCCATTACGCCGTTTAGCTGATCTACATGACGACACCGATGTAGCACAAGCTGCATGGTCTGATTTGCATACGCTTGATGAAGATACGCGCGGCATTATTGCGTTGGCACGTATTGAATTAGCGAAACAAAACGCTTCTATGCAAGACGAATCCGTTAAGGATGCTGCCATGGCTCTAGCACAACTGGCTTTAGGCGGCGTACATGCAGCAGATCCAAAGAATTGGCCATATGTGGTCAATAGGGAAGTAAAAGAACAAACTGTTGCAGAAACGGAACAGTCGGCTGCTGATGTACAGACTGCGGAAACGCCAACGTATGAACTGCAGTTCAGTGAGGTAGTAGCAGAAGACGGCACGAAACTTGTAGAAACTACAGGCGCACGCTCGGCTCAGCAGGAAACTCAGCAAGCTGATCAACAGCGAACCAAGCATCGTAATACGGTACATAAGCACGTGTCGGATGCCATTCAGCCTGCACAGCCAGAGACGATGACTGTTATGCTTTCGCCGTCTCAGGTGGATAGCTATTGGGATTGCCCGATTTGCGCCAAACTCGACAAGGTCTATTCGGGACCGCAGCGTGGATCCTTGAACCAATCATTCGGTGTGATAATCCATGCCGTTGCAGCATTCGCAACAGAACACCAGTATGACATGCCAAATACGTCAATACCTGGTCTCGATGAATCAGCTGGTACAGAAGCTCGTATTGCTGCACTGACTGACATTATGATGGCTGAATTCACGCGATTAGTGGCCGAACAACCTGAGCTAGAAGAGGGCTCGGATCAGTACGCTGCGCAGCAAGATATGTTGCGTGCCCATGATGTTCTGAGGTCGATTGCGAACTACTTTGTGCTCAGTACAACGGAGCAATATAAGTCGTATGAGGAATGCCCAGTATTAGGTGAACTGGAAAGTGCTCAGGCAGAAGTACCGTTCCAAGCACTGTTCAATCTTCGTGATGTACTCGCTGCATATAACGCAATGCCATCAGTTGATGCCATTGATGAGCCAACGCTGCTCGCTATTATGGAACAGCTTGTAGGTGGCTGGCCGGGATACTCGCCAGAAGGGCTCAACGTTCGTCTTACTGGACGTATTGACCGCCAAGAATGGCGTAAACAGGGAAATGGCTCAGAAGTATTACGCATTATCGATTACAAAACTGGTGTCTCGCATACTGGTCCAGAACAGTATCAAGATCTACAGCTTGTCTGCTATCAGCTAGGCTATGCGTTCCCGCAGCCAGAACATGGGCACAGAAAATACTCGCTAGCTCATATGCCGGTTATTTCTCAATGTGATTTGTTCTATGCCGGTGTGGATGACAAAGGCCATGTGCAATACCCAGCGCAGAGTCATTACCGAGAGAACGTGGCACAGCCAGCACTCTTTGTAAATGGTGCATTGAATGCAGATGCTTATCGACAGCGACCGTATTTCAAGGAAATCTCAAAGCTGTTCAACATTGAGCTCCCTGAAGAAGCTCCAGCAGGAGTAGACGAGCACGCTTGGCAACAGCTCCTTGAACTACGAGGCACTAACGCCATTTGGTCATTAACAATGATTGCTCGTGTGTTCTACGCAGCAGCAGCAAGCGTATCTACTACGTTGACTGCGCATCCAACAGCAGGCCATATGAACCATTGCCAAAACGATGTAAAACACACTATCTGCCCAGCATGCGGCCAAGGAACAGACACCGTATTCGAAACAAGGAGGGCCTGAAATGAGTGCAGCGCCAAAGAAAACTCCTACTGCAGAGCAGGCAGCCATTATTGATGCCGCCCACAATGACACGTTCCTTGTGGTTGCAGGTGCAGGTTCCGGAAAAACATTTACGATGACCGAGCGCATCATTCATTTGATTGATGAGGGTGTGCCACCGCAGCATATTCTAGGCCTGACGTTCACTCGTAAAGCAGCAAGCGAGCTGTTGCAACGTGTTTCTGGTGCCTATACCAGCACATTGAATACACAGCAGACGAATACTGCAGCACGATTCATGAAGCCAGAAGTGTTGACCTATGATGCATTCTTCCAAGGTATTGTGCGCCAATATGGTCTGCTCGTCGGCTTCGACCAGAACGTACAACCATTAAGTGAAGCAGGCGCTCGTCAACTTATTAGTGATGTTGTTTCTGACAATGTAGATCGTTTGATCGCAGCGCCTGATGACTATCAAGCGTTTACCACAGTGGTCGATAAGGTGTATGCGCTTGCAAATGATATTGCAAGCTCCATGATTGGCAACGATTGCCATACATTTGCTGATGCCTGCTCGCGTATTCATGAATGGGACCAAGCATTCATTACGCTGCTGGAATCCTTAATCGGTGACCGTAAGCCTCCTGAAGATACACCAAAAATAGTCGACCATCCAAAAAAACGCACCAAAAAAGAAACCGATACTGAGTATTTGGAGAGGGTCGAGGAGTGGAAAGCTGGAAATGAGCAACAAGGTGAATTAATCGCTGTAAATACGGCTTATGATTTGCTGTCAGCAACGCGTAAGCGTGAGATGCTGCTTTCGCTCGTTGAACAGTATGCGCAAGCAAAGCAGCAGCGTCATATGGCCGAGTTCAGTGATTTCACCATCGCTGCATTCCAGCTCGTAACGCAGTTCCCATCGATTGGCGAGCAGTATCGTCGTCGATATTCGCATGTGCTGCTTGATGAGTATCAGGACACATCCACAACGCAGGCTTCATTGCTGGCTGCATTGTTCCATACGTCAGAGGATCAAGCGGTTTCACCAGCAGCAGTGGGTGCTGTCGGCGATCCTTTCCAGTCAATTTATGCATGGCGAGGAGCAAGCCCTGGTGCATTCCGTATGTTCCAGCGCGATTTCGGTTTACCGCCAACGTACGAGCCATTGCCAATTACAATGACGCGTCGTAATTCAGTATTGGTACTTGAGGCTGCTAATGCATTAACGATGCCATTGCGTCGAGTAGAACGTCGTCGTAGCAGCTCGCCAATGCGTGAGGTTAATGTGCCTGAACTGACGGCATTTAACAAAGACACACTTGGCACCGTGGGCGTGCAGCGATACGCCACGCGAGGCGAAGAAATTGATGGCATCGTGCGGTTTGTGCACGAAGTCCAGCAGCGTTATGCCAAGCTCGATGAATCTGGTAAAGACCCAGACGCACCACATGTTGCTTTGCTGTTCCGATCGAAAACTCATATGGATGAGTACCGTACAGCACTTGAAGCAACAGGTTTAAGTGTGCAAGTTGTTGGTAAGTCTGCATTACTTGATCGTGCAGAAGTGCGCGATGTTTTGGCATTGCTTCATAGTGCTAGCGACCACACTGATGCTGTGCATTTGCTTCGTTTGCTGGCAACGCCGCGTTACCACGTCAGTTCAGAAGATTTGGAAGCATTCGCCAATCTTGCTGAACGGCTCAACACGGAACAGCGCTTCCGTATTCTGCTCGAATCAGGCTTGATTAGCGATAAGCAATTGCAAGACGAGGGAGCCGAACAAACTGATATTCCGTACGAACTTCAGCGCAAGCTTGTTCGTGAATATCGTGATCGTCTGCCAAACAGTGTGTTCCTTATTGATGCGTTGATGCATGACGACCTTGAAACCTTGCTGGAGCAGAGCAATATTTCCGAGCAGGGTCGTGCATCTATTACAGCAGCCGCACAAGCGGTTATGTTGGTACAGCAGTCGATGCATGGTCCTCTTGATGAAGCAGTACGTGTGGCAGCAGAGGCATTGAATCTTGATGTCGATATGGTTGTTGCCGCTGGTTTGCAGGGGCGTACGGATTCGCCGGCAAGTATCCAGTCGCCATTGGATGCATTGCAAAATCTGGTGACTACGTATGTGCAAGAAATTTCGAGCAGCCAGAATGTTACGTTGCGAGGATTCCTCTCGTGGATCGACTCGTTGAACGATGCACAAGACACTACAACGCAGGGTCTTGATGCTGTTTGCGATGTTGTGCTGATGACGGTGCACCAGTCCAAGGGATTGGAATGGGATGCTGTTGTTATTCCTTCACTTGAGCAGAAGAGATTCCCAAGTAATGTCGGCGATCAATTGAAGATCGTAGCGTCAGAAGGCGATGATGCTTGGTCAAAGTATCAGCCAGGTGCAGGAGCTCTGGAAGCTGCTAAACCATGGCAGGCGCCAACCTATGTGGAAACAGCCACGACTTGGATAACACGTGAACAGTCTGTGCCAGTTCCTGTACGAGTGGATGCCAATATTTTGCCGCAGTTCCCGCATGATGCTGCCGACGGCAACAGTGATGATGAAACTGGAGCAGTGGATCCTATCGCTGCACTTCAGCGCATTGATTCGCTGGAATCTCTGGATGATGAGCTTCAAGGTACGCTTCGTGCAACACAAGAATTAGCAGCTTCTCTTGAAGGTATCGATATCAATGCAGATGATTGGTATCTCACGCAGCAGGAAGAATATGGTCGTCGTCTGCATGCTGACGAACGACGTCTTATGTATGTAGCTGTTACTCGTGCAAAGAAGTCCGTGCTGCTCACCGAAAGTGAGAACGGTCTGCTCTCGCGTGATGAGAGGAAACTCCCGCCAAAGAAGCCAGCTAAAGCTAAGAAGCAGCAGGATCAGCAGGAGCAAACGAAGGCTTCGAACTTCTTGCTTGAGGTTGCTGATGTGATGCAATACATGCATGGCGGCGCTCAGGGTGGAATCGTTGATACGCCAACGAATATCACTCCCGTAGAAGAAGGTAGTGAGCAGCAAACTCCAGAAGCACTCGGCTTTAAGCTACCAAAGGGCTTCTTCGTTGGTGACAACGCACAAGAGTTTGAAAATGCAGTTGTTGGTAACGCTTGGAATGAGGAACTTCCTGAAGAGATTGAATCTGATCCGCTGGAATTCCCAACGAGCTTGAGTCCTGAACTTGAGCAGCGCCTTGCTGAATCGGCACAGTTGGTACGCGACGCTATGACCGAGCTGCAGAAACGCGGTGACTCTGCACAAGCAGCGGCTATGGAACTGCCACAGGAATCAACTATGCCATTAACAACGCAGGCTCTGAAGATTCTGCACGATGTTGATCTTGGTGCGTCGGCAGTGCTCAGGGGAGAAGCGCTTGACCGCGAGGTTTCCCGAAAAGCTGCGGCTGTTATGCGTACACATCGTTTGACGGTAACGACTGTGCAGTCGAACGCGGGTGAACAAGATACGAAGCAGCGTCGAGCATTCGAACGTTCGTTGGTGCGCCCAATTCCGCGCGTGACGTCGGCGGCGGCAGAGGCTGGAACGCGTCTGCATAGCTGGGCCGAACGATTCATGAAGGCTGGCAGTGGTGAGTCTCTCGAGTCGCAGGCAACGATGATTAATTCGCTGCATCATGCACAGCAGAAGGTTGAAGCCGAGATCAAGGCATTGGCTGAGGCCGATCAAGCAGCAGAGGCAGAGACGGGACAAGTTGTTTCAACTGCTGAGCAGCGTCGTGAGTTGCGTCGTGAGAAGCAAATGCTGACTTGGCAGCAGCGTCTTGCTGAATCGCAGTGGAGTAGTAGGCAGCTCGAGGCCGCTGAACAGAGCGTTGTTATGGCTGTTCCAGCTCAGGCTCCGTCTGCTGAATCTGCTTCGGCTTCGTCCGGCGCAGCTCCGTCTGACTCGACTGCACCGTCTTCTGAAACGCTCGCCGTTATGCCTGGCAAGCTTGACGCCGTATTCCGCGGTCGTCTTGATGGAACTCATACAGAAGATTGCTTCACAATTGTCGACTGGAAGACTGGTCATCGTCCAGTTGGTGCGGCTGATATCGAGAAAAAGTTGCGTCAGCTTGATTTCTATCGATTACTGTGGTCGCGTATGCGTAGCATTCCGATCGAGCAAATCGATGCGGCGCTCTATTACGTCAGCGAGGCTGAAGAATCACAGCGCACGATTGTGGCAGAGCCGAAGTCTGAGCAGCAGATTCTCGAAGAATTAAGCTCGGGCATTCCACAAAGCAGCGATGAAGACTAATCGGCAACGATGAAGATTCAAACAATGAGGAGTTAATAGTCCAAGCCGAGCAGAATGTAGTTGTAACAAACAACTGAGCGGGTTGAAATGGAAGTCCATCTCAACCCGCTCGGCGTTACTCTATAGAGCTTATCAATTGCTTTGCTGTATCAGACTGCAGGCATATCAAGCGTCTTTGGATGCTCTAACGGTACTTCTTCAAAGCTGTTTGGACCATTATCTCCAGGAATGGAGTAATGGGTGACGCGAACCTTACTAACATTCTGAGAATATTTTGCCTTGCATTCAAAGGCACCGGTCTTATCTGGGGCAATCGTTATACCGGGGCTACTAAAGGCATAGGTTGAATCAACTACATTGTTATCTTTGTCAAGAAGCTCAACTCCGACCCGCTCTACCTTAATATCGGAAGTTGCTGGATTCTTCACAACAACATTGAAATAGTAATATTCAGAGCCTTCGTTGTGATCCGTAATCTCAATATTTACAGGAACAATCTGTACTGTTTTTTCGATCTTAACTTTTGGAAGAATCTTGTCGATTAACGATTGAATATCCACTGAGGCAGGAACTGCTTTGACAAAGTCAATTGAGTATAAAGTTGTGTTTACCGTGAAGTAGTAAGCATTATCGTTGATCTCTTTGTCGTCGTAGCCAGTACTGGTAAATGTTGCCTTAACAGCGATCTCACCATCAACTTTTGCTTCTTCTGTCTTCAGAGAAGTTGCACCAGATAATGAATTCTCTGCTTGTGTTTTAAGTGCTTCGTAAGTTGTTGGCTTTTCATTTAATGCAAACTTATCTCGCGACAGAACGATGCGGATGGACTGATCCTTATCGATCACGTAACGATTCATAACATACGTACTGTCGTTATCGTCAGATTCTTCCCACTTGGAAGAAATAGGCACCTGAATTTTGCCAAAAGTCACTGTTGTATTGGTGTCTGCCTCAATGGGTTCAAGCTTTGCTCCGGGAAGCTCACTTGAGCATGCACTCACGGAAATAAATCCAATAGCCGCAATTAGGCATAGTAATGTTCGAATTAGCTTCTTCATCTTTCGCTTCCTTGCTATTGATTAAAAGAAGGTTGTTTCTCTCGATTGTCATGCTACTCAGCAGTCTTTCTTAGCTTGAATCCTTGCGTGTAATAGCTATAAACAAGGGATAGGCAAGTGCGTAATGGAAGAATGAGGTATCGAAATAGGCTAATAAACCATCGTTGGTTGTGAATAGCTCATTATTTTCAGAACTTTGCTATGGAATAAGACAGGCAAAAGCGGCTAAGCTACATTACGGGCTAGCAAGAAAGGCACAGTATGAATTCGCATCATGCACAGTTGAAGAATGTGGAACGACTTAGGCCAGAAATTGTTGATTATCGTCAAGTGCAATGGGACGATTTCGAGGATATTCTGACGGCATTTGATCGCGTATGGCCTATTGAGATTCCAGGCATCGCTGGTACACCAACTGCTGTGCTCGTTTCTCGCTTCTTGACGCTGCACTTCATGAGCCTGACGACGAATGGTTTTGTTGGTCGTACCTCAAATGGTGAGTTCGCAGGCGTACTGCTTATGCGTGTGCAGGGCAAGCCATATATGTTCCCTGAAGCCGCAGAAGCTTTGGAAATGGCAAAGGGTCTGATGAAGGCTACGCCAAATGGCCGTCGCATGCTTGACTTCCAAGAGCGCTTCCTTGCTGTTGAGAAGGAACTTGAGGATGATTCGCTCGTCAACCAAGATACGCAGGGCGAAATCGAGCTGTTCATGGTCAATACGACTACGCAAGGAATGGGCGTTGGTGGTGCTTTGTGGCGTCGTGCTCAGGAAGAGTTCGCTGCAGAAGGTGTGACTTCGTTCTTCCTGCACACTGATTCCACGTGCGATTACGAGTTCTACGATCACAAGGGTATGCAGCGCGTGGCAGAGCGCATTCACGCTGATCATCCAGAAGACACTGACGTTGAACTTGCTCCAGTGGGCACCGGTCCAATCAGCCTTGACGATGACCAGTACATTTACATGGGCAAGGTGCAAGCCGAGTAATTACGGAGCAAGCCGGGTAACTCAATTACAAGTAAGGTAATTCAAGTACCGACCGAGTAATTCTCAAATAAACGTAATAAAAAATGGGACTGAGCAATTACCAAAGCTCAGTCCCATTTCGTTTCATCACAGATCCAAGAAATTATCGAGGCCAACGGTCAGACCCGGATATTCGCCAGTTTCTACCTTACGAACTGCCAGCAGTACACCTGGCATAAACGAAGTGCGATCGAAGCTGTCAGCACGCAGCACGAGCTGCTCACCAGCATTGCCAAACAGCACTTCTTCATGAGCGTTGAGACCGCGTAAACGCACGGCATGTACGTGCACACCGTCTACAACCTGACCGCGTGAACCGCCATCGGTCTGCGTTGCATCAGGCATCGCACCCAGTCCAGCAGCCTTACGCGAAGCAGCAATGCCTTGTGCCGTATGAATTGCAGTGCCGCTAGGCGCATCCACCTTATCTGGATGATGCATTTCAATGACTTCAGCCGATTCAAAGTATGGTGCAGCAACACGAGCAAAGTAGTCAGCAAGCACAGCTGAAATTGCAAAGTTTGGTGCAATAAACACGCTCTGCTGGGCAGACATAACCCCGCGAACCTGAGCAAGCTTATCTGGCGTCCAACCGGTCGTACCAACAACAACATCAACGCTCTGACCAATAAGTGTCAGCACATTGTTCAGCGAAGCACTTGGCACAGTGAACTCCACAACCACATCGGTGTTGGCAGGGGTAATTGCCGTCAAATCATCACCAGCATCCAGCGCCAGCGCCAATTCCATATCTGGCGCAGCATTCACAGCCTCAACAACGTGCGAGCCCATACGTCCTTTGGCGCCAACAACAGAAACCTTGATCATAGGTTCTCCTTCACAGATCTGCGGAGTTCCGCAACCTCATTTTGCGCATTTCCACACGTCACACTAGCGAATTTCACTGAAGGTTGGCACCCAATGACCAAATGAGCCGAAAATTGGACATTGCACAGCTCCACCTGAGTAAAGCCGCTACGGTGGTGAACCATGACAGACGCAAATGAGATGACGAACGTTCACGTTGATGAGAACGATTCAACTGCATCGATACATTTACTTGATGAGGCGCCATTCGGCCGTGTGCTACCAGCCATGGTGACTCCTATGAAGTCTGATTTTTCAATCGATTATGAGGCAGCCCAGCGCGTGGCCCGCCAGCTCGTCGCCGACGGTGCGGACGGCATTGTGGTCAATGGCACAACGGGTGAGTCTCCAGTCACGCACATTGAAGAAAAGGTCGCGCTGGTGACCGCGGTCAAAGAAGCCGTTGATGTTCCTGTTATTTCTGGTGCGGGCTCGAATGACACCGCCCATACGGTTCGCATGGTTGAGAAGACGCAGGAAGCTGGTGCCGACGCTGTGCTCGTCGTCTGCCCGTACTACTCACGTCCGTCTCAGGAAGGTATTTTCCAGCACTATGCTTCCGTCAATGCGTGCGTTGACAAGCCAATGATCGTTTACGATGTTCCAGGACGTACAGGCGTACGTATCGCTCATGAGACTTACTGCCGTTTGGCTGAGCTCGACCACGTTACGGCTGTCAAAGATGCGTCGGGCGATATTTCCGGCGCCATCCGCAAGCGACTCGACACTGGTTTGACTTGGTATTCGGGCGACGACTCGTTGTTCCTTCCGTTCCTTTCGATCGGAGCTGTTGGCATTATTTCTGTGGCAGCACACGCAGCCGCTGGACCGCTGCATGATCTGGCCGATGCGTTTGACCATGGTGACGTGGTAAAGGCTCAGCAGCTTGCAGGGCAGATTGCACCTGCTATTGAAGCTATGAATGGAGCTGGATTTCAAGCAGGTATGGCCAAGGCTGCGCTGTATGCACGAGGCATTATCGATTCCACAGTGATGCGCTTGCCAAATGTTGGACCAACTCCTGAACAGATTGAACAAGTAGCTCAAGGCCTGCGTGCAGCTAAACTGCTCTGAATGCATGCAGAGGAGTTGACAATCTGCTCATCACAACGAACATGAGTGCAAAGTGCTCTAATTCGATCTGACTTTGTACTTACTAGATTTCAAAAGACTCAGTAGCGCGTAATCATGGTGCGGGCAACTGAGTCTTTTGCTATGTCATTTAAGTTATTGCAATGTAATTTGAATTAATTGCTGTGGCATTTGAGCCTGAGCTATGTTATCTGAGTTGTTGCAATGTCATTTGAACTATTGCCATGGCATATAAGGCCAGGGAATGAATAACCCCTGTAATTTGTTTACTCAATGGTATTCATGCAAGCAATGATGTTCCCGGTCCCACAATAACGGGGGTATATGCACGCGCGCAGCAAAGGCTCTGAGCGGGGGAGCGTGTATAACTAATTGTGGTGACGTGGAAAAGTGCCGCGTCGGTTCTAATGCGTTTGGCATGTTGAGCCTAAGCTCCGTGCCTTCAGACGAATTCGCAATGCATAAGGACCTATAGAACGACACGCATGCTTGGCGAAACGAATACCGCTCAAGCACAACCATGCGGCGTTGTCGACGCAAGTTATCCGCTGCAGACAGCATCTGTTCAGCACAGATTCGGCAAACCGTATGTACATCAAAGACCCCGTTCTGCGCACAGGCGTAGAACACCGAACAGAAACTATAAGAGAAGTAATGACAACAGAACAGAAGGAAACGGCAACGCGTAAACGCGGCTCCGCACGTAAGAAGACCGCACAGGGAGCAAAGGCAAAAGAAACCACAAGGAAGAGCACTCGCCGTAGCACGACCAAGTCGAGCGCAAAGTCCACGAAGTCGACCAAGTCCACCAAGTCGACGAAGGCAACTTCCCGCTCCCGCAAGACCACGAAGCGTTCCACTAAGCCAGCAAAGGCTATTCCAGCAATCGCATCGTCTGATCCACGCGAACACCGCGAGCTGATCGCCCCACCTAAGTACCGCAAGGGCTCTATGCGCATTGTGCCACTCGGTGGCCTTGGCGAAATCGGCCGCAACATGAACGTTATTGAATACAACGGTCACATTCTGCTGATCGACTGCGGCGTGCTGTTCCCAGAAGAAGAGCAGCCAGGCGTTGATCTGATTCTGCCTGATTTCAACTACATCAAGGATCGTCTGGATCGCGTTGAGGCTCTGGTGCTGACGCACGGCCACGAAGATCACATTGGTGGTGTGCCTTACCTGCTCAAGCTGCGTAAGGATATTCCACTGATCGGTTCGAAGCTGACGCTGGCCCTTGTTGAAGCAAAGTGCCGCGAACACCGCATTGAGCCAATCATGCACGAGGTGACTGGCCGCGACAAGATGAAGGTTGGTCCATTCAACCTTGAGTTCGTTGCTGTGACGCACTCGATTCCAGACGCACTCGCAGTGTGCGTGCGTACGCCTGCTGGTTCGCTGATTGATACGGGCGATATCAAGCTCGACCAGCTGCCACTGGATCACCGCATCACCGATCTCGTTGAATTCGGTAAGCTCGGCGAGCAGGGCATTGATCTGCTCATGATGGATTCGACGAACGCTGAGGTCCCAGGCTTCGTGAAGCCAGAAACCTCGATCGGCCCAGCACTTGATATGGCATTCGCTCAGGCTACGCGCAAGATTATTGTGGCAAGCTTCTCGAGCCACGTGCACCGCGTGCAGCAGGTTGTTGACGCTGCTCACAAGTACGGCCGCAAGGTTGTGTTCGTCGGCCGTTCGATGGTGCGCAACATGTCTATCGCAGCAGATCTGGGTTACCTGCACCTGCCAGAAGACACGGTTATTGACTTGAAGCAGGCAAAGGATTACCCAGACAACAAGCTTGTCTACATGTGCACGGGTTCGCAGGGCGAGCCAATGGCTGCACTGGGCCGTATTGCTGATGGCAACCACCGCGATATTACGGTCAACGAGTTCGACACTGTTATTCTTGCAAGCTCGCTGATCCCAGGTAACGAGCATGGCGTCTACAAGGTCATTAACAAGCTCGTGCAAAAGGGTGCTCGCGTGGTCAACCGCGATAACGCAGCTGTGCACGTTTCGGGTCACTGCAACGAAGGCGAATTGCTGTACATGTACAACATCGTCAAGCCAAAGTGCGCTATGCCAATTCACGGCGAGAACCGTCACTTGGTGGCTAACGGCCTGATTGCAGTCAAGACCGGCATCGATCCACAGAACGTGGTGCTTGCAGAAGACGGCGACGTCGTTGATCTGTACCACGGCCAGGCAGCAATTGTGGGCTCGGTCCCTTGCGGTTATGTCTACGTTGATGGCGATTCGGTTGGTGAGCTGACCGATGTGGAGCTCGAGAAGCGCCGCATCCTCGGTTCCGAAGGCTTCGTTTCTTGCTTCACGGTTGTTGATACCGATGCTAAGGAAGTGCTTTCCGGTCCAAAGGTTTACCTCAACGCTGTGGCTGAAGATGAAAGTGAATTCGAGCAGGTGCGCCACAAGATTGTGCAGCAGCTCGAAGATGCCATGATGACGGGCACGAAGGATACCTACAAGCTGCAGCAGATTATGCGCCGCACGCTGGGTAGCTGGGTTGCTCGCGAACTGCATCGCAAGCCAATGATTGTTCCAGTAGTGGCTGATGTCGCTGCTGATATGGACAACATGTTGTCGCAGAACAACTGACAGCACGGTTATCTATCAGCGCGCAATTGAACCTACTGCGAGCACAAGCAGAAATCGTACAACTGAAAAATACCCCCCAAACGTAAGTAATCCCAAGCATTACTACAACAATTGAAAGGAAGGCAAGCATGCCGGGTGCAAACCTGACTAGGACTGAAGCTGAAGAGCGTAAAGAAATCGTCCAGGCTCCAATCCATTACAACGTGGCACTTGATCTGACTCGTGGTCCAAAGGACTTCCTGTCGACTACGACGATTGAGTTCGGCGCAGAGCGCGGCGTGACGACGTTCTTGGATCTGATTGCTAACAATGTTGAGTCCATCGAGCTCAACGGCAAGCAGCTTGATCCAGCAATTGCATTCGCTGACAACCGCATTGAGCTCGCTGACCTCGACGAGCGCAACACGGTGACCGTGGTGGCTTCGTGCCAGTACTCGAACACGGGTGAAGGCCTGCACCGCAGCGTTGATCCTTCCGATGGCAACATCTACATGTACTCGCAGTTCGAGGTGCCAGATGCACGCCGCGTGTACGCTGTGTTCGATCAGCCTGATCTCAAGGCTTCGTTCGACTTCTCGGTCGTGGCTCCACAGAGCTGGATCGTGACGAGCAACATGCCAGTTGCAGAAACTGAGCCTCTGGATCGCATGACCGTGCCTGGCACGATGGGCGATCACGCTGACGAAGCTACGAAGCGCGTGGTCTTCGAGACGACGCCAACGATGTCTTCCTACCTGACCGCAATCTGCGCAGGTCCATACGCTGAATGGCACACCGAGTACGCCAACGAAGATGGCCGCACGGTTCCAATGGCTATGTACTGCCGTCAGGCACTTAAGGACGCTATGGCTAAGGATGTCGACTACCTGTTCGACATCACGAAGAAGGGCTTCGCCTTCTATGCCAAGACTTGGGGCGTTCCATACCCATACGCTAAGTATGACCAGATCTACGTGCCTGAGTACAACGCAGGTGCAATGGAAAACATTGGTATGGTCACGATCCGTGACTCCTACGTGTTCGGCTCGAAGGTTACCGACGCACTGGCTGAGCGCCGCGTCGTGACCGTGCTGCACGAGCTCGCTCACATGTGGTTCGGCGACTACGTGACGATGAAGTGGTGGAACGACCTGTGGCTCAACGAGTCGTTCGCTGAGTTCACGAGTACGCTCGCTACGGCTGAAGCAACCGATTGGAAGGATGCTTGGGCAACCTTCTGCTCCGGTGAGAAGAGCTGGGGTCTGAACCAGGATCAGCTGAGCACGACGCACCCAATCGTGGCTCCTATTAACGATCTGAACGACACCTACGTCAACTTCGACGGCATCACTTACGCAAAGGGCGCTTCTGTGTTGAAGCAGCTCGTGGCATACGTTGGTCGCGATCGCTTCTTCGAGGGCATTAACGCTTACCTGAACCGTTACGCTTACTCGAACGCAACGCTCGCAGATCTGCTGCACGAGCTCGAAGGCACTTCGGGCCGCGATCTGACGACGTGGAGCCAGCTGTGGCTTGAGCAGTCGGGCATTAACACGATGACGACTGAGCTCGTCACCTCTGACGGTGAAGAAGAGAAGATCGCTGAGCTCGCACTCGTGCAGACCGCTCCAGTGGAGCACAACGTGCTGCGTCCTCACCGCCTCGCAATCGGCTTCTACAACGAAGACGAAGCAACGGGCAAGATCGTGCGCACCGACCGCATTGAGCTCGACGTTGATGGCGATCGTACGGTTGTGGAAGAAGCTGCCGGCAAGCCAATGCCAGCCTTCCTGCTGACCAACGATGACGATCTGACCTACACGAAGCTGCGCTTCGATGCTAAGAGCCTGCAGTTCGCTCTCGATAACCTCTACCGCTTCGACGACGCTCTGGCTCGTGCAGTCATCTGGCTGTCGCTGTGGGATATGACGCGTGATGGTGAGCTGCCTGCTGAGCAGTTCATTGCAACGAGCCTCAAGGCTCTGGGCACTGAGCACGAGTCGACGACGTTCCGCTACGCTCTGCAGCAGATCGCAACGACCGTGTGGCACTACACGAACCCTGCAAAGCGCACCGAGATCGCTGAGCACGTGGCACAAGAGCTCTGGAAGCTCGCAGCTGCTGCTGAGGCTGGTTCCGATGAGCAGTTCCAGCTCGCTAACGCTTACCTGACCTACGGCGTTAAGGGTGACGAAGAGTTCGTCAACAACGCTCGTGGTCTGCTTGACGGCCGCATCGTGCTGTCGGGTCTGGAAATCGACAACAACTTCCGCTGGGCAATTATCAGCGCTCTGGCTGCTGTTGACGCTATGTCCGACGACGAAGTGAACAAGGAGCTCGCTGCTAACGAGACGACTGAGAACCGTGAGTTCGCACTCGGCGCTCGTGCAAAGCGTCCAACGGCTGAGGCTAAGGACTGGGCATTCGAGCAGGCACTGCGCAACATGGATCTGACGAACAGCCAGCTCGAGGCAGTGGCCAACGGCTTCTCGGCAACGCCAGATGTTGAGCTTGCTAACGCTTATGTTGATCGCTTCTTCAACGAGCTCGACTGGATCTGGAAGAACCGTACGTTCCACATGGCTGAGGCTCTGATCGAGGGCCTGTACCCTGTGTACGCCGATCCAAAGAAGCTCGTCGAGGCTGGTGAAGCATGGCTCGGCTCGCACGCTGATGCTGACAACGCTCTCAAGCGCATGGTGCTCGCTAACGTCGAGTCCTCGCAGCGTACGCAGCGCGTGTGCGCTTTCAACTCGGCTCTGTGAGCTGCAGTTGATGAGCTGCTAGTTTGAAACGATAAATAATTTGACCCGTCATCCGTGTTACGTGCGGATGGCGGGTCAAATTGTTTCCTAGGGGAATTGAATTGAGTTTTGGCAGCCTAGGAAGTCTTATTCGAAAGTCTGAATAAGGTAGCGGATTCGTACATCACTGAGCAAATCCACTGCCATATATAATTCCAACTTTGAAGTTCAGTTTCAGTCATTCTCTTTATTAGCGAAGTTCACTTGGAGCTCATGATTTTGCGGTAGAGCACTCTCGCCGGTCTCCACATTGCCGTGGCGCCAACTGAGCCACAGTGACTCAAAACCTACTAAACCGCTAATAATGACAATATTGGCGATCATATGTTTGGTCAGCTGTTCAGCTCCGGTCGCATGCATCGCGCCAATTACGAGTAGCAATGCCGCCATGCAGGCTACAAGAAACGCTCGGAACCACAGTTTTGTTGTTGTGCTCATGCTGTTCACGATTCATCTCCTTTCCTGCAGGCTTCCTTAAGCCTGTGCGATCGAAAGTACTGCGCAACAGCCATGTGCAGACTGTTTTATTTTCGAATGCGTCGCTTGCGTCTTGACGAAGTGACGAATGGCGAATTATTGCTCACAACCATTGCGGCTGCTGCAGTGCCAATACACGCAGTGGTGAATACTATTCCAGTAATTACTTGGAACGTCAAGAGTTCGTTCACTCCTGCGGCCAATACAACGCCAACAATTTGTGCGACCATCAGCAGGGCACAAGCCACAATTATTTTGATCCACTGTTTTCGCGTAATCATGATGCACCTCTCTTTCTTCTTCCCGAAGGAATTGTGTAAAAGGGTGCCTCGTTGCACCTCTTTTCCCGTAGCGTCCCCCGCTTCCGACTCTGACTATGCCGTGCGGTGACACTGCCATAGTAGGTCGTTTCGTCCGTTATGGCCCCCGAGTTCAGCAACGGTATGCCTAAAGTTCATCTGCAGTTAAGATTGCGTCTCAAAATCGTTCTTTTAAATCGCTTCTTTTTATTTCTGTAGGTACGCTTTTTGGCTAAATTTAGCGGCAAATCGGCTGCGCGCGCGGCGCAGCTGCAGGGGCAGGACTACAATTCGTTGCAGAACATCCTGAACAGCAGTGGAAACGAGGATTGAAGATCATGCCGCGCATGTTTGGTACTGATGGCGTTCGAGGACTTGCTAATCGCGTCCTGACCGCACAACTTGCTCTTGAACTCGGCGATGCAGCCGTACGTGTTTTAGGTGATGAGAGTGAACGCAGCGACCAGTTCGAAGGTCGTCATCGTGCACTCGTTGGCCGTGATACTCGAGTTTCTGGCGATTTCTTGGCTGCAGCACTGTCTGCAGGTATGAGCGCCGGTGGCTTCGACGTGATTGATGCTGGCATTATTCCAACGCCAGGCATTGCTTATTTGACGAGCGTGCTCAACGTGGAGATGGGCGCAGTTATTTCTGCTTCGCACAACCCAATGCCAGATAACGGCATTAAGTTCTTCGCACGCGGTGGCTTCAAGCTGCCAGATACGAAGGAAGACGAAATCGAAGCTGTGCTGGGTCAGGATTGGGAACGCCCAACTGGCGCTGGCGTTGGCCGTATTAGCCACGACTCCACGACGGCAACGAACCTGTACATCGATCACTTGGTGTCTTCTATTGCTCCAGTTGGTCCAAACAAGGTGCAGCCAAAGCCTCTGAAGGGCCTCAAGATTGTGGCTGATTGCGCTAACGGTGCAACGTCGGTTGTGGCTCCAGAAGCACTGCGTCGTGCAGGCGCTGACGTTATTGTCATTAACGCTTCGCCAGACGGCTACAACATCAATAAGCACGCTGGTTCTACGCATCCAGAGCAGCTGCAGGCCATGGTCAAGGCTTCGGACGCTGACATGGGTGTGGCCTTTGATGGCGATGCTGATCGTTGCTTGGCTGTTGATGAAGACGGCAACCTTGTGAACGGCGACCAGATTATGGGTATTCTGGCACGCGCTAAGAAGCGTCAGGGCAAGCTCAACCACGACACGCTCGTCGTAACTGTGATGAGCAACCTTGGTCTGAAGCTCGCACTGAAGGATATGGGTATTCGCACGGTCGAAACTGCAGTTGGCGATCGTTATGTGCTCGAAGAGATGCTGCGTGGTAACTACAGCCTGGGCGGCGAGCAGTCCGGCCACGTGATTAACCGTGAGTTCGCAACGACGGGCGACGGTACGCTGACCGCTCTGACGCTGTGCAACGAAGTTGTGCAGTCGGGTCGCAGCCTGAAGGAACTGGCTGCTGACTTCCCACAGCTGCCACAGACGCTCGTGAACGTGCCAAACGTTGATAAGACGGCCGTCAAGGATAACGCTGCTGTGCAAGATGCTATTGCACGTGAAGAAGCACTGCTTGGTGAAACCGGTCGTGTGCTGCTGCGCGCTTCGGGTACTGAGCCACTGGTTCGCGTTATGGCAGAGGCTGCAACGCAGGAACAGGCCGATGAGGTCTGCGAGCGTCTGGCTGCTGTTGTGGCAGAAGAACTTGCGCTGTGAGCGACGCTCAGGGTTTTTAGATTCTGAGGTCTTATAATCAGGGCAGCTTGAATCAGATACGTTGAATATATTCGGCACATCAAGCGATGTGCCGAATTTATTTTTGATGAAGGATGCTCGATGAATCACTCGCATGTTGATCTCGCGTTAAACCGCGATGTTGAACGCTTGTTAAAGCAGTACAAAGATACGACGCTGCCGATTGTTGAAGCAGGAGATCCTGTGCTGCGTGCACAGGCTGAACCATTCGTTGGTCAGCTCAGCAAGAAGACGATGACCAAGCTCATTGAAGCAATGCGTAAGTGCATGCTTGAAGCTCCAGGCGTTGGTCTGGCAGCTCCACAGATTGGTCTGTCGCTTGCTTTCGCCGTTGTGGAAGATCACACGAGCGAAGAATATGATGATGATCCACGCGAATTCGCCGAGTTCCCATTCCACGTCATTATTAACCCAGTCTATGAGCCAGTCGGCGAGAAGACCGTGAAGTTCTATGAAGGCTGCTTGAGCGTGCCAGGATTCCAGGCTGTGCGTAAGCGCCATCTCGATATTATGGCGCACTGGACCGATGAGGAAGGTCACCGTCACGACGAGCAGCTGCACGGCTGGCCAGCCCGTATTTTCCAGCACGAAACTGATCATTTGAGCGGCGAGCTCTACATTGATAAGTCTGAAATTCGTTCGCTGACGTCTGACGAGAACCTGGATGACTACTGGAGCTACGATCCAGTTCCAGAAGACGCAGCAACTGAGCTCGGCTTCACACTCTGATTCCCATATAAGCAGGACCACAACAGTGTGGTCCTGTTTGCGTTATGCCCAACGCTACGGAACGCGCCACATAATGCTGCCAACTTACCATTTGATCGGATGCACATGAGTAAAACGGCACATTCACATACCCAAACGCAACCGTCTGCAGCAGCTGTTGCTGCAGTCAAAGCCGACAAACGCACGCCGGAAGTGAGTACGAGTAATCTTTCGACGCTGGCACTGACGATGATGACCGTGACGACGCTCGCGGGCATCGCAAACGACGTGCAGATGTCGTTCTACGGACTGTCGGCCGTCACGTACTTCCTGATCGGTGGCCTGCTGTTCTTTGTGCCAACGGGACTTGTGGCAGCTGAACTGGCGTCAGGCTGGAGTCAACGAGGCGGCATTTTCCGCTGGGTAGGCGAGGGCTTGGGCACGTTCCCAGCTATTTCCTGCCTGCTGATTCTGTGGTTCCAAACGTCATTCGTATTTGGTTCAGGCATTCCAAGTACGTCATCCACAATTGGCTTCTTTACAACAAACTATGACTGGGCAGTAGACTTCGCTAAAAACTCGCATCCAGTTAACGTTGAACTGCCTATTATGTTGTGCTGGCTGGCCTACTACTGGTTTATTTGTTGGCTAGCTACTAAGGGCGTTAAAGTCTTCGCCAATATTGCAAAATATGGCGTTATTTTCGGTACATTCTTGCCATTAGCCGTCATGATGATTCTGGCTGTAGTCTGGTTGGCTCATGGTAACCGCCCAGCAATTCCACTCGATGCGGGATCGCTTGTGCCAAAGTGGCAAGGCATGTCCACCCTGGCTTTGGCCGCTGGTGTGTTCTTTAGTTTTGCTGGCGTTGATATGAACGCAGCACATATTAAAGATTTGAAGAAACCTGCCAAGCAGTTCCCAGCAGTCGTGTTCATTTCAATGGTGCTGTCGTTCCTCGTCTTCGTTATTGGAACGGTCATTATTGCAATCGTCGTGCCAGAGTCGAAAATTAATCTGCTCTACACGCTCTACACCGTGTATCGCGATCTTGGCGCCACTATTGGTTTCCCAGATCTGTATGTGGTGTTCGTCTACTTGGGCATGGCTAATTCGTTCGCAGCACTGATTACGAATCTGGCTGGCCCTTCATACATGCTGGGTCAAGCAGGTCGTTCGGGCTTCTTGCCAAAGTCCCTGCAGAACAACAACAAGCATGGCATGCCATCGCGCATGATGTATGCACAGATGGCGTTTATGACGATTATTGCGTTCATCGTGTTCTTCTTGCCAAACGTTGAAGGCTTCGTGGCATTGATTACGCAGGCCATCACGATTTTGTACATGATCTACTACATTCTGATGTTCGCTTCGTTCTTGAAGCTGCGTTATGATCAGCCAAATCGTCCACGACTGTTTAAGGTACCTGGCGGCAAAGTTGGTGCTTGGATTGTGGCTTTGGTCGGTATTGCTGCCGCAGTATTCGCCATTGTGCTCGCACTGTATCCACCTGCACAGCTGGCCAAGGAAGTCGGCTCTGGCATAACGTATGACGTCATTATTATTAGCCTGATCGCCTTCGTTGTACTGATTTGCTTCTTAATGTTCCGTGCTTCACAGCATCATGCCGATTGGGTAGATCCAGCTAATGAATTCGCCCCATTTACTTGGCAAATTGAAGGCATGGAGAAGCCAGGATTTGCTAAGTCAAATATTCCTACGGCACTGCTGTCGCAAGATCAGGATCCAATGGGCATGCCAATTAAGCATCATTTCGATGCTGATCGCATGATCAATTTGCCAGATCCAAAGAATCAGGATGCGTTTATTGCTGCAGTCGATAAGCTGCTCAAGCGCAAGGATGTCAGCGAACCAGAACCTGATGAACCAACTTCAGTGTTCATGGGCGATATGGGCATGGTCAAGACTTTGGCTATTGAGCCACAGCCAATGCCTCACGTCATTATGGAACCGCATGGCGATGAAGTAGAAGTGCCAGCAGCTCCTGCAGAACTTGTTGAATCGATGCAGTTGCCAGACGATGCAGCACAAGATGCATTGCAGGCACAAGAGCAAGCAAAGGCCGATATGAATACTGCACATGATTACGAAGTCTTGGCTCAAGCGGAAGAAAACGAAGCTGAGGTCGAGCAACAGTTGTCGCAAATCCGCCAGCGCGCACGTGAAGCTCGTGCCGCTGTGGAATATGCACGTCAGCATGTGAATGGCGAAGTGCATGAACAGCGGGTTAACCATACAATGAAGAGCGATAAGGACGAGCGTAACAGTTAATTCTTTTGTTGTGCGCTACGTCATCAATCGCACTTGAAGTAGGTACACGATGAATGCACCTTTGACGACGAACGCGCATGCACAAGACGGCGCAAAAGTCACACACGAAGCAACTGTTGCCAACAGTACTGGAACAATAACCACGCTGGCATTGACTATGATGACTGTGGCCACCGTTGCACATTTAACGAATGATGTGCAAATGGCCTTTTACGGGTTATCATCGGTCACATTCTTTATTGGCGGATGCTTGTTGTTCTTTGTGCCAACAGGCTTAGTCGCTGCAGAACTCGCTTCTGGATGGAGCCAAAAGGGCGGTATTTTCCGCTGGGTAGGCGAGGGTTTGGGTAGATTCCCAGCAATTGCCTGCTTACTCATTCTGTGGTTCCGTATGGCCTTTATGTTCGGCTCGAGTATTCCAACAACAGCAGCTCGTACTGGATTCTTTACCGCTGATTTCGATAGAGCTGTTCAGTTCGCTGAAGAATCACATCCGCTCAGTATCTCTTTGCCAATTTTATTGGGTTGGCTGGTGTTCTACTGGTTTATTTGCTGGTGTGCAACACGTGGCGTGAAAGTGTTTGCCAGTATTGCAAAATATGGCGTTATTTTCGGTACCTTTGTTCCACTTGCCATAATTACTGTGCTGTGCTTAGTCTGGCTCGCACAAGGACATCGACCAGCCATTGATTTTGATGCTGCATCATTGATACCAACTTGGCAAGGTATGCCAACACTTGCTTTAGCGGCAATCGTGTTCTTAAGCTATGCAGGCATTGATATTAATGCGGCGCATATTAATAATCTGAAGAAACCATCGAAGCAATTCCCACTTGTTGTTTTTATTTCGATGGTGCTTTCACTTGGCGTCTTTATTGTGGGTACGTTGGTTATAGCCATGGTTGAGCCCAATATTAATTTGGTATCAACTTTGGTTGCTGTGTATCGCGATCTTGGTGCAGCTATTGGATTCCCACAGCTGTATATAGTGCTCTACTATTTAGCAACATTTAATACATTTGCTGTGCTTATTACGAATCTCGCTGGTCCTTCACGTATGTTGGGCGAAGCAGGCCGTTCTGGATTCTTGCCAAAGTGGCTGCAAGAAAACAACAAGTTCGGTATGCCTTCGCGTCTTATTTATTTGCAAATGGGCATTATGACGGCCGTCGCTTTTGTTGTATTCCTTCTGCCAAATGTTGAGGGCTTTATGGCACTGATTGGCCAGCTCATCACGATTCTGTGCATGGTGTACTACATTGTGATGTTCGTTGCCTTCTTGAAGCTTCGGTATGACCAGCCAAATAGGCCGCGTTCCTTTAAGGTTCCGGGTGGTATGGTTGGTGCGTGGATAACGGCAGGCGTTGGCATGGCATCAGCAACGTTTGCTATTGCACTCGCATTCGTACCGCCAGCACAGTTACTGCATGTTATTGGCTCTGAATTGAACTACATTCTGATTATTCTGTGCATGATTGGCGTAGTGGCACTCGCATGCGTGCTGCTGTATCGAGCTTCACTGCGACATACTGAGTGGCTTGATACAAATAATAATTTTGCACCGTTTACTTGGCAGATTGAGGGACTCGCTAAGCCGGGACGTGTTGCCTCGAATGTGCCATCAGATGTGATGTGTGCAGATCAGCATGCTATGGGAATGCCAATTAAACGCTCGTATGATGCTGACGAAATCGTTGATCTTGCTCAGTTCGCTGATACGCAACAAACATCTGAGCGTCAGCATACTGTGAATACATCGCAATACGAATTCAGGGGACTCGTAGAAGAAAACAGCTAGTAGACAGCTACACGATTTTTACTGGTGCTATATGGTATCGAATGTATCGAGTAAAACCGTAAGTATAGATACCAACTATGCCTATGGATTTTGTTCACAAGCGTTTCAGTAACTACGCTTGAACGAGTTATAGCGTATAGCGCCAGTGAAAGGGCCAATATGAGTGCACGTACACAGATCAATGAGGCTTGGCTACAAGAAGCTCTTGATGATGTTGATCAGTGGCGTGATGTTATGCCCAATGATGCCAATCACAAGCGCATTAGTTGGGATCAGATTGCGGCACTGGATGTCAACCATGGCTTAGGTCAATTCCCGATGGAACAGCCTATTGAGGTTGATGCTGATGCAGCTGCTCAGGCGCTTGGCGCTGACTATGCCATGCGTGAGCGTATTGAAGCACTGCTCAAGCAATCAACATCGGCATTTATGTGTGATTTTGAGCGTGCTATTAGCTCATTCCGCTTGCCACGTGCACTCGCATATTTGAATCGTCGTTTAAACGATGAAATCGGTATTCTGCATGCACAAGTCCAAGCAGCACATGAGCAGAACAACAGCTCCGAAGCTGCTGCAGCAGCAAATGCAGCAGTATTACCGGTCGCTGCCGCAGATAACTCTGACGCTACAAAAACTCATGCTGCACAGCAAGGCTCGGCACAAGCTGACAATGCACAGCAAGGTTCAACATCAGCTGGCGCTACCTCTCAGCAGAACACGACTACTGCTCACTCGTCAGCAAAGCGTTCTTCGGACTCTGACTGGCGTAATGCCTATTTGCCAGGTCGCGATGTAGATACCGTTATGGGCATCGATATTGAAACCACGGGTATTAACGCATGGCGCGATTACATCATTGATGTTGGTTTCGAAATGATTAATCTGCAATCCGATAGCCCAGCAGAACACGAGCAATACAACATTTATACCGAAAGTTCATATTCGCCAAGGCATGCGTATGATCAGGCACGCTTGCCATTCGGTGTGCCACCGCTGGCAGCACAGCTTGGCAACCCATTTATTCTTGACCTCACTGGCATTGATGTGACGAAGCGTGCCGATGCACAGTATCGTCCATTTGACGAATGGGACTCAGCACAAAAGTCGTTGTTGGAACGTCTCGAACGCCAACCATATGTGGCTCATAATGCAACATTCGAGCATAAATTCTTTATGTTCAATATTGCCGGATACGCCGAAGCCTATCGCAATGGTCACATCACGATTATCGATACGTTGCCAATGAGCCGTCAATGGGATGAAGGCTCGCAACCAAGCGAAGAACATCCGATGGGTGATAACCGTTTGGAAGCCTATGCGCAACGTATGGGTGCACTGCCAGAAGATCTGGGGGAGCGTCACTTAGGACTCGAAGATGCCCATATTATGCTCGAGGCCATGCGCACTCATCTGCACCAACTCAAAGAACACAATGCAGGCCCATTCGGTCCTCGTGGACGCCGAGGTGTAGGCGGCAAGCACTGTCGTAGAAGGTGAATACTGCTGCATAAGGCAAGCACTGCTGTAGCAGGTAAGCATTGCAGTAGAAGATGAACACTTTCGTAGACTGTGAGCACTGCAGCAGAAAGTCAGCTGTTTCAGCACTAGAACGCAAGGAATTTCGCTGCTACCTGTGCCGAGCGTGTGTTTGACCATATGCAACTACAGTGGAACTGTATTCGTAGCAGATAAGAGGCAAGATAGATGGTCATTCGTAATAATGGTCGCCTGTCAGGAGGCACCTTCGGCGCATCATTCGGTTCTCGAAGCGATGACGATGCATTTGATGATGTGACCTACGAGCCAGCCGAATACGTAGATGACGTTCCACAAGGACTCAGCCGCAAACGCTCACGCGGTTGGAAGCGCTACCAGAATAACGACGATGCCTTCGGTGACATGGCCTTTGACGACGTTTATGAAGCCGACGATGACTACGCCAGCTCAAGCCCAGCAACTCGTCGGTTCGGCAATGATCCACATGCTAACGATGCCGTATTCGGCAGCCATAACACCAGCGATATTGCACACATGCGTGATGCAATCGCACAAGGCACTGTAGGCGCTCGCAAATCACAAGCTTCGTCGCCATCGTTAATGTCGATTATGTCGAGTGCCGATACGGAACTCGTTGATACGGTTTCGCAAATGCAGCAGCAGTTCCTGCGCCATAGCACGCTCGGCGGGTACCGTCAGCTCAGCATGGATGCCAGCGGATCGGCTTCGCAGCCACATGATCCTATGCATTTGCGTGTGGAATTACACGCACCAACTGGTGATGACGACGATATTCACTGGACGTTTAAGCTGCAGATTTTCATTGATGGCCATTGGTATCGCATTCAAAAGATTCCAACGTTGATGCGATCCATACGCAAAGGCCTGCAATACCATTTCTCAACGAAATGGGATTTTGTGCCCAAGCGTGCAATGTTTGAAGATTCGTATGCACCATTGCTTAACGCATTAACGGCCATTTGCCAAGCCTATACAGCAGCCAATGCAGCCTCATTTGCTGCTGCCAACTATGGCATGCGCGTGCCATACAACACGATTTCAATTTCGCAAGAGCAGCTTGCACAATTGCTGCATGCAGCAGGGCAGACCGATGCTGAAATTGCCGTGGACGATCCACAAACGTGGCGTAGCACCTATCGTCCTTCGCAAATCGTGATGACCGATTCTGATGCTGAGCCATCATTCCCTGATCTGGGCTTGTCATTCTTGCCACAATTTGATGCCTCGCAGCAGCAGCTGTTGGCCTTCACGATTACACATAGCAACAAAGTGCTGAATGCTTGCACGAATGGCAAGAATGCGTTCATGTTTATTGAGGATGCCTATGGTCAGCCATATTTCCAGCAGGTTCCTCTGATGGACATGCAGCAGTTCAGCGTGCTGCAGGCGCTGTGTAACTCTGATATGCCACTCGTGCTCGCACAACAAGATTTCGCTCATTTCGCGAATGCGGTTACGCCAGTGCTCATGGCATTTGGTCAGGTCAGCAGCATTCCTCAGCCATTGCAATCGCAACAGCATGCGGATTGCACACTGAAGTTCTATTTGGATCGCACTGATGATGACGTCATCATTTGCGAAGCCTTTGCTGAGTACGGTCAGAACTTACGCTTCAATGTGTTCTCTGAGCCAGTGACACTGGCTTATGCGCAAGCACAGGCACAGGCGTCAGCAACTCAAGCTCGCAGCCATAATGCTGAGCATCGTCAGACAGAAAACCGCCAAAGTGCAAACACTGCCAATAAGCCGACCGTAGTCCGCGACGAAGCAACCGAGGAATTTGCTCGTCAAGCCGTTGGCATTTATTTCCATACGCCATATGCAGTAGCGCGCCCGGGCAATGTGCCGCTAGTTATTCCAGACCACGTGCCGCACACGGCTCCATATGTGTCGCTCGACGCCACAGGGGAGCTGCTACGCCTCTACACCGAAGGTCTTACGGCACTGCGCAGTATTGGCGAAGTATATACGACCGATAAGGTCACGAAGATTATGCGCGCCCGCCCAGCTCAGGTGCGTATGGGCTTGTCGGTTAAGGGTGATCTCGTCCGTATTAGCCCGCTGGCTGACGAAATCGATCCACAAGATGTTGTCGCTATTCTCGACAGTTATCGTCGCCGCAAACAGTATCACCGTCTTGCTGATGGCACGTTTATCAAAATCGATGGCGGCAATATTGCCAAGTCCAACGATCTGGTCGAGCGCTATCATTTGTCACTTTCTGATTTGGCTCGCGGTACGGCCGAGCTGCCAGCTATGCGTGCCTTCATGCTTGATGCCGAAGATGAATCGGTTATTGAAGAAGCACCATCGTTTAAGGAATTCGTCGGTGAAGTTCGCGTTGTAGATCCAATGCAGTACGAGCCACCAGCAGATCTCAATGCAACCTTGCGTTCGTATCAGCTGACTGGTCATCGTTGGCTGCGCACGCTCATGGATAAGCATTTGGGCGGTATTTTGGCCGATGAAATGGGCTTAGGCAAAACTATCCAGCTCATTAGTGTGCTGCTCGTTGCCTACAGCAAAGAACAGCAGAAATCAGAACAAGAACAACGTGACGCACGCCCCTCTCTCGTCGTGTGTCCAGCGTCGCTCGTCTATAACTGGGCTCGAGAAATCCAGAAGTTTGCGCCAACGCTACCTGTGACTGTTATTTCGGGCAGTAAAGCGCACCGCAAGAAGCTCTACGCACACTTAAGCGGCGTCGTCGTCACGTCATACGACTTGTTCCGCCTTTATTCGGAGTTGCTCGAGCAGCAGCCGTGGCTTGTTATGTCGCTTGATGAAGCACAGGCTATTAAGAATCCGGCAACAAAAATTGCGAAGGCTGTGAAGAGTGCTCAGGCCGCGCACCGCTTTGCATTAACGGGTACGCCAATTGAAAATAGGCTCAGTGAATTGTGGAGTATTTTTGACTTCCTGATGCCTGGTTTTTTGGGTTCGTATCGTGCGTTTAAAGACACGTTCGAGAAGCCAATTTTGGACGGCCGTGCCGATGTTTCTGACCGTTTGCAGCATGCTATTCAACCGTTTATTTTGCGCAGGTTGAAGCAGGATGTACTCAAAGATTTGCCAGATAAAATTGAGACCGTTATTGACGTGCCTCTGGAAGGTGAGCAGCGCAAGCTCTATGCAACGCATGAGCGCAAGCTGAAGATGATGCTGGCCTCGAGTCAGAACATTAACGAGGATCGCTTCCAGGTGTTGGCTGCGTTGACTCAGCTGCGCCAGCTGTGCTGCGACGCGCGCCTGCTCTATGAGAACGCTAAGGACGGTTCAGCAAAGCTCACTGCCATTCTTGAACTTGTTCAATCGGCTCAGGAGTCGGGTCAGAAAGTCCTGATTTTCAGCCAGTTCGTCAGCTTCCTCGAGTTGATTGGCGACAAGCTCACTGAAGCTGGGTTCAATTTCTACGAGATCACCGGTTCAACGGCGAAGAAACGTCGCCTTGAACTCGTTGACAAGTTCAACGCTGATGACACTCCTGTGTTCCTCATCTCGCTCAAGGCTGGAGGAACAGGTTTGAATTTAACTGGTGCGTCTGTAGTTATTCATGCCGACCCTTGGTGGAACGAAGCTGCTCAGGATCAGGCGACGGATCGTGCACATCGTATTGGCCAGAAGCACACGGTAAACGTGTATAAGGTTGTGGCAAGCGACACGATTGAGGAGCGTATTGTGCAATTGCAGATTCGTAAGAGTGAGCTTGCGCATGCGTTGCTGGATGCGGAATCCACAGCTAATGTGGCTGCGATGACGCGTGACGATATTCTTGCGTTGCTCGACTAGTAATTTGTTTAGTCGAAGAACTTATGCAGCACGCCTAGAAATGCATAAGAAACGGTCTCAGAATGTGTGGAATTCGGCTAAATTTCAACATAAATGAGACTGAATAGCACTATAATGAGCAACCATGCGCATGCTGCACACATCTGACTGGCATATAGGGAGACGATTTAGGGGTCTCGACCTGCTTGATTTGCAGGCCAAGGCCCTCGATTGGCTTATCGACACAATCCAACAAGAACATGTCGATGTGCTTTGTGTGGGTGGCGATATTTATGATTTGCCATTCCCAAGTGCAAAAGCCGTCGAGCTGTTTAGTACCGTATTTGAACGGCTGGGCTCGTTGCAAGTCAATGGGCATCCGTTACAAATCGTTATGGTGCCAGGCAATCATGATTCGGCAGCACGATTAGGTGTTGGTTCCGATTTACTGCGCAGCAATATTCATATGCGTTGCAATGTGGCCGCAATTGCTGATCCAGTTGATATTCGTATTAATAATGAGCATTTGCTCGTCTACGCCGTTCCATTCCTTGATCCAGATACCAGCCGCCAAACATTAGAGCAGCTGACCGGTCATGCAGTTGCCAGCTCGCATGCCGATGCTATGCGTGCAGCACTTGAACTTATTGAGGCTAATCTGCAGCAGCAGCGTCAAGCAGATCCTCATGTTGCAGCAACAATGCTCGTACCAGCATATGTGTCTGGAACGCATCAGGTTGATTCCGAGCGCGGTATTTGCGTTGGTGGCGTCGATAGTGTGCCAGCTTCGCTTTTCTCTGATTCGCAGCTGGATTATATTGCGCTTGGCCATTTGCATACAGCGCAGCAGGTGACAATTCCTGTTGTTGCCGCCGACCAGCGTCCGCCAATTGCCCAATACAGTGGTGCTATTTTGGCCTATTCGTTCTCGGAGGCAACGGTTCCACCACGCCGCGGGAATGGTAAGCAAGTTATGCTTGTTGATTTTGATACGCATGATGCGGCAACGCCTTGCACGGTACAGGCTGTTGATGTGCAGTCGGATCAGCCAGCGCTTGTCAGCTTAACTGACACAGTGCAGAACTTGATTAGCAAAGAAGCGCCGTTGCACCGTGATGATTGGGTGAGCCTTACGTTGGAAACGAAGGGCCCTATTCAACGTCGCGAGTACCAACAGCTTGGCGAAGCGTTCCATCACATTCTTGAAAAGCGAGTTGTCTACATGGATTCCAAGCGCGAATACAAGCGAGTTGTGCCAGAGGTTGCGACTTATGCCGATGAACTTGGCATTCTCGAATCCTTTGTGCAGTACTCCTATGGGCGAGCTGCGACCGATGCAGAGCTCAAAGTATTACGCACTGCTGTAGAACGTGTGCACGCCAAACAAGCCGCATCAGACGAACAATAATTGAATGTGACTAGTGACTTTAGAGGAATGATGCAATGAAACTTATCGCGCTACGCTTTACGGGTCTTGGCCCATATGAGCAGAACTATAGCGTCGATTTAGCACGCCTGTCCCGTAACCATATGTTCCTGATTGAAGGCCATACGGGATCAGGTAAGTCAATTATTCTTGACGCCATTGCATTCGCGTTATATGGTCGCGTTCCAGGCCCAGACCAGCAGGGTGCTGAGGACCAGCGTCTGCGTTCGCGCTTCCTCAATGGCACGCGCGTAGAGACTGTTGTTGAACTCATTTTTGAGGTTAACGATTCGTACTACATGGTGCGTCGCAAGCCTGAATACGATATGCCGAATGAGCAGGGAACAGGCACAATTCGCCATGCTGCGGAAAGCGTGCTGGTAACGGCAGCATCGTTTGCACAGTCGCAAATTAATGATTTAGTGCGATCGCATTTACTCGCAGATCCCGCACAAAGTGATCATTCCGATGAGTATTTTGCCTTCTTCTCCAATCCAGATCTGATTGAGGTTGTTAACGAAGGTGTGCAGCCAGTGGCTCATACGATTACTGAGCTTATTGGTCTAAACGCTGAGCAGTTCTGCCAAACCGTGATGTTGCCGCAGGACCAGTTCGCACGCTTCTTGCAGCTCAAGCCACAGCAGCGTTCGTCTATGGTCAAAGACCTGTTTGCAGCTTCGTCATTTGAACATATTCAAGATGAGCTGCAGGCCATGTGCGATGAACGTGGCGACCAGGTTGATACGCTGCGTACGCGCCTTGAATCAGCCATTATTGCAGCACGCACCGCTGCAGCACGTCATATTGATATGCCAGAAGGCGCACAAGATATTGATGCTGTTGCACAGTGGGCTAATGAAGTTACTGACGCCAAAATCAATGATCTGCTTGATTCGTTGATTCCTGACTTTGCTGATTGCAAGGATGCCGCAGAGTCTGAAGTATCCGCTGCAGGTTCAAGCAACAATGCGTCGAGCTCCAGCAATGCCAATGCCGCAGCAGCATCGGCTGACGATGCAGCATCTGGCGAAAGCACCGAGTCTGAGCCAGCCGCCGCATCGACTGATGAACTTGCTGATCTGGATACGTGGTGCTTGCACGAAGACGGCCATTTGATTGAATGTGGCTGCGATTGCAATACTGATGACATTGAGCATCGCCTTGTTGCCGTTGGCCAAGAAGTTAATAAGCGTGCTGGTAAGCTGCGCAGCTCCACCGAATTGCAATTTACTGAAGCCGAAGAGCATGTACAGGAATTGCAGTTCAATCATGATGAGCTGACGCGTATTTCTTCGACGCTTGATGATCTGTCGCAGGCTGTTGAAGAGATGCAAAAGCAGGCATCGCGTCAGTCTCGTGTGCAGACACTGCGCAATTGGATCGACCGTTCGGAAAAGGCTCAGCCAGTGAGTGCTTTGCACTATCGCTCGCTTGAAGCTGCTCGTTTGCAGCATGAGTCGGAGCATGCACTCATGCATGTGGATGAGCAGATCACTGCGTTAACTGCAAAATATGGCGACTACGAGCATGTATCCAAGCTGTACGAAGACACGAGCCGTATTGCACAGCAAGAAAACGCGATTGTTATGAGCCTGAAGCTCGTTGCCGAACAAGAGCAGCGCGTGAAGGAATGGGAACAGTCGTCGAAGCGCGTTAAAGAGCTTGCCGATGTGCAGCAAAAGGCAGAGGCTCGTCATCACGCTTGCATTCAGGCTCTTGAAGAGCTTGGTGATTTTAATGTGCATCTGGCTCATATTGATCGTTATGAGCAGCTGCTTGCTGATCGAGCTAAGCGCGACCATGCACTTGAGCGTGCGCAGTCGATGCTCAAGGCTTTTGATGATCATATGGCTGCTGTACAGGTGTGTGCTCAGGCTGATCAGGATTTGTCTCGTGCGCGCCAGCGTAGGGAAGAAGAGCGTAGGCTGCTTGACCGCGCTTTCCAAGACAAAATTGATGATGGCCTCGCTGCTGTTGGCGCCATGTTGAAGCCTGGTCAGGCTTGCCCAGTGTGCGGTAGTACTGAGCATCCAAAGCTTGACGCAGCCAGTGACGCGGCGCATAGCGAAGCTGCAGCGGCTACTGAAGCAACACTAGTAATGAAAAGTGTGCAGCAAACTGCTGAGCTCGATAAGCAGCGTGCCATTTACGACGAGTCCGTGGCTACGGAAACGCAAGCTGAGCACGCTGTTGCCGTTGCATACGAGCACGAGCGTCAGTTGGCCAAGCTGATTGCCAACCACACGCGAGAAGAACTCGAAACGGAACTGAAGCGTGCCGAGGAGAACGTTGAGGAATCGAAGCTGGCTCAGCGTCGCTTAGGTGAGACGCGCGTCACGCTGCGTGCGATTATTCAGGCTCGTGAGGAGCTGCAGGAAGCTGTTGAGAAGGCTGAATCGAACGCGGCTTCGCTGAACAGTGAGCATGAGCACTATCAGAAGGCGCTGGCTGCAGTTGATGGTCTGAACAGCGAGGAGCTGCACCAGAAGCGCGAAGAGCTTGAACAGCAGCGCGTGCAGGCACTGGATGCTTCTCAGAAGCTGGATTCTCTGCGTCATATTTTGGACAGGCTGACGGCGCTGATGCGTGAGGAAGCTGCCGAACGCACGAAGTTCAGCGAGCGTAAGAAGGTCTTTGAACTGACAAATGCGGAGTTCAAAACTGCCTGCGCTGCGTCCGGTTTCGAAGACGGCACTGAGGCTGCAGCTGCTGTGCTGACTGAGGCTGATTTGGAACACTATCGTGAGCAAATCGCCCAGTTCGACGAGGAGTTCACGGGTGTGACTTCTCGCGTTCAGCACTTGCGTGAGCAGATTAAAACTATGCTGGAGAAGCCAACGCCGGAACGACTCGGGTTGACGATTCCGCAGACATTATTTATTTCTGAAGAAGCACGCGAAGCTGCTATTCGCAACGCAGTGCATACGACACTGCAGGACGTGACTGCGCAGTTAACAGAAGCGATGTCGCAGCGCGATGTTGCTATTCGTGAGCAGCAGTCGGCTGTTGAGTCAGCTCAGCAGTGCGCTGAGGCAGTACACACGATGATTGTGGCTGCTCACGTGTGGGCTGCAGCAAGGCGTGAGTTTGAGCCGCTGTATCGTATGGCTCAGCTTGTTACGGGTGGTGCCAACTTGGGCGCTGATCGCAAGACGACGCTGATTACGTATGCCATTACTGAGCGCTTCCGCGATGTGTTGGATCGCGCGAATGATTTGCTGCGCGATATTCACGATGGTTATTACGAGTTGCAGCTTGAGGATGACGATACGCGTTCGATGGGTCTGCCAATTCGTATTTATGATCGTCGTTCGGATACGAGTGCTGATCCAGATACGCTGTCTGGTGGTGAGCGATTCTTCGTCTCGCTGGCTTTGGCCTTGGCTCTGGCTGACATTGTGGAAGCGGAAAATGGCGGCGTGCGTATGGAGACGCTGTTCATTGATGAAGGCTTCGGCTCGCTGTCTGCTGATGTGCTTGATGAAGTTATGGATGTGCTCGAAGAAGTGAGCCGCACTCGTACGATTGGCATTATTTCGCATGTGGGTGCACTGCGTGAGCGCATTAGCGATCATATTGAGGTGCGTCGTATTCGCGAAGATGGCCCAAGTATGTTGAGCGTGCACTAAACAACTTGCCGAATTCCGTACTACAGAACTGAATGCTGCAGCACTAAATACTGTTGAACTGTGTTGCAAATACAGTAGAACAATGCGGTGCATGAGTGTGCAACTTGATCTTCAAGTTTGCGTTACTCGTACACCGCATTTGTATGTGTTGCGTTTGAGTTCGCTTGTGTCTAAGCTCTCTTGCGCTTTACTGCTTGCGTCTTACTTTTCGAATGGGAACTGCATGTGCCAGCTGGCTCGCATCTGATCCATAAGTGACATCATGCGCAGCGTATCGGCATGCGTCATTTCGAGGCATTCCTTGTTGCCAGCCAAAATAGCGCGAGCTGCGGCTTCCACTTCGTATTCGTAACCAGTGAGCTGATCAGGCATGTGCAGGTGGCGCTGCAGATCATGATCGTCACCGAACACGTCAATGGCTTCAGGGTTATTGATGTTATGAACGATGGCATAACCCTTCGTACCGAGGATACGACCGTCGCGATCGGACTGACACATCATGCTCGATGTTGCTACAGCCATCGTGCCGTCAGGGTAGTAGAGCGTTGTGCTGTTCGAAGCATCTACGCCAGTCTCATACGGCAGCATCGACGTCACCATACGATCAATTTCTTGTGCGCCCATAATCATGTCAATGAAGTTCAGCGTGTAGACGCCAACATCGAGCAGTGCGCCGCCAGCCAGTGCTGGATCAGTCAGACGTGCCTTATACGACGTCGTATAGCTTAGGTCGGCGCTAATCGTCGTTACATCGCCGAGTACGCCAGAGCTGACAATCTGATCGATAATCAAGCGTGATGGCATATAACGCGTCCAAATGGCTTCGGTGCACAGCAGACCAGTGTCATCAGCAACATCAAGAATCTTCTGAGCCTGCTCAGCATTCGCCGTAAACGACTTTTCAACGAGCACGTTCTTACCCGCGCGCATGCAAGCAATAGCCTGCTCCATGTGCAAGCTGTGCGGCGTTGCAATATAGACCAGATCAACAAGTGGATCAGCGAGCAGCTCATCATAGGAGCCATAAGCACGAGCGAAGCCATACTGGTCAGCAAGCGACTGAGCGCGATCCATGCTGCGCGAAGCAACAGCATATGGAGCGACGAGGCTCGAGTAGCGGTCATCCTGAGCCATGAGCTGCAGTGTTTTAGCCATGGACTGGGCAATACGGCCAGCACCTAAAATAGCTACGTTAATTGTGCCTTGGCCTTTGCCGTTCATACGGCCAAAATTGACATCATCGTGAGGCAGTGTCATTGACTCATCCTTCTTTCTTAACTATGCAAGCGTCTTGGCTCTGCAAGAGGCATAGGAACTGGTACCAGCCTAATGCGCTGAAGCTGAAGAGAACTTGAACTTCACCTTGAAGCATGCAGGCAGCGTCTATGCTGCTGTGCCGAGAATCATTAGATGAAAACTGTTCTCTGTTGCTACGATACAGCATAAGGAACTATTTGGTTTGCAACAATGAAGGCAAACCCGGATGCAACACTGATAACCCAGATACAGCACTGATAACCCGGATATAACACTGATAACGATGTGGAGTACTACGTCAATTGCTACACCGGTTTGGAATAAGCACTCAAATCCGAGGCTTGAACTCAATAGAACAATAACTCTGATGAGCACTCAGCGATGAGACGCATCATCGACTACGAACGACGATGGAGTCCAACTCATGCAGTCACCAGTGAACCAAGCATCAGCACAGCAGCAGACTATGCAGCAGTCACCGTCACAACATCCGCAGCTGTCGCAACGAGCACAGATCGTCAAGCCATTCCATGGCATGCGCATTGGTGAACGTGCTGCTGAGCTCAAGCGTGAAGGTCGCAGCATTATTGATTTGAGCTTAGGCCAGCCAGACTTTGGTGCTCCAGCGTCAGTGGAGCAAGCCATGCGAGCACTGTACGATGGCCGCCCATTGCCTTATACCTCAGCAGCAGGCTTGCCAGCACTGCGTGAGCGCATTAGCGAGCACTACTTGAAGAAGCATGGCGTCAGCGTTGATCCAGCGCGCATTATTATCACCGAAGGTGGCTCAGCTGCGCTAATGCTTGCCACGGCGCTGACCGTGGACCATGGTGATGGCGTTCTGATCGCTGATCCGTCATATCCAGCCAATCGTCAACTCGTGCATGTGTTCGGCGGTCACATTATTGATGTGCCAACCAACGCAAGTACGCGATTCCACATGAATGCTGAGCTCGTGGACCAATATGCCGATGAAACAGCCAAAGTTGTTATGATTACGAGCCCGTCAAACCCAACAGGCACCACAATGAGTGCACAAACGTTGCGTGAAACGTGCCAACAGGCTGCAGCCAAGGGGCTATGGCGCATTGTGGATGAAACTTATATTGATCTGGCTGACTGTGAACCCGATGGTAGTGCTGTACGCACGGCCTTGGCTTATGATCCTGATGCGATTATCTGCAATAGCTTCAGCAAATCATTCGGTATGACTGGCTGGAGGCTTGGCTGGATTGTGGTTCCTGAGTTCGCCCTCGAAGCCGTACATGACCTTGCTACAAGCTTTTTCCTCGCTGCACATACGCCAACACAAGTTGCCGCGTTGGCAGCGTTTGAACCAGAATCGCAGCAGATTCTTGAACAGCGTCGACTCGAGCTATTGGAGCGCCAAGCCATTGTGGTACAAGGCCTTGCCGATATTGGTATGCCATTAGAAGTGGAGCCAAACGGCGCATTCTATGCCTATTGCTCGGTGGAGCATACGGGCTTAACGGCTGAAGAGTTCTGTAAGCGTGCACTCGATGAAGTCGGTGTGGCACTTACACCTGGAATTGACTTCGGTCAGATTACAGCCAAGACGCATGTGCGTATGTCATATGCAGCATCGCGCGAAGATCTGTATGAAGGAATTACTCGACTTGGCCAGTTTGTGCAGTCGTTGCACAAGGCCAAGCAGTGAGGTAGTGATTTTGCAACGCTGCAGCGGGATTGTGGCGTTGCATAAATCAAACAAATTGAATAACGAGCTGAACGTAAGTGAACGTTAAAAATTAGACGGATGGAAAATAAATGTAATAATAATTTGTGGAGAATTTGCTGAGACTGAAAGTGACGATACGCAAAACTAAATTGGAATGGCTTCTATATCACGTCGTGCACGTTTTTGCACGCGTTGTCTTAGAAAATGAGAGAGGACATTCACTATGACCATGCGTTCCGCACTCATCAAGTCAGTGGCGGCTATTGCTGCTGGCACGATGCTGTTTTCGCTCGGTGCGTGCGGCGGTCACACTCAGCAGGCTGCTCAAAATGATGTAATTAGCGTCAATGACACGGAACCTCAGCACGGTCTCGTGCCATCCAACACAATCGAGACGGGCGGTGGCGACGTTGTTCGCATGCTGTTCGACGGTTTAATCAGCGTGGATTATAAGGGCGACACCCACATGGAAGTCGCCGAGTCGATTACCCCAAACGATGACGCTACGCAATTTACGATCAAGCTTAAGGACGGTTGGAAGTTCACGAACGGTGAGCCAATCACTTCCGAATCGTTCGCACGTGCATGGAGCTTCGCAGCAAACGCTCGCAACGCTCAGCTCGGCTCAAGCTTCATGTCGATTATTAAGGGCTACGACGATCTGCAGGATCCTAAGAAGACTCCTGAAGACGCTCGCCTCAGTGGTGTGCAGACGCCAGATGATCACACGCTCGTTGTGACGTTGAACCAGCCTGACTCGGTGTTCCCAACTGAGTTGAGCTACGTTGCATTCGTGCCACTGCCAAGCGTGGCTTACAAGGATATTAATGCCTTCGGTGAGCACCCAATTGGCAACGGCCCATACACGTTCAAGTCGTGGAAGCATAACGAAGACATTCAGATTGCTAAGAACGACAAGTACATCGGCTCGCGTCAGGCTCAGAACAAGGGCATTGACTACCGCATTTACACGAGCGTTGACTCGGCATACGCAGATGTGGTTGCTGGCAACCTTGATCTGCTGGACAACGTTCCACAGTCGGCAATTCGCTCGTTCCGCGCCGATCCTGCACTGAACTCGTACACGGTTCCTGGCTCGGAAGCTTCGACGTTCATCATTCCTGAGCGCTTGGCTCACTTCGGTCTGAACGAAGAGGGCGATCTGCGTCGTCAGGCCATTTCGATGACGATTAACCGTAAGCTCATCTGCGACAAGATCTTCGCTGGCACGCGTACGCCTGCAACCGATTTCACGTCGCCTGTAGTGCCTGAATACGAGAAGAACCTGCCAGCCGCTTCGGTGTTGAAGTATAACCCTAAGAAGGCTAAGGAACTCTGGGATAAGGCCAACAAGATCTCGCCTTGGAAGAGCAGCGATACGTTCAAGATTGCTTACAACTCCGATGGTGATCACCGTCAGTGGGTGGACGCAGTCTGCAACGAGATTCACAACACGCTCGGTATTACGGCTCTTGGTGATCCATACGCAACGTTCTCTGATCTGCGTAACCGCATCACGGACCGCTCGATTACGACGGGCTTCCGCGCAGGCTGGACGTTGGATTACCCAAGCGCTGAGAACTACTTCACGCCTATGTATTCAACGGCTTCGGCTGATGGCAAGGGTTCGAACGATGGTGATTACAAGTCCCCAGCATTCGATGCCGCTCTGAGCGCTGCTCTGCGCCAGCCTAATGACAAGCTGCGTCGTCAGGACTTCGATAAGGCTCAGGACATCCTGCTCAAGGATCTGCCAGCTGTTCCTCTGTGGGTGACGAACGTCTCTGCCGTTACGGGCAAGGATATTCACGGCGTGCACTTCGACTACAGCAACACGCCAACCTACCAGACGCTGACTAAGAGCAACTCGAACAACTGATTGCTCGCGCGCTTGCGCTGCTAGATACGAATAATGCCGTAATTACTGATCTTTTTTAGATCACGTAATTACGGCATTTTTGTTAGGTTCTGCTGCTGAGTGGGCGGCTTACTCGCTCTGGTGCTCCATCTGCTCGAGCTGGTCGAGAGCTCGCTGAATCTGCGCCTTCCTCGCGAACAGTTCGTTACGCTTCTCGATTGTTTTCGCTCGCGCGTGATCGGCCGTCAGCTTGGCGAGATCTCGGCGCAGCGCCGCTTTCTGGCGGAACAGTTTGAGATCCTCACTCAAGTTTTCGGTTGTTGTTTTATGAAGCATGATTTGTGCGCACAGGTTGTCCCAGATTTGTGCAACTGAATCACCAACGACGCGTAACTGTTGCGGCTCGCTTACTGGCTTCCATGGGCTATGGAAACGCTCAAACGTTTGCATATGACCAGCGCGTGCTGAGAAACCACGACGGACTGCGTAAGCAACATAGGTGCCAGGTTCTGGTGCATGTGGCTGTGGCTCAGTGACTTCGCGCGTGCAGACGAACAGAATACCACCCTTACGCTGCGTGGCAATGAGCTCAATAACGGCATCAGGGAAGTGCTGTGTATCTTGTGCAAGCTGAAGCCTAAGTACAAGGACTTCTGGAACATGTGCACTTGGCTCAGCATGCACTGATTTTGCTGAAATAATGCCAAGCAGATGAATAGATTCGACTTGCTGGGTCAGTTGTTGACGAACAGTGTTCGACAAAGCAGCTGGATCGTGGCCAGCGAACATGGCCTTTGGTAAACGACCCTTTGCTGCAGGAACTGCCACCGAGTGTGGCAGTCCGAGATCAACAGCAGTTAATGAGCCGCATGCGCTTAATGCGGATGGAGTAGTAGATGACGCCTCAGGCGCGGACGATGCTGCCTCAGGCTCTGCTGTAGAGTCGTTCAACTTGTTCCCCTCTCAAACAAGCGTCCATCGAACCACGAAGGAATCGTGGACGTAATGGTCGATGTCGTTGAGATGACTCTACAGCATTACTTAGGGGGCTGCAGCATATTGCAGGCTATATGAGATTGATTTGCAAAATAGTGTCAGCGGGTTGGCTTGGCTTGATCAAGCTTGACTCGGTCAATAAGCCATCCGTAGCCTTCAGCCTCCATACGATCCAGTGGAATGAATCGCAATGCTGCGCCATTAATGCAATACCTCAAGCCGCCAAGTTCCCTTGGTCCGTCGGTAAAGACATGGCCTAAGTGGCTGTCGCCAAAATGACTGCGCACCTCAATACGTGGACGGTTGAACAGCGAGAAATCCTTATGCTCAGTCAATGAAGACTTACTAATTGGGCGTGAGAACGCTGGCCAGCCGCAGCCCGAATCAAACTTGTCTGCAGAAGAGAACAGCGGTTCGCCGGTAACCACGTCAACATAGATACCAGGCTCAAACTCGTGATCATATTCGTGCGAGAATGGGTGCTCAGTTGCAGCATGCTGCGTTACCTCATAGGCCAGAGGGGAGAGCTCTTCGCGTAGCGTCTGATCATCGGGCTTTGTATACATCTCTTCAGCCACAAAGCGATCAGCATCCTGCAAATTCACATGGCAGTAGCCGCCTGGGTTCTTCAGCAAATAATCCTGATGATAGGTTTCTGCGCTGTAGAAGTTCTTCAGTGGTTCAGCTTCAACGGCCAGTGGAACGTTGTATTGCTCTTGTAGTGATGCCAAGAACTGCTGCACAGTTGCTGCATCGGATTCGTCAGTCCAATAGATACCAGTGCGATACTGCTCGCCGCGATCATTACCTTGACGATTGACGGTCGTTGGGTCGATTGTGCGAGCATAGGCTTTGAGCAGCAGTGGCAGTGTAATCGTGGCCGGATCATAGGTGATCTTCACAGCTTCTGCAGCGCCGGTGGTACCGCTGCACACTTGCTCGTACGACGGCGACTCTACGCGAGAATTTGCGTAGCCTACCTCAGTGTTGATAATGCCCGGAATGCGCTGGAAATAAGCCTGCGTACCCCAGAAGCAGCCACCAGCCAAAACAATAGAACGTGTATTCATAAATGCCTCCAACCATGGGTTCGAAACCATGTAATTGCTCAATTACTTAGTATGAATATTCATTCCCAAAAATAGGTGCAGATTTGCTGAGATTTACGTTTGAGCTGGTACTGGTCATAATGGCAGTAATATCCGTTCTTATATGGATAGACAGAAAATATTTAAATGAATAAATACCGTATAGGGGTGGTTTTGGGCGGTATTGCTAGCGTATACCCATAAAATATGACGAAAATCCTGTGATATTGGTTGTGATTAAGTCATTTAGGGGTTGCAAGAATTATTCTGTTAGCTTAAGCTCATAGATACATCTGCGAAGTAACTCGACGATGAGTAACCGAGCGGAATGGGGAGAGGCTCAGTACATATTGTTTATTGACTTGAGACTGATCTGAAGACGATTCCACTGTTCTTTTCTAGATAACGTCATTGTTGTTTTATGGATCAGGTAATTGTTGCCAAATGTTTCTTCTCGTGACCGCTGATGCAGATGACGCATTTCACAGTGGTGAGGCTGCGAACGCATGATCAAAGGAGAATCATGAAGAAGATGATGAAGAAGCTTAGCGGTTTTGTTGCTATTGCAGTCATGGTCATTACGGGATTCATGGGTACAAGCTCTGCGTTTGCAGTAACTCCTGCAGCACAGGAAGCATCAAGTTCAGTGACCATTGCTGCTCCTGCAACAACGGTGAATGCAGATCCAGCATCAGATACTGCGATTGTCGATTCAGAAGCGGCAAGTACTGAGGAAGTTGTTATGTCGGAAGAAGATGCTGAACCTGCTGAGGTGGCAGCTGCTGAAAGCGAGCATTCCACGCTGCTTTATGCGATGGTCGTCGCTGTTGTGATTTTTGCTGGATTAGGTCTTTCAAATTCTCTTGAGCGTCGCACAATTCGTAGCAAGTAAGTAGTGAAAAGACGTTGCAAAATTGGGTCTTCGAGGTATTGCAAAATTAGATCCTCGAGAACATTGCTTGAGAACATTCCTCGAGAACATTGCTTGAGAACATTCCTCGAGAACATTCCTCGAGAGCGTTCCTTGAGCGTTCCTTGAGAGCATTTCTTTGAGAGTATTCCTTGAGAGCATTCCTCGAAGACGTGAGGAGAATACTGACTAGAAAAAGAGAAGAGCTGTTCTAGGCGGGGTGACAGAGAAAGAAAAAGCTTCAGCGTTATCTGATGTAACGCTGAAGCTTTTTTATGATCGGTGCCCCAGATCGGATTCGAACCGACGACACCCGCTTTAGGAGAGCGGTGCTCTATCCACTGAGCTACCAGGGCAACAGTGCTCGATTCTACCATGCTTTATACAAATAGGCCTACAGATTTTGTGAAATAGTGTCACATCGTATCTTTAACGGCGATTCTTAGGGGTTAACAAATTGCGCTTATGCGGTGTGAATTTGACGCTGGTAACGCGGCAATGCGGGAATACTGCGACGTAGTTTGAGTACCTGTTTTGTAATTGAATCAATCATTTTTGAGTGCTGTGTAGTACACAAAATGGGTCATCACGATAGCTGCTTATCGTGATGACCCATGATGATTAATGGGCAGTGATTATTTGCGTGTGATCACTCGAGGTTCGATTGTGTACCTGCGGTCTGGGCGGTCTGAGCCTGACGCTGCTGAGCAACATCAAGCTTGGCACGAACCTCTGCAAGCAGGGACTGAGCGCGATTAGCAAGAGCTTCGCCAATTTCCCATTGGCGCATCGACTGCTCAAGGCTCAGGCCACCGGTCTCCAGTGCCTGCACTGCCTGAATAAGCTCATCACGAGCCTGCTCATAGGTCATAGCGGCAATGTTCTGGCGCTCTTCTTCAGTCAGGCTTGAAGCAAGCTCAGGTTCGGTGGTTGCTGCCTGATCCTCAGCTGTAGTGGTCTCCTCTGCAGCGGTCTGATCCTTTGCTTCTGCTGCGGTCTTCTTTGCGGCCATGATGGTCCTTTCGATAACTAATTCGATGTGTACGAATTCAACGTGTACGAATTCAATAAATGTGACAACTTAAGTCGGGTTGGAATGGGGTAGTGCTGAGCGCATTACTCGTGATCCACAATGCGTTTAGCCTGAGCAACAACAGTACCGTGCTTCAATGTGACGGTTAAATCATCGCCAACATTGACTTGCGATGCGGAATCAAGCACATGGCCATCAGCATCCATAACCACGGCATAACCGCGATCCAGCGTGGACTGAGGGCTCAATGCGCGCAGTGATGCTTGGCTACGTTCCAAAACCAGCTGTTCTTCATCAGCAATACGAGTCAAAGCAATACGCATACGGTTCACAGCATCGTCAACAAAACGCTCATGCGGCTCAAGCATCGTCTGTGGCTGAAGCAGACTTGGACGATTTACATAGCCTTCAATAAAGCGCGTTTCGTTGTCAATGCGAGCCTGCAAGCGCATCGTCATCTGAGCCATAGCAGAGCTAATCAACTGAGTCTGCTCATGAACATCAGGCACTACACGCTTAGCGGCGTCAGTTGGCGTGGAAGCACGCATATCGGCAGCAAGGTCAATAAGTGTCCAATCATCTTCGTGGCCAATAGCACTGACAATTGGCGTAACGCAGGCTGCAGTAGCACGCACAACACCTTCATCAGAGAAGCCGATCAAATCCTCAAAGCTACCGCCGCCACGCGCCACAATAATGACGTCAACGTCTGGATCGGCATCCAGCTGCTCAATAGCAGCAATGACCTCAGGCGGGCACTGTGCGCCCTGGACGTGCGTATGTACAATACGGAAATTCACCGTTGGCCAGCGCAAATTGACATTGGTAATAACATCGCCTTCAGCACGAGCCTGAGGCGCACAAATTAAACCAATAGTGTGCGGGAACTCAGGCAGCGGAACCTTGCGATCAGCATCGAAGAGGCCTTCGCCCTTGAGCTTGCGACGCAGCTCTTCAATGCGCTCTTTGAGATCGCCAGCACCAATGCGGCGAATATCATCACCGCGCAGGCTTAAACGCGTTTGCTTAATCCACAGATCAGCCTTGCCATGAATCACCACGCGATCGCCCTGCTTAAAGTTGCGGGCCATCTGTGCAAACATGCCAAAACCATTCACTGACAGTGACACATCCTGAGTGTTATCGCGCAGTGTGATGTAGACCGAAGAAGCTCGACGAGCATTGATCTCAGAGATCTGACCTTCAACCCAAACCGAAGGCCAACGTTCAACGGCCATATGGTACTTCTGGCTCAACAAGCTCACCGGCCAAGGATTTTCGGCCGTAGTGTCTCGTGCAAGCGCGGGAATTTCTTGCGGACGCGCTTGTGCCTGGTTAGATGCTGCATCGTCCATAGGTAATGCAGCTTGAGAACCCCCAGAATATGGGGGCATTGCGTAGGCGTCATTCCATCTCATAGTGCCTAGAATCCATCAACAAATGGACTTATGGCAACACAATGGAGTCGAGTGTCGAACAGCCTCTCGGCGTGTTGCGCAATGAATGGCGATTTGGCATTCCGACATCTCATAAATCGAGCCAAAACACGCCATGAATGAGGTGCTTGGGCGAAAGGCGAACAACAACAAAGTAAGATAAATCACACCAATGTAATTTTGGCAGAAATAAGCCAAAAAACACGACATCTAGTCCAACGGGGTGAAAAATGCACTAGATGTAGTGGTCGATCTAGGGGTAAAGTACTTATCTGTCACCAGTGCTGTGAGGAGCCTCGTGACACATGGACCGGGCCGCAGTGGCCCATGGGAAAGGAACAGGAATGGATACTCAGACGCTGAACGGCGCCGCGACCGAAACAGTCTCAACAATTGCCCCACGCGTGCTTGTTGAGAAGCGTGACGGCCGTGTTGTCGACTTCGATCCAGTCAACATTGTTGTTGCTGTGAAGTCGGCTTTCGCTGATCTTGATAAGGAAGTCGGGCCACAGGAGGATGACCTGATTCGCGGTATCGCAAATCAAGTTGAAGGCGAGATCAAGGCACGCTATAACGGTCCGGCCAAGATTGAAGATATTCAAAATCTTGTAGAGCATGCTCTGATTGAGCACCACCTCTATGAAGTGGCTCGTACGTACACGACGTACCGTTTGAACAAGGACATTGAGCGCGCCAAGGCTACCGATATTAACGAAGCCGTAAGCCGTCTGATTAACAAGGATGAGTCGCTCGTCCGTGAGAACGCCAACAAGGATTCGAATGTTTACGCAACGCAGCGCGATCTGCTGGCTGGCGCTGTGTCGAAGGCTTCGGCTTTCGCCATGCTGCCAGAAACTGTGGCAAACGCTCATCTTAAGGGTGATATCCACTTCCACGATGCTGACTATTCGCCATTCACGGCAATGAGCAACTGCTCTCTGCCTGATTTCGGCGATATGCTGCGCCATGGCTTTGCTCTGGGCAACGCCATGATGGATTCTCCAAAGTCCATTGGCACCGCTGCCACGCAGATTACGCAGATCATTAAGGACATCGCAGGCGATCAGTATGGCGGCCAGACTGTGAACCGTGCAGATGAAATGCTTGAAGAGTACGCCAAGCGTGACTATGAGAAGAACCTGAACATGGCAGAAGCCATGATCCCAGATTCGACGCCAATTAACGTGGCTGAAGATATGGTGCGCGGTTTGAAGCAGAGGGAGCCAGAATGGCTGCACTTCGAGAACCGTGAGCCACTGCCAGACGATGTGCCATTCAACACTGAAGTGTCTGAACTTGAGCAGCTGCGCCAGGTCTACGCAAAGATTATGACGCGTAAGGCCATCTATGACGCTATGCAGACGATGGAATACCAGATCAACTCGAACCGTGTTTCGAACGGCCAGACGCCATTCGTGACCGTGGGCTTTGGTCTGGGTGAATCGTGGTTCGCTCGCGAGATCCAGCGCGCAATTCTGCTCAACCGTATTCGCGGTCTTGGCAAGGATCGTCACACGGCAATCTTCCCTAAGCTCGTGTTCACGATTAAGCATGGCGTAAACGCTGACGAAGGCGATCCAAACTACGACATGAAGCAGCTCGCGCTCGAGTGCTCCACGAAGCGTATGTACCCAGACGTCGTCTTCTACGACAACATCGTGAAGATCACGGGTTCGTTCAAGGCTCCTATGGGCTGCCGTTCGTTCCTGCAGGGTTGGATTGACCCTGAGACTGGCGAAGACGTCGAAGATGGTCGTATGAACCTCGGCGTGGTCACCGTGAACGTGCCACGTATTGCTCTTGAATCGCACGGCGATCTCGAACGCTTCTGGAAGCTGTTCGAGGAGCGTATGGATGTGGCTCACCAGGCTCTGCAGTTCCGTATTATGCGCTGCAAGCAGGCAACGCCAATTAACGCTCCAACGCTGTTCCGTTACGGTGCATTCGGCCGTCTCGGCGCAAACGACAACGTTGATCAGCTGTTCCGTAACGAGCGTGCAACCGTGTCACTGGGCTACATCGGCCTGTACGAAGCCACGGCAATGTTCTTCGGTAAGGATTGGATGCGCGATCACGGCTGGGATCCACAGGGCAAGGAATTCGCTCTGTCGATCGTGCGCCGCATGAACGAGCTGTGCAAGCAGTGGTGCAAGGAAGAGGGTTACCACTACTCGGTGTATTCCACGCCAGCTGAGTCGCTAACCGATCGCTTCAACCGTATGGATCGCGAGAAGTTCGGCGAAGTTCCAGGCGTTACCGACCACGACTTCTACACGAACTCGTTCCACTACCCAGTGTGGCTGCAGCCAACTCCTATGGAGAAGCTCGACTACGAGAAGGACTTCCCATACCTCGCATCGGGCGGCTTCATCAACTACTGCGAGTTCCCATGCCTGCAGGCCAATCCAAAGGCACTCGAGGCCGTTTGGGATTACGCCTACAACATCGGCATCGGCTACTTGGGTACGAATACGCCAATCGATCACTGCTTCGAGTGCGGCTTCGAAGGCGACTTCGAGCCAACTGAAGAAGGCTTCAAGTGCCCAGAGTGCGGCAACTCGGACCCAGACAAGTGCAACGTGACGAAGCGTACGTGCGGCTACCTTGGCAACCCAGTGCAGCGTCCAATGGTGCACGGTCGCCACGAAGAGATCGCACACCGCGTCAAGCACATGTCCGGTGAAACGGGCCATGTCACGCTCGACGATGGTACGAATCGTGAATGGTTTGAAGAAACCAAGTAACACTCTCGTTCGCTGATCACAGCCAACACCCACGGCCCGGTGAGCGCTTAGCGCCCCGGGCTGTGGTCGTCTTATTGCAAGGAACCCGTTATGCCTCTCAAAGACTTCGCCCCAACCGAAACGCAGCGCGGACCGTTCATTCCAACGCGCAGCGCCAACAATCCGCGCGCTGGCCAGTGGACTAACCGCATGAGCCACAACATGATTGCTGACTACAAGCGCTTCCTTATGACCGATGGTGAAGGCATTCGTGTTTCGCTGTACGTCTCGGGCTGCCCATTCCACTGTGTCGGCTGCTACAACTCATCCATCTGGGATTTCAAAGCTGGTCATGAATACAATGACAAGCTTGAAGCGCAGATTATGAAAGATCTGAGCGAACCATTCGTTCAGGGCATTACATTCCTTGGTGGTGAACCACTACTAAACACGGGCGTATTGCTGCCACTTGCTCGTAAGATTCGCGAAAAGTTCGGTCACACGAAGGATATTTGGTGCTGGACCGGCTACACCTGGGAAGAACTCATGCGACCAGGCGAGAGCCCAGACAAGCTTGAGCTGCTCAAAGAAATCGATATTCTTGTTGACGGCCGTTACATTAAGGAACTCCACGATTCACTGCTGCAGTTCCGTGGCTCTAAGAACCAGCGCATTATTGATGTGCCTGCTTCGCTCGCTGCTGGTGAGGTTAAGATTTGGCCAAAGCTGCACGACCAAGAGCGTTTCATTCCAGAAATCTACGGTAAGGAACGCAGTGCTGGCGAGGGTAGCGCCAGCTGAAACACGTCAAAAATATTTCCAGCCAACACGTCATTCTATGGACATGTTGGCTGATTTTTTATATCCCGACCATACACTGAAAGCTACTGCAATGAAGTTGTTGTAGTACCAACAGCATGCGTCAGAGGAGCATCCCTGATAGTAGCTGCACAAATAAGAGAAGGGATATTATATGGTTTTGGGAGCATTATTTGTATTGTTGACGACCTTCTTACCTGCGGTAGGTCTCATCGCTCTCGCGGTGGTAGCTATCGTCATGATAGTCAGAAAAAATCGCGAGCGTCTCGCACAAAATAGGGAATTCGTCAGTGAAATGACGGCAAACGAGGCCGAACATGCTGTGGTCAACGATGACGGATCTAGCGTACGTTGATTTCGGTTACGTTTCTTATGTTGATTTCTGAATGAACCAGCAATGGCAATTCCTAGCGTCATTGCTGGTGTTCTCGTAATGCAGTATGAGCCAATCGCCGTGAAATTGCGGCGTTTGGACTATGCTTTTCAAAGAGTTTCGTACAAGAGAGAAGAAACAGACAGCGCTATGCCTTTGATGAGTGAGGCGGCGACCTGCGAAGAGGGGGCAGCGAGTGCAACGAGCGGGTACTGAAGCAGTAGACAAAAATCAGTCAAATACTGCAGTTGATCAAGAAACAGTGCCTGCGGAAGGCGATACTGCACAGAGCTCGATACGTATTGGCCTTGATATCGGCTCGACCACAGTCAAAGCGGTTGTACTGGATGAGTCAGATGCACTGGAGACGGCACTGTTCAGTGATTATCGTCGTCATCATGCGAACGTTCGCGCGACTATGCAGGAACTGCTTGTTGATATTCAAGCGCGACTTGAGGAACTCGGCAAAGCACAAGAACCTGTGCGCCTAGCAATTACGGGCTCGGGTGGTCTGGCACTGGCAGATTCACTACATGTGCCTTTCGTCCAAGAAGTGATGGCCGAAACAACGGCTATTGATGAGCAGTATCCTCAGGCTGATGTCATTATTGAGCTCGGTGGCGAAGACGCCAAAATCACGTATTTAAAGCCAACGCCAGAGCAGCGTATGAATGGTTCGTGTGCCGGCGGTACGGGTGCGTTTATTGATCAGATGAGTACGCTGCTTGATACGGATGCATCTGGTTTGAACGATATGGCCAAGCAGTATCAGACGTTGTATCCGATTGCATCGCGCTGTGGCGTATTCGCAAAAACGGATTTGCAGCCGCTAATTAATGATGGTGCAGCTAAGCCAGATCTGGCCGCCTCGATTTTCACGGCTGTAGCTACGCAAACGATTGCAGGTTTGGCTGCAGGACGACCAATTCATGGCACCGTTGTGTTCTTGGGGGGTCCTCTGTTCTTCATGTCTGAGCTGCGTGAAGCATTCCGCCGTGCGCTCGATGGCAAAGTCAACGAGTTCATTACGCCAACTGACGCCCATTTGTATGTGGCTTATGGTGCTGCATTAATCGTGGGCCAGCCAGACATGCTGGAACATGCTGAGCATTTCCAGCCTCGTACGACGGCGGAAATTATTGCGGCACTTGATCATTTGAACTCGATGCCAGTCAATACGCAAACGATGCCACCACTGTTTGCTACTGAAGAGGACCGCCAGCAGTTCAACGAACGCCATCATCAAGAGCATGTACATGTTGGCACGCTTGAGGGTGCTACTGGTCCGCACTTCCTTGGTATTGATGCGGGTTCTACAACGATTAAGGCCACGCTCGTGAATGATGATCGCGAGATTGTGTGGTCGAGCTATGCATCGAACGAGGGATCGCCACTCAAGGCCGCTGTTGATATTGTGCGCCGTATTGAACAGGCATTGCCAGAACAGGCTTGGATTGCGCGATCGTGTGCAACGGGCTATGGCGAGGGCCTGATTACGACTGGTTTGAATCTCGATGAAGGTGTTGTGGAAACCATGGCACATTATCGAGGTGCTGAAATGGTCAGTCCTGGCGTGACGTCGGTTATTGATATCGGCGGTCAGGACATGAAGTATCTGGCCATTACCGATGGTGTTATCGATTCGATTGCTGTGAACGAGGCCTGCTCTTCTGGTTGCGGCTCGTTCTTGCAGACGTTTGCACTATCGATGGGCCTGACGATTGAGCAGTTCACGCAGGCAGCTTTGAACTCGACAAATCCTGTGGATCTGGGTTCGCGCTGCACCGTGTTCATGAACTCGTCGGTGAAGCAGGCACAAAAAGAAGGCGCTTCTATCGAGGATATTGCAGCTGGTCTGTGCTACTCGGTTGTGCGCAATGCACTGTACAAGGTGATTAAGCTGCGAGACTCGGGCGAGCTCGGTAACACCGTTGTTGTACAGGGCGGCACATTCCTCAATGATGCTGTGCTGCGTGCATTCGAGCTGTTGACTGAGCGTGAAGTTACGCGTCCTAATATTGCTGGCCTGATGGGTGCTTATGGTGCCGCATTAACGGCTCGTATGCACTATGACGATGTTGCTGATGACACTGATTCGCAAGGCATTGATCATGATGCTGTGCATGAGCATCGCGTACATATTGTGGATCCTGCAACGGGTGAGAGCGTAGAACATACGGCTTCTACGATTGTGCTCGGTGATGCTCTGAATGAGCTGTCGATGACAACGCAGCGTGACGTCTGCAAGCTGTGCCAGAACCACTGCAAGCTGACGATTACAACGTTCCAAGATGGATCGAAGTACATTACAGGCAACCGTTGCGAACGCGGTGGTGATGCCAAGCGCAAGCGCAGTGATCGTCCAAACCTGTTTGATTACAAGTACAAGCGCGCATTCGCATACCGTCGTCTGACCGATAAGAAGGCAACACGTGGCGCCATTGGTATTCCACGTGTGCTCAACATGTACGAGAACTATCCGTTCTGGTTCACACTGCTGACGAACCTCGGCTTCAAGGTTGTGATTTCTGGCCGTTCCAACCATGAACTGTTCGAAACCGGTATTGAGTCAATTGCCTCCGAGAATATTTGCTATCCAGCAAAGCTTGTGCACGGTCATATTAAGTGGCTGCTCAACAAGGGTTTGAACACGATTTTCTACCCATGCGTGAGCTTCGAAGAGCATCTCGTCGACCACGACGATAACCACTACAACTGCCCAGTCGTAGCAAACTATCCTGTGGTTATTGGCGCCAATATGCCAGAGCTGCGCGATGAGAACGTGCGCTACATGCGCCCATACTTTAATCTGTCGAACCACGAGCTTATGCCACAGCGCATTGCTGATGAGTTCGCATGGGCAGGTGTCACGCTTGAGGAAGCAAAGCAGGCTGTTGCTGCTGCTTATGCCGAAAACAAGGTGTTCAAGCACGACGTGCAAATGGAAGGTTTGCACGCGCTCGCTTATATGAAAGAACACGATTGCCGTGGCATTGTGCTGGCAGGACGCCCATACCATGTTGATCCAGAAGTCAACCACGGTATTCCTGAAACGATCTGCAGCCTCGGTATGGTCGTACTTTCCGAAGATTCGGTATCTGGTCTTGATCCACATGCCAAGCTCAACCTGTCTGAATACTTGGCAGAAGGGGAGCAGGATCCGAAGCTGAAGAACGCAGAGGGCTTCCGTCACGTTGGTGATCGCAAGCTCACGAAGATGCCACTGCGCGTAACGAACCAGTGGGCTTACCATTCCCGCCTGTACACGGCTGCTAATTTCGTGGCCAACTATCCGGGCCTCGAAATGGTCCAGCTCAACTCGTTCGGTTGTGGCCTTGATGCTATTACAACTGATCAGGTTGCTGAGATTCTTGCCGACAAGGCAGACGTGTATACGATGCTCAAGATTGACGAGGTCTCCAACCTTGGTGCAGCAAAGATCCGTCTGCGCTCGCTGAAGGCCGCTGTCGAAGAGCGCGAGAGGAACGCTCAAGCTGAAGCTTCGAACGCGGCTGAAGCTTCGAACGCGGCTGAATCTTCGAGCACGGTCGAATCTTCTAGCATGGTTGAATCTTCGAGCACAGTCGAGTCTTCAAGCACGGCCGAGTCTTCGAGCATGGCCGAATCTTCGAACACGGCTGCAACGTTCCGCAAGACTGGAACTGAAGCTCCAACTGCTGCACGCCAAGCCATGCTCAATGCAGTGATGGCACAGCAGGCAGCTGGTCAGAAGTCAGTAGCTGGCCAGAAGACGCCAACCGGTCAGCAGCCAGTTGATTCGAAGTCAGCAGACCTGCGCAATAAGGCAACGATGTCAAACTATGCCAACAAGGCCCAGTTCACGAAGGACATGCGCAAGACGCATACGATTGTTGCTCCACAGATGAGCCCAATCCACTTCTCGCTCGTGGAAGCAGCAGCACGTGCCAGCGGATACAACATGGAAATCCTGCGCACTGCAGACCATAGCGATGTAGAAACGGGCCTGAAGTACGTCAACAACGATGCTTGCTATCCAGCAATTATGGTTGTTGGCCAGCTGATCGCAGCCATCGAAAGCGGCAAGTACGATCCAGAAACGACGGCGCTCGCTATTACGCAAACGGGCGGTATGTGCCGTGCTACGAATTACTTCGGTTTGATTCGTAAGGCTTTGGTTGATGCTGGCTACCCACAGATTCCTGTGATTGCTGTATCGACGCAGGGCTTGGAAGATAATCCAGGATTTAAGCTCACTTTGCCACTGATCCATCGTGTGGCTAAGTCGCTGATTCTTGGTGATCTCTTGATGAAGTGCCTGTATCGTGTGCGTCCATATGAGGTAATGCCAGGTTCGGCTAACCGTCTGTATGAGCAGTGGGACACGATTATTCGTGAGACGCTGCAAAACCACGGTTCTTCGGAAACAGCAAAGCGCGTATTTGGCGTGGGCTATTTACCATATGCCAAGCTGGCCAAGGCTATTGTGCGCAGCTTCGATGAGCTGCCATTGCGTGATATCCCACGCAAGGTTCGCGTTGGCGTAGTAGGCGAGATCCTCGTTAAGTATCAGCCAGATGCCAATAACCACGTGGTTGACGTTATTGAATCGCAGGATTGCGAAGCTGTTGTGCCTGGCATTGTGGAGTTCATGACCACACGTCCTTATGTGCGTGATTGGAACGAAGAGCACTTGGGCACTGGTGGCAATTCCTTTGCTTACGCCGCTATGCGCAAGGCAATTGATATGTATTTGGCTCCAGTGCGTCGTGCTATTGATACGTCGAATGGTAAGTTCACGAATGATTTGCCAATGCAAGAGCTGGCCAATAAGGCAGCCGATGTGACTTCACTGGGCGTGCAAGCAGGCGAGGGCTGGCTGCTAACGGCTGAGATTCTTGAGCTTATTGAATCGGGCTGCCCGAACGTGATCTGTGCTCAGCCATTCGCATGCCTGCCAAACCATGTGACTGGTCGCGGCATGTTCGGTAAGATTCGCCGTCTGCATCCAATGGCCAATATTGTGTCGATTGATTACGATCCAGGCGCTTCAGAAGCCAACCAGCTCAACCGTATTAAGCTCATGATCGCTGCTGCTAAGAAGGCTCAGCGTGAGCGCGAAGACCTGTTCAGCTCAGTAGAGCAGAGCGAAGAAGCAGCGCTTCACGCGGTGCCTGCTTATCAAAGCGCAGACTGAAGCGTTATAGAGGCTATCTAGAGACTATATAGAGGCTAGCTAAAGACTCTGTAGAGCTATACCAAGGCTATATAAGGGAAACGTCCACTACCGTGGCTGCGTTCGTAACTGCATTAGCAATTACGTTCGCACCTGCGGCAGTGGACGTTTTTGAGTGATGATTGGCTGTTTGTATCGGTTCTTGTCCGCTGTTCTGAAAGTTTTCTGAGTGTCATCTGAACAATGTCAGATGTTGTATGCTGCACCCCGCGGAATCATTGCAATATAAAGTTTCCTGTGAATTTAGAGCTGTTCACCTATGGCATTTATGGACTCCAAACCGCAAAATGTGGCCGATTATTGATCTCAGAACACGTCAGGTTGCATTGCGGGTCGGTTGAGATTGCGATGCATTGAGGAATGGAGATCATAATGGCAACGCCAAAGATTGCATTTGTTGAAAGCTCGCTCGATGGAAACTCCTTCGAGGCTCAGCTGGCTCGTGAAGCAATTCAGACTCTGGGCGATCGCGCAGACATCATCGAGGTGGATTACAAGGACCTGCCTCTGCTGAACGCAGACGAGAACTTCCCAGATCCAGATGCAGCACTCGCTATCCGCGACAAGTTCGCTGAGGCTGACGCTGTGTGGTGCTTCATCTCCGAGTACAAGCACAACATTCCAGTCGCAGTGAAGAACCTGTTCGATTGGCTGACCACGGGCAACCGTCAGGAAGCAATCAATGGCAAGCCAGTTGCTATCACCTCTGTCGGTGGCTTCAAGGGCATGTTCAGCCGCATCCAGCTCGGCGATCTGCTCGAGGACAACGGTATGCGCGTCTTCCCAGTCGAGGTTGGCCTGTCTGTTCCAGACGACGCCTTCAAGTCCGGTGACTGGGTCTTCGATGCAGGCGACATCGAGGCTGTCCGCATGCAGGCTGCTGACTTCCTGCGCTTCATTGAGCTCAACGAGAAGCACTGAGCAACTGCGCAAGTCGCATCAATAATACTTCGCTGGGAGTAGCCACCTAGCGTCCTTTCCGCCGTCCATTTTGGGCGGCGGTTTTTTTATGAGCCCGGCACCTATGTGCTGGGCTTTTGTTTTGCTCACACTGCTACGCAACTGTGATTGGGTAAGCGTGTGCTGCAGTACTCAATAATCGCCAGTTTTTCGCGGATTCTTACATAAGCGTATTCACTGATACGCGAGTAGCCTTCGTAACAGTGTGCAAAACAGCACACGGTTACGAACGATTTTCCCTTAACCGTGTGTGACGTATCGCAAATTTCGTTACGGCACAACGCTTCCCAAACGGCAGCACACACGCTTACGCAATCCGCGCCCCGTAGCAGTGTGCCAATTCTTCGAGACCAACACCACAACAGAGATTGTTGTATTACACAACTGTTGTATATCGTATGTTTTATAATGAATTCGTAATCCCCGAATGCGAGTTAATTCTGCACTGATAATCAGCGCAAACCCCTTGAAATATAAGGCATCCGACACCGGTGTAATACCGGTAATACACCGGTATTACGCCGGTACCGCACTAGCTCACGCTAGCCTCCACTAGTTCCTACTAGCCCGCTAGCTCCCACTAGTCCATGTTGGTTCATGCCAATATGCACACACATCAAGGGTGAGCAGCACAAGGAGATAGGGCAGCAAGAAGTAGAGAGCTTGCAGTCCCTGCAGATAGTAAAGATCGCAGAAATTAAGGCTGAGAGAGACAGCTGAGAGTAAAAGTCGAAGCATCGGCTTGAGAGAGATGACTGAATAATCGGTCAGTGGCCGCTCACAACGGCTGAGAGAGAAGAGAAGTTGGGGACTGGTTCGCGAACGAACCAAGCGAAGCATAACGACTTCGGAATATTGCTGAAGCCACAAACTCCGCAGAGAAGAACTTCTGAGAATAGAGACTTGTGGGAAGGACGTACCTATATGTGCGACGCTATGCATCTTGGTTTAGATGTGCGTTCGCTTCATAATTTGATTCGGCGTACGTTAAGCGCCATGATGCCACCTGAAGTACAGCATCTCAGTGCGCCTAATGTTCAGTTGCTGATTTATTTAAGCCATAACGAAGATCACGATGTGTATCAGCATGAACTCGATCGTGTTTTCTCCATCACGCGCTCCACGGATTCCCGAGTGCTGTCGCTTATGGAGAAGAAGGGCTTGATTGAGCGTAAAAGCGTGGATCACGATGCTCGTCTTCGCAAAATCGTCTTAACGGATTCAGCACGAGAAATCACTAAGCGCATCGAGCAGAACGCTAATCAAATGGAAGAAATCATGCTCCAAGGATTCAGCCACGATGAGCGCATTTATATTCACGAATCGTTGCAACGCATGAAAAGCAATCTGCTGAACAGTGAGTTTTCTCCTGATCCGCAGCATGTAGCTTCCGAAGACGAACAGTCTGCACAAGACCCCGCCTAATCCGAGGTCCTGCATAATCCGAGGGCCCGCTTAATCCAAGACTTTTCAACCCAACGTAATGAACCGCACAACTACACAGAAAGGAAGGCGCAAATGACCGACGCTGCAAAGCCGGCACAGTCAGTCCAATCGTCAGTGCAATCATCTGATACGCAACTGGCTCCATCGACGCAGTCGCCCCAGCTCGAGCCGAAGCACATCATTCGCACGCTGCTTCGTTCGCTGCGCCAATACAAGAAGGCCAGCCTGCTGACGCCACTGTTCGTGGTCTTCGAAGGTGTTCTCGAAATTATCATCCCAACAGTCATCGCCGCTCTGATCGATCAGGGTATTACCCCTGGCAAGATGCCTGTTGTTTGGAAGTTCGGCATCATCCTGATCATCATGGCCGCCATCTCGCTCGTCTGCGGCTTCCTCGCCGGAAAGTACGCCGCAATCGGTTCGTCGGGCTTCGCTCGCAACCTGCGCCACGATCTGTTCAAGAAGGTGCAAAGCTTCAGCTTCACGAACATTGATCGCTTCTCCACAGGCTCGATTATTACGCGTCTGACCACCGATGTGACGAACGTGCAGAACGCTTACCAGATGCTGATCCGCGTCGGCATGCGTGCTCCTGTTATGCTCATCGTCGCTTGGATCTTCTCGTTCCGCATTAGCCCAAGCATTTCTATGGTGTTCCTGGCCTGCATTCCTGTGCTCGGCATTGGCCTGATGGGTATGGCTGTGCTCGTGCACCCAATCTTCAGGCGCGTCTTCCACACGTACGACGAACTCAACAACGTCGTCGACGAGAACCTGCAGGGTGTGCGCGTCGTCAAGTCGTTCACGCGCGAGCAGCACGAAGACCAGAAGTTCGGCCGCATTTCCGAGCGCATTTACAAGGACTTCGTCAAGGCAGAGAAGCTGCTGAGTATGAACAGCCCTCTGTTCTCGCTGTGCATGTACGTCTCGATGATCCTCATCGCATGGTTCGGTGCCAAGGAAATCGTCGCCTCGGGCAACAACGCCGCTTACGGCCTGACGACCGGCGATTTGACAGCTCTGACGACCTACGCACTGCAGATCATGATGGCTATGATGATGCTCTCGATGATCTTCGTGCTCGTCATCATCTCCCGCGCTTCCGCCTCGCGAATCTGCGAAGTGCTCACCGAACAGTCGACGGTCACCGAGTCCGACCAGCCTGTCACGTCCGTCAAGGACGGCTCCATCGAGTTCAACCACGTTTCGTTCCGCTACTCTGACACGTCCGAGAAGCCTGTGCTCGACGACATCAACCTTTCGATCCGCTCGGGTATGACCGTGGGCATCGTCGGTGGCACCGGCTCGGCTAAGTCGTCTCTTGTTCAATTGATTCCTCGACTGTACGACGTAACAGGCGGTAGCCTCAAAGTCGGTGGTCTCGATGTGCACGATTACGAACTTGAGTCGTTGCGAGATGAAGTCGCCATGGTGCTGCAGAAGAACGTGCTGTTCTCGGGCACGATTGCAGAGAACCTGCGTTGGGGCAACCCAACGGCTACCGATGAAGAGATTCGTCACGCTTGCCAGCTGGCATGCGCCGATGGCTTCATCGAAGAATTCCCTAACAAGTACAACACCTACATTGAGCAGGGTGGTACGAACGTTTCTGGTGGCCAGCGTCAGCGTCTGTGCATTGCTCGTGCACTGCTGAAGAAGCCAAAGATTCTGATCCTCGACGATTCCACGAGTGCAGTTGATACGAAGACCGATAAGTCGATTCGTAACGCATTCATGCACGAGATTCCTGATACAACGAAGATCATCATCGCTCAGCGTCTTGCATCGGTTGAAGAGTCTGATCTCATCATCGTTATGCATGAGGGTCGTGTGCTCGATCAGGGTACTCACGAAGAGCTGCTCAAGACTTGCGAAGAGTATCGCAATATCTATGAGTCGCAGACTCAGCAGCATGCTGATGAAGATCTCGATGCTGAAGCACGCGATTACCACGAGCAGGAAACTGAAGCTGCTCAGCGTAAGGTCGACGAGCTTGCAAGCGAAATCAAGCAGGCTGAGCAGAACGGCGACGCTGCGGCAGAAGGTGAGCTCCGCAAGAGCGAAGCCACTGCAGAAGCAACGCTTATGGAAGATAAGCGCGGCTCAAACGATCTGCCAAATACGCCACTCGTAGCAGCAGACAGCCAGAAGGCAGCATCCGCAACCGATGCAGCAACCAACGAACAGCAGGGAGGTGAGGCTCGATGAGTTCAGCAACAGCAGCAGTGGCTGATATCAGTGATGACGTCGTACTCAACGATGACGCACAGCAGCCAAGTCAAGAACCTCAGCTCAAGCCCATGGGCCGTCCACAAAAGGCAGCCAAGGGAACCACAAAGCGACTGTTTAAGTACATTTGGCACTATAAGGTTCGTGTCATCATCGTCGTGCTGAGCATTATTGTTTCGGCAGCAGCACAGGCCGCATCGGCTCTGTTCCTGAAGACGTTGATTGATCACTACATTCTGCCAATCGTCGGCCAGACCAACCCAAACTGGACGCCACTGATCGAGGCGTTGGTGCTCATGGGCTGCCTGTACGCCGTTGGTACGATTTGCCAGTGGCTGTTCCAGTACCTGCTTGTCGGCGTGGAACAGGGCGTGCTTAAGACTGTGCGTGACGACATGTTCTCGCACATGCAGACGCTGCCAATCCGCTTCTTTGATACGCATGAACACGGCGATTTGATGAGCCGTTACACGAACGATACGGATACGCTGCGTCAGGCCATTAGCCAGTCGTTCCCACAGATGTTCAGCTCGATTATTTCGGCACTGGCTGCACTCGTTGCCATGCTTTGGCTGAGTGTTCCATACACGATTTTCGTGCTCGTCTTCACGTTCGGCCTTGTGTTCGTGATTCGCTTTCTCGTCAGCCGCTCTGGCCGCTACTTCGTGCGCCAGCAGCAGGTGCTTGGCGACGTCAACGCATTCGTTGAAGAAGCAGTGAACGGCCAGAAGGTCGTTAAGGTCTTCAACCACGAAGACGCTATGCAGGCTGAATTCGATGATCGCAACGATCAGCTCTTCGTTGCTTCGGCAAAGGCAAACACCTACGGCAACGTCACGATGCCAGTTATTGGTAACTTGGGCTATCTGCTCTACGTGCTGTCGGCTATTTTCGGTGGTCTTGCAGGTATTAACGGTTGGGCTAACTTCGGCCTGAGCGGTTTCGCAACGTTCTCCATCGGTACGATTATTTCGCTGCTGACGCTGTCCCGCTCGTTCATTAACCCAATCGGCCAGGTGTCGCAGCAGTTCAACATGGTCATGATGGCTCTGGCAGGTGCTTCGCGAATCTTCGCATTGATGGATGCTGAGCCAGAAACTGATGAGGGTACGGTTCAGCTCGTCAACGTTGAACTTGGCGAAGACGGCCGCACGATGACTGAGGTTGATCACGTCACGGGCCACTGGGCTTGGAAGCGTGAGCCATCCGATAACGGCCAGCGTTCGCTCGAGGCTGCTAAGAAGCTGAGTCCTAAGGCAGCAAAGGTTGCCCAGAACGCTCGCGAAGAAGCTATTACTTCGCCTGACGGTCGCCTGACGCTGATGCGCGGCGATGTACGCTTTACTGACGTCGTGTTTGGCTACAACCCAGACAAGGTTGTGCTACACGATATCACGTGGTTCGCAAAGCCTGGTCAGAAGATCGCTCTGGTCGGTGCAACTGGCGCTGGTAAGACGACGATCACGAACCTGATCAACCGCTTCTACGACATTCAGCAGGGCATGATCCTGTACGACGGCATCTCGGTTAACAACATCAGGAAGCCAGATCTGCGTCACTCGCTCGGCATCGTGCTGCAGGACGTCAACCTGTTCACGGGCACCGTGATGGACAACATCCGTTACGGCAAGCTCGACGCCACCGACGAAGAATGCATCGCCGCTGCAAAGCTGACGAATGCTGATTCGTTCATCCGCATGCTGCCAGAGGGTTACCAGACCGTACTTTCGGGCGACGGCTCTGGTCTGTCTCAGGGCCAGCGCCAGCTGATCTCGATTGCTCGTGCAGCAGTCGCCGATCCGCCAGCTCTGATCCTCGATGAGGCAACGAGCTCGATCGATACGCGCACCGAGGCTGTGGTCCAGCAGGGTATGGATAACCTGATGAAGGGCCGCACCGTGTTCGTTATTGCTCACCGTCTGTCGACCGTGCGCAACTCGGACGTCATCATGGTGCTCGATCACGGCAACATCATTGAGCGCGGCTCGCACGACGAACTGCTCGCGCTCAAGGGCGAGTACTACCAGCTCTACACGGGTTCTGTGGAACTTGAGTAGTAGCATGCGCTGAATTCAAAACTGCGTTCCAAGAGCTGCGATCTTCGTCGATAGGCAGTTCGAATGACGGGTTTTGCACCGATTGGCATTGTGCTGATTGGTATCCCTGCCAGTTCGCAGTTGTTGATTCAGTCTGAGCCTTCTAACTGCTCCGCGACGTGACTTACAAAAGGTCACCTCGCGGAGCATTTTTATATGCTTTGTCGCTGTATTTTGTCGTCTTATCGGTTCATTGCTGAGCTATTTCGTTGGACGGCTGTTTAATTGTTTAATTGTTTAATTGTTCAACTGTTTAATTGTTTATTTGCACAGCTGTTTTGCTGTTTATCTGTCTAGCTGTTTAATTGCATAATTGTTTTACTGCTCTGCGGTTTGATTGTTTAGTTGCTTAGAAGTTTCTCTGCTTTTCTGTTGTTTTGATTTTCTGTTGATCTATTTATTTGTTTTTCCTGTGCTCTGTTTGGCTGAGCTTCCGCTTATGGCTGCGGGGTTTAGGCTGGTTGGTTTTCTCTTTATTTCTGTTGATGCTACGTAGCGTTCCAGTGGCCAGATTCTCGGTATTCTCGGAATACTCTCAGAATGCAATAAGGTTCAGAGCCTCTAATGGAATCAACAAACAAAGGAAAGAGGCTCACGATGGTGGATCTGAACAAGGAAAAGTTCGAAGAGATGGAACAGCGCATTGCTGAGAAGCGTGATTCGTTCCAGGCTGCAGGCGAGGATTTGATGAACAAGGTTAAGGATGCAAAGGAAGGCTGGGAGTCCGCTCGTGCAGAGCGCGATGACAAGCACGAAATTGCTGAAGCTGAAGAGACTGGCCGCAACCACTGATCGAGCCTCATCTGATTCGCTACAATTTGTGAATCAGTACTTTTCACCTACGAACTCATCTAGTCAAAGTATTGACTGGGTGAGTTCCTTTGAAATTACCAGCAAAACGGTTGATCAAAGCATCTGATAGCGGACGAAGTTCCGTTTCAGTTTGAAAAGGAGCGTGTGCTATGCCAATGGAAGATTTGGAAGCCATTGACCCACAGAAGGTCAAGGACATGGAGCACATCGTACAAGAAACCGAAGTAAACGATTCTGCTGAGCACAAGCCATCAAAGTCACAAGAACAGCTCGACGACAAGCTCGCCGAAGCACAAGCACTTGATGAAACTTGGACAGACGACGCCAGCACCCTGCGATAATAAACATATGAAATTCAGCAACCAACATTCTGATGCCAGCGACCAATTCGCTGGCATCAACCATGCTCAGTACCGTGAAGTCTCCAAGAAGCTGGAACTCACGAGTATTAAGAACTGCCGAGATTTAGGCGGTATTACCACGACAGACGGTCACATCGTTAAGTCCGGTATGCTGCTGCGTTCTGCAAACCTGCATCACGCTAGCGATGAGGATCTCGTTACCTTAAAGACGATTGGCGTGCAGAACATTATTGATTTGCGTACACGTCAAGAGCGTGAAGCAGAACGCGATCGTCTGCTCTCAACGTGGGACCTTTACGAGATCCCAGGATTCACCGAGCGACGTGAACTCATTGCCCAGCTGCGCGGCGTTATTTTCAAGCCGGGCTCATTCATCTGCAGTTTGTACGAACAGCTGCTGAACTCGGAAGAAAGCCAAACTTGCTGGACTGAGATTATGAACCTGCTCGTCAATAAACCGGGTTCTTATCTGTTCCATTGCACGCAGGGTAAGGATCGTACGGGTATTGCAGCAGCATTGATTCTGGCTGCACTCGGCGTTGATGATCAAACGATTCGCGATGATTATCTGCAGACGAACCTCTATATGGATCGTCAAACGCCAGTAATGCTTGAACGTGCACAGAAGTATCTGCCAAAGCATATTCATATTGATATTGAACAGTTCTTGGTTGCCGCACCGGTGTACTTCGACACGATGATGCAAACCGCAGAACCATACGGCGGACTGCTCGGTTACCTGCAAGGTCCAATCGGCTTAACCGACGACGACATCGCAACGCTACGTAAGACCTATTTGGAGTAGTGCAACGCTACACAAGGCTTATGTGGAGTAGCCAATACCGCATAAGACCTACTCGGAGTAGACCAACACTGCGTAGAACCTACTTAGGCTAGACCAACACAGTCAGTTCGAAACCGTGTCACAAACCTAGCCAAGAGTAATGCTGCAATACCGAACCACATCAGTATTGCAGCATTATTCGTAGTCACTCCATAAACGAAACAGATTCTGTGCGGTGGGGTTATCTGGTGATAGACTAGCCGCGCACAATAGCGATGATCCGCCATCAACGGGGAGCTATCGGAAGAACAGTGCAAACAACGTGCTGCAAGCTCATACTCCAACGAGTATGCAAACGAGTATGCAAACGAGCAACTCAGCACGTACCGCAAGCACTTAGTAGAACCGACGGGTAGGCCCGAAACAGCCCAACGCAAGCGGTCGAATAGCACGAATCGTACTATTCGGCAAACGAGGTGGTACCGCGGTGGTCACTGCGCACAATGCAGGATCGTCGTCCTCGTGGTGGTGAAGTCCCTACTACACGAGGAGCCATGGTGAGCGAATCACAGCCATCACAGCAGGCTGCAACGCCTGAAAGCGCCAACAACTCCCAGCACATCTACCCAAAGGCAGCCATTGGTGAACAAGGTGCCAACATTGCACCAAACCCAAGCTTCCCAGATCTTGAACAAGACGTGCTGGCCTACTGGCAAAAGAACAAAACCTTCCAGCGCTCGCTGGATAAGAACCCTGCCGGTAAGAACGGCAGCAACGAATTCGTCTTCTTCGACGGTCCTCCATTTGCAAACGGCCTGCCTCATTACGGCCACTTGCTGACTGGTTACGCTAAGGATGTTATTCCTCGTTTCCAGACGATGAAGGGCCATCTCGTCAACCGTGTATTCGGTTGGGATACGCACGGTCTTCCTGCAGAGCTCGAGGCTCAGAAGGAACTGGGCATTGATTCCGTTGATCAGATCGAAGCTATGGGCATCGATAAGTTCAACGAGGCAAGCCGCAAGTCCGTGCTTAAGTACGTCAACGAATGGCACGACTACGTTGATCGTCAGGGCCGTTGGGTTGATTTCGATCACGGCTACAAGACGCTTGATCTGCCTTACATGGAATCGGTTATGTGGGCATTCAAGCAGCTCTACAACAAGGGCCTTGCATACCAAGGTTTCCGCGTGCTGCCTTACTGCCCAAAGGATCAGACTCCTCTGAGTGCACACGAGCTGCGCATGGATGCCGACGTCTACCAGGATCGTCAGGATACGACCGTCTCCGTGGCAGTCAAGTTGCAGGATGAGGCTGACGCTTATGCCGTGTTCTGGACGACGACTCCATGGACGATTCCAACGAACTTCGCACTCGTTGTTGGTGAAGACATCGACTATGTTGAGGTCGCTCCAACTGAGGGTAAGTTCGCAGGTAAGCGCTTCTACTTGGCGAAGGCTCTGCTCGGTTCCTACACGAAGGAACTCGGCGAGAACTACGAAGTCGTGCGCGAGCTCAAGGGCCGCGATATGGTCGGCTGGCGCTACTACCCAGTCTTCCCGTACTTCAATAACGACGAAGCGCGCGCTGAAGGTGGCGTGCCTGGTCCTAACGCCTACCAGATCTTCACGGCTGACTACGTTGATACGGCCGAGGGTACGGGCATCGTTCACCAGGCTCCATACGGCGAAGACGATATGAATACGTTGACGGCTCACGAGATCAAGAGCTGCGACGTGCTCGATGCCGGCTGCCGCTTCACGAGCCAAGTCCCAGATTACGAGGGCATGAGCGTCTTCGATGCTAACCTGCCAATTCTGCGTAACCTGCGTGCTGGCGATGGTCCACTGGCTTCGATTCCTGAGGAACAGCGTGCTGTGCTGTTCCAGGAGAAGAGCTACGTGCACTCCTACCCACACTGCTGGCGCTGCGGTACCCCTCTGATCTACAAGCCTGTGTCGAGTTGGTTTGTGTCAGTCACAAAAATCAAGCCTCGTCTGCTGGAACTGAACCAGCAGATTAACTGGATTCCTGACAACGTTAAGGATGGCCAGTTCGGCAAGTGGCTCGCTAACGCACGTGACTGGTCGATCTCTCGTAACCGTTTCTGGGGAAGCCCAATTCCAGTGTGGGTTTCGGACGATCCTAACTACCCACGAGTCGACGTCTACGGTTCGCTCGACGAACTGAAGGCTGACTTCGGCGATTACCCTCGCGATCACGACGGCAACATCAACATGCACCGTCCATATATCGACGAGCTGACGCGTCCAAACCCAGATGATCCAACGGGTAAGTCGACGATGCACCGCATCACCGACGTGCTTGATTGCTGGTTCGAGTCAGGCTCGATGCCATTCGCACAGTTCCATTACCCATTCGAGAACAAGGAGTACTTCGAGGAGCACTTCCCAAGTGACTTCGTCGTTGAGTACATCGGCCAGACGCGTGGCTGGTTCTACCTGCTGCACGTTATGGCAACGGCTCTGTTCGACAAGCCTGCGTTCAAGAACGTCATCTGCCACGGCATTGTGCTCGGCAACGACGGTCAGAAGATGAGTAAGCACCTGCGTAACTATCCAGATGTCAACGGCGTCTTCGATAAATACGGTTCCGACGCTATGCGCTGGTTCCTGATGAGCTCGCCAATTCTGCACGGCGGTAACTTGATTGTCACCGAAGAGGGCATCCGCGACACCGTCCGTTCGATTATGCTGCCGGTTTGGAGCACGTACTACTTCTTCACGCTCTACGCCAACGCAGCAAACGGCGGTCGCGGTTACGACGCTCGTCTGCTGTCTGCTGACGAAGTTCCAGGTCTCCCTCAGATGGACCGCTATCTGTTGGCGCGTACTCGCCAGATGGTTTCTGGAATTTCTGCAGATCTCGACGAATTCGCTATCGCCGATGCATGTGCCAAAGCAGCCGACTTCATCGATGTGCTGACGAATTGGTACATCCGTAACTCGCGTGAACGCTTCTGGAACGAGGATGAGAACGCATTCAATACGCTGTACACCGTGCTTGAGTGCTTCATGCGCGTGCTTGCTCCATTGACTCCAATGGAAGCTGAAGCTGTGTGGCGTGGCCTGACGGGCGAAGAGTCCGTGCACTTGGGTGATTGGCCATACTTGGTTGATCCAAAGTCGGGCGAAGACACCGAACTTGGCAAGATTCTTGTTGAGGATGGCGCTCTTGTGGCTGCAATGGATAAGGTGCGCGAGATTGTGTCTACGGCACTGTCGCTGCGTAAGTCGGCTAAGATGCGCGTGCGTCAGCCACTGGCTAACATGACTGTGGTTGCCGATGACATTTCTGCAATTCTCGGCTACATCCCACTGCTGGAAGGCGAGCTCAACGTTAAGAATATTGAGATGCTGACGCTCGACGAAGCAGCTTCGCATGGTCTGAAGATTATTGACGAGCTCAAGGTTAACGCTCGCGCTGCTGGTCCTCGTTTGGGCAAGCAGGTGCAGTTCGTCATTAAGGCTTCGAAGACTGGTTCGTGGCACACCGATGCCGAGACTGGTGCTCCAATTATGGATACGCCAAATGGTCCTATTGCACTCGAGCCAAACGAGTACGACCTTTCGAAGCGTATTGAAGAAGCTGACTCGGCTAAGAGCGCTGAGACGGTTTCCTCGATTCTGCCAACGGGCGGTTTTGTGGTGCTCGATCTGGCACTTAACGATGATCTGCTCGCTGAGGGTTATGCTCGCGACGTCATCCGCGCCGTGCAGGATGCTCGTAAAGCAGCAGACCTTGACGTCTCTGATCACATTGCACTGAAGCTGACCGTGCCAGCAACCGACGTTGCTAAGGTCGAGCAGTTCCGCGATCTGATCAGCGCAGAGACGCTGGCAGACTCCATGGAAGTTGCGCCAGGCGAAGAGCTTGGTGTTGCAGTGGAGAAGTGCTGAACTATTAGCGCTTGCTAGCAAATAATTAACAACGGTAGGGCTTGTATGTATTGCATACAAGCCCTATTGCTTTTCCTAATGAGTGACGCATCATTGTGATTACTCTGGTGATGTTTTTATTGTTGCCATTCTGTTAGTTTGAGCATGAGTAATTTCGATAGTGCATACGATTTTTCTGTGGCGAAGTTGATTTCTAGCTATATGCTGTTCTAATTTCAATTGGCAGAAATTCTGCATGAAATAAGAATCGCGCAGCCAAACAATTAGTAAGAAGAGACTACTATGTATTTTGGTTGTAATAAATAAGAGAACATCAACGAAGATGTGATCTTGTTATTGACCTGAGTTGTATTACATCTCACGCACGAAGGAGTGCAAATGGTCGAGCGAAATATTAGCCAGAAATGGCTTAATGAGCCCCCGATTCATGCAGTTCATCCGTATGCCGATCCGGTATCGGACTGGGAACAACAAGATAACTATGACATAACGCAAGATAGATATGTTGTGGTTATAGGTGGCATGAATATGGATATCTGCGGACGTCCAGGCCTCAAAATCGTGTCACGAGACTCGAATCCAGGCATGGTTACGCTCTCGCCTGGCGGAGTAGGGCAGAATATTGCGCAGAATCTCGCCCATCTTGGAGTCCCAGTGTCACTGGTGACTGTGTATGGCGGCGATGAAAATGGTGCAGCACTTGCTGCTGCATGTGCAGTGAATCATATTGATTTGAGTCATGCCGAATGCATTAATGATCGTCGTACTTCGACTTATCTGTTTATCACAGATGAGACAGGGGATATGCAGATAGCCGTAAACGATATGGGTATTTGCGAAGAAATGACGCCAGAGTTTCTGCAGAGGAGAATTGACTTTATCAATAATGCTGCACTCTGCGTTGTTGAAGCTAATCTCTCAGAAGACACGTTGACTTGGCTTGGCGACCATGTAACTGTGCCGCTACTAGGAGACACCGTTTCCACTTTTAAAGCGCATCATTTCGACCATGTACTGGCACATATGGGTGTGCTCAAGCCTAACCACCTCGAGGCTCAAGAGCTCACTGGCATTGCTGTGCAAGACGAGGAATCAGCACAAGCGGCAGCAACTGCATTACTGGACCGAGGCGTAGCAACTGTTTGTATTTCCATGGGCATACGTGGCATGCTTTGCGCAAGAAGAGTGCAGAACGAATCATCTGTAACAGATGAATTTGTTATAGTGCCGCCATTCCCAACCAAAATTGCTACAGCAAACGGTGCTGGAGATGCAGGTATGGCTGCTATTGCATGGAGCTATTTCGATAATCCTGCACGAGATCTGGAAGAACTTGGTCGCATATCTCAGGCAGCATCAAGCGTTGCACTCGAATGCACTAAAGCGGTCCCAGATTTAACTGTGGATCGGCTTCGTATGAAGCTAGCACTGCTTGCCTAGCAGTAGCGCAGAATTTACCCCCATTTTTACCCATCAATGTTCTCATTGCAAAGAAGGAAGAAGAACTATGAAGGTTATGAAGCAAATCTACTCGCTGATTCAGTACGACGAAGCTGTACAGACCATGGATGCTGGCGCTGATCATATTGGACTTGTACCAATGCAGAATGGCGGCGTTCCTGCACATCGCGTGCCACTGGAACGCGTACATCGCATCTTTGATGAATGCGCTCGCCGCGGTGTGAAGTCAGTAGCCATCATGTTGACCAACGACCCAGAGGAGATGCTGGAGTTAGCCGAAGAAATACAACCAGATATTCTGCATATTGCAGGCGATGGTTATGCAGCCGATGAGGATTTTGCTCAGCGACTGCGTGAAGTAGCACCACATACACAGCTCATGCAGGCAGTACTTGTAGATAACGAGTCCGCTGTAGATCGTGCCAAGGAATACGCCAAGTATTGCGATTTCATTCTGACTGATTCTGGTCTAGCTCCTGACACGGGTATTGGCGCAAGTGGTCAAACGCATGATTGGGCTATTGATAAGCGCATTGTTGAAGAATGCGGCAAGCCAGTCATTATGGCTGGCGGCCTCGGCCCAGATAACGTTGCAGCAGCTATTACGCAGTGCCACCCTTATGGCGTCGACTCATTAACCAAGACGAGTATCAAGTACGACGGCGGATACATGGAAAAGGACATTGAGAAGGTTCGCGAATTCTGCCAAAACGCTGATGCTGCAGCAGCTGCTATTGGCGAATAATCAATCGATTGTCTTATTGATAAAAGAGTTCTAAGGGAAGCTGTATGGATATCAAATTATTGCAGCCTGTTAAAGTCGTGTGCACCAGCGATCTCAGTACAACACTGACCGAGATTCTGAGCACAGCAGAGTATACAAGGCCACTTATTGTTACCGATGCGTTTGTTATAACCATGCCGCTCGTAACACAGGTAATTGCAGCATTACGTGATGCTGGTACAGATGTAGCAGTTTTCGACCAAGTACAATCAGATCCACTTGCCTCAACCATTAGTGCGGGCGTCGATGCATTTCGTGAGCATGAGGCTGACTGCATTATTGCAATAGGCGGAGGTAGCTCAATTGATGTGGCCCGCGGCATCAATATTGTGCGCGTTAATGGCGGTAATATCCTCGATTACACCAATCCACAACAGCCTATGCGTACATGCCCAGGCCTGATTGCAGTACCAACAACATCGGGTACTGGTAGTGAGCTATCGAATGCGCTGATTGTGACGAGCGATGACCAGAAGCTTGCTGTACTCGCAGACCCTGCAGTCAGCGAATACGCAGTGCTGTGCCCGGAACTGACTCTGACCTTGCCACAAAAGCAAACTATTGCCTGTGGCCTTGATGCATTCTGCCATGCTGCAGAAGGATACCTTTCTGTACTTGCAAGTCCCGTGACGGATGCAATTTGCGAAAAGATTATGTTCCTACTTGCCAAATATCTTCCAACTGCTGTGCACAACGGACAAGACCGATATGCACGTGAACGAGTGCAAGTAGCTTCAGCGCTCGCAGGATGGATGCTCAATAATTGCGGCACCATCGCAGGGCATTCCATTGCACATGTGTTGGGATCGAAATACCACATTGTGCACGGCGAAGCTGTCGGCTATGCATTACCTGCAGTGATGAAGTTCGTTGCACCAGTTCGTCTGCAAAAGGTTCGCGAAATCGGCCAGATTTTTGGAGCAGAGTATCCGGAGCAGAGCACTGACGAACAAATTGCTGAAATTGCATGCAGCACAGTTCAGAAATTCCGTGATGAGACTTTAGGCCTTCACCCATTCTCTGATTACGGCATTTCGCAAGACGAGCTGCTCTCGAATATTGATGCAGTAGTGCATGAGCGATTTGCTGGCAATACACCGCGTCTTATTGATGTAACGGCAGCCCGAGAAATACTGCTCGGTTTTGGTACGCGTAGCTAACGCAAATTTGCGATAGGATGATGTGCTCAAATGTACCTAAATAACAGTGCAGTTGATGCTTCCTATGCAGTACGAACGTAATTCCACAAGATGTTTCACGATGTAATTTGAAATTAGGGGGTAATACTGGTATATTGAATCTTGCTAATTCCCAGTAAGGATGACCTCGTTAGTCATCTTGAATGCTAAGCGAATTATTTCGCAGGGGAGGGTTCATCCCTCCCCGTTTTTTATTTTGAGATTGAATCTGTAATGAGGCAGCTGAAAATTCAACGTTCTTTTATAAAAATAAAGTCGTTTTGCTAAAAATTTATTCTCTTCTTCCTATGCCCCCTAAATGGTGGTGTACACTATGTAAAGTATTAAGACGACGAAGTCAAAGAGGGAGTTAGCGATGAAAAATCTTCGATATCGAGTTGGTATTGATGTCGGTTTAAATTCTGTAGGACTCGCTGCAATTGAAGTTGATTCAGACGATAATCCTCTGCGTATTTTAAATGCACAAAGCGTTATCCATGATGGTGGTGTGGATCCACAGTCGCAGAAAACTGCAGATAGTAGAAGGCAACAAGCTGGTATTGCAAGGCGTACACGTCGTATGCGCCGAAACCGTGTTAAGCGTTTGAAAGCCTTAGACAATTGGCTCATCAGCCACAACTATCCAGTTTATGAAGCCGACGAATTGGATTGGTTCGAGGCTTGGAAAGTCCGTGACCAGGCAGCAACTGCGTATATCGAAGATGATGAAGATCGTCAGGATGCTATTTCAATTGCAATGCGCCATATTGCTAATCACCGCGGTTGGCGTAATCCGTATATGGCGATTGAAAATCTGCTGGATGTACAGTTACCAGAGTCTAACCAGTATTTTGAATTGCGTGAAGCAGCTGAGCAACAGTGTGGCGGTCAGGAATTGCCTGAAGATGCAACTCCTGCTCAGCTGATTTGTGCTGTACTCGACTATAACGATGGACGCCCAATCCGTGTAAGGACTTCAACTGGATCTAAGAAAATCGGCGACCGTGAAGGCCTTATTCATCAGCGCTTAATGCAGACTGATAATGCCTATGAAGTGCGTAAAATTCTCTCTACGCAGCGTATTCCAGAAGACCAAATTCGAGAACTTATTCGGCTTGTTTTTGCTGCTAAGTCGCCTAAGGGTTCAGCAACAGAACGCGTTGGCTCTGATCCACTTGACCCATCGCAGAAACGTGCTCTGAAGGCATCACTTGCATTCCAGCGCTACCGCATTCTCAATATGCTGACGAATATTAGGATTGCAGAAAATGGTGCTGAGCGACCTCTGACGGTTGAAGAAAAGCAGCATGTCTATGAATTCTTAATGCAGCAAACTTCAGATAAGGTCACTTGGGGTGACGTTGCAGAACAGCTCCAAATTACTCGGCATAATCTTAAGGGCGTTGGCAAGCAGACCGAAGATGGTGAAGACCGAGTATCATCCCGACCTCCAGTCGTTGTAACAACGCAGCGTATTGCTGCTCTTAAAGACTCAAAGCTACGCAAGAGTCTTCAGCAGTGGTGGGATACGAATAATGATGATGCTCGCGAAGCCATGATTGAGCTGCTTTCTAATTCCGTGGATATTGACAAGGTTCGTGATGAACTACGCTATGCAGAGGCTATTGATTTCATTGAGCAGCTTGACGACGATACTTTGGCAAAGCTAGATACCGTGGATCTTCCAGCTGGTCGTGCTGCATATTCAGCAAAAACATTGAAAGCGCTTACCGAGCGAATGCTGACTACTGCAGATGATTTGCATGAGGCGAGGAAGGTCCTATTTAATATTTCTGATGATTGGCGTCCTGCTCAACCTGCAATTGGTGCGCCAATTGGTAATCCTGCTGTTGATCGTGTACTGAAGATCGTAAACCGCTATCTGATGAATATTGAACAACGATGGGGCAAGCCAGCATCGATTCAGATTGAACATGTGCGCGGAGGCTTTAATTCTACGAAGACTGCACGCGATATGAAGAACAAATATGAGCGTTCGATTGCTGACCGAACGAAGTATCGTGATGAAATTAAGCAGCAGCTTGCTTCTCTTGGTGTAGATACAGTTCGTGAATATGATGTTCGACGGCTCGAAGCCATTACTCGTCAGAATGGGAAGTGTCTCTATTGCGGCCGAACTATTACGTTCTTCGATTGCGAGATGGATCATATTGTTCCACGACGCGGAACTGGCTCCACGAATACACGCAATAATTTTGCAGCTGTATGTGAGTACTGTAACCGTGCAAAGAGCAATACGCCATTTGCCGTATGGTGCACAACGGATAGTGCAAAAGAACGCGGTGTATCACTGAAAGATGCCATCAATCGTGTCAAGATGTTCAACATTAATCCGCTTGAATATCGTGGGCGCGAAGCTACGAATTTCAAACAGTCAATTATCTCGCGATTAAAGCAAACTGAGCTAGATGATCCTATTGATAATAGGTCAATTGAATCTGTTGCATGGATGGCTGACGAATTACACCGACGCATTGACTGGCATTTCAACCGGAGTAACGATGCACAACCAGATGCAACAAAGGTAGGTGTATTCAGAGGAAGCATTACCGCGTCTGCTCGAAAAGCTTCGGGCATTGAAGGACGAATTCACTTCATTCATAGTCATACGAAGACGCGTCTTGATCGACGTCATCATGCCATTGATGCAGCAGTTATCGCCATGATGAGGCCAGGAGTTGCTCAGATTCTTACTGAACGAGATAACTTAAGGCGTTCGCAGATGATTACGAATACTCCAGACGTCGTGTTTGGAGATTGGCGTAATTATCCTACAGAATCCGCGCGTGGATACCACTTGTTCCAAGCATGGCTGGGCTCAATGAATTCGCTTGTTAATTTATTAAATGATGCGTTAGATGCTGATCGAGTACATGTGCTGTATCCGCAGCGTCTTGCGCTTGGTAATTCGATTGCGCACGATGCAACGATTCACGCATTGAAGAAGATTCCTCTAGGAGATGCTATTGATGCGGAAACTATTCGACGTTCAGCGACGCCTGCACAATACTGCGCTCTAACACGTCTGCCTGATTACGATGAGAAAGAAGGCCTGCCAGAAAACCTTGATCGTACTATTCAAGTAAATGGTCATCACCTTGGGCCGGCTGATAATGTTGAATTCTTCGCAGGTCCAGCTGCCCAAATTGCAGTGCAGCAAGGTTCAGCAGATATCGGATCTGCAATTCACCACGCCCGCGTTTACCGCTGCTGGAAAACCCAGAAGAACGGTAAGAGGAAGGAATTCTTCGGCATGATTCGAGTATTCCAAACAGACCTTCTCAAGTACCGCCATGATGATTTGTTCACGTGCCCATTACCTCCGCAGAGTATTTCCATGAGGTATGCGGATCCGAAAACTACTCAAGCAGTTGCACGAGGAGATGCTGAGTACATTGGATATCTCTTAATTAATGATGTGATTGAGCTGCACTTTGGAGAAGCAGAGAAAAGCCAGATTGGTGACTTTTTGGATTTTGCAAGGCCTGACTCGAGTATTAATCCAGGCATTGCAAATAAATGGGTTCTCGTTGGAATGCCAGAAGCTGCAAGATTGAAGCTACGTCCTCTGTATTTTGCTTCAGAGGGATTGCAGAATATCGAAAACGTTGAAAAATCAGTATGCCAAATCCTTGGTAATGGATGGCGGCCAACATTTGGCGTCGTGGCAGAGCACCATGCTCGGATTCTACGCCGCAATGCGTTAGGTGATCAGCGTATAACTTCAGAAGCCCATCTCCCGGTTTCTTGGGAACTGCAGTAGGAGGGTAACAATCATGCAAAATGGCGCCTGGAGAGTGATTGACTGTACTAATTTGGAAGGCCGGTTGAAATATGCTCGCGGGCGCCTCCTTGTATCCCAGTATGAGACTGGGGAAACGAGTGAGATTCCACTAGCTCAAATCGCAGTTCTTCTAGTCGGACAGAGGTCAAACTGCTCAACTGCATTATTGTATGAATTGGCGCAATATGGTGTTAGCGTTTTAATCTGTGACTGGAGAGGCATACCTGTATCTGCATTGCATAGTTGGTGTGATACTCCCACGATTGTTACGCAACGTCATCGTGCACAAGTTTCTATGTCGTTACCTAGACAAAAGAATGCGTGGAAGAAAATAATCCAAGCAAAAATATATGGACAGGCTCATTGTCTCGAATTGATTGGTGATGAGCAAGCAGGAACATTATTCGAGCTCGCCAAGCAGGTGCGGTCGGGTGATATCTCCAATGCAGAAGGAACGGCGGCACGGTTCTACTGGTCTAGAGTGTTTGAATCCGGATTCAGGAGAAAACCTGGATCTGGTATTGGGAAAAATTCTTTATTGGACTATGCATATGCAGTTCTTCGCGGCCATGTGATTAGAGCGATAATAACGGCTGGATTATCGCCAGTATTCGGAGTGAGCCACCACAATAGGTCTAACTATTATTGCCTAGCCGATGATTTGATTGAGCCATATAGGCCAGCTATTGATCATGAGGTATATCAGTTGCCTGAAACAGCGACTTTAGAAGACCCTTTAGTAAAGAAGCATCTCGTCAATGCAACAAATCTTCAATTTGCACAGTCAGGTAGCACTATACCAAGCTCCTTGACTGAGTTTGCTCAGCAATTCGGCTTGTATTGCGAGGGAAGAATAAAGTCATTATCCGTTCCAAGATTCGGAGAATTCAATGAAGAGAGATGAAGAGAGCGGTGGAATGTGGTGTGTAGTTATGTTTGATCTTCCGGTCCAAACGAAGGCGCAAAGGCGCGCTGCGACGCAGTTCAGACATTTACTGCTGGACATGGGGTATTTGATGGTGCAATTTTCTGTATATGCGAGATACGCTCCTACGCAAAGTGGTAATCGAACAACAGTTAAAGAAGTTTTAGCAAATATACCGGAGCATGGGAAAGTTCGAATATTGCATGTGAGCGATAATCAGTGGTCGAAGGCAGTTCATTTTTGTAATGGAACTGAGGAAGATAACGACGAAATGCCAGAGTTACTGTTACTTTTTTAAACGTAAAAAGTGAGGAAAAGACTGGAATTTCTTCACTCTTGACCAGCTATCAAGTCTATCAAGAGTGAAGAAAGCTAATTCCCAGCCAGTGACACCCCTATGCTGTTCGGACTCCAAGTCTATCAAGAGTGAAGAAAGCTAATTCCCAGCCATATCACTGCCAGGATTAGCGATACGCCAAGTCTATCAAGAGTGAAGAAAGCTAATTCCCAGCGATGGCGTGGATACGCTGGCTGACGCTCCAAGTCTATCAAGAGTGAAGAAAGCTAATTCCCAGCACACGTGGCAGATGGCGCGCAACGTGCACAAGTCTATCAAGAGTGAAGAAAGCTAATTCCCAGCAGCTGGTTCTACTGCATCGATCATGGCTCAAGTCTATCAAGAGTGAAGAAAGCTAATTCCCAGCCTTAGCGTCTGCGATAGCGTCCACGATGCAAGTCTATCAAGAGTGAAGAAAGCTAATTCCCAGCGAGCTTCACCGACGGAGTCGTAGCCGTTCAAGTCTATCAAGAGTGAAGAAAGCTAATTCCCAGCGACTTCATCAGTCAGCGTTTGCTGTTGACAAGTCTATTAAGAGTGAAGAAAGCTAATTCCCAGCGCGGTCTACATACTGTTGGTTGGCAATTCAAGTCTATCAAGAGTGAAGAAAGCTAATTCCCAACACTTTTGTCACGCGTGACATTTTTGTGACAAGTCTATCAAGAGTGAAGAAAGCTAATTCCCAGCAAACTGTTGCCACTGACTTGGGTTATCACAAGTCTATCAAGAGTGAGGAAAGCTAATTCCCAGCGCATACCCAAGGGCATTGCATGGCATGGCAAGTCTATCAAGAGTGAAGGAAGCTAATTCCCAGCTACGAGAACGCTGCACCATCGGGGATAGCAAGTCTATTAAGAGTGAAGGAAGCTAATTCCCAGCCCGCAAGAGCGGAGATAATCCCTAAAGATAAGTGTATTCCAAAGAGAGTTGCAAATCGTATTGCAGAATATAAATGTGTATTAGTGAATTCAGAACATGAACATATCTATAGGGTTTTATTTGAAAGTACTAGCACGGATATTTTTAACCAATGTTATTAATTATCCATTGCGAAGTTTTGAGTGGATTTAGAAAAATCGACTTAAAATCACAGATATGGCTGCCATCTAACGGCGTATGCTAGCCGCTTTGATGCAATTCTAAGGATTGTTATGTGTAAGTTGGACTTGAGTCGAATACAAGATTGGCTTGATTCACTCGATGAAGATTCACGAAATCGTGTTGATATGGCTTTACATGAGCTTGCTTTGCAAGGGCCTCAGCTGCGCATGCCATTGGTCAAGCTCATAGAAGGCAGTACCACGCATGCACTTAAAGAGCTCAGAATTGCAAAGTATCACGGCCATATTTATCGCATTCTGTTCTGCTTTGGCCCCGACCGCGAAGCTGTCATGCTCGTAGCAGGGGATAAGGCCTCTCACGGCATGAAGCATTGGTATGAATGGTCAATCCCAGTTGCAGAAGAGATGATTCAACAGCTTAAAGATCCGGCTCATTGCGGTTTGATGCTTGGGTCTTGAGAGGTGCGTGAATTTATGCCACCTGGGGTGAATACAGGAATAAAAAGAAAATATAAACTGCTCTGCAGTATGGGAGCAGCAAGAAATAAAAATGGGTGAAGTAACAGTAATAAACTGCTAGTTTCCACCCGTCAGCGAACTCTCATGCTTGGCCCCTTATGATGGTCGCGATTGAACGACTTCTATGATTGCGATCACTCATCAAGGAGGCTCCTATGAATTACAAATTACACGTGGCGTCTGCAGCGACACCGTTCACGTTGGCTCCTGGAGTGAATCCGAATCGCGTGATGGATGATCTTGCCGGCAGTGTGGATGGCGGATCTCCAGCTGTTATCGATATTGTGTTGGCAAACGGTCAAACCACGTCCATTTGGGTCAACGCTAAGGAACTTGCTTGGTGGTATGTCTCTGAAGATACGGAGCCAAGTAACTGAGTGAGCATTTTCTGAATCGCTCGTAACTCAGGCTGGTCCGACACTTCGACGGGTCATCTCGAGGTATTCGCCTGAGTTTTATTTCTACTGTTGCGGGTTCGCTCCCTCGCGGGGCGACCCGTTTTTCTTGCTCGAGTTGCCGTTCGATTGGCACGTCTCTTTGAACTTTCCTTTTGATTTCTATTTTTGATTTCTCTTTGTAGTGCCATGGGCAATCTTTATGTGATGTGACTTTATATGTCCGTATTGAGGCTTCTTGAGTTTCACAATTTCATCACAATTCGTACAATATGTAATGCGCAAACCCGATTTGGGTATTGCAAATCCTATGAGTTGCTTGCGGTACAAACAGCACATAACCAAACAGGATGTGACTGCAACAGCTGGAGCGATAGCACAGTATGAGCAACAGCACAGCATGAACGGTAGCAAGCGCTTAGCACTATGAGAGGGGAAATGAATGGTTTCGTTTATGCGGCTTACACAACGATTGACAGCGCTCGCGATTACGAGTTCAATCACTTTGACAAGTTTTGTTCTTGGTGTGAGTTCAACACAAGCTGTTGTAATACGAACAACAGATTCTGGTTCGCATGTGGCTTTGTCTCATCAAACCAGTGTTGCTGTAGATACTGGCAATGCTACTGAGGCTAACAATTCTGATGAGACTGGAAAAGCTACTCATCCTGATGAGACTGACAGTGCTAAGAATATTGCTAAAGCAAAGCACATTATCGAAGAAGCAATGCAACAACAAAACAATCGAGATGCGCAACGGGCTTCAAAATCATTGTCTGAAGCAACATCACGAAATGCATCCGATGGCCTAATCACTGCACACAGCAATGGTTTACGTGGTGATTGGGGTCCAACACCTTGGGACTTTGACGCATCTCGAGGAATACTTACCTTCGCCCCAGACCAGGAGGCAGAGACTCCAGCGTGCCCGTTTATGAGGCTTCCTGTTAAAGGAACAATAGAGTGGGCCGTGAAGACTTTAACGAAAAAAGCTGTATTTGCACATAAATTGACTGTTTATAGTCCGGATTCTCTGGCATGCATGTTTGAAAGCTGCCCGAATCTAGAAGAGGTCAAGGGACTGAATAATTTATCTCTTGAACGCATGAAATGGTATGAAGGCGTGACGTTCGCCGCTATGTTCAAAGATACAAAAGTTCGTAGTGTTAACTTCACTGGAGTGGACTTTAGCTATGTTCGCAGTATTGATTTGTGCAGCACCTTTCAAAATCTTCAAGCTGCTACGTTGACAATACAAGGTCTTCCTTGGGAGAAGGTCTCGAGCTTGTACGGTACGTTCAGAGATACTCAATTGCAGAATGTCACCGTTGGATATCCTGGACGAGTAGTTGAAGCACCAAAGCTTATTGACGCCAATAATATATTCACCAATTCACATAGTCTCTCTATTTTGCAGTGGAATATGATTGCACCTAATCTGCAGTATGCGGGGTACATGTTCTATGGTGCTACCAGTTTGCAAAATATTGATCTCAGTAATCTGAAGAGTCAGAAATTATCTTTTGTTAGGGACATGTTCTTAGCATGTCGAAGTCTTGACAGAGTTTCCCTGCTAGGCAGTAAATTCTCTGAAAATGCTTGCGTGGGCTGGATGTTTGGCGGCTCGATTATGCATTATCTTTCTATTGACAAGAGTGCACTTGCTCGAATATATGCACTGGGATCAGCTCAAACCTTGCCAAGAGAAGGAGATCCCAAGATTGCTTGGAAAGATGATGTTTTGAATCTGACAATGAGCATTACTGATTGGGCTACATACAAACCTGAAGAGGACTGCCAACTCAATCTGCATAGTGTGTAGTCCCTCAATTATGAGGTCCTGTTGTAGCTCAGCAGCGTATTTCATTATCTATAATTGATAGTAAGCAAATCCGAATTGGGTATTGCGCGATGCTATGAATAGCTTGTGTTTTAGGCAGCGCATAATCAGACAAAATGTGACTGCAAAAGCTTGGCAAACCAGCACGGCATGTGCAACAGCACAGCATAAACAGCAGCAAGCGCACGAGCATTACAAGAAGGAACAATAATGACATCACTGGCACGGCTTACCAAACGAATAGCAGCACTTACCGCTACAAGTTCGCTCATACTTGCTGGCGTTATTGGTGTGAGCTCAGCAAATGCTGATGAACTCCCTGCAGCAACAGGGCTTGGCGTCCATACCATGGCAGTCAATAGAGATGCCAATGTCAATACCAGTACAGACATCAATGTTGACGCCGATGCAGATGCAAACGATGTTGCTTTAGCACATCAAATTCTCGATGAAGCACTGCAACAACAGAAGGACCCAGACTCTACAGAAGAGAATCACTACATAGAAGGATATTGGGGTGAAACGTATTGGCTATTGAACAACAAAAATGAGACGATGACGATCGCTCCTTATGCAGATTCTACGGCTCCAGATTTTCGTTTCTTAGAGGGCAAGGAGGGGTCGTTGGAATGGGCAATCAGAATAACAGTAGAAAAAGTTGTTATTGCGCACAAGCTTAAGGCAACCAGTGAGTCTTCGTTTGCATCAATGTTTGAGGGTTGCTTACATCTCGAAGAGGTTGAAGGACTTGGCAACATATCCTACGAGAACCTTAAAAAGGGAAGTAATCCAAGGCTATATCAAATGTTCGAGAGAACCAAGGTTCAAAATGTTGATTTTACTGGAGCAGATTTCAGTACCTGTTCGAAATTTAATCCATCGTATATGTTCCTTAAACTGAACTTCTATGCAAAAGAACCTATAGAGTTACATTTGGCAGGTCTACCGTGGGAAAAGGTCTCTTCTACATGGTCAATGTTTAATGGTGCCAAAATATCAAGTGTGTTGATCGGGTATCCGGATCAAGTAGTCGAGGCACCGTCAATCGACACAGCTACAGCTATGTTCATGAACTGCCCGTTTCTTACCCACGTACAGTGGAATGTAACTATGCCAAATCTCAAAGATGCGGACTTCATGTTTTCTAAAGATGGCATGCTAGAAAGCATTGATCTCAATAACTTAAAGAGCAGCCAATTAGCCTGTATCACCGAAATGTTCGGCGAATGCTACAGGCTGGCCAGTCTCCAAATGAAAGGCACTAAGTTCACGGCAGGTCGTGCCTCCTATACGATGTATTACGCACCTATAAACCATTTTGTCATTAATAAGAGTGCACTTGCCGAAATCTATAAAGCTGCTAGGCACGGGCTACCGAGAGACGACGATCCACAGTTCCAACGGTACCAATGGAAAGATAAAGATAGTGGGCTGGAAATGTCTATTACTGATTGGGCAATGTACCAGCCTGATCAGGATTATGAGTTGGAATTGGATTTACCAAAACAGGAGCAGTGCTGAGCCACAGTGCTGAATAACAGTGATGAGCAACAGTGCTGAGCCACAGTGCCGAGACACAATACTGAGGCATAGTGCCCGTATGTAGGGCATTATGTTCATGAACCAGGTACTGTGTTCTACACTGAGGTAACGAGCAAACTCTAATAGGGTATTGCACAATCTCTTGAAAATCTGATGTTGAGAACGACGTGTTGTTATAAGCAACACATACCGATTCAAAGTGCAACTGCAAGGGCCACAATGGCGCCACAATACGGACTATGGCACAGCATGAACGGTAATAAGCGAATGAAAATGGAGTAACAGAGGGAAAACAATGATCTCGCTATCACGTGTTACCCGGCGAATGGCAGCGCTCGCACTTGCTAGTTCGCTTACAGTAACGGGTTTTACAGTCGGTCTGAGTACAGCGCAGGCTGATGAAGTAACTCAAGATAATTACGAGCTCGCGTCCACTGATGCGCAGGTAACGGCGAACCGTACTCATACGCTTGCGCTTGCTGATACAGCTGTTGCTAATACTGAGTCCTGGAGTGGCGATTGGGGTGATACCCATTGGATATATGACGCTAAACATGCAGTCTTGATTATTGCTCCAGATCGGGATTCCACATCTGGCGATTCGCCATTTATGGAAGACGCTGAAAAAAGTATTCAGGAATGGTTTGTGAAGACTTATGTGAAAAAAGTTGTTATTGCACATAGAGTCAAACTAGCCAATAAAAATGTGTTGAAATCCATGTTTAGCAACTGTCCTATTCTTTCAGAAGTCGAAGGTTTAGGTAAACTCTCGCTCGAGCTACTTCCTGAAGAAGATGTAGTGGATCTCTCTTCTATGTTCAGCAGAACCAGGGTAAGTTCTGTTGATTTTACTGGAGTAAATTTCGGTAAGAGGCCACTCAAGACGAATAGCATGTTTTATGGCAACCCCATTGCGGATTTCGCGATGAAGGGTTTACCTTGGGAAAATCTGCTGAGTGCAAGTAATATGTTTGCTTGCTCTGGCATAAAAAATATAACGGTTGGCTATCCAGATACAGTAGTAAAAGCACCGATGCTCTCCGCCATAAATCAAATGTTTATGGACTGCAAAAACCTTTCGGAAGTAGATTGGCGAATTGAAGCACCAAATGTAATCGGCACCTACAATATGTTCTTTGGTGATACAGCATTGACGAGTGCGGACTTGAATAATCTGAAAAGCCAGAACATTCTTGATTCTGGAGGAATGTTCCAAGACTGTACGTCGCTGGAGCATGCCTTGTTGGGTGGCAGCAAGTTTAGCTCAGGCTTCCGAGCCATCAACATGTTCTCTAACGCGCCTAAAATCAAACATTTTTCTATTGATAAAGAAACACTGAGCAAACTGTATCGTTACGGGGATAACGGTAGGCTGCCGAGAATCGATGCGCAGCCAGCTTTGCGATGGTACGATGAGAGCCTCGATCAGTATCTGACATTTGCTGAGTGGGCAGCATATCAAACTGATGGCAATCGTACATTGGATTTAGATGCTTAATTTGTATGAATATAAGCCTAATTTGACGATGGTAACGAGTTATTACGGCGACATCTGATATTGACAGTGGCGACGTGTTGAGCTCACCGCAGGAGTTATGCTGCGGTGAGCTTTTTTATTATTTTCGTAGTCTCTGCTGCTCGTTCTGCTACCGCCGTTTGAGTTGTTCAAGAAAAATGACATTTTTTAATTTTTGTATACACTGCAGTGCCAATTCTGTACCGCTTAAGGTGTTCGTATCTATAAAGAATTAATTGTTAAGTTAAATAATTATGTACTGTACGTAACGTGTTTGTGATTTGGGGAAATTGGCTGCGATTTGTTGATAAACTAAGATAAATCACTCCAAGACCAAGAAAGGGGAGACAGTACGTTCGAGCGAGGGAAACTCGAATGCCTACTGTTTATTGACGTTTCGTAAGATTACGTCGTATCTGATGTCCAGAATTCGAGAAGTATATTTTGTGAAGATGATTCTGGCATAGAGTAAATCATGTGCTCAGTAATGAACACAAAAACCAAAATTCAAACGGAGTGAAGGGCTCCACATACGAGGGTAAATATTAATGAGTATGCCTATCGTTTTTGAATTTTGAGGGGGACAATAAATTACATAAGCAATCGTCGGCACCTTTACGGGTCTAACGAATGGTATGCAGTGTCTCGGGAACGCAATTCCAATGGCGCCCGAGATCGGGGTGATAACTGGCATACGAGTAAGACACCGTAGCGCAAGGGCTGAAGCGTTGCTGAAAGGAAAACAATTATTATGCTGAATACTCAGACTATGAAGCGTTTCTCGGCTCTGGCACTTGCTGGATCTTTGGCACTGTCGGGCCTTGCTGTGGGTGTTACTTCTGCTAATGCGGCACCGATGCCGTCTCAGACAATTTCGATTGTGAATCCTGATGCTGATCCAGCAACTTCGGGCACTTGGGGCAAAATTCCTTGGACCTATGACACTGCAACGAAGACACTCGAACTTGGCGGCTATGGCAAGCCAACACTCGTACCAGAGAACACTGAGGTGTTCCTGACGGACGGCGCAGATCAGCAGGCCACAAAGTTTGAAATGGAAACGGTTCATCTGCATGGCGTAACTATTGAAGATGCTAAGCAACTGACCTCTATGTTTGCAGATGCAAAGCATCTGAAGACAGTAACGGGCTTGAATTCTCTGAATTTTGAGAAGGTAGCAGAAGGCAAGACTGTGTCGTTTATGGACATGTTCAAGTACACGGCTGTTGAAGATGCAAACTTTGCGGGTATTAACATGGCCGGCCATGACATTAATGCTTCTGGTATGTTCCAGGGCGCCACAAGTAAGTACCTCAATCTGACGAATCTTCCTGTTGATCATATTGTGACTGCAGACGCAATGTACGCTGAGAACACCAATCTCACTGAGGTGACCTATGGCGGTTTCTCTGGTCCTATTCCAGCTCCTGCACTGAAGTCTGCTAATGCAATGTTCAAGGACTGCACCAATGTGACGTCGCTCTATATGAATGTTGAAGCTCCAAACCTTGAGCAGACTAATGAGATGTTCGATGGCTGCAAGAGTGTGAAGCGCATCAACTTCGATTTCGTTAAGGCTCAGCATGTGAAGAGCGCTCAGTACATGTTCCGTAACTGCGAGAACCTGGAAGACGCATGGATGATGAGTTCTGATTTCTCGCATCTCTCTAAGGCAGAAGCCATGGGCATGTTCGAGAATGCAAATAAGGTGAGCTGGCTGATCCTGCCAAAGGCCTCGCTCGATAACCTCTATGAGGCTGACGCACATGGCTATAGCTCGCTGCCACGTACCGATCAGAAGGATGCTCAGTGGGGTGTCTACGGTCTCGAAGGACCACGAACGTTCGGCGAATGGGCTGCAGATCAGACGATCAGCGCAGACACAACGATGAATCTCAAACTTGCCTAGTAGTTGGCCTTACAGCTTGCTGAGCAGTTTGCTGAGAAGTTTGCCGAGTAGTTTGCTGAGCAGTTGATGAGTAGGTAAGAAAGGAGTACCTCTTCATTTCTTCTAGTTAATTCTTCTGGTTTATTTCATTGAAGCTCACCGTAGTAGTACTGCTGCTACGGTGAGCTTTTTGCTGCTCTGCGGAACTTCCTTGTACTACTGGGATCAGTCTCTACTGCTGGAGTAAGCCTTTACTATGAGTACCCCCGATATAGATGCTTGCAGTTGGGAATCATTGATGGGCACAAGTTTTTGCCTAAGCTTCATATTACATATAATGGGCTGTAGCAAATTCGACTTCGGATATTGCGTTGGTATGAACAATCAGTAGCAAACTAGTGAAATTGGCATGCATAGTACAGCATGACTTTACCTAGTATTGCGATGCCCAAAGGGGATACAGCGATGAGTAGGATTCGTGGTTGGCGCCAATGGTGCGCACTCGTAACTGCAAGTATGTGTATGCTGATGAGCTCAGTGACTGGAGCGGCATCGGCACAAGATACAACAGTTTCGCAGCATAATGACGCAATGCAGGATGTATTAGCTGATAACCCTGATGAAACTGGTCAGTCGCTTGATCAAGATCATCAAGAAGCAATGTTGCAACCGCTGCAAACCCATGGGGCAGCGCCAGAAACTCATGGGTATTGGGGAGGTGCTGAATGGACCTATGATGTGGCAACAAAAACGCTGGTAATGGCCCCTCAGGGTGACACGCATGTGGTATACGGTACCGCAGAATTCCTAACCAAGAATGACGGTGAACTCGCTACCAAGAGCGAAGTAGAAACCGTGCGAATCGATCACACTATTGATCTTTGGAATCCAAGTCAGCTGGCTTCAATGTTTAGAAATGCTCGGAATCTGACAACGGTGCAAAACATTCATAATCTTAAGGTCAAGCGATACTTCCCAAAGGAGAAGGAATGCTGGATCGATTTGTCGTATATGTTCGCTGGGACCAACATACAATCGGTTGATTTTTCTCAGTGGGATTTTGGCGACCATATTATTAACGCAAACTCTATGTTTGCGCAGGCTACAACAGTAGCCACAACAGATTTCAATATTCCATTTGAGCGTATAGGCACTGCACGCGATATGTTCTGGCGCGCAGGTAACCTCGAGCGCATAAATATTGCTGGACGATCTGGTGTCAAAACTGCTCAATGGTTTACTGATGCCTACGGTATGTTCGAAAATTGCGACCATTTGCGCAAAGTGGTTTGGAAGCTTGCTACGCCGAATCTGGAAAGACTAGCGTGGGCCTTTGCACGATGTGGAGCATTAGAAGAAGCAGACCTGAATGGCATGCAAAGCTCTGCTATGCGATACAGCAGCCAGCTTTTCACGGATTGTTCCAAATTGAAAACAGTAGACCTTACAGGAACGCATTTTCTTGCTGGTATTTCAACAGATATGTTTGCCAATACTGCGCAACTGACTTCGATTACCTTGTTAAAAGCAGCAGTGAAATACCTCTATACAGTGAACAATAAAGCGCTGGGATCGAATATGCTGCCTCATATTGCGAAGACCAATGTGCGTTGGAATGCTGAGAATAAGTCCTTGTCATGGCAAGCTTGGGCCAAGGCTATTGCTCTCTCTGATGAAAGCTCTGCTCGATTCATGATAAGTAGTCAAGCGGCGCTTACTGAACCTCTTACAGCAGTAGAGCCGCAGCATGCTGACAGTTCAGATACTGCACAAGCAGCACCTCAATCGCAGAGCGGTCAAACTTGGTCAGAACAGAATTCTGTTATCAATGGTGACTGGGGCGGTACACCGTGGACCTTGAATCGCACAACCGGAGAATTGGTATTTGCACCGGACAAGAGTGCAGATGTTGCTTTCGGAACACCTATGTTCAGCTTTGATAACCAGCATATTGATGAGCTTAGGGATCTAACGAAAACTGTTCGTTTTGCCCACATTGTGCGTATTCATGGAGCTCATCAGTTAGAAGCAATGTTCTCCAATTTTGGCAACTTAGAATCTGTAGAAGGTTTTGAAAACATTGATTTTGGCAAGATTCCCGATACAGGATGCACACTGTCAATGAGAAACATGTTCGCAGGAACTCATGTGCAGAAACTTGATTTAAGCAAAGTCTATTTCAGGAAGCATACCATTAATACACGCGGTATGTTCGAGCGAGCAACAATTACGAACGTTGATAGCTTCCATATTCCATATGAACGCGTAACGAATGCAGAGCGTATGTTTAGCCAGGCGCAAGGCATAGACCATGTTGAGATTGCTGGGCCGGATAGAAGTAAAGCAATGTACTTGACTACCGCAGAGGAGATGTTTGCACATTCAAGTGTGACCAGCGTGAACTGGAAACTTGCCTCGCCGCGCTTGTCAAATCTTCGTAGCATGTTCTTATACTGTCGTGAGCTCGTCGGCGCACATTTGAATGGTATGGCGGCTACGTCAGTGCAGATAATGGACGATATGTTCTATTGCTGTAGAAAGTTAGACACAGTTCGATTAATAGATACTATGCTGACGAGCTACGATCCAGAGGACTATAACAATATCTTTCGTGATACAGCAATACAGAAGATATCGTTCTCTAAATACACCTTCGATCAGCTGTATCAGCAGTTCGAACATACGGATTGTGCCTCATTGCCAGACATCTATGATTCTAGCGTTCTGTGGAACGGCTACTATATGCGCAGAACCTGGGAAGGATGGAAGAACGATACCTCTATTAGTGCACAAAGCGGTATAGATTTCACACGGTATATTCCGCGGTGAACTAGGCACATAATGCATGAGTGAGTCGGTGGGTATGAGACTTCCTGCCAAACAGAGGTCTCATACTCACTAACTGCTCTATTGCCATATATGACAAGGTTCAACCTTGTTCTGCGTACTTCAAATGAATATGTAAAACAAACGTATAGAACAAACGTGGATGCTGAGTGCTCATTACTACAGATCAAACTTTTACCGGGTATTCACGGCTACTACAATGAATGTTAAGCGAGTCCGACGTTGGATATCGCACATGCACGCAAACTATACCGGTACCAATACTGCATCAGATATTCATGAAGAATCGAATATTGGTGAAAGTTCAGTATTGGTGACGGCTGAGTATTGATGGTAACTCAGTATTTGCGATGACTGAATGTTGGCAATGACTGAAAATTGGTGACGCCTTGGGAATTTGACTCAAATTGAGCAGATGCAGGGATGCAGCCTATTGGTATCAGAGGAGATAGCGATGGATAGTGACTTACGAAGAGCACGATCTCATTGCAGACCGCTGCTGATAAGTACCCGCATGAGACGAGCAAAACTGGTACTAGGAATTGCGGCACTCATAATCGCCATGGTTTTTGGCGCCATGGTACCGAGTGGGTTCGCAACAGCGTATGAGACTGAGCTGTCTTCTACCAATCAATATCAACTTGAACAGCATCACACCACAGCAGCATTAGCAGCGCTTGATGCGGAACAAACTCATAATGATGGTCCTGCTACAGAAGGTAACTGGGGTGGTGTTGACTGGACCTATAACACAAGATCAAAAGTGCTGAGCATTGCTCCGAAGAAGGATGCAACTCTAGTAGATAACGATGGCCCGTTCCTTACTGCTGACGATGCCGAACTTGCAACAAAAATGGACATGCGAACTGTGCGATTCATGCATAAGGTCACTATTACAGATGCATCACAACTGGCCTATATGTTTGAAGGTGCTTGCAGTCTCAACGTAGTAGAAAATCTTTGGCGTATACAGCTCAGTGAGATTTCGGCAACGCAGCCTCTTGATCTGACGAGCATGTTTGCTTATACGGCCGAGCTTCATACTGATTTTGCACGATGGAAAATAGGAAACCGACGAATTATTGCACGAGAAATGTTTAGAGGATCTCATGCTAATACCTTTGAATATTTCCATCTTCCATGGGGCAATATTGAAGATGCGTACTACATGTTTGCAGAAATGCCGAACCTACTGTACATAGATTTTGACAGTCAACTGTCGGAGAGCAACTTTGGCGTTCGCAATGCTGAAGGAATGTTCTACGGCTGTACTGCGTTAGAACAGGTCATTTGGAATATGTCAGCTTCCAATATGATCAATATGAACGAGATGTTTAAATATTGCTTCTCGTTACTCAGCGTTGATTTTTTGAGTACGCAGGGATCTCAACAACAAAGCATGACGGGCATGTTTGAAGGATGCCATCACCTACAAGAGGTGAATTTCCAGGATCTGCCAATTACTCCCGCAAGTATGCAGGTCGGATCAATGTTCTTAGACGATAACGATGTGCGTGCTATGACTATGTCGATTGCAACCTTGCGATACCTCTATGACCAGAATTACCACAATCCATATGATCCCTCATGGGCTCTGCCATGCATGGACAATGCTGAGAGTCTATGGACCGCTAAAGGACAATCACGAAGCTGGAAACAGTGGATGGAAGATACAGCACTCGAAGATACCGAGATACTTACGTTCACGCGAGTTCTGTAACAGTACTCGCAACAAACCAAGACTTCATGTGATTGCAGATTGGTAAAGGAACTTCAGATGATTACGAACAACCATATGCGGCGATTTCACTGGATACCAATTATTGCCAGTATCCTCGTTATTTTGTGTTGCGCATCTGCTGCTACCGTTCCCAATGCCTATGCGGGACAAAAATCCCTTACGACGCGAGAACAAGCATCAATCGCTTTACATCAGCAAGCGGGGATAGGCACCGATATACATAATCGAGATGAAGCCAACCTAGATGGAACGAATCTGGATGAAGTGAATCTGGATGAGATTGACCCAAGTACGTTGGACCTCAGTGATGTAAACGCAACACAGACTGGGTATTGGGGTGGTGTGTATTGGTTCTATGTGCGCAATACACAGAAGCAGACATATTCGTTGTATATAGCGCTTGATCACGAAACTGTTGTCGATAAAAACCCTGGTATTTTTCTTGAGGGCAATGATAAAGAACGAATAATAAAGCAAGAGATGACGCAGGCTGTGTTCTGCAACAACATATATATCAGCGAGCCAAATCAGTTAGAACATATGTTTGATGGCGCAGTTCGTCTTCACTCTGTCAGCAACTTGGGTAAGTTGCACTTCGATTATCTTGCACCAGACGTGCAATATGTGAGTTTTGCCTATATGTTTGCAAGAACGAATCTTACGCGAGCAAACTTTAAACCTGTTGATTTGAGTAGATTCGATACGTGCCGTGATCCGATGTATATGGGGGCTTGCGGTATTAACGCTGAAGGCATGTATGCGGGTAGCACCATAGAGACACTTAAAGATTTTAGGCTTCCATATCATTTGATTTACAACATGGATTCCATGTTTGCGAATATGCGCAGACTGAAGCATGCGATACTCAATAATTGTGAGAGCACGCCATTGTTCTCAGTCACTGCATCAGCGAGGTCAATGTTCAAAGCAGATATAGTGCTTGAAGACGTGGTATGGCAGCAACGTATGCCAAATCTGAAATATATCGATTCCGCATTCGAATACTGCAATCTCTTAAAGCAAGTCAATCTTGATGCCATGCAAAGTCTTAAGATACAGAACGCACAACGGCTCTTCGTTGGTTGCAACCATCTTGAGGAAGTATCGCTACAGAACTATCCCGAGAAATCCGAAGGTATTGTTGATGCGTTTGCCATGTACAACACCTCACCAGTACGCAAACTTACGGTGTCGAAGCGGACGCTGAGTCTTGCCTATGGGCTGCGTAATAAAACATATAAGTATGAGACGTTGCCATATGTGCGCAACACCAGTGTGATGTGGGAAGCCAAAGGCAAACAACAGAATTGGGCCGCATGGGCTACCGATAGATCACTGTTTGACCGAGAAAATGTTACTTTCACGCGAGTAGGGAAGTAACCATGTTCCAAAGCAGCACAAGTACTTGGCATAAGCATTCGACTGCAAACAGCAGCGGATGGCATAGCAAAATGTGTGTGCTCGGAAAGGACAAGTCATGAAAGCTCATGGACGACTCCATCGAGGAGTGCTAGCTTTACTGTTTGTCATAGTAACGATAGCGCCTAGTACATCAGCACAGGCAACCGTAGTACAGCACGTATCTGATTCGCAAACCAATGCTGCAACCACAAGTGAGTCCGCAGTTAACCACACTGATTCTGATGAGACTAGTGGAAATACATCAGATACGTCGAACGTAATACCGAGTAATTATGGTCACTGGGGCAATGTTGCCTGGAACTTCTATAAAGGCAACAAAGTTATGGATGTGGCGACCTATAACGATACGAATGTTGGTGAGAATCCAGGTAAATTCCTGAGGAGGGATCCTAGAGATTTCGAAGCATTGCGTCTAACAAAGACCATTCGTATTCGGCACGATATATGGATTGATGATCCAAGCTATTTACGTGAAATGTTTAAAGGTGCAGAGAATCTCACCACTATTGAGGGATTGCAACACCTGAAAACAATTAAACGAATGAAAAGCGATGCCATTATCTGGCTGAATTCGATGTTTGAGGGAACCAATATTCAAAATATCGATTGTTCTCAGCTTGATTTCGGTGGCCGTCGCATCATTACTGACGATATGTTCAGAGGAGCAAAGTCAGTAGATTTAAGCAAGCTAAATTTTCCATTCGATCATGTTATTGAAGCACATGACATGTTTAGCGATATGAAGCAGCTACAAAAAATTAGTCTGACGCATGAGGGTAAAGAAACTGTGGCGCCAGGTCTGACTGCTATTGATCGAATGTTTGACGGCGATGAAGCTCTACAATCAATCGAATGGAAGCTTCGTGGACCAAATATTAGAAGTGCGAAGAGTCTGTTTAATAATTGCAAATCGTTAACTGCAGTGAACTTGGATGCTCTTCAATCAGAAAAACTTGAGCTGGTCACTGCGATGTTCGCGAACTGTAGGAGCTTACGTTCTGTTTCGCTGCAGAATTTCCTGCCTCATATCAATATTTATAAGCTTCAAGATTCTAAAGATTTTCTCTATAAAGCTCCTGTAGAAGATTTCATAGTGCCGCATCAATTTCTCAATCAGCTCTATGACGTGAGCAATAAGAATCGCTATTATGCATTCCCGTTTGAACGGAATGCAGACGATGAATGGGAATGGATAGAGCAGAATGCAATAGAGCCTGAGCAGAAGCAACAAACGTTAGAAGAATGGCTCCTTGACGATGACTATGACGATACAGATCTTATGATGCTGCATCGCATAGCGGATGAATAAGTGTTACGCGAGTACGAGTTCTAGAAGTACCAATACCAACACCAATGCCGTCGGTACTTATTGCAAGACCGAGCGCGAAATGGGGAAGGGGTAACAATGTCAATACGGAACAAATTACGTGCTGTACGCTGCAGCTGTGCTCTTATAGCGACTGTTGCCCTTACTGTGACGAGCCTGTTGACACACAGTGCATCCGCGCAAACCGCAACAGATACAGCAGCCCAAGCATTCGGTACAACAGCCCAAGCAAATGACGATGGAACACATGTGTATGACAATGCTCATGCTGATGCCGATGCACAAGAGAAGCTCAGTGAATGGGATTATCTCAAAGCCGAGCAGTCACGCGTAGCCAATAATGCACTACCAAAAACCTCGGGTGAATGGGGCAGTGTGCCATGGACCTATGATCCTTCAACAAAAACGCTGGTTATTGCTCCAGATGCTGATGCTGTTGTGGACTGGAATACTGCAGAATTCTTAACTGGTGATGACTCAGAACAGGCAACGAAGCAAAATATGGAAACTGTGCAATTTGCGCATCGTGTTGCCATTCAGGATCCTAATGCTCTTGATCAGCTGTTTTTCTCGGCTGAACATCTCAAAACTGTAGAACATATCGATCGGATCTCGTTCGACCAACTTGCTGATGCGCGCAGCTGGGTCAGTTTCCGTAACATGTTTGGTCGCACTGCAGTGACTTCAGTTGATTTTGCTCAGATGCAACTGCATGACCATGTTATTGATGCTACGGCTATGTTTGCTGAATCCGCAGTAACCGATATTCAACGCATGCATATTCCATTTGCACATATCGGGTGCGCACTTGGTATGTTCCATAGCTCTCAACTCCACAACGTTGTTATTGAGGATGAACTCAATGCTGCCCCGGCAACAATGTGGACTGATGTGACGGAAATGTTTAAGAATTGCGAGGATTTGCAAACCGTAGTTTGGAAGCTATACGCACCAAACATTACAACGATGAACCGCATGTTCACGTTGAGTAGCGTGAAGTCAATAGATCTCGATGGCATGCAAAGTAGCTCGATCTCTGAAGCGGACGAAGCATTTTCGGATTGCCATAAACTGGAAACACTTTCCATGCGCAATATGCATTTTGTGGTCGGCTACCACGACCAACTCTTTGCTGGTGTCTCGCGCACGTTGCACACTATTACGCTCACTAAGGCCTCAGTGAATCATCTCTATAATCTGCACATTACTTCGATTTATAACGAGACGAACACGTTACCGTTACTGAACGATACCGCAGTGGTATGGTCCGTTGGTGATGAGCCAAAAACTTGGCATCAATGGGCTGATAACACCACCATCGATCCAGCAATATCAGTGACCTTCAATCAGAGCATTAATAAGAAAGCGAATACTACGAGTGATGACGAGACCTCAGCAACGAATACCACTGATGAGTCTCCAGCAAACGATAATGGCTCACTTGATCCGATGGAAGGTAACTGGGGCGGCACGCCTTGGTACATCGATGCGGAAGGCCAGGAATTAATCATTGCTCCAAAGCAAGATGCAGAGGTTGCAATGGGTACACCAGTATTTACGAAGCATATTCCTCGTATGGATTCCATACGCGCGAAAGTACGTTTTGTGAGGTTCGCGCACGCTGTGACTATCCATAATGAGCACCAGCTTGAAGACATGTTCTTAGGCTTTGAATCGCTGACTGCCGTGCGCAATATTGGTAATCTGAAATTCGATAAGCTCCCTGATGCGCATAGTGTTATTCATCTCAGCCAGATGTTTGCAGGAACGAACTTACAATTTGTTGATTTTTCAGAATGCGATTTTGGCGAGCATAGCATTAATGCGTTCGGCCTGTTCTATGGAGCAGCAACCACAAATAGTAAGAATTTCAATATTCCGTTTAATCGCATAGAAGATTCTTCGCAGATGTTCGCGCATACGAAGAATCTGAAGAAAGCCTTCATCAATTGCTCAGATGCCGACAAAACAGCGAACCAATGGGTCTATGCAGCTGACATGTTTAAAGGATCTGGCATAACACAAGTGCATTGGAACATATATGCGCCAAGACTCCGTGACACCGCACGTATGTTCCTGAGTTGTAAAAAGCTTACCGATCTCAATGCGAACCCTCTGAGCAGTAAGTCACTCTATGACACGACGAGCATGTTCAGTCGTTGCACAAGCTTGCAATTCTTAGCGTTGGATGGCACACCATTCTTAAATCCTTATACTGACTCTGTGTTTAAACAAGTGCCCGTATCCACAATTACCTTGTCTCGAGCCACGCTGCTGCATCAGCTCACTCGAGCCCAACTAGGTGACAGTGATACATTGCCGTATCTCAAGGTTGAGCACGTGCAATGGGAGGCTAACGGTAAACAGCAAAGTTGGCAGCAATGGGCTGAGGATGCTTCCTTAACAGATTATGGTTTGGAAATAGAGTTCGCACAGGTTGCCGCATAGCTGCTGCTAAACTCACGCTCAGTACCGCCATCGTCTAGGAAAGCAGGGGAGCGGCGTTCATGAAACGCGTTGTAGCAGGCATTGTGGCACATGTAGATGCTGGTAAAACAACATTGTCAGAAAGCTTGCTCTATACCACAGGAGCAGTGCGCACACTTGGTCGTGTAGACCATGGTGATGCGTTCCTCGATACCGATGCAATTGAACGCGAACGTGGTATTACGATTTTCACCGAACCAGCAGTGCTGCACATAACACCTACTGATGCTGCAACAGAAATAAAGAAACAACAGCAAACACAAGAACCACTGCAGGTGACGCTGCTCGATACGCCAGGCCACGTTGATTTTTCAGCCGAAACCGAGCGAACGCTAGCCGCGCTTGACTATGCCGTGCTTGTGATTAGCGGAACGGACGGCGTGCAGGGGCATACGGAAACGCTGTGGCGACTACTCGAGCGCTACGCGGTGCCAACGATTGTATTCGTTAACAAAATGGATATGCCGGGCGCCGACGAACAGACTGTGCTTGAGGCGCTGCAACATCAGCTTTCAAGCTCGTGCGCAAGGGCCACAACGCTGCTGCATGATATGCGCGGCGGAATAGGTGAGGCAGCAGATGCGGATGTGAATGGGGGCACGGACCGAGCTGCAGATCAGAATGAGCCTCTGGGTACTCCATCTGCAGAACTCGAAGAAGTGGCCATGCTCAGCGAGCAAGCCATGAACGAATACTTAGAAACAGGTGCGATCCAGACTGACACGATTCGCACGATGGTGGCTGATCGTTCGCTATTCCCTGTCTTCTTTGGCTCGGCACTGAAGCTCGAGGGTATTCAGGAGTTCCTGAACGGCTTTGCTGAACTTGTAACGGAACCCGAGTATCCAGACGAGTTTGGCGCTCGCGTCGTACGTATTTCTCACGATGCTTCAGGCAATCGTCTGACGTGGCTCAAAGTCACGGGCGGCGTGCTGCGTGCGAAAACGGAACTTGAGGGCACCGATTTGCACGGCCAGGCTTGGCAAGACAAGGTCGATCAAGTGCGTGCCTATTCGGGCGCGAAATATACAACGGTGCAAGAAGTTGCAGCTGGCACAGTTGCTGCGGTGACGGGATTGACGCAGACGTTCCCAGGTGAGGGCTTAGGCTTCGAGTCCAATGCGCCTGCGCCGGTTTTACAGCCAGTAATGACCTATACTCTGCTGCCGGGCGATGAGGATATTCATAAGTGCTTGACCGCGCTGAATACGCTTGGCGACGAGGATCCGCTGCTGCATGTGGTGTGGGATACACGTCTCGAACAGATTCATGTGCAGTTGATGGGTCGCGTGCAGCTGGAAGTTATTGAAGAGCTATTGCGCTCGCGCTTTGGCCTCGAAGTGTCGTTCGGACCTGGCTCGGTGCTCTATAAAGAGACGATTAGTGAACCACAAGAAGGTGTGGGTCACTTTGAGCCGCTGCGTCATTATGCAGAAGCGCATATTCTGCTGGAACCATTACCTGAGGGTAGTGGCATTGAAGTGGCTAGCGCATTGAATGAAGACGAGCTTGACCGCAATTGGCAGCGCTTAATTCTGACACACTGCGTGGAACGTGAGCACTTGGGTGTGCTGACTGGTTCGCCACTGACTGACGTGAAAATGACGCTGGTTGCTGCTCGTGCGCACCTGAAGCATACCGAGGGCGGTGATTTCCGTCAGGCGACATATCGCGCAATTAGTCAGGCGCTGATGGAGCTCAAGGAGCGTTCGGCTTGCGTACTGCTGGAACCATGGCTGCGATTCTCGATTGAAGTGCCGCTTGAGAATGTTGGTCGTGCTATGGCTGATGTGCAGCGCATGGGCGGTTCGTTCGACAGTAGCGATGATTCGGATTCTGCCTCGGCTGGGGCAGGGGCAGGTAACTCCGATATGGCTTTGGTCCGCGGTGTTGCACCAGCCGTTGGCTTGCAGGATTATGCGCTCACTGTTTCGCAGTACACGCATGGTCGTGGCCGTTTAACGCTTGTTTTTGATGGATATCGACCAGCTCATAACGCTGAGGAGATTCTGGAACAAAGCACCTATGATGCGGAATCGGATCTTGAACACACGCCAGATTCTGTGTTCTGCGCGCATGGCGCTGGGTATCCAGTGAAGTGGTATCAGGTGCCTGAGTTCATGCATCTGCCATATGCAACCGATGCACATCAATAAAAATCACGCACCAGTAGTGAAATTCACCATTGGTGCGTGAGTTATCAAGTTGTGTAGGAAAGTGTTGCAGGAAAACTGAGTCGGGGAGTCGAGTGACTCTTCGGATTAGTGAATGTACGTAATCTTCGAGGCCTCCGACGCGGTGAATTCGCGCGTAGACACTTGGTCGTAACCCGTCACGTTCATCTCACTAATAATGATCGAGCCATCGGCATTAACCTTCTCAACAATGGCCACATGACCATACTGAGTCGATGCACCGAAGTCACCACGGCCGAACACCGCAATGGCGCCGTACGTAGGCTTCGACGAAACGCTATAGCCAAGCTTGCTGGCACTATTAGCCCACTGCTCACCATTACCGAAGAAGCTGCCGACTGGCATGCCCAGTTCCTTACGGCGTTCGTAGGCATACCATGTGCAGTTACCCAATGCGTAAGCATTACGGCCGGAATCACCACCATTGCCGTGTGGCCTCGAAACATGCGAGCGGTCGCCACGTGCGTAGAGCTTACGAATAAGAGCCCATGTTGTTGAATGAGGAGAGCTGCCGCCGCGAGCCGAGGACGTTGCCGAATACTGCTGACCCAAACGCATTGCCGTATTCACTTCAGCAGTGCACACCTTCAGTGCTTCGTCAACTTCCTGCTTAGCCTGCTCAACAGGATCCTGGTTCGCGCGCTCTTCCTTAGCCTTCTGAGCTTCCACGTCAACCGACAGTGCATCAACATCAAGCACGTCGTTCAGACCAGAGGCCCAGCCCTCATTCAATGGGGCTGCAATGCGCTCGTCTTCCAGCTGCTGATCTTTCTCGCGCTGTTCTTCAGCCTGCTTACGTGCTTCTTCGTTCTTGTTGTGCAGATGAACAGACATGCAAGCGCTAATCTGCTGCAACTTTTCTTGCGCTTTGGCGTTTGCAATTTCCGTTGTATTTACAGGAGTTGGAGTACTGCTAACCTGCGCATTGCTGCTACCGCTACCGGATTCTGGTGACGAAGCTGCCTGATCAGTTGCAGGGGAAGCGTCAGTCTTGAGCGCATCATTTTGCTTGTCAGATGCTTCCTGACGCTTCGCTTCTTCTTGCTGCTTAGCGGCTTCGGCAGCAGCCTTTTCTTGAGCTGCCTTAGCCTCTGCTTCAGCGGCGGCCTTTGCCTCAGCTTGGGCCTGTTCATATGCCTGCTTCTTAGCCTGCTCAACAGCCTCATCCTGAGCCTTCTGCTTGGCTTCTTCTTGCGCCTTCTGCTTGGCTTCCTCTGCTGACTTGGCCTGAGCACGCTCATCTTCTTGCTGCTTAGCAGCCTTTTCCGCACGCTCGGTCTGTGCGTTCGTAATCAGATAGGCTTCGTCAGCCAAACGAGCAAGCTCGTACTCATTCCACTCTTCAAGCGTTGGCGATGGAAGCTGTGCGTTCAGTAATTGTGCAAACAGGAAGCGTGTGCGCAATGCTTGGGCTTCTGCACCGACGGGAGCCATATGGGTATCGTCATCCAGAGCATAAGGACCCTGAGGTGCTTCGCTTAAGAAATTTTGACGTGTTGTTGTTTGGGCAGCATTAGCTGTTCCTATGCCCATCGAGCCGAGCATAACTGCTGCGCCCGTTGCGGCAAAGCCCTTAACTAACAACGGCCATACACGCGATGTATGGCCCATTGGCTGATTTGATGGTGCGAACTCCATAAAAGTTGTACCTTCCCTATGCCTTACGTCCCCATAATTAGGCATATCGTTGAAGAATAACTATCCCTCAATCTCGCTGTTCTTCTCACTATAATCAGTTTGAACTCGCAGTATAGTGCGTTTCTCAACTGTGATCTATTGTAAGTAAAATTTTTGTAATAGCGAAGTATGTGAACGTGGTATTTACAAAATCTGAACGTTTGGCAACCACAACATGAACGAAAATCCCTGAGACGTATTGGGAATTATGGCAATGTAAGGTGTTGCATACCAAACAGAGTCCGAAACTGGATCGGAACTCCATCTTGATGAAAATGTGTGCAAAATACGCAGCGGCATTGGTCAGCTGTGCGCGACATGGCGCGTTTGAAAACGTTTAACGTGGTCTACTGGAATACGTTATATCTGCACTACAAGGATTTCGGAGGTGACATGAACGAGTCAGCACCAATGCAAAACAACTCGAACATCGCTGCAGCAGCAGCAAGTCAGACCATGGAATCCAACGAGCATAAGCATAGTGGTGCAGCAGGTAAGGTTGGGCTATTAGGACTTACCGCAGTCGTTATTTCGGCAATGGTCGGTGGTGGCGTATTTGAGTTGCCTCAGAATATGGCAATGCATGCGTCAGCAGGTGGCCAAATTCTGGCTTGGATTATTACCGGCCTCGGTATGTGGTTTATTGCCGACACATTCCGCGTACTCGCCGCAGTGCGACCAGAATATAGCGATGGTCTGTATTCGTACGCGTATCACGGATTCGGTCGATTCGTCGGCTTCCTGGTGTCTTATGGCTACTGGGCAACGAACACCGTCTCACTGGTGGCCTACGGCATTCTGATTACGAGCACACTTGATTTCTTCTTCCCAGGCGTCTTTACGGGCGGTACAACGATTCCAGCAATTCTTGTGCAATCGCTCGTGCTCTGGGCTACATTCTTCATGGGCCGCCTCGGCATTCGCTCCGGCGCACGCATTAACGTCGCTGGCACAATTGCCAAGCTGATCCCACTGGCATTATTCGTTGTCACAATGATTGTGCTGTTCCGCATGCCACAGTTCGTCCACGGCTTCTGGGGATGGACGCCATCGGGTCAGCCAGCACCATTTGATTTGAGCTCGGTATATGCACAGTCACGCCAAACGATGCTCGTCACACTCTGGGTATTCAACGGTGTGGAAGGCGCGGTTGTTGTGTCTGCTAATGCACGTAGCCAGCGTGATGTGTCCCGCGCAACGACAATTGGCTTCATTAGCATTCTTGTGCTGTATATGCTTGTTTCGCTGCTGCCACTTGGCGTTTACGCACAGCCTGCACTGGCCAAGCTGCCTTCACCTTCGGTTGCTGCAATTCTGGGCCAGATCTACGGCGCATGGGGCGAGTGGATCGTCAATGCTGGCGTTATTGTCTCGGTGCTGTTCGCCATGCTCGTCTGGCTGCTTATGCTGAGTCAGATGCCACTGAATGCAGCACGCGATGGTCTGATGCCATCGTTCCTCGCACAAACCGATAGCAATGGCACGCCACGCATTTCCATGCTGTACACGGTGCTGATCTGCCAGTTCCTGTGCATCGCTTGCCACTACATTGAAGGCAGCGCATGGAACCTGATGATTTCGATTGTGTCGGTACTCTCGATTCCTTGCTACCTCTGCTGCGCCATGTACTTGTGGCGTATCTCCCGCAGGGATCACATATGGCCAATTAATGCACGCTTCACGCGCAAGCACGGTCTTGTTATCGGCGTGCTCGGCACGTTCTACATGCTCTATGCTGCGATTGTGGCAGGCCTTGATTATGTGATGGCTGCCTGCATTGTATACGCCATCGGTACGCCACTGTTTGTGTTCGCAAGGCACCGTGCAAACACGCAAGACGCTCAGGGCAAGCTGTTTACGCGCGCCGAACGCATTATGCTCGTTCTGATTGTAATTGCGGGTATTGCAGGAGTTATTTATGTGATTATGACGCGGCGTGTGTGACCCACAAAAGTGAGACAACGGGGGCTCGTGTCTGTAAGGTCTTCTACAGTGTCTTGGTTGTATAAATCCCTTACACAGGATTTCCGAGCGGAAAAAGAGTAACTGGACTAGCTCGAGTCCCTGAGAGAAGAGTGCAAAAAGCATGCTCATTCGACACGCAACCATGGATGACTTGGATGCGCTCGCGACGATGGAAACAGCTTGTTTCCCGCCGCTCGAGGCAGCGGACACTGAAGTGCTCGCAGGCCGTATCGAATGCTACCCAGATCACTTCTGGCTCATGATCAATACTGATGACGATGACATCGACGCTACCTTCCCAGCGCAGGTTGAAGAAGGTACGCTCATGAGCTTCATTAACGGACCAGCGACGAATCAGACTGACTTAACCGACGAAATGTTCACGGACCCAAACGTGCATGAAGAAGAGGGCGAGTGGCAGTTCCTGCTCGGTGTCGATACGGCGCCTATTTACCAGAACCACGGTTGTGCAGCCTACCTGCTGCGCCGCGTTATTCTCGACTCGGCAATTAGCGGTCGTAAGGGCCTCGTGCTGACGTGCCGTGAACGTCTGAAGAGCTACTACGAGCAGTTCGGATTCTTTGACGAGGGTTTGAGTACGTCGTGCCACGGTAACGGCGCATGGTATCAAATGCGTTTGGTGCTGCCTCGTCGCGAACTCGATGAGTACTGCCAGCACTTAGTTGATGAGCATGCTGAGGCATTTGAAGCAACGCGTGAGAGCTTGGCTCAGGCTATTGGCGAAACGACGTCGTATATTGACGACGAAGATCGCTTCTGAAGTCTGATCTGGATTCTGTGTTAAGGCTGCTCTTACATTTGCCTTATAGCCACCGCTGTAGCCTGTTTTCAGGCCTATGCTGTGGCTGTGCTATGCCATTTTTCGCTGGTGCTCGTCTTGCGAAACGTAATAATTTGCTGAATGTTCGCGCAAGTTGGTTACCGCATGCGAGTGAAATAGGTATGCTTAGAACCACTGATACATTCGTACATACTCTCGGAGTAGGCGAGCATGCGGTGAAGTATGGCGTTCTGGTCCGGGCAGCGAGGAGCGGAAATAATGACGGCTAGGCGATTGCTATCGCCACAGTTACCAACGGACTATGTGGCTCTTGATCTTGAAACAACAGGATTTAGCCCACGTTATGAAGATATTCTGGAAATCGGTGCCGTTCGTGTGCGCAATGGTCGTGTTGCAGAGGAATTCTCGCAGCTCATTCGTCCAAATAAGCAGATCTCTCCAAAAGTGGAGCAGCTCACTGGCATAACACTCGATACGGTGCGCGATGCCCCAGAAATCGGTGATGTTATTGGTGACTTTGTGCATTGGGTGGGTGACGATAAACTCGTAGGCCATAATGTGCGCTTTGATGTGGCATTTTTGGCTATGGCTGCAATGCGAACCGCTTTAGGTCCGCAGTTCAGGCAGCCAAGCTACGACACGATGTCAATTGATAAGCGTCTGTTCCCATCGGAACGCCATAGGCTTGCCGATTTAATTGTGCGCTATGGCATTGCTGATACGGAGCAGCATCGTGCACTGTCTGATGCAACACAAACGTATCAATGCCTAGAATGGCAGCGCCGATACATTGCTTCAAAAATCACGAACATCGCACTGTGAAACATTGTGTGAAAACTGAGTAGTCGCGCCGCAATGCGGTGCTTATACACAAGGTGCTCATACACAATACCGTACGTATACAAAACTGGTCGCCACCGAGCAACTGCGGAGTTGCAAGGTGACGACCAGTTTCTTTTTGTATTGTGCAGCGTGCGGTGCCGACTCAGCTCATAAGCGTACGAGCCAGCTGCTTCTTCTGCGGCGTGAATGGAGGATAGCGCACATCAGGATCCACCCAGGTGCCATGATCCAGCGTCGACTTGTAGTGCGTAAACGTATCGAAGCCAACCTTGCCGTGGTAAGCGCCCATACCAGAGTTGCCAAGGCCACCAAAGCCCATGTTGTTATTCGTCAAGTGCAGGCACACATCGTTAATCGTGGCGCCACCGAACTGCAGCTCGTTAACAACGCGCTGCTTCGTAGTCTTCGACTCAGTAAACACATAGCAAGCCAATGGATGTGGCATCTTGCGCACAATTGCGAAGGCCTCATCAAGCGTCGAGTACGTAATCATTGGCAGCACAGGGCCGAAGATCTCTTCTCCCATAACTGGATCATCGAGTGTAACGCCAGTCATAATCGTTGGCTGAATCTTCAGCGTGGCCTTATCGCCCTTACCGCCGCAGAACACCTGAGCCTTTGGATTATGCTGCTCAATCAAGCCCATAACGCGGTCGAAGTGCTTCTCAGAAATCATATGAGGCCAAATATCCGACTCGAGTGCATTAACACCATAGAACTGCTGCCAGTAGTGAGCAATGCGTTCTGCCAGCTCACGAGCCACTGACTCGTGCACGAGTAGATAATCAGGAGCCACACAAGTCTGGCCGCAGTTAATGCCCTTGCCCCAAGCAATACGCTTCGCAGCAACATCGAGCTTGGCGTCCTCGGTCACAATGCAAGGGCTCTTGCCGCCGAGTTCCAGCGTCACAGGTGTTAAGAACTGAGCAGCATGCGTCATAATGAGCTTGCCAACGCTTGGGCTACCCGTAAACATGATGTAATCCCACTGCGTCTGACCAATCCACTCATTAGCACCAGCAGAACCTGGAATACCGCAAATGAAACGAGAGTCAAAGGCCTCAGCAGCCATGCGCACGAGCAGGGCTGACGTAGCAGCTGATTCACGAGCTGGCTTAAAAGCTACGCAGTTACCAGCAGCAATAGCATCCACCATTGGCACCAGAGCCAACTGCAGTGGGTAGTTCCAAGGGCTCAACACGAGCACAACGCCATATGGGCTTGGCACCACAGTTGAAGTAGCAGGGAACACGGGCATAGGCGAGCTCACCGTATATGGCTTCGACCACTCAGCCAAATGCTTGAGCATCGTATCAATCTCTTCATAGACCAAACCGAGCTCGGTAATGTAACCCTCATAGGCCGACTTACCCAAATCGGTATGCAATGCCTGCAGCACTTCAACTTCATGAGACTTCAGCCAAGCCTTCATCGTACGAAGTGCCTGCTTACGATGCGTAATATCACGCGTAGCACCAGAAACAAAGTATTCGCGCATACGCTCAGCCTGCTGCTGCACATCGGCAGCAGAGCTGAACGTAGGTTGTACCAAAGCAGCATCTGCGGATTGCTCGAGATTGCGCTCCTGCATCATTCCTCCAGTAGTTCAACAATTCACGTTCTTCATTGCATATATGCCAGAGCCCAAGACAGGGCAGCAGGGCAGGCCATGCAACGTTCTACTGGAACGTTATAGAGAGCAAGTCCGCAATAATGCTGAATGTATGCTCGGTATGTGCTGACGGCGCAACAAGCGAAGCCGCTACTGAGCTAGGAATTCAGCGACTCGAGCACCATCAGCGAAGCCTTCGCGATACATCGCTTCAATACCCTCAAACGAGCGATGCAGCGTAGACAGACCATGAATATCATGTGGCTCAATGACGATGGCCTTGCCTTGGCTTTCCAATTCACGAGCCAAAGCAACTTCATCGTTATAGGTCTTGTATCGCATAGCCAGGCGTTCGCCGGCCACAGGATTAATACGCTTGAGCACGCGGGAAGACAGCTCGTCAGCATGGGCTTCACGAGGCTCAGGTAGACGCGTAAGCACCACAACAATCTTGTCAGCGCCATCATCAAGTGCGCGCTGCACAGGAACAGGATCGGCAATACCACCGTCGTAATACGGAATGCCATGCACCATGTATGGTTCGCAGGCCACTGGCACAGCCGAGCTTGCCTTCAACACATCAAAGTTATCGAAGCTTACATCGCTTTTATCGAAATACTTGGCCGAACCATCAATGGCATTGCAGGCCACCACAGTAAACTTCGTTGGATTGCGTACAAAAGCCTCGTAATCAAGCGGATATTCGCCATCATGATTGCTGAGCGTGCTATAGACATAATCCAAATTCACAAAGTTGTGATTGTGCACGAACTCATGCATGCCCGCATACTCTTTACGGTTTGCATACTGCGTATAGAACGTGTACGCACGCGTCTGCTGGCGTGCCAAGAACGAGGCCAAGTTGGCACTGCCGGCCGAAATACCGTACACATGATCAAACTCAATACCATCGGCCATTAAGCGGTCTTCAACACCGCAGCTATACACAGCTCGATATCCACCACCAACATCAATGAGTGCAGTTTTGGCAGTTGCGTTTGCCATGGTGTCCTCCTTGTGATTCGTGGAATTTGTTCTGTTCAGTTGTGCTGCGGTATTGTATGGAGCATTTTTATTTCTGCTTAACCGTCAGTAGCAACTCAGGCACCAGTGTCAACGGTTCAGTAAACGCTGTGCCAGATCAGCCATATGTGCTGATGTATCCGAGTTTGCTAGTGTAACAGTGCCTGTTTCATCTTCAGGCGCAAGTTTGCCGAGCGATTCAAGTACTACACGCAGATGATGCACGGTGCCTTCGTTGCCATCAATAATGGCCGTGTGCTCGGGAACCAAGCGCTCGAATGCATCACGGAAGAACACAAAATGCGTGCAACCAAGCACAATTGAATCAATTTCATTCAAATCAAAATCAGCCAAATAACGACGCAACGTGGCATCGACAAGTTCTTGGTTATCGAGCTGATCATGTTCAACAATTTCCACCAGGTCAGGGCAAGGCAGTCGGTAAATCGTATGGTCCGATTCGAAGCGCTGCATTAAATCAGCAAACTTGCGCTCACGCAACGTCAGTGGGGTAGCAGCCACAATAATGCGCTGACGCTTGCCATGACCGCGGTCGCAAGCCACTTTCAATGCTGGTTCCATACCAATAATCGGGAAGTCAAAGTCTTCACGCAGATCATTCACTGCAGCAGAGGTTGCCGTATTACAAGCAATCACAATGGCTTTAGCACCCTGTTTTTGGAAGCGTTCCACAATGGCATACGATAAATCGCGAACCTGCTCAGGAGTTTTTGTGCCATATGGAGCATTGGCGGAATCGCCAAAATACAAAATATGCTCGTTAGGTAGATCCTTACGCATCTGACGAACTACAGACAGGCCACCTAAACCCGAATCGAAAACACCGATGGGAGCGGATGACGTCATGTGAACCTCCTGAACGTTACGTAAATGCGCTCTTCATGCGCAACTCATGCGGTTTTTAGCCTACTCGCCATGCTGCACGCAGCAGAGTGTTTCATAATTAACCGTTCACCAATACGCCTAATTCCAAGGGTTTCCACGAATCATCGGTTACAATCGGCGGCATGACGAAGCCTCAAACATTAATGAAAGCGCATGCAACGGGCAATGACTTTCTGCTATATGTTGACGCAGAAGGTACATGTAACGTTACTGAGCGCGAAGTTATGGATTTATGCGATCGTCACTTCGGCATCGGCGCCGATGGTGTGATTCGCGTAACTAAGCCAGAATTTGTACGAGATCTTCCAGCTGACGTACTCGAGCAGTGCGAAGCCCAGCATGTGCAGTGGTTTATGGACTACCGCAATGCTGATGGTTCCGTAGCAGAAATGTGCGGCAATGGAACAAGAGCAACGGCACTCTTTGCTCAGCATGAGCATCTGATTGAGTCCGATGAACCATTGTTACTTGGTACTCGTGCTGGTGTGAAAGTACTCACTTCACTCGGCAAGCAGCTTGACTTGGGCAAGCATGTGTTCCGTGTTGAGATGGGCGCTGCACGTGCAGTGGAGAGCAATGCCTATACCGTCGAAATTATGGGCCAAGCTGGTCAAGCACAGGGCACGTTTGTTGATATGGGCAACCCACATGTGGTTGCTGTTATTGAAGATGCAGAATCATCGTTACCTGTTATTGACGAGCTTGATCTGACGCAGCCTCCACTCGTGAAGCCGGTCTTGCCTGATGGTCAGAACGTTGAGTTCGTGCGCATCGACAGTATGGATGAACATCTTGATGAGGGCGAAGCCACGATGCGTGTTTATGAACGCGGCTGTGGTGAGACGCTCTCTTGCGGTACTGGCATTTGTGCAACAGCAGTTGCTCTCTATACCCGAACAGGTATTAGCCACTGGAATATCACTGTTCGTGGTGGTTTGCTGCGTGTTGATGTAACTGATAATGCTATTCAACTCACAGGCGATGCAACACTTGTTGCAACAGTGACATTGCTATAACGTAAGATCACGTCACAGTTTTATAGAGCTGTGCTATAGCGCAAGAATTCACGCTGTAGCACAGCTTTTTTACTATTTCTACGATTTGAAATAACAGAAAAAGATTCCTGATTATTTTCTATCTCACAAAATGAATAACGGACAAACTTTCGTGATTGCGATTGTGAAGGGGGTATGTTAGGGGCTAAGCCTATTGCAGGCTGTAAACACTAATGCAACATTCTCCCTATGTTCGAGAGAAGGTGAGTCCAATGAAGGGCAGTGTAAAAAATGTAGTAATTGCAGCAACTGCTGCACTGAGTATGACATGCATTCCATTCCTCACTGGAACTGCTATTGCTGAAGTACCTACCGGTGATATCGAAATTAATGAAACCAATTTCCCAGATGAGGTATTCCGCAATTATGTGGAAAAAGAATGGGATACAGAGGGTGATGGCATTCTTACGCAAGAAGAGCGTGAGTCTGTAACAGAATTGAGATATGTCTCGGAAGAAGAAGGATATCAATTAACTTCGTTGAAGGGTATTGAGTTCTTCCCAGAAGTAAGAAATTTGTATCTTATGGGTAACAACCTTCAAGATAATATCGATATTTCACAGAACCAGAAACTTGTGTTTGTAAATGTTTCTGATAATGCAATTACGTCTCTTGATGTATCGAAAAATGCAAATGTAATGGCTCTTATTGCGTCAGAGAATCAGATTTCGTCACTCGATACATCGCAATGTCCGCAACTTACTATGATCGATGCTAGATCGAATGCGCTATCGTCTTTTGATGCTACGGGAAACCCTGTGCTTCAGAATCTCAATCTCAGCATGAATCAATTATCGAGTTTGGATATTGCGAGTAATGCACAGCTACAAAACTTGAGTATTGATAGTAATCAGTTAAGCGGCTTAGATATCTCTCGTAATCCAGATCTTTACTCTCTTTCAGCAAGTGACAATAACTTATCAGCTATAGATACCTCGCAGAATCCTGAGCTCGAGACGATGAATGTTTCTGAAAATCGCATATCGAGTATAGATATATCGAAGAATACTCATCTGCATTCTTTGTATGCTACTGTAAACCAGCTTGAGTCAATTAATTTTGGTGATATTCAGTCGCTGAGCGATGTAATCGTGGACTATAATCCTCTGCCTACGGTAGATGTTTCTCAGCTTGTTATTCTGAGTAATTTTGCGGTGAGATCGACTGGTTTGACGTCTCTTGATGTCTCTCATAACCCAGAATTACAATCTCTCGATATCAGCAATACCAAGATTTCTTCAATTGATGTATCACACAACCAGAGGCTTACGGAACTGTCAGCAGATGGTCTTGGATTGACGTCTATTAATGTCTCTCATAATCCAGGACTTACTGAACTTTCAGTGAGTGGCAATGAGCTTACTTCATTAGACACTACACAAAATCCGAATCTTGCTGAACTGGATATTACTGACAATAATCTGACGAGTCTGTTCTTACCTCAGAAGCATGAAGATAGTAGTGGAGTAGCAAGAGGCTTGAAAAAACTTACGGTAGCGAAGAATCCACTGCTGTATCTTGATCTTGCTGGGATTCCAGGAGAAATCCATAGAGGAGATCTTGCAGATCCAGATGCCGCCTACTACACATCGGAAAAGCAACTTGATTTTCGTGATGTAGCGCCACTGATGATTATGGACAGTGTTGTTGGCGTGCGCGGCGGTCGTATTGTTGGCAATACGCTGGTCCCAGATTCGTATCCATCAACAGTAACGTACCAATACATTTCAAATGGAACGACGTGGGATGCCAGAGTTATGTTCACTGATCAGCCTCGATATAGCTTCAAGGATGTGAACACAACAACGCCGCATCATGAGGATATTCAATGGGTTTCAGAACATAAAATTGCTCACGGCTTTGTTGACACGGATGGATCATCGCGTTTTGAACCAATGTGGCATGTCAATAGACAGGATATGGCCGCATTCCTTCGTCGTATTGCCGTAAACATTGGCATTACTGCTGCAGATGCATGGCATCCAGCTGCAGAGGATTGGCTACTCTTTACTGATGTACATGAGTGGACTCCTCATGCTGAAGATATTTTATGGCTCGCTAAGTTCGAAATTGCAACAGGATATGAGGGTCCAGATGGTACCCGTTATTTTGCACCAGAAGTTAAGGTATACCGACAGGATATGGCCGCTTTCTTGCATCGCCTTGTGCAACTTACCGGCGATGATACGCCAGTGGAAGCGAAAGCTTTCACGGATGTAACTGATGCAACACCTCATGCTGAGCATATTCGCTGGCTAGGCGGTGCTGGTATTGCAGAAGGATATAAGAACGCCGATGATACGTGGCGTTATGAGCCAATGACTACGGTGTATCGCCAAGATATGGCTGCTTTCTTGCATCGTCTTGATACGTTCGTCAAGAAGTAAGAAGTAGCTATCGACTCTTCATAACAACAGACTGCAGTATTGAACGAGAAGTGTCTCAATACTGCAGTCTCTTTTTAGATATTGATTCGCTTTTTCGGGTGTGAAGGGGGTATGTTGTTGGTGAGCCTTGTATTGAGGTTCGCAACATTATATAAGCATTCTCCCAACTGATGAGAGAAGGTGAGGCCTGTGAAGGGCAGCATACAGAAAATTGCAATTGCAGCATCTGCAGTCTTAGCCACGGTAGCCACTCCGCTGTGCACCGGAATCGCTTTAGCAGATGAACCAACAGGTGACATTGCAATTAATGAAACCAATTTCCCAGATCCAGCGTTCCGCACATTTGTTGAAGAGAACTGGGATACAGAACATGATGGGACGCTTACCCAAGCAGAACGAGAAGCGGTCACTGACTTTCGGTATGACACAGATAGTGGACCAGCATTATCGTCGTTGCAGGGCATTGAATTTGTACCGAATTTGAAATCGATAAATGTGTGTTACAGCGAGCTCCGTAATACGCTTGATGCTTCGAAGAATCATAAACTCGAAAGCCTTGTTGTTTCTGACAATCAGATCAAAGATCTGATAATAACGAACAATCCAAATTTAACTACATTGGCCATTGAATCGAATCTGCTGACATCGCTTGATGTGACCAAATGCCCGAAACTGCAATCGCTTCTTGCTGGCTTTAATTCAATTGAAGAAGTGGATTTAAGTCATAATCCAGATCTGAAGAGGATAAATCTGACCAGTAATAAGCTATCGGATATTGATGTATCGAACAATACGAAGTTAACCGATCTTCAGCTTATCCAGAATAAGTTGAAGACATTGGATGCTACTCACAATCCAGAGCTGCTCAAACTTGATGTGGGCTGGAATTCGCTGTCTTCAATCAATGTTACGCAGAATCAGAACCTGCAAGAGCTTATACTTGCACAAAATGAGCTAGCCAGCATTGATGTGAGCAAGAACACAAAGCTGTTCACGCTATGCGTTTCTAATAACAAGTTGGAATCAATTGATATTGCGGCGCTTACAACATTGCAAAATCTGGAATTAGGCCACAATAAAATCTCTTCGATTGATCTGACGAATCAGCCGAATTTGGAGATACTGGAAGTTAATACGAATAACTTATCCACGCTTGATGTAGCGCACAATGAAAAGTTGCGCAGCATTGATGCAACGAACAATAAGCTGGCCGCAGTTGATCTGTCGCACAATACGGTGCTTGATAGTCTTAAAATTGGCCTGAATCAGCTAGCATCGTTGAATGTCTCGCAGAATCAGAAACTCCAGTCCTTGACCGTGAGTGATAATAACTTGTCTACTCTGGACGTGGGAGCTCTGCCAGAGCTTGATTGGCTCGATATAGAGAACAATAAAATCACCTGTTTGGACTTGCCACAGGTCCATGTACGGTCTGATGGCTCTCAGCGTGGACTTGACCTTCTCGTTGTAGATAAGAATCCTCTGCTGAGCATTAATCTTGCCATGGCGCCAAATATCTTTAGCCAGGGTCAGGTCAGCGATCCAGAGCGTGTGTATCCGGTGGCTCAGGAACAAATAGATCTTTTCAAGGTTTCTCCTCATGTTGATGTATCGAAGATTAGCAATATACGAGGCGGCACCTTAATTGGTTCCGTGCTTATTCCAGATTCGTATCCTTCAACAGTGAGCTATCAGTATGCATTGGACGATGACGAGGCTTGGGACGCTAAGATTGCGTTCACTCACGAACATAGTGATGTATTCAGCGATGTGAAGCAGTGGACGCCTCATGCTGCAGATATTGCATGGGCTTTCAATAACAAAATTGCTGAAGGCTATGACACTACGGGAAACGCGAAGCGTTTCGAACCAATGAGCGTTGTATGCCGTCAGGATATGGCTGCATTCCTTCGTCGTGTGGCCAAGAAGAATAACCTTGGCGATGCAATGACGTGGAAGCCTACTGAGGAAGACTGGCGTCATTTCAAAGATGTGAGTAAGACCACGCCACATGCTGAAGATATTCTGTGGCTTGCACATGCAGGTATTGCAACAGGATATAAGAGCAAGGACGGCTATCGATATGAGCCAATGACTGGGGTTTATCGCCAAGATATGGCAGCATTCTTGCATCGCTTGATGGAATACTCAGGCCGCGATACGCAAAATCAGCGTCGAGACTTTACTGATGTAGACGAATCGACACCACATTCCGATTGCATTCGCTGGCTCGGCATTACGGGTATTGTTGCAGGCTATGACAATGGTGATGGAACATGGCGATTCGAGCCAGGAACCAAGACCTATCGCCAAGATATGGCCGCATTCCTGCACCGTCTTGACGTGCTCCTGCAGTATTCATAACCCACATATTGAGATCGATATTCAGCAGTCTTTGAGTATCAACCCAGCTTTTCGGAAGTAGGGGTGGTAATTTACGAGGTATGACCAACATTATTATGCACACCTCTGAAGGTGACATCGCTATTACATTGTTCGATGAGAAGGCACCTCACACTGTGGAGAACTTCCTCGGTCTTGCATCGGGTAAGAAGCAGTGGACCGACCCATTCACGGGCCAGCCTTCGAACGAGGCCTTCTACAATGGCCTGACGTTCCACCGCGTGATCAAGGACTTCATGATTCAGGGTGGTTGCCCACTCGGCACGGGTACGGGCGGCCCTGGCTACATGTTCGATGACGAAATCGATCCAAAACTGACGTTCGACAAGCCATACCTGCTGGCAATGGCCAACGCTGGCCTGCACCTCGGCCAGGATGGCAAGCCTCACGGCACGAATGGCTCCCAGTTCTTCATCACGACCGTTCCAACGCCATGGCTCAACGGCCACCACACGATTTTCGGCGAGGTCTCTGATGAGGCTTCGAAGAAGGTTGTGGACCACATCGATGCTACGGCAACCGACGGTATGGATCGTCCTCTCGAGCCAATCATGATTGAATCGATCGAGATCCTCTGATTGCAGTATTTGCAATAGTAAACTGCAATAGCAAAAGGCTACATGCCATTCCAACGGGAGCAACTACTCCCAAAGGAATCCGCATGTAGCCTTTTTGCTACCGAACGATGAAGGTATGAATGCCCGATTGAGCTCAAACAAGCGATCAGTGAGCGAATAGCATTGGGCCCTCAACAACGATGATGAGTACGCACAATGCCACAACCCAGAGCACATCAACCATCAGATCAAAGTTCAAACGGTAGTACTTGCGCAAACCCTGAGCCTTACGCGGCAGACACTGCACCGTAACCGTGGCATGGCTTAAGGCCATGAACTGAATCGTCGTAGAGAACATGAGCACCATGCACCAAGGGCACATGGCATGAATAACGAACATCGACTGCGACGTCAGCCAGTATGAGTAGGCGAGAGCAGCCAAACCACCAAGCCACGTGCAGATAGCAAACCAGCGAGGCATCTTCACTTTAGCCAAGCCGAGCACAGCAATAGTGGCAAACACTGATTCAGCAGCAATACCAAAGAACGCATTCGGATAGCTCAAACCGCCAAACTTCACAATTTCAGCCTGCCACGACTGTGCCACCGTCGAGCACGACAGCACAGCATTCACATCACATGACAACAACTGATGCGGTTCACGAGCCATCTGCAACGTCTCTGCAGACAGAATAAAAGACACAACCAGCGCTGTACCCGTTGCTAGCAGCATGATCAGGTACGTCCAGACAGCGCTGTGTCGCCATCCGCGCGGCTCAAGTTCAGTCAGTTCCGACTGTTCGTTCATCGAAAGCTCCTTAGAATTATTGCTGTGTTTGCTGCTGTTACCGCTGCAATCTCAATAATGCCAACGATACATAGTTCAACAATTGCATCTAGAAACGTGCTCACTAGTGTGCATGTTGAGCTCAACACCAATCACAGAAATCAATAATAATCACAGTAAAACCCAGAAAAGTTGTGAGCTGCAGCATAAAGTGCAGCATTTCACAAGTTTCATGCGTACCATAGCAAGTATGAGCGAGTACACAATACCGACTGAAGCACCGAAAACTGGCTGGGATATGCACTGCCATACTGTGTTCTCGGACGGTACCGAGACACCAACGGAACTCGTGAGGCTGTCGAGAGAAAAAGGCCTGCACGGCGTGGCAATTTGCGATCACGACACGACTGCGGGATGGCAGGAAGCGGAACAGGCTGCGCGAACGATTGGCCAGCCGCTGATTCGCGGCACGGAAATTACAGCACATGACCATGGTGTCTCTGTGCACATGCTGGCCTATTTATACGATCCGCATGCGCAACATATTCGTGAACTGTTTGAAGCGACGAGGCAGGGCAGGCTCGAGCGTACGAAGCGTATGGTCGCGCTCATGAGCAAGGATCTGCCAATTTCGTGGGATGACGTTATGGCTCAGGTGCGCCAAGGTAAGCGCACGACAATTGGTCGTCCACATATTGCCGATGCTCTTGTGGCAGCTGGTGTCTACCAGAATCGTAGTGAAGCATTTGCTGGGGCAGTGTCATCGTCGAGCCCGTACTATTTGCCAACACCGTCGCCAACGGCTTCGCAAGTTGTTGAAGCGATTAAGGCAGCAGGCGGCGTTACTGTAATTGCTCATGCTGCTGATCCTGGACGCAATACGCATGTGTTAAGTGATGAGGCAATTAAGGCGCTCGCTGATCAAGGCCTTGATGGTTTGGAAGTGTGGCATCGCGGTAATCCTGAAGCAGCACGTCAGCGTTTGCTGGGTCTGGCTCGTCAGTTCCATTTGCTCGTAACGGGCGGTTCGGACTGGCATGGCGCAGGTAAGCCGAATGAACTAGGCGAGTACGTCACCGATGACGAAACGGTCGCACAAATAGCAGAACGCGGCTCGATCGCTGTGATCTAACCGCGTTCCAGAAGTGAGCTGAGTGAGCTACAACTCAGAGGTTGCCGAAGCCGACAACGTGCTTGGCCTGAGCGCCGATGACGACGTAGCCGAGCGAATCGGCTGGCACAATAATCGTGCGGCCATCATTGGTCTTAAGCACAATCTGCTCGTGCTTGCTCAGAGCATCGTTAATCGTGTTGCTGACCTCTTGCTCAGTTGCATCAGTCGTGAACGTAACGGCGCGTGAAACATTCTGAATGCCAATTTCAATTTCCATGCGTTACTCCTTACCAGTAGTAATAAAACCGTAGTTATCGGTAGTGGTAGTCGCGTATTTATCGCTTCAGACCAGATTGTGCGTCGCGCAGTGCGCGCTCCTCACGCTCAAGCAGCGGAATCAACAGCGTCTCAGCATCGGACTTCTTGCTCTTGGCCTTATCAGCATCCTGAGCCATCGAAGCTGCAGCAGCAATTGTTTCTGCAGAGTTCACGGAAACCCTGTGCTGCGACGTATTCGTAGAAACCTTGTTGACCTTGGCCTGAGTATCAGATGATGGGTGCACAGCCACAACTTCGCCCGTAATATCAGACACCTGAACGTATTCGCCGTCTCCAGTGCTGAAACGGAACGATGCACTTGCCGTGTCGTCAGAAGCAGCAGGTGAGACCGAAGCAACAGGGGAGCCTGGCATAACAGGAGCAGACAGCACTTCGGTTGCACCCGTCACACTAGCTTCGCCAGTCTCATCAAGCACCACATGCATGCCACCCGTTGCATCAGGATTGTTTGTAGCATCCGACGAATAGGTATCGTCGAAATGATCCTGCGTATTCGATGGTGTAATTTCGCGGCTGACCGTGGCATCCATAACTGCTGAATTCGTATGAGGACGCATGCCAGCAGCCATTGCCTGTGCCTTGTGCTGCTGATTAGCACGAGCTTCAAGCAGCGTATTCACAGTCAACGTATTCGTATCATCATCAGCAAGCTGACCCGTACGAGCCTGCACGTGGTGCCTCGACACAGCAATCTGATGTGCCAAGCGATCGACCTGCGATTTGAACTGCATAATGCGCGTGTTATCGCCAGTCTTCAAAGCGCCAATGAACTCGCCGACCTGACCCATCTGCACCCAGAGGTTGGCACGCAGCATAATTAGATCATCAAGACGGTTGCCAAGAATGCGGCCATAAGCCGTCAACACAGCATTACGATGCGTTTCATCAAGCTTCGAGAAAATCCAAGCCAAATCACGTGCAGGATCATTAATCTGCAGTTCCTGCCAGTTCGTGATCGTGGTAATCATCGAGCCGTCGAACAGAATGTCACCATCAGAGAAGCCGCCGTGCACAGGAACCGTTTCAAAGTTCCACATGCCTTCGGTATTCATAATGCGAGCCCAGCTATCAGTGATTTCTGCTGGAACATGGCCCTGTGCCTTCAAATTGCGGATCCAAGATGTGAGCTGGCCTTGGATACGCTTTGTTGCAAATGCAGGGTACTTCGCTTCGACCACAAACCGTGGGCGCAGCTTATGAATAGCACCAATTGCGGTACCAATGCTGGCACAATCATCAATAGTCAGCAAAGAAAGTGGACGTGACATGCCATCAGGGTGTGCAGTTAACAGCACACTTGGCCTAGAAATATCGTCATCGTCTTTAGATGCGCGGAATGCTACGGCATGGTCAATATCGAATCCTAAACCGTACATTTCACGCGAACGCTCAATCATAATGGCGGCCTGAGCGCGGCCACGAAGACGCTTCTTACCTGCGCGTGTTTGCGACACATACACGTTGTACATACGACCGGCTGCATCTTGAATCAGCGCCTGCTTAATACCGGCCTCTTCATCAGTGTCGTTCTCTTGGCCTGTTTTACCTACGCCAGTAACACTGAGGTTCGGCATGGCGTACGAAGCCATTGCCGCAAGTTTGTAGTCATTCATTTTGCTCACAGTACCAATGTAATACAGTATCCCAAGAAAATATGGAGACATGGTGGAGTTTCAGCTCAGCGCCACGCGTGATCATTCGAGTCACAAGCCGAGACGTGGCACAATGACGAACATGGAAACAGCACCAAAACACTATGAACCATCTGAGCTGCTCGAAGGCCTTGATGTGCAACAACGCACTGCCGCGCAGAGTGTTAATGGAGCAGTGCGTATTTCTGCAGTTGCAGGTGCTGGTAAGACTCGTACGATTACACGCCGTATTGCCTATGCGTGTGCAACCCATGCGTGGGAACCAAATCGCGTACTCGCTGTGACGTTTTCGGTAAAAGCTGCACAAGAAATGCGTAATCGACTCACGCAGCTTAATGTGCCAGGTAGTGTGCAAGCGGCAACATTCCACTCGGCAGCATTACATCAATTACGTGAGGTCTGGCCAATTATTTCCGATGCACCGATGCCATGGGTCAGTGATGATCTCAATGACATTGTGGCTTCAGCAGTGCAGCGTTTAACGAATGAATCGCATCCCGATCGAATGCTTGTACGCGATTTAGCTGCAGAAATTAACTGGTGCAAGGTTGGCCTTATTGCTCCAGACGACTATGAGCGCGTCGCTTCAGTCATGCATCGCCATTTGCCAGAGCAGTTCGATGCGCAACGATTCGCTACGCTGTATGAGCTGTATGAAAGAGAGAAAACAAACCGCAACCAGATTGATTTCAACGATATTTTGTTGCTGGCCTGCCATGTTATAGAAGACTACGAGGAAGCAGCCAAAATCATTCGTCAAGATATTGGATGGCTTACGGTCGATGAGTATCAGGATGTTTCGCCACTGCAGCACCGTTTAATGAAGCTTTGGCTTGGTGATACCAATACGGACGTCTGCGTGGTGGGTGATCCTGCCCAGACGATTTACTCGTTTGCTGGAGCAACCAGCTGGTATTTGCAGCAGTTCAGTGAAGAATTCAACCCACTGCAGGCTGATATTAAGTTGGCCACGGATTATCGATCAATTGATCGTATTGTACGGTGTGCTAATGCTGTGCTGCGTAGGGCAGAAGACCCAAGTATGTATTTGCGCTTGGAAGCAGTGCGTAAAGGTTCCGGTCGTGTGACCCACAGTACTTTCGAAACTGATGAGCAAGAAGCGCGCGAAATTGCGGCACAGATTCGCCGACTTGTGAACCGCGGTGCTTCGCCAAACGACTTTGTTGTGCTGACGCGCATTAATGCGCAGCAGCATATTGTGGTCAATGCGTTGCACCAAGAAGGCCTAGGCACGATGGTGCGTAGCGACGCGGGCTGGCAATATACGGCACTCAGCGATGTAGAACGCGAAGATCTCGAAGAGCAGCAGCAGGCCAAAATTCTGCAGGCTACAACTGGTGCTGTAACAGTTTCCACGATTCATGCGTCGAAGGGTTTGGAATACAAGCATGCATTCATCATTGGATGTTCGGAAGGTTTGATTCCATTCGGTCAGAATCTAGAAAGCGACGCCCTCGAAGAGGAACGTCGCTTACTGTACGTTGGTGTGACGCGAGCCGAAGACTCGTTGCACTTCAGCTATGCGAAGCGCAAAGACGAGTCTTCAACGCAATATCGCACGCCGTCACGCTTCCTGTGAAGGAGCCTGATCTTCAGGAGTTTCAGGATCTTCTGGAGTTTCAGGGTTTTCTGGAGCTTCAGGATCTTCAGCATCTTCTGATGGCTGAGACTGTTCTGGAGCTGCAGAATTATCTTGAGCATCAGCATTCTCTTGAACATCAGCATCTGCTGAGTTCTCCAAGTTCTGCTGGCTTTCTGCATCTTCTTCGAGCAACTTAGAGAGTTCGGAATCCCAGTCGATTGCCTGCTCTTCGTTGTTCTTGGATTCAGTTTCGTTCGAATCCTTCTGTTCGGCAGGCAGCTGAGGCAGCAGATCAGGGTGAGACCATTTCTCGTCTCGCGACTCAACGCCTTCTTGCAACGTCAGCGACTCCCACAGCTGTGCAGCTTCACGCACGCGCTTCGGACGCAGCTCCAAGCCGATCAGCGACTCAAACGTGCGCTCAGCAGGACCGCCAACAGCACGTTCACGACGCGTCATCTCACGCAGCTGCTCGATGTGTGGCAGATGTGCCATACCAGCACGCCATACAACTGTGTCAACCCAGCCTTCAACAAGAGCTAGCAGCGACTCAATCGAAGCCATAGCCTCACGCTGCTCAGGGGAGTCGGTCAAACCAACATTCGTCAGGTTCACAGCGCCGCTCAGCGACTCAGGATCCATAGCAGCAACATCGCGCAGCTGCTCTTCCATAGCATCAAGATCAATCGTCACACCGCGCGAATACTTGCCGATCAGGGCTTCGAAACGAGACATAAGCCAAGGCACATTAGCAAATAGGCGGGCATAAGCAGCCTCACGCAGTGCCAAGAAAGCCGTGACTTCGCGGGAATCGAGTTCCAGATCCTTGGCGTAGTCATATACGTTCTGCATGACCAAGCCACCAGCAGCATTCTTGAGCAGAGCAATGCCTTGATCGTAGCTACCGTGCACCTCGAGTGCCATCGAGCCTGCTGCTTGACCCAGCTGCATGGCATACGACGTATTAGCGAACATCTTGAGCAGTTGCTTTGGATCATTCATGCCTTCTGGAATCGGAATAGGCACAGGACCAGCAAACATGCCCGTAATCTCGCCATTAAAGTCACCAAGACGCTCACCAATAACAGACGTCAAAGCGTCATTCATCGATTCGGCAACAGGACCAGCGAACTTGGCCCAGGCATCAATCGTGCCTTCAACCCAGTCAGCTCGCGTCAAAGCCTGAGCAGCACCTTCAACAGGATTCATATTCGTTGCCGAATCCAGCCACAGGTTCACCTCACTCATAGCTGAACGCAGTGCTTGGCCTTCAACCATGCTGACCGAGGAATCACTACCAGCAGAAGCAACCTGCTGTAAAGCCAACGACTTAGCAAGCTTCACGTTAATAGGGCCATCTTCAACCACTTGCTGCATACCGGAGAATGAGCCCAAACCGCTCGCGCCGAATGCCTGCATCATGGCCTGAACCTGAGATGGGTCAGGCAGTTGCGAAGGATCCTGCTGCAGCAGCTGCTGCTTAATATCTTCCGGTAAGTTTGCTACCTGATTCCAAGCCATCTCTCCCTGAATAGGGCCAAAGCATTCAATGAGCCACTGTCGCAATGCATTCTCGTCCATGCACATGCCACCTTCCTCTGCATTTGCATACGCAGCTTATTCTGTTCACATCATAATATTGGGACAGATGCTTTACTTCTGTAGAGACTCAAGTCCCAATCACTCTGATAGATACAACAGTGCAATAGGGTCATTGATTCCCACAGTCTCGCATGAACAGAAATAAATACGTAGAATAAACGACGTAACAGAACATTGCAGGATCGAGGAACGAGTGCAAACGCAGGAACAGACGTCTGAGCACAGTGAGCAGCAGACGAACGACCACAAGGGTCTGATGAACCGTTTGCGCCATTATGTTCAGGGCAAACCACTCAAATATTTCACGGGACTGTTCGCTGTAATTCTTGCGATTGTGATGTTGTTCCTGCCAAGTCCATACGCAATCCAAATGCCGGGGCCAACGCAAAATGTGCTCGGCAAGCAGGGCGATCATGCAGTGATTTCTATTGATGGCGCCAAAACGTATCCAACGAGTGGTGAGCTGTTGCTGACCACAGTGAATGCAACTGGTGTGCCAGGATACCCAACGAATTCAGCAGAAGTTATTCTGGCGTGGTTCGTTAAGCGTATGGAAGTGATTCCGCAAGAAGTCGTGGTGCCAGTGGGGCAGACGGCGGACGAATACAAGAAGGAATCTGACTCTCAGATGAACGAGTCGCAGCAGGCTGCAGTAGCGGCTGGTCTCGCACTTGCTAAGCATTTGGGTGTGAATACGAGTGGTGTTTCGGTCAAGCTACATATTGAAGATATTGGCGGTCCTTCGGCTGGCATGATGTATGCGCTCGGCATTGTTGATAAGCTGACGCCACAAAACGAAGCGAACGGCCAGATTATTGCTGGAACGGGCACTATTGATGCTGAGGGCAAAGTGGGCCCAATTGGCGGTATTGATCTCAAGATGGTAGGTGCCCAGGAATCGGGTGCCAAGTGGTTCTTAGCTCCTGCTGATAATTGCAGCCAAGTTGTGGGCCATGTGCCAGAAGGCTTGCGCGACGTACGCGTGAGCACGCTCGATGAAGCCTATAAGGCTGTTGTTGCTATTGGTAAGGGTCAGGGCGATTCTTTGCCGCAGTGCACGGTGCAGTGATCGCACATAAACGCGAATCCCTTGCAATACGTGAGTTCAGTGCACCCAAGAGATATGTACGTTGTGTGCAGTAAATGCAGATATTTTGAGCTTATAAAATGAGCTGTTCCACTAGTTTGCTATATTAAGCCACGTGAACCAAACAGCATCTGACAACGCTCTAGAATTCGGATTCCAGCAAGGAGACCTCATCCAAGAATGGTTATGGGACGATGATGTGGATGAGTCTGTCCGTCAGAATATTGAAAAGCTGACGGGTGAGGAACTAGTCGACGAAGATTACGATGCCGCGATTGACGGCGTAATCCTCTGGTGGCGTGATGGCGACGATGAAGATGAACTCTCCAACACGATTGTGGACGCCAACGCTGTGCTCGGTGAAGATGGCCCATTCTGGGTTCTGACGCCAAAGCCAGGTCGCCCAGGTGCAGCTAGCTCCGGTGTGGTGCAGGCAGCAGCCCAGACTGCTGGTATGAATGCTTCTTCGCCACTGACCGTAAGCGCCGATTGGAATGGTGTGCATCTGCGCCCATTCGGCAAGGGTCGCTGAGCGAACATATAGCCCACTTCTAACTTACGTAGTGTGGGAAGCATAAGTAATTTAGTCTTTTTACCCCTCATGTGTCATGACGTTGATACATGAGGGGTTTCGTTTATCCGCAAATTTTTTCTGTCCAAAATCTGTCTAGAATCTGTCCAAAACTTGCCAAAACTTGCCAAAAACCGTCCAGAAACGAGAAAAGGCAGTCCGAAGACTGCCTAAAACGTTGGAATTTCAACGATTTTAAAAGGTGGGCGATAAGAGACTCGAACTCCTGACATCCACCGTGTAAAGGTGGCGCTCTAACCAACTGAGCTAATCGCCCGAACACATGTTCTGCAATGTGCTGCGGTAAGTACCTTACCACACTTCGACCATTTCGCACGCGTTTTTTGAGAATTTTTTTAAATATGTGCGTGAAACGCTTCGTGAAACATAGTGCAAGTGTGGTGAAAACAGAAATAAAACAGCTCAAAATAAGGTAGAAATGGAGAATACAGTCCAAAACTATTGGACAGCGAAAACGGTTGTTAATCGATTCGCAAGAAACTGGCAACTGTTATTCTTCAAGGGCTGTATATAAGCCACGGCGTCGTAACAACGACGTAGGGTGGTGGATAGTGTATTGCAAAAATGAACGTTGCCTACACGGCAAGGGGAGGACGGATCGCGTATGGCCATGATGTCTCAAGACCAGCAGACGTCTCAGCTTGATGAACGAGATTCAGTCGAGGCTATGCCATCATTGCCTCGCGTCAAGAAGCGTCAGTGGGGTTATGACCCAGCGCAGGTTGACGAATTCCTTGAGCAGGCACACATGCGTTACGAGCAGCCAGGTATGAGCCTGATGCTCGGTGATATTCAGAATGCTTCTTTTGATCTAGTCAAGGGCGGCTACCGTATTGATAAGGTCGATCAGACGCTGAACCGTCTGGCCAAAGCCGTTGCCGACAAGATCACCGATATTGAAATTACGACGAACGGTCGCGTGACCTGGAAGGCACAGACTGAGCGCCTGTTCCGTACGCTCGATTCGCACGCACAGCGTGAAGAGGGCGAGCGTTTCGCTCCAGGTGCACCTCGTATGCCTTCGTACGATCGCAAGCAGGTTGACGCACTCGTCGATTCGATTCTTGATTCTGCAGAAATTGAACTGCAGGAAGAAGTGAGTAACGACAACACCTCAGATGATCCAGCATCGTTTGAGGCTGTGAAGCCAAGCGTTACGGCTACGAGCGTGGCAAACACGGTGTTTACGCAGCGCCGCGGTAAGAAGGGTTACGACGAGCGTCAGGTGGACTTCTTCCTGAACTCGTGCGTTGAGCTGCTGAGCCGTCTGGAATCGTTTGCACGCCTGTACGGCAAGAACACGGGTATGCAGGCTCCAGAAACGGCCGAACGCGTGACGCGTAAGCCATCGCTGAACGAGCCAAATTCGCTGTTTGCAAACGTTCCTGATGCAGATGATGCTGCACAGGTTGCTTCAGCAAAGACTGAGCCAATCGATCTGACATCGATGGCACATCAGAACGCTGCTGCTTCGGCTCCTATGGCATCGCATCATGCATCGCCTCTGGATGCAGTTGATCAGGAGCAGACGCCTTTTGACGCTCTGCAGAAGGCTGAGCAGGCTATTTTCGCTACGTCCCAGTCGATGGCTGCCGCTGCAGCTGCTGGTGCTGGTGCTGCTGGTGATGCTGCTACGTCCGCAGTTGGTTCGGCTTCTGCTGCCGCACCGTCGGATGGCGAGGCAACGCAGGTTATTGGCCACGTAGTGCCACCATCGTTTGCTCCAGAGCACGTTCCTGAGCACACGCCAGCTCACGCCGCTTCGTCGAAGCCAACTACGGCTCCTTCGTTCGGCCAGACGCAGCGTGATTATGATTCGACGCCAGCTCCAAAGCTCACTCACGTTAGCGAGTCGATCAAGATGGCTCAGATTCAGCCAATTACGCCAGCTCCACGTACGGAAACGCCAGCTGAGCGCGCGGCTAAGGCTGCGGCTGCTGCCAAGGCTGCTCAGGCTTCTGCTGTGCAGACGCCAGCGCCAGTGCAGACTTCCGCTCCAGCTTCCGCTTCTGCCGCCGCTCCAGTCGCTGCAGATCAGAATGTGAATTCCTCGACTAGCGACGTGAAGCAGCAGTCCGACATTGCAGAGCCTCATCATATTGATATGTTCCCTACGATGTCTGATTTCCATGTGCCAAATCTTGATATGGATATTCCAGATCTGTCATTCCCATCGTTTGGCGATGACGACGAACAAGAGAAGTAGGGGTAAGTAATGCAGCAGCGCAGTGTCATCGTGCTCGGTTCAACGGGCTCGATTGGTACGCAAGGACTGGATGTTATTAGCCGTCATGGCGAAGAGTTCACGGTGGCAGGTCTTGCCGCAGGTGGCTCTCATGTGGAACTGTTGGCCCAGCAGGCTGCACAATTCCATGTGCCATATGTGGTTGTAGCAAACGAAAAGGCTTTGCCAGCACTTCGTGAAGCTCTGGCCGCAGCTGGTGCAACGGCTACGAAGGTCGCAGCAGGCCAGCAGGCCGTTGTGGACATGGCTGGTTCTGACGCAGACGTTGTGCTGAATGGTATTACGGGCTCAATCGGCTTGGAACCTTCGATTGCTGCTTTGCAGTCGGGCGCTCAGTTAGCTTTGGCTAACAAGGAGTCGGTTGTGGCTGGTGGTCATCTGCTGTTTGATGCGCAGATTCGCAAAGCACAGATTAACCCTGTGGATTCTGAGCACTCGGCTATTTGGCAGAGCCTGCGCGCTGGCACTCATGCTGAAGTGGCCAAGCTGATTGTGACTGCTTCGGGCGGTCCATTCCGCGGTATGACGCGTGATCAGATGACTGATATCACTCCTGAGCAGGCCCTGAACCACCCAACGTGGAACATGGGTCCTGTGGTGACGATTAATTCGTCAACGCTGATGAACAAGGGACTTGAAGTGATTGAAGCAAGTCGTTTGTTCAATGTGCCACCATCGCGCATTGATGTGACGGTACATCCGCAGTCGATTGTGCACTCGATGGTTGAGTTTGTTGATGGCGCAACAATTTCGCAGGCTTCGCCGCCGGATATGCGCCTGCCTATCGCTCTGGGCTTGTCTGCTCCAGACCGTTTAGGTAATGTAGCAGCGGCTTGTGATTGGACAAAGGCTGCAACGTGGACGTTTGAACCTCTGGATAACGAAGCGTTCCCTGCAGTAAACCTTGCCCGTCATTGCCTTGAAGCTTCTGAAAAGCATACGGCTGTGCTCAATGCTGCTAATGAGCAGGCAGTGCATGCGTTCTTAGACCGCCGCCTGCCGTATCTTGGCATTGTGGACACAGTTCGTGCTGTGCTTGATGACATGGATAGTGAGTTGCGTAGCGCTCCTTTGTTCGAGTCTGTTGAACAAATGGTGGCACTCGAGCACGAAGCAAGAGAGCGTGCTAACGAGCTCATTGCCAAGCAAGCATGAAGACTATTTAAACCGATACGAATTCGCACGTTATGCGATGCTGGGCAGCATCACCATGCGTAATTCCCCCAAGAGAATTTGTACGAGAACACTGATGGCGCACGCTTTTGTGCGCCATTGCAATACGAAGAAGGCGTTGTGAATACAGCTCTAAACAACGGATTCCGAAAAACTGGTGAACCAAATATCAGCGAAAGCCCTCTGCATAAGCGCCGCGTTTCGCGTCGCATTATGGTTGGCAATGTGCCAGTCGGTGGCGGTGCTCCAATTTCTGTGCAGTCGATGACGAACACTCGTACTGCTGATATTGGTGCAACGCTGCAGCAGATCGCTGAGTTGACTGCTGCTGGCTGCGATATTGTGCGCGTGGCTGTGCCAAAGCAGGAAGATGCTGATGCACTGTCGGCTATTGTGCGTCAGTCGCCAATTCCAGTGATTGCCGATATTCATTTCTCGAGCAAGTATGTGTTCCAGGCTATTGACGCAGGCTGCGCTGCTGTGCGCGTCAACCCAGGCAACATTCGTAAGTTCGACGAAGTTGGCCCTGAGATCTGCAAGGCTGCAACCGATGCAGGTATTTCGCTGCGTATTGGTGTGAACGCTGGCTCGCTTGATAAGGAACTCTACGCAAAGTACGGCGGTCCAACGCCAGAAGCACTGGTGGAGTCCGCTTTGAAGGAAGCTCGCATGTTCGAGGACGTCGGCTTCCATGACTTCAAGATTTCGGTGAAGCACCACGATCCAGTCACGATGGTGGAAACCTACCGTCTGCTCGCTTCGAAGGGCGATTGGCCACTGCACTTGGGCGTGACCGAAGCTGGTCCTGCATGGCAGGGCACTATTAAGTCGTGCCTCGCATTCGGCGCTCTGCTCGCTGAAGGTATTGGCGATACGATTCGCGTTTCGCTCTCTGCTCCTCCAGTCGAAGAGGTGAAGGTCGGCTGCAAGATCCTCGAATACTTGGGTCTTCGTGAGCGTCACTTCGATATTATTTCTTGCCCAAGCTGCGGCCGTGCACAGGTTGATGTTATTGAACTTGCAAATGCTGTGACCGACGGCTTGAAGGATGTTACGGCACCTATTCGCGTGGCTGTTATGGGCTGCATCGTGAATGGTCCTGGTGAGGCTCGTGAAGCTGATCTGGGTGTTGCTTCGGGTAACGGCAAGGGCCAGATCTTCATTAAGGGCAAGGTTGTGGAAACTGTGCCAGAAGATCAGATCGTTGAGACGCTGCTCAAGTACGCCAACGAGATGGCTGCTTCGATGGATCAAGAGGGCACGCCAGTGGTGCTGCCAGTAACGCAGATCTGATCAGCCAACCAGCAACAGATACAGTAACCTGTTGAACTTTGTGAGCCGCCTTCGTGGCGGCTCACTTATTGGTACGGTAATAGTGCGTCTTACAATTTGACTATTGCTGTTTCAATAACGCATGCTTCTGGCTCATTGCTCAGTTCAACGAGCCAAGGCCATGCACACGAACCAGATAAGAGAGTGAGAAGATATGAGCGCCCAAGCCCCTGTGGAGCCATCAGCACAATCTGCTACACGCCCAGCTTGGACACCAATACGCCGTCTCATGGTCAATGGTGCAATTTTCATCATGCTTATGGCCATGCTCATTCTCGTTTCGATTCAAACGCGCATCCCATGGAACTATGAGCCAGCAGGCCAAACCTTGGATACGTTAACACCGAATACGGCTGTGACGTTTGACAACACCACGGGTAAGACTCTGCCACAGCGCAATACATACAAGGTTGCGTCGCACTACGAAACCATAGAGGCGAAGCAACCATCCACTGGCGAAGTCCAGATGATTAAAGTCTTAATTCGCGCACCAAAAGATGCCGGCAAGAATCTGCCTGGCGTTGTATTTATGCATGGTGCTGGCTATGGCACCTGTGATAACTCCTACGGCGACATTGCCACAGCGCTCTCATCAGCAGGCTTCGTCACTGCAGTGATTGATAAGCCAGTGTGGTCAACGAACGACATTACGCGTGATTATCCGGGCTCCGCAGCAGCTTATGATCAGACGATTAATTTGCTGCGTAATCGCCCCGATGTCAACGAACATAATGTTGGTATTTACGCGTCCTCAGAAAGTACGTGGATTTCAAGCTACTTACTGCAGCAGGATCACAACATTGCATTCCAAGTGCTGCTCAGCCCAATGGTGTTCGCACCGCGTCAAGCTATTGCCTTCCTTGCAGCACAGGACTTCGCGATTGTTGGTGCTAACGATGGCTACCAGTCAATTGTGCGCCGAGTCTTCTCGTTCGATTTGGGTATGTATGGCGTGCACAACATGGACATCAACCCAATGGATCCACAAGCCTATTCGATTCCAACGCTGGTGGCCTATGGTTCTAAAGATGTGATGACCGCACAGGTCCAGGGAGTTAAGGAAATCTGGGCCAACGCTCACCGCGCACACAATTGGAACGTTACGGTTCGCAGCTATCCAGTTGCTAACCACGTGCTGCGTTTGGGCGACGAATCCATGCCAAATACACCGTTCGCTGACGACTACGTCAACGACGTTATCGACTGGGCTGTTGGTACGTCGCGCGGGCTGAAGCAAACAAGTGAACCAATTGCTGGCTCGCCACTGTATCAGTCGATTGCCGTGCCGCTTGATTTGCATGCCCGTCGCGGTATGACAATTTACGCCACGTTCGTATTCGGCCTGATGTTCATTATGTTGCTCGCCGCAATCGTCTGCTGGATTATGGCTCTTGTCAAGTGGATTATCAAGCTAACGAAGCCAAAGGATAAGCGCCGCCCAGTGCTGGGCCTGTGCAACGGCTTCGGGCGCACGCTTCTCTGGGTCACCGTCGGCACTATGGCCACGCTTATTCTGTTCTTCGCTGGATTCGGCGAAGTCGTCTGGGGCGTCGTCAAACTCGCTTGGGGTGACGCACCGCAAGAGGATCCAGGCATGATGTTCTGGAGCTGGCCGTTTATTCAGGTGGTGTGCGTTATTGCCGTTTGGATTTGGTCGCGCGTCTTTATGCGCATGATCGAAGCAGCCGATACGCGCGGTTATCTGCGCGTGCGTAGTATTCGTTGCGGCAAGCAGAGCAAGATTGTGCCGGACCAGAACCTCGTGGCTCAGGCACAGTCCAACCACGTTATTGCGAGCCGTAAGTTTGGTAAGGTCCTGTTCTGGATCACCGTTATTGCCATGCTCTCGATTATGCAGTTCTTCGCCTTCTGGGGCCTGTTCCTGTTCTAAGTAGAATCGGATCACTATGGCGTTATACAGAGACGAAGGCATTGTGCTGCGCACGACGAAGCTCGGCGAAGCTGATCGTATTATTACGCTGTTGACTCGCAATCACGGCAAAGTTCGAGCCGTCGCCAAAGGCGTTCGTCGTACGAAGTCTCGCTTTGGCGCGCGTCTCGAGCCGTTCATGCGTGCCGATTTACTGCTCAACGAGGGTCGCACATTCGACTCGATTCGTCAGGCCGAGTCGATTTCTTCATATGCCGCCCCAATTACCGCTGATTACGATCGCTTTACTGCAGCTTCTGTCATTGTTGAGATTATTTCTGATCTTGCCTCCACAGAACATGAACCAGTAGGTGCTCAATACATGCTGTTAGCTGGTGCGTTAAATGCGTTAGCTACCGCCAAGCATGCGCCAGAACTGATCGCTAATTCGTATGTGTTACGTGCCATTGCACTAGCAGGTTGGACGCCACGACTTGACTCGTGCGTTGTGTGCGGCAGAACGACTGATTTGAAATATTTCTCCGTACGAGCTGGCGGTGTTATGTGTGCCGCTGATCGAACGCCAGATGCTCGTCGCTTGCAAGAAGGGGAGAGACTACAACTCATTGCCCTGCTTGCAGGAGACTGGAATGCGCTTGATCGCAACCAGTTACTCGTGAGCACAACAACTCATGTAGAAGCATGGGCTGAACAGATTCTCGAACGTCCAGTGCGCTCGATGCGATTGCAATAATTCGTTGCAAGACCCTATGCAGTAAGCACAGCAGTGTGGTCAGTGAACAGTCCCCTTGGTACATTGGAAACCATGGCTTTTGAGAACGTTGATTACACGTCGCTGAATATTCCAGCAGCACCTTTCTCTGATCCAAGCATCATTCCAGACTTCCCAAAGAAGGCAGTGCCACGTCACGTGGGTGTCATTATGGATGGCAATGGTCGCTGGGCTCAGCAGCGCGGACTTATTCGTACGGATGGCCACCAGGCCGCAGAACCTGTTGTGTTCGACACAATTGCAGGTGCAATTGAAGCTGGTGTGCGCTATTTAAGCCTCTATACGTTCTCTACGGAAAACTGGAAGCGCAGCCCACAAGAAGTGCGATTCCTCATGGGCTTCTCGCGTGACATTATTCGCCGCCGTGTGAAGCAGATGAATGAGTGGGGCGTGCGTGTTCGTTGGAGCGGACGTAAGCCAAAGCTGTGGAAGTCCGTTATTGACGAGCTTGAAGACGCTATGGAGATTACGAAGAACAACAAGGTAATCGACGTAGTGTTCTGCATTAACTATGGTGGTCGTGCAGAAATCGCTGATGCTTGTGCAGCAATTGCTCGTGAAGTGCGTGACGGCAAGATCTCTGGTGACCGCGTAACCGAGAAGATGGTTGCTGAGCATCTCTATAACCCAGATATCCCAGACTGCGATCTGGTTATTCGTACTTCGGGTGAGCAGCGCACGAGTAACTTCCTACCTTGGGAAGCAGCCTATGCAGAGCTTGACTTCGTGCCAGAGCTGTTCCCTGACTGCGGCCGTGAAGTACTGTGGCGTGCAATCGATGATTACATTCATCGTGATCGTCGCTTTGGTGGCGTTAAGAAGTGATTGAGCATTAGGTTGTAGAACAACCTCAATGGAGATCTCCTATTTTTCATGTCTCTTGTGAGATGTGGAAGATAGGAGATTTTTCATTTATATGACGTTTATTATGTTGGGATATCTCGAACGAGTTCAACGGCGAACGTATTGAGGTAAGACAATATCTTTTTGGCTCCAAAGGAGGGACCATGAAGAAGGGGATAATAATCAGCGTAACTGCTGCAGCATTAACAACTTTATTGTGCTTAAGTGGCTGTGGATCAACAAGTGCCAATAGCGTCACTGCCATCATCGGTAATACCTATGTTTCTGAAGCTGGCGTGCAATACGAATTTACGCAAAAACCGTATGATTATGGCGCATCGTTATTAGGAGAGGACGATAGTGACGCCGAAGAATTCTCAACTGCAATCGGGAAGGTATATCAACTCCACGGAACACTCTATACAGGCAAAGATTCGTATGGGTATATCATTTCTGATCAATGCCCAGTTCTGCAATATTTCTCGTATGAAGGTCACGATCCATATAAAGCAATAACGGAATGGAAGCCATGCGAGAGTGGAGTGGGAACGCTTGTTATCGTGAACCCAAATACTGTTGAATATGACTTAGTAAATAATTTGGAAGCATCAAATGTTGAGTTCAACAAGGTTGTACTTGGTGATAAAGGCATTGCTTCAATAAGCGCGGTTCCACTGTTGCGAGTGAATAATGATCCAGCTAGCGCCAAGGAATTCGACAGCTTTACCAAAGCGAAATTAATTGTGGGAGATGTCTCTGATGATGACAAGGTACCTGATGCAGATAAGCGCGTAGACAATATGCGCAATGCTATGCGCGATGCAGGCATGCTGACACTCACTCAAGTACCCAAATAATCCCATAAGAATCAACTGATGAAGCAGTATGGCTGCAAGCATTACGACTGTCAACATATACAAAAAGGGCGTTGCCGATAACTCGAGAAGTTATGGACAACGCCCTTTGTGGTCTTGCGCTAGAACAGTGTGAGCTCCTGTTCAGTGGTTTGTATTACTTCAGGAATTCTGAAGTGCTGACATCAGTAGCTTGAGGAGCCTTGGTCAGCGTATGGCCATCAGCATCTTCATAAGCACCGTTCTTGGCAAGGAAGTCGAAGTACTGCTGAGCGCCTGCAGTATCTGGCGTACCGAAGACGAACGAGGAATCGTTGCGAGGACCCCAGTAGTCACCATCGGTGATCGTCTTCATACTCGTCTTGACCATGTCGAGTTCAAGATTGGCATCCTTAGCTTCGTGCACCAAGATCTCCGAAGCATCATCAGGGTGAGCATATGCGTACTCATAACCCTTCTTCGTAGCCTGAACGAACTTACGAACGAGCTCTGGATCCTTCTTAATGAGCTTGTCACTCGTGACCAGACCGATTGTGTCAGCGTTGCCAGGAATACCGTAATCAGGCTCGGTGAAACAGTTGAGTGCAGGGCCATTCATACGCGACTGCACACCTTCCCACGTGTCATAGAAGCCACCGAAATCAGCGCGGCCCGATTCAAGCGTTTGGAACGTGCTCGTGCCAACAGTGACCTTGTCGAAGTTGCCCTTGCCGCCATCGTGACGGATCATTTCGCGCACCACAGCATCGGATTCGCTCGAACCGAACGTAGCGAATGTCTTACCATCAAAGTCCTTTGGACTCTTAATAGCAGTATTCGAAGCAAGCGAGCACCAGATAGCACTTGGCTTCTGCTGCACCTGCAGTACTTCCTTCAAATGAGCACCCTGCGTGGAGTAGTTAGCAAGATTCGTCATAGTAGAAAGCGTGAAGTCAGCAGCACCGTTTTCCACAGCCTGCTCACTACCAGCTTGAGCTGCAGCTACAATCGACACGTCCAAACCTGCATCGCGGTAGTAGCCCTTATTCAAAGCTGTGTAAACGCCAATATGATTCGTATCTGGCGTCCACCACAACATGAACGTTACTGGCGTTAACTTAGCGGAGCTAGCAGTGGACTGCTGAGCATGACCACAGCCGCCTAAGCCAACGAGCATAAGCAGAGCACTCACTGCAGCAACGAGTGAGATCATCACCGTGCGCAGGTGTGAGAATCGGTTCGTCATAGCATCCTTTCAACGGTTATGCGAGGCAAAACAGAACTAAAACTAGAAAAATTGAAATACAAACAGGGCTAGAAATTACTCTTCGGCATCGGGATCAATATTGTCTTGAGCGCTACCAATAAGCAGCTTTTCGGCAATATGAACAAGCAACATAAGCACACCGGTCATGGCAATAATCATGAACGCGGCAGCAAAAATAAGAGGCGTGCGGAACGAATTATAAGCGGCCTGAATAAAGATACCGAGACCACGACGCGCACCCAAGTATTCAGCTGTTGCAGCAGTTGCGAACACATAAGCAGCGCTAATGCGAAGACCACCAAAAATTTGAGGAGCAGCCACACGCAGGTCAACGTGCCAGAGCGTCCAAGTACGCGTTGCACCACAGGTCAGTGCCACATCATCATAGAAATGAGGCACGCGATCCAAGCCACGAATTGTTTGCACAACAATCGCGAAAATTGCGAAAATCGCAACAATAATGACCTTGCCAACTGGCTCAAAACCGAACCAGATCAAGAACAGTGGAGCAATAGCAATAATTGGCAACGTTTGCGCGGCAGCCAACAGAGGGAACAGCGCAGCATTAGCAGCCTTGCAGCGGAACAGCAGCACACCAAGCGGAATACCAAGCGCCGCAGCAATAACGAAACCAGCAAAACCTTCGCCAGCAGTAATCAATGTTGCCGGCCACAGCGTCGACCAACTGCGACCAATTGCGCGCACAATCGATGCGGGAGAAGCGAGTAGTGTCGCCGGAACCTGAGCAGCCGTAACCCACACTTGCCAAATAACCAGCAGCGCAATAATCGTCAGCGTTGGAGGTGCCCAAACATTGAGCTTAAGACGAGATGCCAGAGAAGGGGAGGATGGCTCCGAAACTGAGCCAGAAGTTACTACTACGTCGCGTTGATCCACGTGACACCTTGCTTTCTGCACGAAACGCGTGCTCGCGGCCGCGTGCGTTCATTCGGCAAGGTGAGGAGTCCGCGCACAGCAAGGCCAGAAACGTTAAATACGAACTGAAGTCTATGGCAGCACCCCAACAAATACAAGCTTCTAACGAAATAGCGCTCGTAACTCGTACGGTATACGCACAAGTGTTGGGCTGCTGCCATGCACACTTACAGTCGATTCCTGTTCAACGAATACTCGATTACTGCTCGAGTAATTCGTTGACGAGCTCATGCTTGGCTACAATCTGACCTTCATAGCCAGGACGAATATCGAGTTTCAGACTGACTTCGGTTCGATACCCCTGTTCAGCGAGTACGGCCGCTGCGTCACGCACAACGCGCATAACGTCATCGAGATCGCCCTCAATATTCGTAAACATTGCGTTCGTCTCGTTCGGCAAGCCTGACTGACGAATCGTGGCCACAACTTGCGCAACGTAGGCACTCAGCTCGTCGCGCACGCCGTCGCGCTCATCAGCCACGCCGCTCGGCGCAATCGACACGGCCGCAACCGTATTGAGTCGCTTATGACTGTGCTCATCAACAGGAACGCGTGCTTGGATCGGCTCGCTCATGTTCAGCTCATTTCTGTTGGTTTTCTTGATTTCTCCGGCCGAGCGGCCGGCTACAGCATTAGCGCCACTGCCAGGCGTGATCAAATGGACCCGAACCAGAGCCCAGATCAAGCATTTGTCTCAAAGCGCCAGAAACATAAAGCTTCGCTTGCTCAATAGCCTGCTCAAGGCTTGCACCAGCAGCCAAGTTGGCAGCAATTGCAGACGACAGCGTGCAGCCAGTACCATGCGTATTCGGATTGTTAATGCGTTCGCCATAGAACCATTGCGTGGCACCATCCGTGCGCACGAGCAAATCATTGGCATCAGCCAAACCATGGCCGCCCTTGACGAGCACGTTGCAACTATAGTGCTCAGCAATCAGGTGACCTGCCTGCTCCATATCGTCTTCCGATTCTGGAACTAGGTCAGAACCAATTGTCTCAAGCAGTACACGAGTTTCCGGCAGATTTGGCGTAATCAACGTAGCCATAGGGAACAGACGAGACGTCAACGTAGCAATAGCATCATCGTTAATAAGCTTGGCGCCACTCGTGGCAACCATAACTGGATCTACCACAATATTGACGGCCTTATTGGCCTCCAATGCATCGGCTACAGCGGTAATGCCTTCAATACTTGGCACCATGCCAATTTTGACGGCCTGAGGTGGAATATCGTCAAACACAGCATCAATCTGCTTGCGAATTGCAACAGGGGAAAGCTCTTCAATATGCGTGACACCCTTCGTATTCTGTGCTGTAATAGCACAAACGCAGCATTCGGCAAATACGCCACAAGCCATCATCGTCTTCAAATCAACTGGAATGCCGGCGCCACCTGACGAATCCGTTGTTGCCACACTCATTGCTGCAGGTAGCGTTGTACGACGCAGCTCTGCTGCTGGATGATCATGCATCTGATCACCACGCACTTGCTGCCAAGCGGCAACGAGCTCATGCGTAGCCTGCTCGGGATCCTCAGCCTTCGTAATAGCCGTAATAACAAACCAACCGTCAGCCTTAGAACAAGCCAATGTGTCAATATCGTTGAGCTTGACGCCGCCGCCCACAACAATTGGCAAACGCGTTAACGAGTGCAAATGATCAATCGAAGCTGCAGCAAGCGTATGGCGCGCACCATGGTCATCAATAAGAATGCAATCTGGCTTTGTGCTGGTTTCATGCCAAGGACCAGCACCTAAATAATCAACAGTGCCAAATGGCAGCGCTTCAGCACGGCGAACATCATCCTCAGTCTTAGCGCTCAGACCAATAATTGCATCGCGACCCAAGAGATGGCGGGCCATTTGAGGATCAAGATCGTCCTGACCAATATGCACGCCATCAACCTTGATACCCTTGGCACGAGCTTCAAGAGCAGCATCCACACGATCGTCAATAACGAATGCCACGCTCTGATCCTTGCCTTCTTCGGCAATAACAGCAGCAATGCGCTCGGCCATATCTACGATCTCGCGTACATCAGCATGCTTAGCACGCAACTGAATGAAGCTAGCACCACCGCGCAAAGCATCGCGTACCACATCAGCTACATCGCGACCATTCGTATCATCTGGGCCGAGTACCAAATAGAAGCGCAAATCAAAGCAATCGCGCATCGATCGGTATGGAAATATATTCATTATTTACTCACCTGCTCCATTGAGGTAATAGGGACGCATTGATTGCACGCTTGGAAAGCCAAGTCGCAATACGAAAAATACAACAGAAGTCAACTGAACTGCAGATGAACGAAGCAACTGTGAACAACGGACTGCAGTCCAGTGAACTTCTGACAGCGTGCTGCACTACTCAGCACTCCGAAATCTCAGCAGCACTAACCTGCTCAGCAGTGGCTGCGGCAAGTGCGTCAAGGAACAACGCTTGGAACGTTCCCGGACCTGCCGGCAGAGCCTGACGAACCGGAGCGCACGAATCGCACTGATTGAGCGCGTCCAGCGCCTGAGCGGCAGCATCGGACGCAACGTTATAGAGCATGCTGGCAGCCAGAGCAGCAACGAGTGGGGAAGCGACTGATAAATAGGTTGCCGTAACGCCACCGAGCGAGCAGCCGGCACCCGTAATCTTCGTCATAAGCGGGCTGCCACCATGTAAACGGAACGTCTGCGTGCCATCAGTAATCAAATCTTCTTCACCAGAAACGGCAACAGCAGCCTGGCCAGACGGCGTATGTTCAGCCATAAAACGAGCGAGCAGACGGGCTGGTTCCATTGCTGACTGCACATCGTCGGCAGACTCAACACCTTCAGGACCATGCGACGATGAACCGCAATCCAAACCCCACAGCTGAGCCAACACAATAATTTCTGACGCATTACCGCGCACAATAGTTGGCGGATTGTGCTGCATATCAGTCAAAATATCGGTGCGCGTTTGACCAAGGCCGGCAGCAACCGGATCAAGCACCCACGGCTTCGCGGACTCGTTGAGATCTGCAGTAATCGCATGCAGCGCATCACTATAACTTGGCAGTAGCGTACCAACGTTGATATAAGCGGACTTAGCCAAAGCGGCGATGGCATCGAATTCAGTAGCAATAAAACTCATTGCTGCGCTACCGCCACAAGCAAGCTGAGCATTGGCCACAAAATTCATCGTGACGAAATTCGTAAAAGATGGGGCCATAGGCGACTGCGACTTAACGTCCTGAACAGCCTGGGCAATTGCTTGACGAAGTGGATGCTGTGCCGGCAAATTCATAAATCGTGCTCCCTACACTGGTGTTAGCCAACAGGTTCTAAGGGTTAGGCATCACAGCCATTCTCAGCCGCTTGAGGCGGCACCCCTGCAGGACTTGAACGTAATGGCACAACTGGACGGAATCGAGCTGAAAGCTCAGCTTGTGCTCACAGAATGAACAAATGCACCAAACTGTGACGCAAGACATACATAACCGGCATTGCGTCAGAACGTGAGGATAGGCTGAGACGTTGATACAAAACCCCAAACCGTTCAACCCAGAAGGTGCATTGTGGCTAGTAAACTTGATGAAGTCGTTTCCCTCGCTAAGCGCAGGGGCTTCGTTTTTCCTGCCGGTGAGATTTATGGTGGCACGCGTTCAGCATGGGATTATGGCCCACTTGGCGTAGCCCTTAAGGACAACATCAAGCGCGAATGGTGGCGTTCGATGGTTGTTACGCGTCCAGATGTTGTGGGCGTTGATACCTCGGTTATTCTTCCATCGCAGGTGTGGGTGGCTTCGGGCCACGTCTCCGTGTTCAACGATCCGCTCGTTGAGTGCCTGACCTGCCACAAGCGCAACCGTGAAGATAAGCTCATTGAGTCGTATGCAGAAAAGCACAACGACCAGCTTCCAGAAAACGGCCTCAAGGATATTGTGTGCCCTAACTGCGGTACTCGCGGTAACTGGACTGAGCCACGTGACTTCAACATGATGCTGCGCACGAACCTCGGCCCAGTTGAGGACGAGAACTCGCTGCACTATCTGCGTCCAGAGACGGCACAGGGCATTTTCGTTGACTTCAAGAACGTTATGACCTCGTCCCGTATGAAGCCACCATTCGGCATTGCTAACACGGGTAAGAGCTTCCGTAACGAGATTACGCCAGGCAACTTCATCTTCCGTACGCGTGAGTTCGAGCAGATGGAAATGGAGTTCTTCGTGGCTCCAGGCCAGGACGAAGACTGGCACCAGTACTGGATCGACGCTCGTACGCAGTGGTACCTCGATCTTGGCATCAAGCCAGAGAACCTGCGTCACTACGAGCATCCAAAGGAGAAGCTGGCTCACTACTCGAAGCGCACCGTCGATATCGAGTACAAGTTCGGCTTCCAGGGCTCCGATTGGGGCGAGCTCGAAGGCGTTGCAAACCGTACCGATTACGATCTGTCAGCACACGCTGAGCACTCGGGCGAGGATCTTGCATACTTCAACCAGGCAACTGGCGAGAAGTACATCCCATACGTCATTGAGCCAGCTGCTGGTCTGTCGCGCTCGCTCATGGCATTCCTCGTGGATGCTTATGACGTTGATGAGGCTCCAAACACGAAGGGCGGCGTTGACAAGCGCACCGTGCTGCGTCTTGATCCACGTCTGGCTCCTTACAAGGCTGCTGTGCTGCCACTGAGCAAGAAGCCTGAGCTGCAGGAAGTGGCTCAGAACCTCGCTGCAGATCTGCGCCTCAACGACTGGATGATCAACTACGACGAATCCGGTGCTATTGGCCGTCGTTACCGTCGTCAGGATGAGATTGGTACGCCTCTGTGCATCACGATTGATTTCGATACGCTTGATGATCAGGCTGTGACCGTGCGTGAGCGCGATTCGATGAAGCAGGAGCGCGTGGCACTCGATAAGGTTGCCGATTACGTGCGTGCACGCATCGAAGACAAGCACACGCGTGTGCCTCTTAAGCCAGTGGCTCTTGGCGGCAAGGAATGGCCAGAGTCCGTGCACATCGCTGAAGCTGGCGGTCTGTACTGATTCAAGTTGAGCCACGTATTGGTGCAATAGCTCAGAACAAAATCGCTATTTTGTAGAGCGAATGTGAACATATAGTAGTAAGCCATGGTCGGAGGAACGGCCATGGCTTACGGTATTTCATCAGGTACAACATCAATGTGAAATACGTGGCAACGCATACGGTTGCGTTAATCCGTGTATTACCCAAATCTCTTTTCTCGATAGCAGGGGAGCAAGTTGAGCAAACATGCTGAAGAGACCGTGCTGCGCACGGCCCATGAGACCACACATTTTGATCCACGTACCAGCGAACAGGAGTTGCCAGCAAAGGCACCAGCGAAGCTGAATGCCGTGGACTTGGGCTCAGTGCATGTAGAAACGCCAGTTATTCTCTCGCCAATGGCAGGAGTTACGAATTGGCCATTCCGCGTGATCTGCGAAGAATATGGTCCTCACGGACTCTATGTTGCAGAAATGATTACGGCACGAGCACTGGTGGCTAAGAACCCTAAGGCATTGCGTCTTTGCCGTTTCGCTCCTTCTGAACGTATTCGTTCGTTGCAGCTCTATGGTGTGAATCCATCCATTATGGAGCAGGCAGCACAAATGGTCGTCGACAATAATATGGCCGACCATGTTGATTTGAATTTCGGTTGCCCAGTCCCAAAGGTGACGCGTCGCGGTGGCGGCTCGGCTCTACCATGGAAGACTGATCTCTTTGCTGATGTGGTTTCACGCGTTGTTGGCGTGTGTGACAAGGCTGGTATTCCAGTTACGGCAAAGATTCGTGTGGGTATTGATCACGAGCACGAAACCTTCCACGAAGCTGGCCATATTGCGCAGGAGGAAGGCTGCAAGGCGGTTACGCTACACGCCCGTACTACTGCGGAATATTATGGCGGTCATTCTGATTGGACTCGTATAGCCGAACTTGTAGATGAGCTCGACGTACCAGTATTTGGTAATGGCGATATCTGGGGTGCTTCAGACGCTATGGCCATGGTGGAGCAGACCGGTTGTGCAGGTGTAGCAATTGGTCGTGGTTGCCAGGGTCGTCCTTGGATCTTCGCTGATATTAAGAACGCCTTTGCTGGCTCTGACGAGCGCGTCAATCCAACGCTTGGTGAAGTGGCACGAGTCATGATGCGTCACGCAACGCTTATGACTGAGTTCCACGATGGCGATGAGCAAATGGCAGTTCATGACATGCGCAAGCATATTGCTTGGTATTTGAAGGGCTTCCCAGTAGGTGGCGGTGTGCGCCGCGCCTTTATGGAAAGTGAATCCCTTGCAGACATGCAGCGCATTATTGACACGCTTGATCTTGATGCAACGCTTGCTCCTCGAATTGTGGATGCTCCTCGAGGACGAGTGCGCTTCGCTAAGAAGGTGCATTTGCCGTATGGCTGGCTCGATTCGCGTTCTACAACGCATGATGAGCGTGAAGCCCTCTTCGGTGATGATCCGATGGATGCAAGTTACTGAAATTTGAATTGCGTTTTGCGCGCAGAGATGCTGAAATAACGACTGGATACCCCTGAAGGGGGCACGAAGTGCCCTTTTAAAGAATTTAGTGTCGTTTTTTCCAGCAAATATTCATGCTTGTGCGTTACAGTGGTGCAAGACCGTGAGTGACAGGAGACAATGGTGAGCGAGATTACCCAGCCAGAGACCGAATTGAATGACAAGACTTACATCAAGGTTGTCGGTGTTGGCGGTGCAGGTGGTAATGCTATTAACCGCATGATTGCAGAGGGTTTGCAGAATGTTGAATTCGTTGCAATTAATACCGATGCAAAAGATTTGATGCGTTCTGACGCAGAGACCAAGATCTCGCTGAGTGATAAGACGAATCGTGGCCTGGGTGCAGGTGCAGATCCTGAGAAGGGTGCACAGGCAGCAAAGGATCATCAGGAAGAGATTGAAGCTGCCGTTAAGGGCGCCGATATGGTGTTCATCACCTGCGGTGAGGGCGGCGGCACTGGTACTGGTGCATCTCCAATCGTGGCACGGGCAGCACGCCAGCAGGGCGCACTGACCATCGCTGTCGTAACTCGACCATTCAGCTTCGAGGGTCCTCAGCGTGCTAACTCGGCTCTGCTCGGTATTGAGAAGTTGCGCAAGGAAGTTGACGCAATCATCGTCATTCCTAACGATCGTCTGCTCGAGCTGTCCGACAACTCGATCGGCATTGTTGACGCATTCCGTACGGCTGATACCGCACTGCTTGCAGGTGTGCAGGGCATCACCGACATGATTCGCCAGAACCCATACATCAACGTCGACTTCCAGGACATCACCTCGATCCTTAAGGATTCTGGTTCTGCTCTGTTCGGTGTTGGTTCCGCATTCGGCGACGATCGCGCTACGAAGGCTGCAGAAATCGCTATCAGCTCGCCTCTGCTCGAAGAGAGCATCGAAGGCGCTACGGGCGTGCTCATCAACATCGCTGGCCCAATGGACCTCAAGCTGCAGGAGATCAACGCTGCTGCAACGCTTATTCGTCAGTACATCCACCCTGAAGCACAGGTCATCCTTGGTCTTGCTCTCGACGATGCTTACGGTGACGAAATGCGCGTGACCGTGATCGCAGCAGGTTTCGACAGGGATAAGAACGCAGAAGAGCCAGCTAACGTTGATCTGCTCGTTGCTGACAACCAGTCCAAGCCAGAGCTTCCTCACACTGCAGAAACGCCAGTTGCTGCAGCTCCAGTGACGCCAGCTCCTGTGACTCCAGCTCCTGTTATGCAGCAGCCAGTCGCTCACGAAGAGCCAGCAACCGTGCCTTTTCAGGCACAGCCAAGCGCCCCAGTTCAGAACAACGAGCAGTCTCTGAACTTTGGCAACACGACGTACACGAACGATGATGATGACGACATGGGTGAGCTCGATATCCCAGACTTCCTGCGTTGATTGAAACGCTGACTGCAAAGGATCCATTGGTATGGCTGGATTTGTGAAGAACGCAATGTCTTACTTGGGCATGTCTGATGTTGTTGATGAGGACGATGAGTCGTTCGATCAGGAAGACAACATTGCACAGCCTGAGTACACCGCTGAAGAAGACGTGAAGCCAATCGCTACGACGTCGACTTCTTCGGAGTCCTCGTATAAGCTTTCGAAGCCATTCCAGAATCGAGTGACTCGTATTACTACGATTCATCCGAAGGAATACAAGGATGCTCAGATGGTTGGCCGTGCACTGCGCGACGGCACGCCAGTCGTGCTCAACCTGACGGGTGTTCCACAGGCTGACGCTTACCGCATTATCGATTTCTCGGCTGGCGTTGTGTTCGGTCTGCAGGGATCGCTGGAGTGCGTTACGAAGCGCGTCTATCTGCTGAGCCCACCATCGGTGAACATTGTCAGCAAGGATGACGAACTCGACTCTGAGCTGTTCGCTGACTGATTCGTCGTTCCCATTACCATTTCGGTAATGTCTCTCACTTACGAAGAAACCTCTGGTTTTATGCCGGAGGTTTTCTTGTTTTCTGTGGGTTTTCTCACTCGGTAAGTTCGTAACTTTGATCTATAAGATCTTGTATTTCTGCTTGAGCGACTGTGCCATCCAGCAGCACCGAAATCCAATGCTTCTTATTCATGTGATATGCATGCAGAATGCCAGGCTTTTGCACAAGATCATCAATTTGCGTCGGTGGGCACTTGAGGTTGGCTACCCATTTTGGTTCGTCACTAGCAAGCCCAAGCTTCTGTGCTGAAATTTCCATAATCAGCATGTACCACTTGCCCGTATCAGCATGACGGAAGACGAGATAGTCTGGATACTTCATCCAAGGTCGGTCGGGGAGTGTGCCATAGGTGGCTTTGCAGTAGTCAAGAATAGGATCAATCTCCATGGCGTACTCCTTCGATCGGTTTCGAATCATTGATAGCTGCTTACAACAATAGAGACGCTTAAAGCCGTACGCTTAGTGACAAAGTTTGTAGGTGATTTGTGAGAATACTCCTCATGTCCCATGTATTTTTGTAGTCTTATGGGCATGCTGTTTGGCTTGTTGTACATTATGCTGCGCATCATCGATTGGCTGCTTGAGGCTTATATCGCGGTGCTCTTCATCCGCATGATCCTTGATTGGGTTATGGCGCTCACGCGTTGGACGCCTCGAGGTATTGCCTCAACGCTTGTGCGTATTGTGTATCAGCTGACTGAACCACCATTACGATGGCTACGCAGATATATCAAGCCGATCCCACTTGGGCCAATTTATTTTGATACGAGTTTTCTAGTGCTGTATTTTGCGCTCATAGTATTACGCATCATCATTTAATGGTAAATCGGCCAAAGAAAGCGCTTTTTATAGTGTTAATTAGAAGGCTTCGTGATACAGTCTCTTATTAAGACCAACTAGCGAGGCTATGCCCCGAAGAGAGGTGACACATTCATGGCTCTTTTGACGCCAAAAGATATTAGGGAGCACACCTTCCAAACTGTGCGTTTTAAGGAAGGTTACGACGTTGACGAGGTCGACGATTTTCTCGACCAGGTAACCGAGACCGTCGAAGCACTCGGTAAGTCAGCAGTCGCAGGTGGACAGTCCACTCAGGCACTCGGTCCTGAAGTTTCTGCTCTCAATACAAAGATTTCTGAGCTCAGCGCTCAAGTCGAGTCGCTGACGGCTGAGAACAACAACTTGAAGTCGCAGGCTAAGGCTGCTGCTGAGGCTGCTTCTTCGAACGATGTTCAGAAGGCTGTTGCTAAGGTGCAGGAGCAGGCTCAGGCTGCACTCAAGGAGTCTCAGGAGCGTGAAGCAGCTGCTCAGGCTAAGGTTCAGGAAGTTGAGCAGAGCAACAAGGCTCTGACTTCCCAGAACGAGCAGCTCAAGGGTCAGGTCGAGCGTCTGTCGGCTCAGATTGATCAGCTGACGGCTCAGACCGCAAAGAACTCGAAGAAGGGTGAGCTCGAAGCACAGCTCGCCGAGGTCACGAAGCAGCGCGATCAGTTCCGTGCTGATTCCGAGGGTCTGCGTCACGAGCTCGAAACTGCAAACGAGCAGACGATTCGTGCTCAGCAGCTCGAGCAGCACCTTAAGGAAGTCTCTCAGCAGCTCACTGAGTCGAAGCAGCGTGAAGAGCAGCTGCGCGACCAGGTCTCCAAGATGGAGCCAGCAACTGAGACGGGCAGCCTCCAGAAGATTCAGGGCGCTGCAGCAGCAGCTAACTCTGAGCCAGAGCGCGCAACCGCAATGCTTGCATTGGCAATGCAGCTGCACGATCAGTACGTTGACAAGGGCAAGGCCAAGGCTCGCGAGATCACTGAAGAATCTCAGCGCAAGTACGAAGACCTCGTCACGAAGGCTAACAACTACTCTGAGCGTACGCGCTCTGAGGCTGATGAGTACCAGGCACGCGTCCACAACGATGCAGACCAGTACTCCGAGCAGACTCGTGCTGATGCTGACGCTTACTCGAAGAGCAAGCACCAGGAAGCTGACCAGTACCTCGCAGATCGTACTGACGAAGCTAACAACTATGTAGCAACGAAGACGAGCGAAGCTGATAACTACGCTGATTCCAAGGCTAACGATGCAAACGCTTATGCAGAGCGCAAGCAGGCTGAGGGCGATCAGTACGCACAGCAGAAGAAGAGCGAAGCTGATCAGTACGTCGTCGATCGTCACAACGAAGTCGACGCTTACGAAGCAGAAGCTCAGCAGCGTGCTAACGACTACGACAAGAAGACCCGCTCCGCTGCAGATGACTATGCAACTCAGGTTCGCGAGAACCTCGAGCAGCAGGCCAAGGTCATTCAGGGCAACATCCAGGGCCTGAAGACGTTCGAGACGGAGTACCGTTCGCGCCTGACCGAGTTCCTGTCGCAGCTGCAGGCTCAGGTTTCGGATACGAACAACTACAGCTCGGTTGAAGATAAGAACAACTGACTGACAAGAGCCTATGACTCAACTCGCTAGTTCAGCAAGACGGCCGCGTGCACGACGCGCGGCCGTCTTTGCATGCATCGCCATTGTTGCTATTGTGCTTGATCAACTGACTAAGTTGTGGGCGCTGACCGCGTTATCTGATGGACGTACTGTTCCTGTGCTGGGCTCGTTGTTACGCCTCACACTCGTATTTAATCCAGGTGCATCACTCGGATTCTTAGCGTCACATACATGGATTATTGCGCTATTCGCAATTGCGGCATGCATTGTTTTAATTGTTCTTGCATGGCGCACTACATCAATGCTGTGGACTGTCTTTTTGTCTCTGGCATTCGCTGGCGCGTTCGGCAATCTTATTGACCGCGTGATCAACGCCACGGATGTACTCAACGGCGCTGTTGTTGACTTCTTGAACTACGGCTGGTCCGTAGGCAATGTGGCCGATATTGAGCTCATGGTTGCAGGCATTGGCATTGTGTTGATGATCCTGTGCAACGTTAAGTTCTCTGACGCTCACGAAGTCAACGGCACTGCAGATACGAGTGAACAGACGCAGTCCAATCAGGCGGCCTCTACCAAGTAATTCGTAGCGTTTCTTTGCAATCGGCTGCTACGCATACGATTGAATTACTTCAGATGCACCTAGAGGGGGAGTATAAGTTATGAGCACACGGCTGTTGCCGGCACCAGACATGCTAATCGGTAAACGATTTGATGTGGCATTAGCTAAGATGACAGGCCTTTCACGTGCAAAGGCTGCAGAGCTCGTAACCTCCGGTGCTGCCCATGTGTTGGGCCGTGACGTTGATAAAGCTTCGGAGCTGCTTGCTGGTGACATGATTGAGATCATCGAGCAAGAGCCAGAGCACAAGGTCGAACCAATTGCTCACGATATGGCTGTTGTCTATGAAGATGACGACGTCGTTGTTGTTGACAAGCCAGTTGGCGTAGCAGCTCATGCTTCTATTGGATGGACTGGTCCAACGGTGCTGGGCAGCTTACTCGACCGTGGCGTGCATATTACGTCCTATGGCGCTCCTGGCAGGCAAGGTATTGTGTCACGTCTTGACGTTGGCACCTCTGGCCTGATGCTCGTGTGCAAGTCTGAGCTGGCATACAAAGAAATGCGTCGTCAGTTCTCCGAGCATGAGGTCGTCAAAACCTACGAAGCACTAGTGCAGGGTAACCTCAAACAAGATAAAGCCACGATTGATGCTCCTATTGGACGCGCCAAGGTTAGTGACTTCCGCTTCTGCATTACACCACTTGGCAAGCATGCCATTACGCATTGGGATGTGCTCGAGCGCTTCGGCGAAGCAACGCTGGCTCGCATTAACCTCGAAACTGGTCGTACACACCAGATTCGTGTACATTTTTCTTCCATTGGCCATCCACTCGTGGGCGATCCAATGTATGGCGCTAATCCAAAGCTCTCCGAAGCTTGCGGCTTAGACCGTCAGTGGCTGCACGCTATTCAGCTTGAATTCCGCCACCCACGCACCCATGTGTGGACTACGGTGAGGAGCACGTTGCCGGCGGATCTGGATCATGCTCTTGATGTGATGCGCCAGCGTCAACAGCAGCGCGAGCTCGCCGACGCCTGATCGCTGCCGTTGCTGCAGCAATGAGCAACAACACCATTGTTGCAGCACAACATGGCCAGAACGCTGCAACGCAGCCAAGCTGCAACAGCGCTGGGCCAAACATCAACGGATGCGCAGGATCCGTTGCAACAAGCCTTTCTAGCCCGATCACGGCTATACCATCGGCAATCGTGATAAGCAGTGCAAGCGCAGTAAATCGCCACCACGAGCGTTGTGCTTGTTGCCGTTTCTGAAGCTTTTGTTTTTGCTGTAGCTGTTGTTGCTGTTGCCGTTGCTGTTGCCATTGCCACTGCATGATTCACCTCCTTAAGCATTCACGCTAGGGGATTGGCATACATCGCCGCAACAGCGTTGTACGCATGTCGACGAGGGCACGGCGTGTCGGCAGCTGAGGAGCTCATACCATAAATTCGCGCATTTATCGCCCTTTTCTCGGCCTTTCTTTGAGGCCTATACAAAATCTTCTCATTTCACTCTTGCTCGGAGTCGAATTCGACACGTACATTGGAACGCATGACACAAACAGCCGACTTCGTGCATCTGCATAATCACACGCATTATTCCTTGCTCGATGGTGCTTCCAAAATTCCAAATATGGTGCATCGCGCAAAAGAACTCGGTATGAGCGCAGTCGGCATTACCGACCACGGCAATATGCATGGCGCCTATGAGCTGTGGAACGAGGCAGTGTCGAATGACGTGAAGCCAATTATTGGTATTGAGGCTTATGTCACGCCAGAAACCTCCCGTTTTGATAAGTCCCGCGTGCACTGGGGTACTGAAGATCAGCGCCGTGACGACGTGTCCGGCGGCGGTCTGATTACCCACTTGACGTTGTGGGCAGAAAACGACAAAGGCCTCGTCAACCTGATGAAGGCTAGCTCCGTGGCTAATCTCGAAGGCCGCGTCATGCGCTATCCGCGTATGGATAAAGAAGTGCTGCAGACCTACTCCGATGGTGTGATCTGCGGTTCTGGCTGCCCATCTGGCATTATTCAAACGCGTCTGCGCTTAGGCCAGTTCGACGAAGCTTTGCGTGCAGCAGGCGAGCTGCAGGATATTTTCGGTCGCGAAAACTTCTACATTGAGCTCATGGACCACAATCTGGCCATTGAACACAATGTCACCAAGGATCTGCTGACTATTGCTAAGAAGCTCAATGCTCCTTTGCTGGCTACGAACGACGCCCACTACGTGATGCCAGAAGACGCTTCCGCTCAGGACGCTATGCTCTGCATTAACTCGGGCTCCACGCTTGATGAGCCAGGTCGATTCAAGTTCGACGGTGAAGGTTACTACCTGCGTCCAGCAGAAGAAATGCGTGAGCTGTTCAAGGAACTGCCAGAAGCTTGCGATAACACACTTGAAGTCGCTGATCGCTGCAACGTTATTTTCGACGATCACGAAGATGGCGCCTTCATGCCTGAATTCGACTGCCCAGAAGGCTGGGATGAGACGAGCTTGTTCCTGCGCCGCGTCGAAGAAGGCTTGGAAAAGCGCTACGACGGTAACCCACCAATCGAGGTACGCAAGCAGGCTGATTACGAATGCGGTACGATCTGCCAGATGCAGTTCTGCGGCTACTTCCTCGTCGTCGCTGATTACATTAACTGGGCCAAGTCCCACGACGTTATGGTCGGCCCTGGTCGTGGCTCGGCAGCAGGCGCTATGGTCGCTTACGCTATGGGTATTACCGATTTGGACCCATTGCGCCACGGCCTGATTTTCGAACGCTTCTTGAACCCAGAACGTGTTTCGCTGCCTGATATCGATGTCGACTTCGATCCTGAAGGCCGTATGCGCGTGCTCGAATACGTGGCAGATAAGTATGGCCACGATAAGGTCGCACAGTGCGTTATCTACGGTACGATTAAGACGAAGCAGGCTTTGAAGGATTCGGCTCGAATTATGGGCTACGAATTCTCGATGGGCGACCGCGTGACGAAGGCACTGCCACCGTCTCAGACGGGTGGCAAGGATATTGCCATTAAGGATATTTTCAACCCAGACGCCAAGCGTTACGCCGAAGCCCGCGAATATCGTGAGCTCTACGATTCGGATCCAGATGTTAAGCGCATTACCGATCAGGCTATGGGCATTGAAGGCCTGATTCGTCAGACTGGTGTGCACGCTTGTGCAACGATTATGGGTTCGAAGCCTATTACCGATACGTCGCCACTGCTTGAGCGTACTGATGGTACGATCACGACGACGTTCGAGTACCACACGTGTGAAACGCTTGGCCTCGTCAAGATGGATTTCTTGGGTCTTTCCAACCTTACAGTGATCCACGATACGCTTCGTAATATTAAGAACAACGGCAAAGAGCCTATTGAATATACGAAGATTCCACTCGACGACAAGGCCACGTACGACCTGCTTTCCAGTGGTGAGACGCTGGGTGTGTTCCAGCTCGATTCCGACGGCATGCGCTCGCTGCTGAAGATGATGCGACCAGATAACTTCGCAGATATCTCGGCATTGATTGCACTGTACCGACCAGGCCCAATGGGTATGGATTCGCACACGAACTATGCAAAGCGTAAGAATGGTTTGCAGAAGATCGAGCCAATTCATCCTGAAGTTGAGAAGGCTCTGGAACCAGTTCTGAAAGAGACCTACGGTCTGATTATTTATCAGGAGCAGATCCAGTTCGCAGCTCGAATTCTTGCAGGTTACTCGCTTGGTAAGGCAGATGTGCTGCGTCGAGCCATGGGTAAGAAGAAGCCTGAAGTGCTGGCTAGGGAGAAGGTCCCATTCTTCAAGGGTATGAAGGACCACGGTTACTCCGAAGAAGCAGCACAGGCTGTTTGGGACGTGTTCCTGCCATTCGCAGGCTACGCGTTTAATAAGGCTCACTCGGCTGCTTATGGTCTGATCTCGTACTGGACGGCATATCTCAAGGCTCATTACCCAGTCGAGTTCATGGCTGCTTTGCTGCAGAACGCCAAGAGCAACAAGGATAAGACGGCTCTCTACCTCGGCGAAGCTCGTCGTATGGGCATTAAGGTGCTGTCTCCAGACGTTAACGAATCGCTGTACGAGTACGCAGCAGTTGGTGACGTTGTGCGTTTCGGCCTTGGCGCTGTGCGTAACGTCGGCGAAGCCGCAGTGCAGGAGATTATTAAGGAACGCTCGTCTGCCAAGGGTAAGTTCGTGAACTTCATGGACTACATTCAGCGCGTGCCACTGAACGCCATGAATCGTAGGCTTGTGGAATCGCTGATTAAGGCAGGCGCATTCGACTCGATTGAGCCAAACCGTCGTGCGCTGTTCCAGATTCACGAAGCTGCTATTGATTCGTATGTCAACATTAAGCGCAAGCAGGCTGAAGGCCAGTTTGATCTGTTCGCCGATATTGACGGTACAGAAGACACCGATGCCATGGGCGACGTGCGCATTGACATTCCAGATGTTGATGAGTGGGATAAGAAGACGAAGCTCAACTTCGAACGCGAGATGCTGGGCCTGTACGTGTCTGACCACCCATTAAGCGGCATGCAGTCTGTACTGGCTGGCTTGCGTGAAATGTCGATTGCAAAGCTCATCGATCGTGCTCCTGCTATGGAAGACCGTACGCAGGTGACTATCGCTGGTCTGGTTACGCATGTGGAGCGCAAGGTTTCGAAGCGTGGTAACGCTTGGGCTTTGATCACGGTTGAGGATATGGAATCCTCGATTCAGTGCATGCTGTTCGGTAAGGTGTATGAAGCTAACGCTAATGACTTGGCCGTCGATACGGTTATTCAGATTCGAGGCACTGTGGATGTGCGTGATGAAACCGTTTCGCTGCGTGCCACCGAAATGCAAGTTGCTGATCTGGAAGATGAGGACTCGCGTCCGCTGGTTATTACACTGCCAGTGCGTGCGCTCAACCGCCAGCGTCTCAACGAGCTCGGCCAGACGCTGACGAACCATCCTGGCTACAGCGAAGTCAAAATTGCTGTTATGGATGATCAGGATAACGCTCGCGTGCTGACGTTGGGTGACCGCTTCCGTGTGAAGAGGGATACGAGTTTGTTCGCCGAAATTAAGATTCTGTTCGGCCCTCACTCGATTGAGTCCGTCTGATATTTCGTTGAACCAAGCAGGTTTCCAAATCTGCTTGGTTCTTTTTTATTACTGGAGAAGCGTCAATAGCAAAGAAAAACTACCTGTATGCCCCCGTTTCTCAAGATGTGACGCATATTGACAATTTATACATCATTTACTGAGAAACGTTGCTACGATGATGCGGTATGAGTGAACAAACGATCATGCGCGTCATAGATCTACGCGGCAAGTCCCTCACCCGTGCACAGATGCTCGCGGCAATGCCTCGAGCTGAGATGGGCACCGATGAGGCCACGGAATTGGTACAGCCAATCCTCGATAACGTCAAGGCCAATGGTGCCAAGGCATTGCGTGAATATGCAGACCGCTTCGATCATGTGGTTCCAAAACATTTGCGGGTACCGGTTGACGTTATGGAAGCGGCTATTGCCAGCCTCGACCCAGAAGTCAAAGCAGCTATTGAAGAGTCGATTCGTCGTGCTCGCGCCGTTGCTGCCAACCAGGTGCCAGAAGACTTCCACACAGATTTAGCCAATGGTGCTCGCGTTTCTGAACGTTGGATTCCAGTGCAGCGCGTTGGTCTCTATGTGCCTGGTGGAAAGGCCGTCTATCCAAGCTCAGTCATTATGAATGCCGTACCTGCACAGGCTGCAGGCGTGGATTCGCTGGCTATTGCTACGCCACCAAACCGTAACGATCCTGATGGCTGGCCAAACCGTACGATTCTGGCTACGTGTGCCATGCTCGGCGTTGATGAAGTCTATGCCGTTGGCGGTGCTCAGGCTATTGCCATGTTTGCTTATGGTGCAACTGATCCAGATGATCCAGCAAATCCAGTGTTGTGTGAGCCAGTCGATAAAATCACTGGTCCTGGCAATATTTTCGTGGCCACTGCAAAGCGCCTCGTATCAGGCATTGTTGGTATTGACGCCGTCGCTGGTCCAACAGAAATCGCCATTATTGCGGACGAAACTGCCAAGCCGGGCTGGGTTGCGGCAGATTTGATCGGCCAAGCGGAACACGATGAACTGGCTGGTTCCGTGCTGATTACGGACAGTACCGAACTTGCTGACGCCGTGCAGGAAGAACTGAAAACTCGCGTGCCTCGCACGAAGCATGCTGAACGAGTGCACACGTCGCTGTCAGGCCAGCAGTCGGGCATTATTGTGACCGACGATCTGAACCAAGCCATTGACGCTGCGAATGCGTACGCAGCCGAGCACTTGGAAGTGCAAACAGCCGACCCAGATGCGGTTATTGCACGTATTCGTAATGCTGGTGCTATTTTCCGCGGTAACTACTCGCCAGTACCGCTCGGCGATTACATGTCGGGTTCGAATCACGTGTTGCCAACCAGCGGCACGGCTCGCTTTGCTGCGGGCCTTGGCGTGCACACGTTTATGAAGCCTGTTGAAGTTATTGAATATGAGCGCGAGGGCTTGAAGGAACTGGCTGCCCGCGTCAATGCGTTTGCAGTGTCGGAAGATCTGCCAGCGCATGGTGAGAGTGTATTGAGCCGTTTTGTAGACGACCCATATAACAAGGAAACGCTTGATGCACAAGAGACGGAGGCTGGTCTGAAGTGACAGCAGAAACGAATGCGTTAATGGATGCAGCAGCAGATGCGAATGCAGGGGAGCCGGCAATTCCAACTGATCTGCCACTGCGCAATGATCTGATTGGTGAAGAACCATATGGTGCTCCTCAGTTAGACGTTCCTGTGTGCTTGAACGTCAACGAGAATCCATATGCGCCTAAGGCCGATGTGGTCGAATCAATTGCGCAGCGCATTCGTGAAGCAGCTCGTAGTGTGAACCGATATCCTGATCGCGAGCACGAAGCGTTGCGCCAGGCATTCTGTGACTATCTCAAGGCCGAATCTGATGCGCGCTTGCAGCCTGCGCAGGTGTGGGGCGCCAATGGTTCGAATGAGATTATGCTGCAGCTGTTTATGGCATTCGGTGGCCCAGGTCGTACTGCGCTAGCACCAGCGCCAACCTATTCGATGTATCCCGAATATGCGCGCGATACGTTTACGGCTTGGCAAACCGTTCCTCGCAACGATGACTTCACGGTCAATGTTGTGGATACCATTCAAGCCATGCATGAGCTTCAGCCTGCCATGGTGGTGCTGACGAGCCCAAATAATCCAACGGGTACGCCATTGCCAATCGAAGATCTCAAGCAGATTCTCGAGGCAAGCCAGAGCGCAACGGTGGCTGGTGCACAGCCGGGAACGCATCCGATTGTCGTGGTCGATGAAGCCTATATCGAGTTCCGTGATCCAGGCACTCCTTCGGCAACAACGCTCGTCAACGACTATCACAACTTGGCAGTCAGCCGCACGATGAGCAAGGCTTTTGCGTTTGCGGGTTCGCGTGTGGGTTATGTGGCAGCTGACAAGGGCATTATCGATTGTATGCGCATTGTGCGTATGCCATATCACTTGTCGGCCATCACACAGGCTGCCGCCTTGGCTGCGTTTGATCACACGGATGAGCAGCTTGCTGAAGTCAATCATTTGCGTCAAACGCGTGAGCAAACGGCACAGTGGCTGACGACGCAAACCTATAAGGGTAAGGCTCTGCAGGTTATGCCATCGCAGTCGAACTTCATTTTGTTCGGCGGCCATTTGGCAGAGCGTGAGCTCATTTTTGAGCAGATGCTTGAGCGCGGTGTGCTGATCCGCGTGGTTGGCCCTGAAGGCTGGTTGCGCGTATGCATGGGAACCGATGAAGAAATGGCGCAATTCCGCGCAGCTCTTACAGCAAGTTTACGAGCTGCAGAACAAATGACGGGCTATACTGCCTAACAGATACTGACATTCCAACATGAAGGAGGCCAGCAGTGGCACGTACGGCTTCAATCGTGCGCGAAACAAGCGAGTCGAGCGTAGAGCTCAGCTTGAATCTCGATGGCACTGGTAAGACCGACATTGAAACTTCAGTGCCGTTCTTTAACCATATGATGACGGCTTTGGGTAAGCACTCGCTTATTGATTTGACGATCCGCGCTCATGGCGACACGGATATTGATGCGCATCATACGGTTGAAGATACAGCCATTGTTTTTGGTGAAGCACTGCGTCAAGCGCTTGGCGACAAGCGTGGTATTCGCCGTTTTGCCGATGCCACGGTGCCGCTTGATGAAGCACTGGCCAAAGCTGTTGTTGACGTGTCGGGTCGACCATATTGCGTGTGCTCGGGCGAGCCTGAGGGCTTCGAGTACTGCATGATCGGCGGTCATTTTACGGGTTCGCTCGTACGCCACGTTATGGAATCAATTGCGATTCATGCTGGTATCTGTTTGCATTTGCACGTTATTGCAGGTCGTGATCCGCACCATATTGCTGAGGCTGAGTTCAAGGCTTTGGCTCGTGCGTTGCGATTTGCTATTGAGCTGGATCCGCGCGTAGACGGTATTCCAAGCACTAAGGGAGCGCTGTGATGTCTCGTTCTGAGAACACTAACGACGATCAGTTCAACGAGTTTCATGATGCAGATCTTGAAGCTGCGTTCGCTGAACTTGAGCAGGAGTTTCAAAATTTAGATTCGGCCGCTGAGACTGCTGCCGATGCTTCAGCTGCGTCGGTTGCCGACTCTGCCGCATCCATTGCCGCAGAGGCCGCTGATCAGCAGATTGATTCCTCGACTAGCGAGGAACCACAGGTGAACTTCGAAGATGAACTGCAGGGACTGCTGGGCAATAAAGCTAAGCAGGCTGTGCTGGTGACTCGTCTGACGAGTGCCTCACTGCTGGCCGCATTCTGCCAGTTGGCTGATATTGCTGCCGATTGTGTGGATGCAACTGAAGGCTCGGTTGCTATTCTGCACAATCTTGATGGTGATGGTCCGGAAGCTGCTGCCAAGGATTTGACGACTGTGGTGTCTGGCCTAGTTGCCGTACTCGCCGTGAACCGTGCTGACAAGCTCGAAGCCACGATGTATTTCGAAGGTGAAGCAGGTCAACAGTATGCGCCACCGCTGCTGTTCACGACGACGCCACCATTTGTTGAAGATTTAATGCTTGGCATTACCACGCTTGATGAGCTCAAGTCTTCTGGCGTGCATTTCCATTCGTCAGGTGATCTGACAAGGGATCAGGCATTGGCCATTATTTCGGCTCACACGCGCTATGGCCGTGGAGGCAATTCCTCAATCGAATAAATCGGAAAGGAACACCTATGACCTCAGTGGTGGTGTTTGATTACGGCTTTGGCAATGTACGTTCGATGATGCGTGCACTGCTAAACCTTGGTCTTGATGCAACGTTGACTTCGGACTATCACACCGCACTTGAGGCTGATGGTTTAGTCGTTCCTGGCGTTGGTGCATTTGCGGCCTGCATGAAAGGCCTGAAAGCTGCAGCAGGAGATCGCGTTATTTTTGATCGTCTGCGTGCAGGCCGCCCTGTGCTTGGTGTATGCGTCGGCCAACAAATTATGTTCAAATACGGCGAAGAAAATACACAAGCACAACAAGAAATTGATCGCATTGCGCAGTCGCTTGAACATCAAACAATCGAAGAACCACAGCCAACGTTGGCTGAGGGCCTTGGCTTAGTTAATGGCACAGTACGCTTGCTTGATGCTGATGTAGTGCCACATATGGGCTGGGACACTGTAGAGGCTGAGCCAAATTCTGTGCTGTTCCGTGGCATAGAAGGGGAGCGTTTTTACTATGTGCACTCCTATGCAGCACATGAGATTGCTCCAGCTGATATTACGCAGCACAATATCGATTGCGGCAACAATATAACAACGGCGTGGTGCACGTATGGCCGTAGCCGATTCGTCGCCGCTTTTGAACAAGGCCCATTATTTGCTACACAATTCCATCCAGAAAAATCAGCCCAAGCTGGTGCTCAATTACTGAGGAACTGGGTCAGTGTGCTGTAACAGCCACTGACAAATAAACAGGAATAAAAAGTTGTAAAAAAGAGAGTAACCACTCACGATTAAGGAGAACGGCATGGCATTAACATTGCTGCCCGCAGTTGATGTGCGCGACGGTAAGGCTGTGCGCCTAACGCAGGGAAAATCGGGATCGGAAACGGATTATGGCTCACCGCTCGAGGCTGCGCGCACGTGGGTGGAACTCGGTGCTGAGTGGATTCATCTTGTTGATTTAGACGCAGCATTTGGTACGGGCAATAACAGGCCGCTGCTGCGCACAATTGTTAAAGAATTGGGCGACCAAGTTCATATTGAAATGTCAGGTGGCATGCGTGACGATGCTTCGATTGCTGAGGCTATTGATTCAGGAGCATCGCGCGTCAATATTGGTACGGCTGCACTTGAGAATCCTGACTGGACGGCCGAGCAGATTGCCAAATATGGTGACAAGGTTGCTGTTGGCCTTGATGTACGTGGGCATACGCTTGCCGCACGTGGATGGGTCAAAGAGGGCGGCGATCTCTTCGAGATGATGGAGCTGCTCGACTCAGCTGGATGCTCACGATATGTGGTTACCGATGTCAACCGTGATGGCATGATGACTGGGCCAAACTTGGACCTGCTCACTGAGGTGGCTCAGGCGACGAATGCTCGAGTTACGGCCAGCGGTGGCATTTCGGCGCTCGCTGATCTGGAACATCTGAAGGCACTCGAACCATTGGGTGTGGATTCTGCGATTCTTGGTAAGTCGCTCTATACCAAGGCATTTACATTGCCTGAGGCTCTGAAAGTAGCGCGCAGCTAAATATAAATGAATATGATTATTCATATAAAAACGAAAGTTCGTATGAGTAATTTCTGATCGGGTAGCAAGCTCGAAATCGTTGAAAGGCCAAGCATGCTGCTTGGCCTTTTTGTTTTATTTGTATTGATTATCAAGAATTTGGTCTCGAATATTGATATTTGAAGATAGTGTAAAGGGGGTACCCCTATACAGTGAAATGACCGGATCAACGACTGACCGGAAACCCTCAACAAACCGCATATTGACAGCATTTTTGTGCTGCAATTATGCGCAAAATCAGGAGAAATAACTATGAAGGACCGAACTCGATGGCTACTTCTTAAGCTACTAAATCCTAATTTATGGGTGAGCCAGCGCTATGGCGCTTGGTATTTAGTGCTGCTTGCTGTGCTCATGACTATTGGCTTTGCTCTTGCTTGCGCGATGTCCGTTTGGTGTATCACCAATGGTCACGGCACCTTCACCGGAGGCTTCGTGTGGGTAGATTTCGGCTTCGAGCTCAGAGTGCACTGTACCAATTAAGAGTTCGAAATTCTTGGGGTTTGATGAATTATGTTGCATATTAACGATGTGTCATTCGGATATTCTAAGTCCGGCACGATCTTAAAGAATGTTGATTTACATGTTGAAGAATCGACGATTATGGGTCTTATTGGCCCTAACGGTTCGGGTAAAACAACATTAATTAATCTGATCTGTGACATGCTTGAAATGCAACAGGGCAGCATGAAACTCCAAGGTTCGCCGTGCTCTTCTCAGCAGGCAAAATTAGCGATTATGCACGTGGGTAGTAATGACGATATCCCCGTGTTTTTAACTGGACTTGAATATATACAAACCATGGCCAGGCTATATGGCACACGAGTCGAGGCAGCCGAAGTCGCCGAATATTTTGCACAATTCGGTATGGCTGGAGCGGAGCGTCGACTTATTGAAACCTATTCACATGGCATGAAGAAGAAGACGCAGCTGAGCTGTGCATTCTTACTGCAGTGTCCTTTGACGATTGTGGATGAAACGCTTAATGGCATTGATATTGACGCTTGGTACGTATGCATTCAAGAGTTTAAAAAGTTACGAGCACAGGGTTGCTCGGTACTGCTGTGCAGTCACGATTTTGCCTTGCTGGAAGAGCTCTGCGATGCGATCGCATTGATGTGGAATGGGGCATTGCAAACACCTCTTCCATATGAACAGATTAATGAACAATTTGGTGGTATTCCAAATTGGTACCGTACTGCAGTGATGGAGAAGGCAATCTGATGACATCGCATGTATTAAGCCTTCGCCAATTTGGGCTGACCTATCGTTTACTGATGAAGTTTTGCGTGCGCACTGTACTGAGCTACGGAGCACTCAGGATGAAGTCGGTTCGAATCGGTCTGGTTGTACTCGGCGGGTTATGGCTTGTGTTCGCTGCACTGCTGACGGACCAATTTATGCAAGGTGTATTCGATGCAGATTGGCTGAGGCCATTCTTGATGAATCTGTACTTGATGAACAGTGTATTGTTTGTGCTACTGGGCTTCCTGCTGGTCAAAGTGACGTTTGCCAAGGCAGATGGCGCTGCCAAGCTGTTGCATCATTTACCTATTACGGGCAAGATGCGCAGTGCAACACTGTTAGCTTGCGAATTCACCGTGGTCAGTATTTGCGTATTTATAGGACTGCTCGCATTCTTGTTCACAATGATTCGACAGGGTGGTATTGCTGCAGTTTCTACTGCTATTGCGCAAATTATAATCCCATCAGTTGTGGCCTATAGTTTGCTGTACTTCGTTTGGAACTGCATTGCGCGCATCATGGCCCTGCTGCGACTTTCTCGTTACACCGGCATGGTGGGCACCATTGTTATAGCAATGATGAGCTTCGCTTTTTATAGCTCAACATTCGCCATGACTATGCAGATTCAGAAGCATTGGACAGAACGATCAACAACATGGTCGGTACTCTCGTTGTTCTCCGATCTGTCACTACGCTTCGGTAATGGAGTGAGTGTTCTGGCAGGAGCAGTATGTGCATCAACTTTGCTGATTATCAGCTTGGTGATTGCACCCAAGCAATTTAGTGCACAGTCGGTGTATGTGGCTTGCCCAATCCCATGGGTCAGCAAGAGCGACTTAGCATTATTTGCTGCATATATTATTCGCTCAAAAGATATGCTGATGAGCGTGGCACTGTGTGCTGTCTGCGTAGTTGGGGCAGTGTTCACAGGCCATAGCGAAGCGGCACTCTATGCAACGGTACTGTTCTCATTTGCGGGTCTGTCTCAATTCGCAAATGGCATTTGTATACCATGGCAGCGCCACCAGAGCTCATGCGCCTACACCTATGTATGCATGATTGGCTCGCAGATTATTGTGGCAACCCTGGCATGGATTGCTGTTACAGTCGTGTTGCTGCCGTGGGGTGGCTGCAGCATGATGACCTATGCATGCTCCTATGGTGCATTACTTACTGCCATCATGAGCTGCACTATGGTCGGCATTATCTTCCCAATGGCTCGAGATAATCCTGCAAATGCATTACTCGGCTTAGCCGCAATGTTGCTGGTGGCAATCGTGGCAGTCTCCATGGTGAGCCTGCTTCAGCTCCCAACCTGGGCCCTTATTGCAGCAGGTGCCGTAATGGTTTCAGCCATCGTGGTCTACTCAATTTCTGGCATAACAACGTATCGAAAAGGAATTCGAAATGCGTAATCTTAAACTGGTGTTCTCTTCAATCTGCGCTGGCATGGCGTTATGGATGCTTACCGTATTAGGTTGGTTTGTTTTTGCTCTGGCAACAACACCAAGACAAGGTGGTGTGCGTAAAGAATTCCTTGGCGGAGCCATGTACATGGACACAACGTCAGTGCTCGATGGTGGCTCCCTAGGCCTTACTTTTGGCGTAACCAATGGCCCAACAACCTACGGCTTAATGGGCTGCTGCATTGTTGTGAGCTTTGTTGTCCTGCTGGTCGCTTCCATCGTGAAGCAAAAGAAGCAGGTGCAGCCAGTCGCAGCGCAATAATACCTTGATCACTCCGAGCGGGAAGGTATGCAATGACAGTATCAACGCAATCAATACGTGCAACGTTGCTCCGGGTTGCGGGTCATTGCTACCTTCCCTTTTTTCCGTTACTTGTACTCGGTACGGTATTTCAATGCTCACCGTATGCGAATCCATTTGTGTCGCAACTGCTTGTAGTAGCAGCACTGATGCCAACGTGCACAGTACTGCATGAGTATGCGCATATTGCTGTTTTGCGATACCGCAATCCACAGCTACAGGTGAGTATTGTCCAACAATTGTTCAGTATTGCTGTGCTGCCCACACCAGCGACTGGGCAACCAATTACCGTGCTTAAAACAATCGTATGCGCAGTAACCGGTCCTGCTGTAGGCGCTGGTCTTGCAGCATTGTGTGCGCAACTGGCGCATCTACCGCTAATGTGGCTCGTTGTGGTGCAGCAAATACTTTGCCTCATTCCTCCCTGTGATGATGGCAAGATACTCGTGCAAAGCATCGCGGCATTGAAGAATGTGAAAGTTTGTCCGTGAGCGAGTGTGGTAAATCATTTCGTAACATTGGGCTGCTTGCATGAACACTATGGATAAACAGCAGGAATATGCACTCCGTACAGTGGAGGAGCGCGATGTGCGTTTCATCCGACTGTGGTTTACGGATGTTATGGGTACGCTGAAATCAGTAGCCATTGCGCCCGCAGAGCTTGAAGCAGCATTTGAAGAGGGCATTGGATTTGACGGGTCTGCCATCGAGGGCATGACGCGTGTGTCAGAGGACGATATGATCCTGCGACCAGATCCATCCACATTCCAAATCCTGCCTTGGCGCGGTGGTCCGCAGGGAACCGCTCGTATTTTCTGTGATGTGTTAACGCCTGATGGTGAGCCATCATTAGCTGATCCTCGTCATGTGCTCAAGCGCGCTATGTCGAAGGCTAAAGACAAGGGCTTTACGTTCTACGTTCATCCAGAAATTGAGTTCTATCTGTTCAAGAAGCAAGAGGACTGGTCACAGCCTCCAGTGCCAATTGATGAGGGTGGATACTTCGATCATGTGCCACGTTCCCCAGGCATGGATTTCCGTCGCGCAACGGTTAACATGCTCGAGCAAATGGGTATTTCGGTAGAGTTCTCGCACCACGAAGGTGGTCCAGGTCAGAATGAAATCGATTTGCGCTACGCTGATGCACTGACGATTGCCGACAACATTATGACGTTCCGTACCGTTGTTAAAGAGATCTCTCTGGAACGCGGTATTCATGCAAGCTTCATGCCAAAGCCACTGGCTAATGCACCAGGCTCCGGCATGCATACGCATTTGAGCCTGTTCGAAGGCGATGCCAACGCATTCTATGAAGCTGGCCAAGAGTTCAATATGTCGATGACAGCTCGTCAATTCGCTGCCGGTGTGCTGGCACATGCTGCAGAAATTAGTGCTGTTACCGATCAGTATGTCAACTCGTATAAACGCCTGTGGGGTGGCAACGAGGCACCAAGCTATATTTGCTGGGGCCATAACAATCGCTCGGCTCTGCTGCGCATCCCAATGTACAAGCCAGGCAAGGGTAACTCAGCACGCATTGAGTATCGTGCACTGGACTCGGTGTGCAACCCATATCTGGCTTACTCGGTTATTCTGGCTGCTGGTCTTGATGGCATCGAAAAGAAGATGACATTGGGTGAGCCAACGAGTGATGACGTATGGGAGCTGACGGATCAAGAGCGTCAGGCCATGGGCATTCAGCCACTGCCAGAGTCGCTTGAAGAAGCAGTCAAGATTATGGAGAAGTCAGACTTCGTGGCCGATGTACTCGGTGAGCACGTGTTCAACTACTTCATCCGTAACAAGCGTCAGGAATGGGCAGAATACCGCAGCCAAGTTACGCCATTTGAGCTGCAGCGTTACTTAGCTAAGCTCTAAAGCAGTCTGCTTCGAGCCGAGCATCTGAAGAGATCGATCTCAGGGATAGTCTGCTGAGATTGGCTTAAGAGATCAGCTTAAGAACACTGCGCTTGAATACCAAGCGACATAGAACAAGAGGCGACGTTGAATAATCAGCGCCGCCTCTTGTGAGTTCCGTGGTACCTGTTGTACCGCTATTCGTACTGAGCTACCTCGTTATTTCTTGCGAGGATCTCCGAACCAGCTCGAATAAATAATCGAGAAATTACGATTGCCATAGGTTGAGCATTGATCGCCTTCACCCGTGCCAGCCTGCAACGCAGCACGATTTGGCTGATACGGCGTATAGATGTAGAGCAATGCCGTAGCCTTATTCTCAATCCACACCTGCGAACCACCGCATGCCGCATTCGGATTGTACTGAATATAGTTCAGCGAATCTGCATGATACCCATACTTCTGCTCGTTCTGCACGTAGTACTGGTATCGCTCGGCCGATCCCGCAACTTGCTTATAGAATCCCGCATACGCCGGATCACAATCAGCATCATCCGGGCAACTCAAACCCATAGCCGACTTGTACTGGAAATCGCTAATATCCGTGGCACTCACCAGATGCTGCTCTTTTTGCAGCATAGTCAGCAGCACCTTTGGTGAAACCGAGCAGGCCTCGCTTGCTGCAGCAATAATCGTTGCAGCCGTCTGTTGACCTCGCAAATCAATTTTCTTGCAGTACTCGTTGGCTGGTCGCGGTTCCGTATCGAACCACTTCGACTTCAAGCACTGGTCACCCGAGCAGGCCGCGCCCTTGTCGTTGAGGAACGTCTGGATTTCCGTAGCGCTCATCGAATCGCCATCAAAGAACGCCTCGTCCGAAATAATATTGCCCGGATCAAAATCGTAGGTCTCTTCGAGCTCATGCTGCACCGTCTGCGCATGCTGCACTTCAATACGGTAGTGCACAAACTGCGCGCACGAAACGACGAGTACGACGGCCAGTATTGCCGAAAGTACCGTAATCAGCAGCACTCGCGTTCGTTCAACAGCGCTCGCCGTTTTCCACCACGACTTACGTTTGCGATTGTTATTTGTTGATTTCTGTGGTCGCTTCGACCCCGTTGCTTGTGCCAATGGCGACCCTCTCTATCGCAAAGCCTTCGTGATGCGTTGAATACTGACTGGTTGAGCAGTACCGAGCTCTTGAGCCCACAACGATACATAAAACTCTTCGAGCATCCAACGAGCTGTTTGTGCCTTAGCCATCATTTCGTCACGCTTAGGACCAGCTGGTTCAGCCTTGGCCTTAGCCAATGCCTTATCCACGAGCTGCTTTGCCTCATCGGCTTCCCAAGCCCAACGCACATCACGATTACGATCGGTTTTAGCCTTCTGCAAGCGCATCAAATCAGCATGCAAGTAGCGTTCAATACGTGGTAATGACTCTGGGGGAGCGGCGCCAATAAAGCCTTCGTGCACAAGCGAGCTGACATGTTCGCGAATCGACTGCAAAACAGCTAACATCGGTAAATCAGCAGGACCAGAAACAGCCTTCTCGACTTCAGCATGACGCTTCAGAATCTGAATAACATCTTGTGCTACGCCATACACGGTGTCTTCGAAAATCTGTGCCACATCAGCAACGGCCTCAGCTAATGCCTCATCGTTCTGAATTTTGGCAATACTTGGCATAAGACGCTTCACAGCAGCCAACTGCAAATCCTCAACGAGATCCTTGGTTGACTTATATGGGGCAGCAGCCAGCATCAACGCTTCTGTACCAAGCCAACGCGAAGAAATACGCTCGCTTGGCATACGCAGCTGATCCAGTGCGGCCTTCCACAGCATCGAAGCGCGCGATGCTGTTGTAGCACCAGCCTTCTGCAACAGTGTTGCCTGAGCAACCATACGGCCTTGATCAGCAGCTTGCTGTGCCTGACGCTGCACCACCTGACGTGCACTAGCCTGAGCGGCCTGAGCAAACTTATGCTGCAAAGCTTGCAGATTCTTGCCACGGCCCAGCACCTTGACACGGCCACGACCATGCTTGCGATGACCCTTACCCTGAGGCAGAGGCTGCTCAACAACAAACGTTATGCGCAAATACGGTGCCAAACGATCCATCAGACCTTCAAGTACCTCAGGATGAATTTGCGCACCAACCGTAGCAATAGCAGCCTGCGTAAATACATGGCTAATATCAGGCCACTGTTGATCGGCAGACTCATGAGCACCTGGTAGTGCGTCATAATGCTCATCAATCCATACACGAATACGACGAGCCGTATCAGGAGCCGGCACAAACTGCACGCGCAACGCCTTTGGCAGTGCTTTAATTAATGCCACAATCAACTCATCGAGCAAACCAGGCACATTCCAGCTAAACTGCTCAGCACTAATACGCGACAGCACACTAATTGGAATATGTACGCTGACACCATCATTCTCGGCAGTGGTGTCATAGATATAGCTCAAGCGCAAATTGATTTCGCGACCATCAGAGCCAACCGTATGCCAATGATCAGGGAAGTCATCAAGACTTGGTGCATCTTGATCGAGCAAACGTTCTACCTGATCTGGATCAAAGTTCAGCAGTTCAGGATTCTCGTTATATGCGGTTTTCCACCACTTCGCCAGATCGGCAACCGAAACAGCCGAGTTTGGCAGAATACGGTTATAGAAATCGTAGAGATCTTCATCACTGACCGTCTGTGCAACCTGACGCGTACGGTTTGCATCTTCTGCAGCGTCCTCAAGCACATTGATGTTGTGCTGAATAAAGTCATCATGCGAGAAGCGCTGTTGAATATCGCCTTCAACGAGACCCTGACGAATCAGCAGATCACGTGCTTCGAGCGCATTAATGCGACCCCATTGCACAGTACGCTGTGCCACAATAGGCAAGCCGTACAGCAGAATTTTGGCATCAGCAACAGCCGCACCGCGCGAAGCAGACCAATGTGGATTGGCATACGTCGTACGCGTTAAATTACCAGCCAGCTTTTCAGCCCAGACAGGATCAATTTGCGCACAATACCGTGCCCACAAACGGCTCGTTTCCACAAGCTCCGTCGTCATAATCCATGAAGGCGTTTGCTTATGCAAAGCCGATGCAGGGAAAATAGCAAACCTTGTACCACGAGCACCCTGATAGTCATTCTTGGCCATCTTCTGTGCACGCTTCATAGCCTTGGCACGAGCAGCACCCTTAAGACCAGTGAAATCAGAAGCCTTAGGTTCATGCACCACTTGCATACCCATCATGGAAAGCAAGCCAGCCAGCATTGACGTATGAATACCTTCGCTATCCCACGAGCACATCAGACTATGAGCAGCCTGCTGATTAATCGGTAATGCACGAATATCGTTCGAAGGACGCGAAATAGGTAATGGCTGGCCTACCTTGAACTTCAGTTCATGGCACATTTGACGCAGCTGGGAAACCAAATCCTTCCACTGACGCATACGCAAGAAGTTGAAATACTCGTCCTTGCACAAATGCCGCAGTGCACGATTCGACATTTCGCCATCAATTTGGAACGCACGATCCCAAATATTCAGCGCAGTTAAGAAGTCACTCGTCTGATCGGCATAGCGGTTATGAATACGATCAGCCTCGTCACGAGCAGCATCAGGACGTTCACGAGGATCCTGCAAGCTCAAGAACGCGACAATAACAATGACAGCAGCCAACGTATTTGGCGTTGTAGAACGAGCAGCCTCAATAATCATGCGGCCCAAACGCACATCAATAGGCAGTCGCGACAACTGACGACCAATATGCGTTAACGTAGTGCGACCATCTTTACGCTTAATCGCACGCAGCTCAGTCAGCTCGTTGAAGCCATCAGACACGGCCTTCATATCTGGCGGATCGATAAATCCAAAATCAGTAATATCTTCAGCGCACGAAGCGACGCCCACCGAAAGCATGTGCAGTACCACAGCGCCCAGTGACGTACGCAAAATCTCAGGCTCCGTAAAGCGCGGACGGGACTCGAAATCTTCGCGAGAATACAGGCGGATAGCAATACCGTCAGCCACACGACCGCAACGGCCCGAACGCTGATCGGCACTTGCCTGAGAAATAGGCTCGATCGGCAGACGCTGCACTTTAGCAGACTTCGAATAGCGCGAAATACGTGCCATACCAGGATCCACCACGTAACGAATCGACGGCACGGTCAACGATGTTTCGGCAACATTCGTAGCAATAACAATGCGCTGATGAGCATGTGGCTCAAACACACGATGCTGCTCTTTCGCACTTAAACGAGCAAACAACGGCATAATTTCAACCGCATCCGAGCGGCGCATATCGCTGGCACGAGGACCCAGATGATGATGCAGTGCCTGCTCAAATTCACGAATATCGCGCTCGCCGGAGGCAAACACAAGAATGTCTCGAGGACCATTCGTATGCGACGAAATAATGAGCAGCTCCGAGCATGCACGAGCCACAGCTGTTGGCATATCAGTATCATCAGCAGCATCGTCCGTGCCATACGAATCGTCGCCTGGGCGCACACCATCAACAAATCCCGGCACATGATTCATCAGGGCAGGAGCTGAACCCAGTGGTTCATAGGCAATTTGCACAGGGTAGGTGCGGCCAGACACTTCAATAACAGGAACTGGCTTATGCAGTGCTTCTTCGAAATGCTTCTGGAACTTTACCGAATCGATTGTTGCTGATGTAATAACGAGCTTCAGATCTGGACGATCGGGGAGCAGTGCCGTAAAATAGCCAAGCAAAAAGTCAATATTCAAGCTGCGCTCATGAGCCTCATCAATAATGATCGTGTCATAGCGCATCAGCTTTGGATCACGCTGAATCTGTGCGAGCAAAATACCATCGGTTACGACACGCAGACGCGTATGAGCTGAGCTTTCATCAGTAAAACGAACCTGATAGCCGACCTCATCACCTAAGCCAACACCAAGCTCACTGGCAATACGCTCAGCAACGGTGCGAGCAGCCAAACGACGAGGCTGCGTATGTACAATCTGCTTGCCATGCGAGCCACGGCCCATCTCGAGCAGAATTTTTGGCAGCTGTGTGGTTTTACCAGAGCCTGTTTGGCCAGACAAAATAACCACTTGGGAATGCTCAATAGCATGCGCAATCTCATCTTTTGCTGCGCTTACGGGCAGTTCTTGCGGATACTCAAATTTCATGCCCACAGTTAACTTAGCTTCTCCTCATGTTGGAACGCTTTATTCATGCAACACAGTGCATTACAAAAAAATTTCATCGCCTGATTGGCTTATTGCCGGATTTGCTGCATTGCTGCATTGCTGGGTTTCCGTAATGCCGTAACGCCTTATTGGCTGGACAGCACTATGCAGCCAAACGATGCACTTCAATAACGCGGTAGCCCTTCGAGCTGGCATACTTCGAAACCTCATAGTGCTCACCAAGCTGCTGAGCCAACCAAGGCATCAACGAATCAGCACCCAAGTTCTTCTGCACAACCAAGTAGGCATAACCGTCCACCGTCAGTCTTGGCAACCAAGTCATGAGCAGCTCATGCAAGGCATCCTTACCAATGCGAATAGGAGGATTCGACCAAATACGGTCAAACTGCATATCAGCAGGAACATCCTCAGCCTTACCCGCATGAATATTCGAGCAGTTATTAGCTACAGCATTCGCCTTCGTCAAATCAATCGAACGCTCATTAACATCAACGGCATAAATAGCAGCCTCAGGTGCATCTAATGCCATAGCCAGAGAAATAGGACCCCAGCCACAACCCAGGTCCAAGAAGTTACCCGTTGCTGGCAGCTCAGGCGCATGACGCAGCAGCACGCGCGTACCTAAATCAACGCGATCAGCCGAGAACACACCATGCGAAGTTTGCACCGTAACATCGTGATCACGCACGCTAAATTCATGAGCCACACGCACATCAGGAGACGAAGGCGTGGCATTGAAATATTGCTCACCGCCAGATGCTTTTGCTGTGTGCTGTTGTGCATTATGCTGTGCCATACGTACCTGCCGATCAATCCAACGTGAGCATACCTATGTGCTGCAGCATGGGAAATAAATATCACTACTTCAGCAGGCCCACAAAAAGTCTTCCAAAACGATGATAATAAACCGATACGAGTTTAACGCGCACAACGAGAAAGGGGTGGTCGAAACGCAGCAGCAGAACAAGCCGACTGAGTCGACCGAGCAGCAACACAACGCGAACGATGCAGGCGTGCTGACCTCAAGCTCAGACGTGCTTCTCGACACACAAACTGAGTCGGGATACTATGCCGAGCACAATGACGAGCTCTGGCGCGAACGCGAGTCACGAAACGAACTGAAACATGTCACCGGCTTGGGCGAACTCCAAGACGTTACCGAAGTTGAATATCGAAAGATTCGACTTGAACGCGTAGTGCTCGTTGGCGTGTGGTCGAGCCGCGAGACGACGCAGTCTCAAGCAGAAGAATCGTTACGAGAGCTCGCCGCGCTCGCAGAAACTGCTGGAGCTCAAGTTGTAGATGGTGTGCTGCAGCATCGTGCCAAGCCAGATGCCGCAACCTATGTTGGCTCGGGTAAAGCGCGCGAAATTGCTGACATTGTGGCTGTGAACGAGGCCGATACGATTATTGTTGACGCGGATTTGCCACCAAGCCAGCGACGTGCACTCGAAGATGTGACACGCGTGAAAGTCGTCGACCGCACGGCAGTTATTCTCGATATTTTCGCTCAGCATGCGCAGTCTCGAGAGGGTAAAGCTCAGGTTGAGCTCGCACAGCTGCAATATATGTTGCCTCGTCTGCGTGGTTGGGGTGCGGCACTGTCGCGTCAGGCCGGTGGTCGTGCAGCAGGTGCTGACGCTGGTATTGGTTCGCGTGGCCCAGGTGAAACGAAGATCGAAATGGACCGCCGCGTTATTCGTACGCGTATTGCCCGTTTGCGCAAGCAGATTGCGCAAATGGCGCCTTCTCGTCAGGTTAAGCGCGGCTCGAGGCGTCGCACTGGCTTGCCGACCGTGGCTGTGGTCGGCTATACGAACGCAGGAAAGTCGTCGTTGACGAATCGTCTGACGGGCTCGTCGGAGCTCGTAGAGAACGCACTGTTCGCAACGCTGGATACGGCTGTGCGCCGTGCCAAGGCTGAGGACGGCCGCCGTTACGCCTACGTCGATACGGTTGGATTCGTACGCCGCCTGCCAACGCAGCTTGTTGAAGCATTCAAATCAACACTCGAAGAAGTTGCTGAAGCTGATTTGATTGTGCACGTTGTGGACGGTTCTCATCCAGATCCGTTCTCGCAGATTGACGCCGTCAACGATGTGCTCAAGGACATTGATGGCGTGGCTGGTATTCCTACGCTTGTCGTCTTTAATAAGGCCGATCTTATCGATGAGCCAAAACGTGAGCGAATTCACAAATTAATGCCCGACGCTTTTGTGGTGTCCTCGGCAACGGGGGAGGGTTTGACTGCGCTTCGCGAGCAAGTTGAGTCACTGCTGCCGCGTCCAGACGTTGAAATTACAGCGCTTCTGCCGTATACAGCAGGTTCATTAGTCAACCGTATTCGTGAGTTCGGCCAGTTACATTCGATTGATTACCGTGATGACGGCATGGCTGTTGTAGCTTCGGTTGATGACCGCCTCGCTGCAGCGATTATGGATCAGGCGCTTCCTGATGCCGAATAATGACATGAACATGCTCGGCGTATCGCTGAAACGGTTCAGCAATCTGGCTACAGGTCTGCGCAATTGATTACAGTGATCAATGAGTATTTGTGCAATCCCTTATAAACGTAGGGATTTGCAACCATAGAAACAAAGTAGAGCGCAAAGCATGTTCACGCATGCGCGTTCTCATTGTGAGAGGTTGAAAGCATGGCAGAATCACCAATTAAGCCAACGAAGCTTGCTATCGTCGGCGCAGGCGCCGTCGGTTCCACACTCGCATTCGCTGCAGCTCAGCGCGGCGTGGCACGCGAGATTGTGCTCGAGGATATTGCAAAGGATCGTGTTGAGGCTGAAGTGCTCGATATGCAGCACGGCTCCAGCTTCTACCCAACCGTTTCGATCGATGGATCTGACGATCCTGAGATTTGCCGCGATGCAGATATGGTTGTCATCACGGCTGGCGCACGCCAGAAGCCAGGCCAGTCCCGTCTGGATCTTGCAGGCGCAACGATCAACATCATGAAGTCGATCATTCCTAACCTCGTGAAGGTTGCTCCAAACGCAATCTACATGCTGATCACGAACCCAGTGGATATCGTGACGCAGGTTTCCCTGAAGCTCTCGGGTCTGCCAGCAACGCAGATGTTCGGCTCCGGTACGAACCTCGATTCCGCTCGTCTTCGCTTCCTGATTGCTCAGCACACGGGCGTCAACGTCAAGAACGTTCACGCTTACATTGCTGGTGAGCACGGCGACTCCGAAGTCCCACTGTGGCAGTCCGCAACCATCGGTGGCGTTCCAATGACCGATTGGCAGCCACTGCCAGGCCAGAAGCCATTCGATGCTGAGGTTCGCGAGCAGATCCACCAGGAAGTGAAGAACGCTGCTTACAAGATCATCAACGGTAAGGGCGCAACGAACTTCGCAATCGCTATGTCCGGCGTGGACATCATCGAGTCCATCATGAACGACACCAACCGCATCCTGCCTGTGTCGACGCTGCTGAGCGACTTCCACGGCATCTCCGATGTGTGCATGTCTGTTCCTACGCTGCTCAACCGCAACGGTGTGAACTCCCGCATCAACACGCCAGTGTCCGATTCCGAGCTCGAGGCTCTGAAGCGTTCTGCTGCAACGCTGAAGGAGACTGCTGCTCAGTTCGGCTTCTGATAGTCGATAAGCGCGGCAGGGGACTGCTGTTTGCAGTAACCGCATAAAGCGTATAAGCAAATGCCACTACGATTTGGTTCGTAGTGGCATTTGTTGTTTAAAGACGTGGTTTGCTTCCAACCCTGCACATCATGTTTCACGCAAAATTTGTGAAACATCTATTTGTGTATAAGCGGGTCACTGTTATGAGCGGATCACTGTTATGAGCGGATCACTGTTATGAGCGGATCACTGTTATGAGCGGATCACTGTTATATGTGAATCGCTGTTATGAGTGGTCATCGCTATACGCGGATCGCTGTTATAAGAGGACCACTGTGACGGGTGGAAGTGCTGATTTAAATTCGACGCAGTACGGTGACGACCTTGCCCATAATCTGTGCATGCGTTCCATCAATAGGGGAATAGCTTGGATTATGTGGCATGAGCCAGATGTGGCCGTTGTCATTGCGAAATGTTTTTACTGTGGCCTCATCACCAAGTAAAGCTGCAACAATATCGCCATTTTCAGCATTGTGCTGCTCTCGCACAACAACATAATCGCCATCGCAAATTGCGGCATCGATCATGGAATCACCATGTACTTCGAGCATGAACAAATTACCAGTGCCAGTGAGCCTGACTGGAAGACGCATAACATCTTCAACATGCTGTTCGGCAGTAATAGGAACACCGGCTGCAATGGCGCCAACAAGTGGCACATCAGATGATTGCTCTAGTGATGGCATATTGGCAACAGAAATGTCGGCAACCGTAGTTTCCACACGTGGCTTCGGCTTGTGACCAATTATTTCAATGGCGCGGCCTTTATTGCTATCGCGACGAATATAGCCCTTGGCTTCCAATACATTGAGTTGGTGCAGTACAGACGATGTACTTTTCAGCCCAGTAGCCTCACCAATTTCGCGCATACTTGGTGCAAAACCAGTGCGCTCAATAAAGTCTTGAATCGCATCGAACACAACTTGTTGACGAGTAGTCAACGGCTCGCGCTCTTGAGGCTGAGTGGCGTTGTTTGTGCTCATGATTGATCCTTTCGTTGCAACACGCCTAAGCATACCGCGAAAATCATTGAATTTCAAACAGATGTTCGAATCAAGCTTTGACTCAATCGAACAAATGTGCGAATATGGGGTGCATTGAGAAGACGAACAAATGTTCGAAAGGGTTCAGTTATGAAAGCCTTACCAATGCGGGTTGGAGAGAGCCAAAGCAGAACACAGCGGTCGCGTTTTACGGTTATGGAATACATTGCGATCGCAGTTATGATCTGCGCAATTGCCTTTGGTTTCAACGCTTTTGTGGCGGATGCTGAGCCAGCACATGCCGAACGTGCCACAGCAACGGTAAGTTATACTGTGCAACTTGGTGACTCATTATGGGGTATCGCGCAGCAGGTGAGCGATGGTGCTGAGGATGTCTCTGAAGTCGTCCATACAATTGCAACAATGAACCATCTACCAAATGCGACCATCATTGCCGGACAGCAGCTCCAAGTGCCCATTATTGAGCAATAAACAGGTGTTGGCGTTGTACAGACTATTGTTATATGTATGCATTGTCCTTTTTGTCACAGCGCTGAAACAAAAGTAATTGATACGCGCATTAGCGAAGACGGTTTTTCTATTCGCCGTCGTCGTCAATGTTTGCACTGCAATAATCGATTCACCACGATGGAAACAACCACGCTGCTCGTGAAGAAGCGTTCTGGTGATGTTGAGCCATTCAACCGCGAGAAGATTATTGCTGGTGTGCGCAACGCATGCCACGGCAGGCCTGTTAAAGAAGAAGATTTAAAGCGTCTTGGTATGCAAGTCGAAGAAGACCTGCGTGCACAAGGTTTAGCAACTATTCCATCGGATGTTGTTGGTAAAGCAATTTTGAAGCCACTGCGTGCACTTGACGTCGTGGGTTATATCAGGTTCGCAAGCATTTATCAGAACTACAAGAACCTTGATGATTTCCAGCGTGCTATTGACGATTTGCGCGCCGAAGATGAACAGAAGGCGAATAAGTAATTCGCGTTCAACACGGACAATGCATCGCTAAAACAAGTACTACTCAAGTAGGTATTGCTCAAGCAAGAATCGTTTGAATATTAACTGTTCAAGCGGGTACCACTTAAGCAAGTACGGAGTAATCGCATAATCAAAGAACCCCGTTGTAACGAATACTGATGTTACAGCGGGGTTCTTGCTATACGTATTGTGGTGGTTATTGCATGACTCGAACGCGAATCGTGCCTGGAATGGCTTCGAGCGCTTCAATAGTTTCTTGGCTCAGTGGAGCAGAAACATCCATAACGGCATAACCGATTTCACCTTCAGTACCGAGCGACTGAGCAGAAACGTTAATGTCCTGTGCGCCGAGGTGCTGGTTAACCTGAGCCAGAATACCTGGCAGGTTCTTATGCAGATGAGCCACACGAGCTTCGTTCTTGCAATCACCAACAGTAATTTGTGGCAGATTGACACTGAGCATCGTAGAAGCCTTGAACCAGTAATCCGACAGACGCTGGGCTACGAACGTACCAATATTCTTCTGAGCTTCCAGAGTGGAGCCACCAATATGAGGTGTGAGCACCATATTGTCTTCATCGGCTAATTCAGAAGTAAATGGATCACCCTTAGCCTTTGGCTCAGTAGGGTAGACGTCAAGAGCAGCACCAGCAATATGACCGTTGTCAATGTACTTCTTCAATGCAACAAGATCAGCAACAAAGCCGCGGGAAGCATTAATGAAAATAGCGCCCTGCTTCATCTGTGCAAACTGATGCTCGCCAAAGAAACCAGTATTCGACTTACGTCCATCAACATGCAGTGTTACAGCATCAGACTGCTCAAGCAGCTCATCAAGCGTTTCACAGCGATGAGCATTGCCGAGTGCCAGCTTTTCTTCCAAATCGTAGAAGACAACGCGCATGCCAAGGGCTTCGGCGAGCACAGAAAGCTGCGAGCCAATATTGCCATAACCAATAATGCCAAGTGTTTTGCCACGCACTTCATGCGAGCCCGTAGCAGACTTATCCCAGACGCCATGCTTGAGATAATGTGTATGCGCTGGAATACGACGCATTAAGCAAATAATGTCGCAGATAACGAGTTCCACAACAGAGCGCGTATTCGAGTATGGCGCATTAAATACAGCAATACCCTGATTAGCAGCATAGCTGAGATCTACCTGATTAGTACCAATGCAGAAGCAGCCAATTGCTGTTAACTGAGGGCATGCGTCAATGACCTTTGGCGTAACCGTTGTTTTCGAACGGATACCGAGTAAGTCCACACCATCAAGAGCCTCAATGAGTTCATCTTCGCTCAATGCGCCCTTCATAGTTACCACGTCAAAACCGTCTTTGCTCAACGCTTCGGCGGCAAGGGGATGAATATTTTCGAGGAGAAGTGCTTTTGGCATGCACACTAACTTACACGGTAATGGTTTTCTCGTCAGCACGTGTCCGCAATATAACCAGTCGTTGCGTTGGACGCGTCAAAGCGACATACAAATCAGAGGCAGCTACCAGTCGAGAAGGAGCCTCTTGTTCGATCATGCCAGGGTCCACAACAATAACTGCGTCGTATTCCAGACCCTTAACATCTTGTGCACCAACCACGCTGACCTGATGATCCCATGCGTCGCCCTGTTCGAGCTGCTGCATTTGCGAATCCGTCATAGCTGAACGCAATGCCTGCTTGACGCTAGCCTGAACCTCATCATGCAGCGCAATAGGCGTAATAACAGCCACACGACCAGTGCCATCAGCCTGCACAAACTCCGAAGCGAGTTGCGCGGCCTGCTGACCCGTAGCCTTGAGCAATGCCTGCTGATCATCGCACACTTCGTGCTTCACAGAATCAGGCATCGTACGAACACCATTTACCGTAGAAACATACAGGCCCTCACGCTCAGCAAACTCGGCAGCAAGCTGCGACACTTCCTTAGGGTTACGGTAATTAATCGTCAGCTCATTCAACGACCAATTCTCAGGACCAAACAGACGATCCATCGTACGAGCCCAGTCACGAGTACCACCCAAAGCACTGGTCTGTGCCACATCGCCAACAATCGTGAACGAACGCGAAGGGCAACGACGAATCAGCATGCGCCAATCCATAGCCGTCAGTTCCTGCGCTTCATCAACAACAATGTGACCATAGGTCCATTCACGATCAGCAGCAGCACGCTGAGCAGTTAACTCAGCATCAAGCCCCTGCATCTGGTCAACGAGCATCGACGACGATACAATGCCAGAACCAATACCTGCCTGAGCCAGTGTCTCTTGAGCAAACTGCTCATCGCGCTGACGAGCAGCATCACGAGCAGCGGCGCGAGCTGCTTCACGAGGATCAGGTCCCAGTAATTCGAGGGCCTCGTCAAGCAGCGGAATATCAGAAACCGTCAGCTCGGATCCCTTTGGACGAACCAGAGCCTGAACCTGCTGCTTATTGAGCCAAGGCGCATAACGATGCAACTGTTCTGGCTTGGAGAACAGCTGGTCAAGCAGCCACTGCGCATTCATAGGCAGCCAAGCCAAATTCAATGTAATACGCAGCTGATCGTTCATACGCAGCTGCGACATAATATCGCGCAGCTCTTCAGCCTCTGGTGCGTAATCGAGCTCATCGACATAACGACGGCGCATCGTCTCTAGCATTTCGCGGACGAATGTTTCACGAGCCTTGTTATGAGGCTGACGCGTACGGCGTGCATCGCGAATAGCTTCACGAATATCTTCAGCACGCATAGCAATACGAATGCCATTAATACTAATGACCGGCAACTGCTGTGGAACGCGTTCACGACCAGCAACAGCATTACGAATAGCTTCGTGCATACGAGCTTGGCCCTTGATCTTTGCTGCGTATGGCTCATCAACACGTGTTGCCGTCACTCCTGGAATCAGATCGGCAATAGTGCGAGACACCACGCCCGTTTCACCAAGCGAAGGCAACACCTGATCAATATAACGAAGGAATGTAGAGCTAGGACCAATAACGAGTACACCAGAACGGTCCAGCATGCGACGGTGTGTATAGAGCAAATATGCAGCACGGTGCAGAGCCACTGCCGTTTTACCCGTACCAGGGCCACCCTGTACAACAACAGCACCCTTTAAATCAGCACGAATAATGGCATCCTGCTCAGCCTGAATTGTGGCCACAATATCGGTCATTTTGCCCGTGCGGCGAGAGCTCAGCGAAGCAAGCAAAGCACCTTCACCAGTGAGCGTGCCACTTTGCGAAGCCTCATCAACATGTGCCGAATGCACATCAAGCACTTCATCTTCCACGCCAGTAACTTCGCGGAAGTGCAACGTAATATGACGGCGCATAACAATGTCGCCGTGGTTTGAAGGCGTAGCCTCATAGAACGGACGCGCAGCTTCTGCACGCCAGTCAGTCAAAATTGGCTCGTGATGTTCATCGGATAAACCAATGCGGCCAATATAACGGCGATCGCCAGACGTATTATCGAGACGACCAAAGACCAGTCGGTCCTCAACAGAACGCAACTGTGTAAGACGATCCTCATACATCGTGGCAAAGGAATCACGCTCAGTGCGTTGTGTAGGGGAGCCATGTGAACCAGCAGCACGTACTGCATCAAGTCGTTGCCTTGCTTGAGCACGAAGATCGTCCAATCGGTTGTAGGCACGATCAACAGCACGCTGCTCGATTTCGAGCTGCGAGGAATAGTTAGACATAACACCCCATCAGAAACGTTGTTTCGTATTTCAAGACAAAGTATTCTAGCGCATCCCTGCTACGGTTTTTCGTTTTGAGTTCCCGCAGTTGAGCAGTGCACTGATTCACAGTTGGGGGAGTGCTGCAAGTTTGTGATAGAGCTGACCTTTTCTTAGAGATGATATTTGTTCCCCACTTTGCCCCACAGACAACGATTTTGGGCATGTGTAGCGTCAGTTTTCTGTTGTAACAGTTAGCGTAAGAAACTTTCACAATAGATCCACGCGACTCGTCGTTTCGCGCTTACTGCGGCTTAGTAATGCCCCCTTTTTGAAACGGGAGGCGTTCTGGTGGGGAAAATGGGTGAATGGTGGGGTAAAGTGGTCTCAGTTCGTCGCGACACAGGATTCGTGTACGCAAAAGGAGGTGGATGATGACTGATCAAATCGTTGAAAATCAGCCAAAAACACCGCTTTCGGACACTGAATCCATGGGTGGGGTGGCAATGCCCCCGTTATTACTCGGAACGTATAGCCCAAAAATTGACGCAAAAGGACGTCTGGCTTTGCCTGCGAAATTTCGTAGCCAACTTGGTGAAGGCATGGTCATGGCGCGAGGCCAAGAGCGCTGCATTTATTTACTGCCGGCCTCAGAGTTCCGACGCATTGCCATGCAAATCCAGCGGACGTCGATGGGCAACAAAGCTGCACGAGATTACTTACGTGTGTTCCTCTCGGGAGCTGTGGATACGGCGCCAGATAAGCAGGGACGCATTTTAGTACCACAAATGCTGCGTGATTACGCACATTTAGGAAACGAAATTGTAGTCATTGGTGTTGGAACGAGAGCCGAGATTTGGGATGCCGAGGCTTGGAATGAATATTTGGCAGCTCAGGAACAAGGCTATTCAGATATTGCAGATGATGTTTTACCAGAGTGGGAGTGGTGATGAATCAGATTACGCAGATTCACGAACCTGTATTGCTTGACGATTGCGTGAATCTCGTAGCACCTGCGCTCAACGCTCCTGGATCAGTTGTTGTTGATTGCACGTTGGGCTTGGCTGGCCATGCTACGGCATTTTTGAAGGCAGCGCCTAACGCTACATTACTTGGCATCGATCGTGATGCAGAAGCACTTTCGCTGGCTACACAGCGCATGAAGGATGAAGGTCTGGCTGACCGTTTTATTCCTGTACATGCCGCATTTGATGAGTTCGCTCAGGCTGTAGAATCGCACGGAATTTCTACGGTGCAAGCAGTTTTTATGGATTTAGGACTTTCGAGCCTTCAAATCGATGAAACTGAACGTGGCTTTAGCTATGCCCATGATGCACCACTTGATATGCGCATGGATGTGAGCCAACCATTAACGGCACAGCGCATTTTGGCTGAATATGATGAGGCTGATTTGACTCGTATTTTCAAGGAATATGGCGAAGAGCGATTTGCGCGCCAGATTGCTCGCCGTATTGTTTCGACGCGTCAGCAGCAGCCACTCGTGTCTTCAGAACAGCTGAACCGTTTGGTTGATGATGTTATTCCACGTGCTCATCGTGGTACTGGTAACCCTGCAAAGCGTGTGTTCCAAGCACTGCGTATTGAAGTCAATGGTGAGCTCGATAAGCTCCGCCGCACACTGCCACAGATTGCTAACCATTTGGCAGTTGGTGGTCGTCTTGTCGTCGAGTCGTATCACTCGCTCGAAGATCGCACAGTAAAGACGTTTATGAATAAGGGTCTGACCGTTGATGTGCCAGCGAATATGCCAGTAATTCCAGATGATGCGCAGCCATTCTTCAAGGCACTGACGCGTGGTGCTATTAAGGCTGATGAGCAAGAAATTGCTCATAACCCACGTTCCGCATCAGTCAGGTTGCGAGCCGTAGAACTGACTCGACCAATTCCACAACGTTGGCGTACAACTTTTACCCACGAAGCATTTGATGAGAATGAAGGCCCACGCCATCATTTCCAGAACAATAAGCGTAAAGCACATAGGAGGAGCCGATGACCTCGCCGCAGCCACGTTTGACGCGCTCGGGCGTCGCACCAGCAGGCCGCAAAGATAAAAGTGCTTACGCAGGTATTTCGAAACGACCTCAGCTTGAGCTGATTAAGGGATCGAAACCAGAACAGCGTAATAAGCTTTCGGAATCTTTTGCAGCGTTTTGGAATTGGACTAAGACGAAGTCATCTCCAATGGTGCACGTCATTGTTGCTGTTGTGTTCTTAGTCGCTTGCCTGTTGGGCTCGCTGTTCTTAAGAACGCAAATGGTGCAGAATTCATTTGAAGCTGCCCAAGTTACGCACAACATTACTGTGCTTAACCAAGACGTTGAGGAAGATCAGGCTCGACTCGATGAGCTCGAAGCCTCCTTGCCTCAGAAAGCCCACGATATGGGTATGCAACCAGCTGATGGCTCGATCACCATTGATCTTCAAGGCTACAAGCCAAGTCATCCAGAGGGAGAACGATGAATCGTCCTCAAGGTCGACCAAATGCCGCGCGTCGTACGGCGCATTACGGACATACACAAATTATAAAGCGTGCTGTCTGGGTGGCTTTGGCATTCGCTCTTGTACTTATTGTGTTTATTGCTCAGCTGGTTCGTGTGCAGCTGTTTGAAGGCCATGAAATGGCCATGAAGGCTCAGGCCAACCGTACCTATAAAACAGTGTTAAGTGCTAAGCGCGGTAAAATAACCGACGTCAATGGCACAGTGCTTGCGCAGAGCGTGGAGCGCTACACGATTATTGGTAACCCTGAAGCAGCTCAAGCATTTAAGCCAACTGCGTGCACGAAGGCTACGAAGGATTACTGCCAGACCATCGACGGTAAGCCGCTCAATACGAGTGGGGTAGCGGCAGTGTCGCAGCTGCTCGCACCAGTGCTTGGCATGAATGTCTCTGAATTAGGCGGCAAACTTTCCGGCACGGGACAGTACGTTGTGCTCAAAAAGGATGTCACTCCAGAAGTCAAGCGCAAAATTGACGCGCTGCACCTGGGCGGCATCGTCTACGGCACGCGCAGTAACGAACGTCTGTACTCGAACGGCACACTGATGGGCACGCTGCTGGGCGGCGTTGATGCAGAAGGTAAGGGTGTCTCCGGTATTGAGCAGCTCGAAAACTCGCTGCTGACGGGTCAGGACGGCTACGAAATTTATCAGGTCGGCAATGGCGGCGAAGAAATTCCTGGCACGATGACTGATTCGAAAGAAGCAGTCAACGGCCAGAACGTGACGCTGACTATCGACCGTGATGTGCAGTGGCAGGTTGAACAGATCCTCAAGGAAGCGCAGAAGAAGAACAACGCTGCTTGGGGCATTGCTGTTGTTGAAGACGTGCAGACGGGCGAAATTCGTGCACTGGCTGACACTGATGAAGTGCAGGCTGGTAGTGACGAAGCCAAGCTCAATGTGTCTCGCGCAGTGTCGGAGACGTTCGAACCTGGTTCGATCGGCAAGGTCTTTACAATGTCGGGCCTGCTGCAAGAGGGCTTGCACCATATGGGTGACCACTTCTCAGTGCCTTCGACAATTAACATTGCAGGTCAGAAGTACGAAGATGCAGAAGTGCACGGTACTGAAAACTGGACGCTGGCAGGCATTCTGAAACAGTCTTCGAACGTTGGCACGATTATGGCCTCCGATAACTATTCGGATGCCCTGCGCCACAAGTATTTGACGAAGTTCGGCGTGGGCCAGCCTTCTGGTCTGAATCTGCCGGGTGAGTCGAAGGGTATTCTGCGCCCTGCAAACCAGTGGGATGGTCGTACGCGTAATACGGTGCTGTTCGGTCAGGGCTACACGATGAATGCACTGCAGATTACGAAGGCTGTTTCGGTTATTGCTAATCACGGCGTGGCTAAGCCACAGTCGATTATTAAGGCAACAACTGATGCACAGGGCAAGACTACGGAAATCAAGCCAGCAGGCGAAACCGAGCGCGTGATTGACGAGTCGGTGGCTAAGGATGTGCTTAACGCTATGGAATCCGTTTCGGAAGGCTATAGCAAGTTTGCCTCGGTGAATGGCTTCCGCGTGGCTGCAAAGTCGGGTACTGCTGAGGTTCCAGGCGCTAACGGCAAGCTGACGAGCATGATCTCCGATTACTCGGCCATTATTCCTGCTGATAATCCACGATTCGTTGTAACTGTGGCATTAAAGGATCCTCAGGGTGTCTTCGGTGGTGTTACAGCAGGTCCTGTGACGGCACAGATTGGCCAGTTCCTGATGCAGAAGTACGAGGTGCCAAACTCGCCACCACGTACCGACGCAATCCCTACGGAATGGTGAGGCAACAAGCGGTATGTAGTGCAACGCGTAGCATGGGATTGAAGCGAGTAAGCATAGCGAGTCATAGCTAGGTCAGTAACGCCTAGCTATGAACGAACAGTACTGAAGTTACTGAAGTAAGGAACAGGAGACGTCGATGAGCGCTGTCACAGAGGCGGTCTCCCAGCGCATGACGCTAGGGGATTTGGTAACAGATCATGGATTTGATTTAGTACCTTCGTATGCGGGTGATGTGACCATTACGGCTCTGGCTGACGATGTTGCTTCCGTAACTCCAGGCGCTATGTATGTGCCATGCCAGCAGGTGAGCTTGGCTGATATTAACGAGGCATGTGAAAACGGTGCGTACTCGGCACTGTTGCCACTGGCTATGAAGCCACAGCTTGTTAAGCATGGCAAGTCGCTCGTGGATATGCCACTGATGTTCGCTGATATTACGCGTGCTCAGCTCGCTCGTATTGCATCCACAATGGCAGGTAATCCTTCTGACGCGTTGGCAGTGTTCGCACTGACTGGGCCAGATGCTGCGTTGCTTGAACACGAAGTCAGCGAAGTCGCACGCTTCCTGCATATGCTGGGCAACCCAGTTGGTGTTATTAATGCCAATGACTCACAATTACTGGAGCGTTTCCTTGATTTGAGCTATCCCGTTGATGTGCTCAGCATGCAGCGCGCCATTGCCGTTTGCGCCGAAGATGGGGCAGCGGCTTTGATTGTGACGATGAATGATGACACGTTGCAAGAAGATGCATTGCAGTCGGTGGCTGTTGATGTGATTGCATGCGACGGCATTCCAGAGCCTGATCGTGCGCAAGAGTTTATGGAAATCACAGCCGAGAAGTATGGCTGCGCTATTTCGAAGCAAACACGATTCGTTTTGCGTACTGAAGAATCCGATACGCTGGCTTTGCAGTCTGGCGTAGAGCCTGCTTTGGTACGTCCGCTTTCGTTCGCAATTGCTATTGGCTTGGCTGTTGGCGTGCGAAAGAACAGTATTCGTAGCGCACTGCGTGTAACAAGGGAGTTCCACTAAGCACGAGCATTTTGTAACAAGCTTTATAGCGAAATCACAAACAAACCTCACGTAACGCACTGGTTGCGTCAATATCGTAGCCACTACAACACAGAACGTTGTTCAAGTTGTTCAAGCTGTTCAATACGCAGTTCCATACTGCAGGAGCACATCAATACTGACGTATTGACTGACGTATTGAACCGAGTGAGTTAACCCCCCCAACCAAAAACCAATAAACCAAACTTCAACCTCCGAACCCCCGGAAGTAAGACCTAAATACCAAGGAGCTACGAACATGATGTCCATGACTTTGGAGCAGATTGCTCAAGCTGTCAACGGATTGCTGGTCCTTGCGCCAAACTCTGACGTGAACCAACAACCAACGAATGTTGTTATCGATTCACGCATTGCTAAGGAGGGCACGCTATTTGTAGCTATCCGCGGTGAGCATTCTGATGGTCATGATTATGTGGCAGACCTTGGCAAAACTGGCGCCATTGCCGCAATCACTGATCACGAAATTGCGGAGAGCTCTGTGGCACAAATTGTGGTTGAAAATACTGTGACAGCATTAGGAGATTTGGCCCGTCGTAACCTGCAGATGCGTCGAGAACAGCCAGAAGAGTTCTCGATTATTGGCATTACGGGTTCGGTTGGCAAGACGACGACCAAGGATTTGCTGCATGCACTGCTCAGCGAACTTGGCGAAACAGTTGCTCCTGTTGGCTCGTTCAATAACGAGCTGGGTCTGCCACTAACGGCATTGAAGGTTGGCCCAACTACGCGTTTCCTCATTGCTGAGATGGGCGCTAACCATGTTGGCGAAATTGCCAAGCTGACAAAAATCGCTCCACCAGATGTGTCGGTGGTGCTCAAGGTTGGTACGGCCCACTTGGGCGAGTTCGGTTCGGTCGAGCGTATTGCTCAGGCTAAGTCCGAAATTGTGCTCGGCGAGCGTGCTCAGGGCATGACGGTGCTTAACGCTGATGATCCACATGTGGCTGCTATGGATGCTCTTGCTCCAGGCATGGTTACGTGGTTCGGCATGGAACACGCTGCAGAGCACGATGCATTTGTGTCTGCAGATCACGTGCACATGGACGAAACGGGTCATGCAGTCTTCACGCTGCGTCAAACCGATGGCGCTTACCAGCAGGTGCGCTTGGGCATTCCAGGCGAGCACAACGTGATGAACGCACTGGCTGCAACTGCAGTCGCTGAATACTATGGCCTGCCACTGCGCAGCATTGTGCAGGTGCTCGAGAATGTGCGCTCGATTAGCCCACACCGCATGGAAGAGCATGTTGTGGCACGCGAAGGTAAGCCAGAGTTCATGCTTATTGATGACTCGTTTAACGCAAACCCTGATTCGATGCGCGCTGGCATTAATGGTCTGATGGCCTTTAATGCAGCAAAGCCTATGACGCGCATTGCCATTCTTGGTGCCATGCTTGAGCTCGGCGACAACGAGCACGAGCTGCACAAGGCAATTGGCCGTTATGCACGCGAGCAGGGTGTGGACGCCGTAATTGCCGTGGGCAACATTCAAGACGCTCATCTTATGGATTTGGCTGCTCACTTGGCTCAGGGCGTTGAAGAAGTTTCCGAAGAAGCTTCTGAAGCAGCTGAGGCAGTCGAAGCAGCAGCTCCTGAAGTTGCTGTGGCCTCGAGCATTGACGAAGCCGAGCAGATGCTTGACGCAATTGCGACAAGCCGCGAGTCTTCCCCCGACGCATCGAATACCGTGGTGTTACTTAAGGGCTCGCATGCATCTGGTCTGGCATCGCTGGCAGAGCGTTGGGCTGAACACTTCAGGTGAGCGCACTATAGTCACGAGTCGAACGACAGGTTTGTAACGCGTATCGTTGCCGCATGCTGATGAGCTGCACAGCGGTACGCATTGCCGCGCCGCTCGGCAGAGAGAAACAGTTTACACTTTCAGAACCTAGATCCACGTAAACTCACGACAGTGATTGGAGAGAACACTCGTGATATCCGTCATCATCGGCATCCTAGTTTCCTTGGTGGTGACCTTAGTCGGCACGCCATTGCTGATTAAGCTGATCCACAAGCACAACTACGGCCAGTACATTCGCCAGGATGGACCTCAGTCGCATCTGGTGAAGCGTGGTACGCCAACGATGGGTGGCATTGTTATTGTGTTGGCCATTGTGCTGGGCTGGTGCGCAGCATCGTTATTCCGCTACCTCAGCACTGGAGCGGTGCCATCGTCGTCGCCTGTGCTTGTGCTGTTCGCAATGGTGTCGATGGGCCTGCTGGGCTTCATCGATGACTTCGCTAAGGTGCGCAAGAAGCAGAGCGAAGGTCTGACTGTGCGCGGCAAGTTCATTGGCCAGATTATTTTCGCTACGGTATTCGCTGTGCTCGCTCTGCTGGTGCCTACGCGCAACGGCATTCCAGTTGCTCAGTCGGGTATGAGCTTCATCGAAGCACCATTCGTCAGCTTTGATTTCGCTGGTCGATTCCTGTCTATTGTGCTGTTCGTGATCTGGGTCAACTTCTTAATGGCTGCATGGACGAACGCTGTTAATCTTTCGGACGGCCTTGACGGCCTGTGCTCGGGTATGTCGATGATTGCGTTCATGGGCTTCGGCGCCATCGCATTCTGGCAGGCCTACCACCTTGTTGGTCTGGGTCACGCTGGTTTCAGCTACGCCGTTTCTGACCCTATGGATCTGGCTACGATCGCACTGTGCGCTGCAGCTGCTTGCCTTGGCTTCCTGTGGTACAACTGCAACCCAGCTGCCATCTTCATGGGCGACACGGGTTCCCTCGCTCTGGGTGGCCTGTTCGCAGCTCTTTCGATTGTGACGCACACCGAGTTCCTCGCCCTGATTCTGGGTGGCCTGTTCGTTGTGGAAGCCCTGAGTGACGTCATTCAGGTCGGCTTCTTCAAGATGACGCATCGTCGTGTGTTCAAGATGGCCCCAATTCACCACCATTTCGAACTTTGTGGTTGGAGCGAAGGCAAGGTCGTCGTCCGCTTCTGGCTCGTTGAGCTGCTGCTCGTTATCGTCGGCGTTGTTATCTTCTACGCTGACTGGCTTGCTCGCTCGGGTCTTATGTAATTGAAGGCTTAGTTATTTCTGCTTAACCGTCAAATAGGGGAGCCAAGTTACTTGGCTCTCCGTTTCGAATCGAGGAATGCAATGGATTGCACCGATAAAACATTTGTTGTAGCTGGCTTAGGCGTTTCTGGACGCGCAATGGCTCAGGTGCTCGCTGATCGCGGCGCTCATGTCATCACGGTTGATGAGCGCAACGAGCAGGCTGATGTATCTGATTTTGGTGCCGTTGATTGGACGCATGTTGATGCGCTGTGCGTGTCTCCTGTGTTCAACCCACGTACGCCATTCATTCTGGCTGCTCAGCAGGCACAAGTCCCTGTTATGAGCGAAGTGGAATTGGCTTGGAACCTGCGTGTGCCAAACGAGCGCACGGGTAAGCCAGCTCCATGGATTGGTATTACGGGTACAAATGGTAAGACGTCGACGACTGAAATGGTTGCCGAAATGTTGACTGCATGCGGTCTGAAGGCACCAGCAGTTGGCAACATTGGTAACGCACTGTCGTTAGCAGCAGTGGATCCAACCAACGATGTGCTGTGCGTCGAGCTGAGCTCGTTCCAGATGCATTTCACTGATTCGTTGGCTCTGAAGTGCGCCACGATTACGAATATTGCAGCTGACCACTTGGATTGGCATGGCGGCATGGAGAACTATGCCCATGACAAGTCCAAGGTGTTCCACAATGCAACGCATACGATTGTGTACAACGCACAAGATGAGCGCGTTACTAAGCTTGCACAGGCTGCCCAGACCGCAGAAGGTTGCGATCGTGTTGGCTTCACGCTGGATAAGCCTGAATTGGGTCAAATCGGCGTTGCTGACGGTTGGATTGTTGACCATGCAGGTCTGACTGGTAGCGAGCCAGATGCACCAATTATGGTGGCTCCTATTAGCGAGTTCGAGCATCTGCGTGAGCCAGATGGCACTGTGTATCCTCATCTGCTTGCTGATGCATTAACTGCTTTGGCTCTGGTACTCGGCTTTGGTGCCGATGCGCAGAAGTGCGTTGAAGCATTGAAGCAGTTCCATCCAGGCGGCCACCGCATTGCTTGCGTGGCTGAATATAAGAACGCTGAAGGTTCGATTCGTTTTATTGATGATTCGAAGGCTACGAATGCTCATGCAGCAGCTGCTTCGCTGGGCTCGTTTGCTGATCACTCAGTGTCGTGGATTGCTGGCGGCCTTGCTAAGGGTGGTCGTTTCGAGCAGCTGGTTGCCGACAACCACGATCGTCTGGTTGGCGTGACCGTTATTGGTGTTGATCAGGAACCAATGCTTGAAGCACTGAAGACGAGTGCTCCAGATGTGCCAGTCACCGTCATTGATCCTGAACCAAAAAACACGGTTATGGCTCGTGCTGTAGAAGCTGCAGCACGCTACGCTCAGCCTGGCAATGTGGTGCTGATGGCTCCAGCTTGCGCTTCTATGGATCAGTTCAAGTCGTACGCTGATCGCGGCGATCAGTTTGCTAATGATGCACGCCGCTGGGTGGATGAGCATGAGCACGCGTAAACCTCGTACACGTTCTTCGTCTTCTGCGCCTACTGCTACGCCTCGAAAAACGCGTTCTACGAAGTCCCGCACTTCATCTTTCCGTACGTCTCAGTCAGCGTCTGCACCATCAGCAGCATCGTCAACTGCTGCCAATCGTGGTGCTGCAGGTGCTGGCTCTGGCGGTAAGGGAACTGGTTCAGCACACGCCAATTTTGAGCAATTCCATGGTTGGCGCGCTTTACTGAACCCTATTTTCTGCTATCACGGCTTCCGTATGTCAGTGACTGTGCTGACTATTTTCGGCCTGATTATGGTGTTCTCTAGCTCCTCAGTCACGATGGTTTCTGCAGGTGCTTCACCATGGACGAAGGCAATTTCACAAGCAATGTTCGCCGTTATTGGCGTTGTTATTGCATTCGTTGCTATGCGTCTACCGGAAAGCCTGTATAAGCGCATTAGCCAGCCTGTGCTGATTCTGGCATTCTTTGTGCAGCTGTTAACGCTGACGCCTCTGGGCACTGAGGTGCAGGGTAATGCTGGTTGGATTCGCATTGGCGGATTAACATTCCAGCCTGCAGAGTTCATGAAATATGCACTGTGCTTGTGGCTGCCAAAGGCCATGATCGAAGCTCGTAAAGAGTTCGAGAAGCTACCGAAGGACGCAACGTTTAAAGAGCGCCTTATGGCATTCAAGGTGCCAATTATTGGCTATGTTGCTGGCTTCGGCGCCATTATGATCGGTAAGGATTTGGGCACCGGTCTTATTGTGCTGCTGATTGGTCTGATGGGCTTCTGGATTGGCGGATTCCCAGGTAAGCCTTTGCTTGCTATTTCTGGTGCAGCATTAGCACTGGTTGCTGCATTCGTGTTCTCGAGTAAGAACCGAATGACTCGTATTCTTGCTACCTATACGCAGTGCTCGGCCGATGATATTCAAGGTATTTGCTACCAGTCCGTGCATGCTAAATATGCATTGGGTTCTGGCGGTTTATTCGGCGTGGGTATTGGTAACTCGCGAGAAAAGTGGAACTATCTGCCTGAAGCACATAACGACTTTATTTACGCCATTATTGGTGAGGAAACCGGTTTTATTGGCACCACGATTGTGCTGATCCTGTTCGTTATTTTGGGCTGGAGCATGTTCATCATTGCTCGCAGCACGAAGGATCGTTATATTTCGATTGCTCTGCTGTGCTTCGCTGTGTGGATTATGGGTCAGGCCATTGTCAATATTGGTGTGGTTATTGGTCTGCTGCCAGTGATGGGTGTGCCACTGCCATTCGTTTCTGCAGGTGGTTCATCCTTGGTCATGTGCTTGCTCGCAGCAGGTACTGCCGATTCATTAATGCGCAATCAGCCACAGATTCATGCTGAATTAACGCGTGTGTGATGCTCTACAATCGCTGAGCCTAGGAATGATGACGGCGCACGGCGATACAGTGGCATAGAGAACAGGAACAAAGGATAAGCATGGCAACAGCATCGAAGCATATTATTCTGGCTGGCGGCGGTACAGCGGGTCACGTGAACCCACTGCTTGCTGTAGGTGCAGCAATTCGTCGTCTCGATCCACAGGCTCAGGTCACCACGCTGGGTACTGCAGTTGGTCTTGAAGCAGATCTCGTACCACAAGCAGGATTTGAACTGGACACCATTGAGAAGGTGCCATTCCCTCGTAAACCAAATGCATATCTGTTCAAGTTCCCTGCAAAGTGGCACAAGGAAATGAAGCGCGTTCGTCAGATTCTTGAGGAGCGTCAAGCCGATGTAGTTGTTGGCTTTGGTGGCTATGCTTCGGCTCCTGCTTATGCCGCAGCACACAAGATGGGTCTGCCAATTATTATTCACGAGCAGAATGCTCGTGCAGGTATGGCCAACAAGCTTGGTGCTCGCTGGGCTACATTCGTCGGTACTGCATACTCGAACACGGGTCTGCAGGGTGGCAGGGATACGAAGATTGAGCGCGTTGGCTTGCCACTGCGTCCAGCCATTGCTGAGCTTGCACAGCGTATGCAAGAAGATCGTGCAGCAGTGCGTCAACAAGAAGCTCAGGCTCTGGGTCTGGATCCAAACCGTCCAATTATTCTCGTCACTGGTGGCTCGCTCGGCGCGGTCAGCCTGAACAAGGCTGTTTCGGGCGCTGCAAAGGAACTGCTAGCTCATGCACAAATCGTGCATCTGACTGGTAAGGGCAAGAGCGCCGAGGTAAAAGCACACGTGGCACATTCGGCTGGTTCGAGTGCATTAACTGGTCTGGGTGAACAGAGCGAACCAGGTCATGATTACCACGTTGCCGAATATCTGGAACGTATTGACCACGCCTTCGGCTGCGCTGATCTCGTGATTTGCCGTTCTGGCGCAGGTATGGTCAGCGAGTTGACTGCACTTGGTCTGCCAGCTGTGTATGTACCACTGCCAATCGGTAATGGTGAGCAGCGCTTCAATGCTCAGCCTGTTGTTGACGCAGGTGGTGGCATTATGTGCGCAGATAGTGAGTTCACGTCGGATTGGGTGCGTGAGCACATTCCGCCGCTGGTGTCGAATCTTGCACTGCTTGAAGCGTTCGGTACGCAAGCATGGCAGTACGGCATTCGTGATGCTGCAGAGCGTATGGCACGCATTGTGCTTGATACGGCTGCACAGCACGAACAGCAAGAACAACACGAGCAGCACGAGGCATAACAATGCTTAGAGCCACCGGGGTATGTACACAATGAAGCTGGTCATACGCCGGTGGCTTTCAATAACAACGTAGGTTTACGAATCCTGACTGAGTAAATTCCCAGAAACATGACTGACAATATGTGCAGTTAGTCGAGGAATTCACAAGGTCAGGATTCATCGCGTGAAGCTTCCTTAATCCGTCAGGAGGGACCATGGAACAGCACAGCATGATTGATGTCACGCTTGATCCAACAATTGATGCATTCGGTTTGAATGATGATGCACAGGATCAGGCACCACTGGAACGTACACACTTTATTGGTATTGCTGGTGCTGGCATGAGCGTATTGGCTGAAATGCTGCAGCAGCGTGAGGGTAATGTGCAGGGTTCTGATCGTGCACCAAACGGTCGTACTGAGCGCTTGGAATCTATTGGTGTTGATGTGCGCTTCGGTCAGCGTGCTGAAAACATTGCAGGTGTGAACACGGTAGTGTATTCGAGCGCTATTAAGCCGGAGAATCCAGAAATTCAGGAAGCTGCTCGTTTGGGTGCCAAGATTGTGCACCGCAGCGATATGCTGGCTTGGCTGATGCACGGCACGAAGGCTGTGACCGTAGCTGGTACGCATGGTAAGAGCACGACGAGTGCTTTGCTGGCTCATCTGTTGGTGCACGCTGGTAGCGGCGAATTGGCGGATCCAAGCTACGCCATTGGTGCTTCGATTCAGGGACCTGATGGTACGACGCTTGATGGTGGCCACGCTGGCCAAGGTTCAGTTTTCGTAGCAGAAGCTGATGAATCCGATGGCAGCTTTGCAAAGTACCACCCATCCATTGCCATTATTACGAATGTAGAAGCAGATCATCTGGATCACTATGGCACGGTCGAAAACTACCGCGCAGCATTCGTCAACCATGCTTCGCATGCTCAGCAGGCTGTTATTCTGTGCACCGATGATGCTGGCGCACGTCAAGTGCTGCGTGCGATGGATCCTGCAACGCGTGCACGCACTATTGCGTATGGCACTGCAAGCGAAGATGAACTCGGCGATTTGGGCGGCGCTATGTATGTGTCGATCAGCGATGAGCATGAATCGTCAACCGATGGTGCTGAGCACTTTGTCATTGATTTGCCTGCTCGTATTGCCAAGCAGGCTACGGTTCTGCCAGTACAGCTTGCTATTCCTGGTCTGCATAACGCTCGTAATGCAACGGCTGCAATTATTGCTGCAACGCTGCTTGGTATGGATCCATTTGTGGCTGCTCAGGCTGCTGCATCGTTCCATGGCGCTGCTCGTCGTTTTGAGATTAAGGGCGCAGCTCAAGATGTGACGGTTATTGATGACTATGCTCATCATCCAACCGAGATTGCCGCACTGCTGACGGCAACGCGTCGTCGTTTTGCTGATGCTCAGATTCACGTGCTGTTTCAGCCTCATCTGTTCTCTCGCACGCAGGAGTTCGCTCATCAGTTCGCTGAGGCGCTGAGCTTGGCTGATGATGTTATTGTGACGGCTATTTTCCCTGCTCGTGAGCGTCAGGAAGACTTTGCTGGCGTTACGGCACATACGATTGTGGCTGCTGCAGCAGATGTAGAACATGAAGGTTCTGATTGGATTTGCGATATTGTTGATATGCATGATGCTGCAGGCATTATTGTTGAGCATGCACAGCCAGGTGATGTGATTCTGACTGTGGGTGCTGGCGATATTACGAAGCTTGATGATGAATTGCTCGAGCTGCTGCGCACCTCGGCAATGAATTTGGAGTAAATGCATGGTTCAACGCAAGCCACGCACGGCATCGTCGTCATCGTCGTCTCAGCGACCATCTGAGCAGACGCATCTGACTCGTTCAGCGAAGTTAAGCAGAAATCGATCTGCTTATACTCAGGAGCACACTGGCCAAACAAGGGCCGTGCGCTCCGCGAGTAGTGCGCAACGAACGGGTGAAGTAAAGCGTCAGACGTCGAAGAAGAATCGTGCGCTGCAGCAAACTCAAGCACTGCAGAAAAAGAAAGCAGTGCAGAGGGGACAAGCGGGACAGCGAAAGACGCAGGGGAGGACGGCCCACAGCGGCACTGTGCAGAGGACAGTGCCACGCAAGTCTGCACAGAACTCCGCGCTACAGGCTCAGTCAGCTCGCCAGTCAACGCAACATGGTGATCGTAAGACGACCAGTGGTTTAGCAAAATCACTGGTGAGCCTGCGCGACCGTTTGCATAAGTCAGATCGTAAGAATCAGGCGAAGTCGAGCAAGCCGGGCAGGCTGAGTCGCTTGAATGGAACTGTTGAGCGCAAGCCACGTACGGCTTCGTCAGGCGGTTTGCAGCACGATGATCAGCCAAATGAACTGATTAACCGTAGCAAGCCGGGCTCTTTTGTGGATGCCCGCACAATGCCGTCAGAAGACGCCGTCAAGAAGACGCTCGATGAGACAACGCGTTCGCTGGGTCTGGTCGTGCGTCCAAAAGTGCTGGACTTTACGAGTCGACAGAAGGAACGCAAGCAGGTTGAGCTGCTGACCGTGCTCAAGCGTGTTGGTATTAGCACGGGTATTGTGGCCGTGATCGTGGGGCTCGTGTGGCTACTGTTCTTCTCGCCAGTGTTGAGGCTTGAGTCGTCGAATATTACGGTGACGGGTGCCAATGACTGGGTGAACGAAAACCGCATTATGACTATTGCTCAAACGCAAGCAGGAAAGTCGTTGCTGCTCGTGTCTGGTTCCGATGTTGAGCAGGATTTGCGTAACATTCCAGGTGTTTCGGAAGCTCATGCCACGAAGACGTTCCCGAACAAGTTCGAAGTTTCGATTGTCTCTCAACGACCAGCAGCCATGCTGAAAATCAAGGGCACGGATCAGCTGATTGCCGTCGATAATCATGCACGTGTGCTCAATACGGTTGAAGGCAAGTCCGTCGAAGGTATTCCTGTTATTGAGGTCGACAATGCAGAAAAGGCGATTAAGAATAAGGGCATTATTAATGCGGTCACTATTCTTGATGCAATGCCAGAATGGTTGCGTTCGCAGGTAACTGAGGTGACCGCTGCAACACAGGATTCAATTGCGACGAAGCTCAATACGGGCGTTACGATCCAGTGGGGTAGCAGTGCTGATTTGAAGCTCAAGATGGCTGTTGTCGATAAGATCTTGAACGATCCGAATGTGCTTGGCGATAAGACAGAAATTAACGTCAGTGCTGCGCAGAGGCCGATTATTAAGTAAATTCGGCGCTACATCTGAGTTTGGAAATACTCAAGCTTCGGTAAGAAAACAGCCGCAAATTATGCTCTGACTCGCATAGCTTGCGGCTGTTCCACTAGCGGACTATATTGAGAAGTCCGGCCTAGTGCTGGAAATGTTTGATAATTCAAGTACCTCACTTGAAGTGAAGGGGCCGATTGGTTTCGACGGTGGTCTGTTCGCTTCGGGGAAGCGTGTCGAGAACGATGGGTCCGCTCGTGATGCCCCCATCAAAAGAATAAGTGCTAAATCTAACCGCACTGAGTTCGCTCTCGCTGCCTGATAGCTTTTACGCCAGGATTAACCAGTGAGCAGCCGCTCCGTCTACTCTCCTTCGTCTTCGGGGAGAAGCTAGGCGTCGTTTAGAAGACTTGCCTAAGCTCTGGCGTTTCAGCGGAGTTTAGGGACTTTAACTGAGACTATGCTCGCTAACAATCGTCTGTGATCTGTTAGGGGCAGAAAAACTGCCGAATTGGCTAACAGAATATGCACGTAGAAGACCGAAGGTACGACTACCGGACCGGGGTTCAATCCCCCGCGGCTCCACTTTCAGGGATTCAGCTGTTCAAGCTGGGTCCCTTTTTTGTTGCTATTGAGACGCATTTCCACCGGATGAGGGCGCTTGTGAACACGCCGTAAATGCAGCGGATTTTTAGCGTAAACGGGGGGTATTTGGTGAAGGAATTGCAAATACACTTTGGCTATGTCATACTTCTACATAAGCCACTAAAGCGATATCGCATGGTGAGCTTTCTAGTATTCAATAAGCTAAACCCATGGAGTTTGCGGGACTGCTAATCGCGTAAGCGAAGGATCGATGGCAGACAGAGGCAAACACATGTGGGTATTCTGAGGGGATCAGAACATTATGGATAAAAAAGCAATTGTTTCTAAAATTGCAATGGCAGCTTCTGCACTTATGCTAAGTGCTTCTGCTGTGGTGCCTGCTCATGCAGCAACCATTTCTCCAACCGACATTGATGACAATGCAATTACATTCCAGGAAGATACTATCGTTTGCGGGACGGAGCCATGGAGCACCCACACCTGTGATGTAGATTTGTATACTCATAGTTTGAGCAGTATTCATTTCGTTTTAAATTATTCTGTAAATGATGAAGGTGCTGCTACTTTCGATGTGCGCTATTCGAGTATTGAAGCTCGTAGCTCGACCGTATCTCATGAGTCAATTACTCTAAAAAAGTTTGAAATAGCAGATGATAACTCACATATTAATGTGAGGGCACATACGTGGAATAGCCGTAGTGGAACCGGCAATTTCATAGACTGGACTGTTAAATATGTGAACGGTCAAATTGTTATTGATCGTTTCTGGTGATCTGGCACTTCGGTAAACGGTTACATCTGATGCTGGCATAGCACTAGTCAGTGAGATTCATCTCAGGCTGTTTTGTAATACATAGCAATATGTATTGCGAAGCAGCCTTTTTCGTGTTGTTATCTAGCCTAATTAATTGATAAATAAGGCGTGGAAGTTACCTATAGAGCTGCACTGTGAAAACGTTGTCCGTATGGAGAGATGGTTATTTGTATATCTTGTGAACGTCTGCAATACTCTTAACTACGCCGTCAAAGTGAAAACATCACTTGATGAGATGAAATATTAATTAGGTGTTCAATATTCGCATTATTGAGCTGCTATGTGAGAGATTTATTATTTCTCAAAAGTAGACACAATTTTATGCATTTGAATACTGATCTGAAATCAATTAAGGGAATAATTATATGATTAAGAAAACAACCACTTCAAAGATCGTACTCGCTGCATCCGCACTTCTTCTCGGCACCTCTTTGGTGGCACCTGCTCAGGCAGCAACTATTAATGCTGCACCAGTTGCAACGGATAACGCTACGGTCGTGAGCACTGCAGAAAACTATGTCGGCGCTGCCAGCAATAACATCCTGCACACGGATAACGGCAGCACGATTTATGTGAATTTCCAGTACTTTACCTATCATGGTCTGCCATCTGTTAATGCCGATTCGATCACTACGGATTTCGAATCGTCGGAGTATGAGACTGTGACGAAGGTTGAGTGCTCAGTTGAGGGATACGGCAAACAGGTTGTTGTGAATGCAACTGCAAAGCTGAAGAATGGCACGTATACCACGTACAGCTGGACTCTTGAATTTGATTTCGACACCGATACGTATACGTTGAAGTGAGCACTTCGAGCACGTACCTATTCAAGCTGTAATAATTGCTTTACCGTTATTAAAATAAACTGAGGCTGTTTTGCAATGCATAACACATGTGCATTGCAAAACAGCCTTTATAATTGCTGCGTAAGTTACAACATGCAGCGATACAAAATGCTTACACGTATGTGGGCGGTCAGAGGAGTTTCTACACACATACCTGAAGTGCGTATACGTCTTCTTCTTTGCTTAGGTGAACCGCTACAACGCAACCTGACGGATCAATGGATTGTATAGGAGCATGTGCGATCTCAGCAATTAATGCTCCAGATAAACGTAAGGTAAATCCTTTGTCGGTTGGACGAGCGATCATCCAGAGCCATGTATTATTCTCATAAGCTCCAAGCTCATGAGAATTTACTGTGACTTCAATTACCTCACCCCGAGTCGATAATACCTTTTTATGTGGTTTCGTATTGGCGAATACCCTTTGTTCCACGCGATCTTGTACAGGTACGGTAGTGACTTTAACAGGAACAGCTGCTGCAGCAGTTTGAAAGCGAGGAGATACTGTATCTTGTACTTTCTTTACATAGGTTTCGTCTCGGATTAATTCGACAGGCTCATCTGGATATGGGAATTGAACGCGGATCTGATAGATACCTTTTTCTTTATCTTTAACGTGATTACGAATATGCGCGAGCATAACTGCGCCAGTAGATGGTATTTGACCATAATGGCGCTCCATTTGGTACTTCGTAATATGCCCAATACGGTTGCCATCAAGTGAGACCCAATATGTTGGATAGCCTGCATTCTTGCCTGTGTCAATAATGCCTTCTTCAACCCAAACATAAAGCCATGCATCGTAGCCATATGAGGATAGTAGTGGTTGAAAATGCTCTTCACCATTAATATCGAGACCGCATTCCACGGTGATTATCTGCTGGCCATCGGGTGCTTGATTTTTTGGTGTCGTATCAGATTGATCAAGATATGCACCCTTAAAGAATATTTGGGTTTTTCGCGCACGAGTAATGTCTCGCTGCTTCTCAATTTCTTGAATTGTTTCTTGACTAATTGATACATTGGCGCCCTCATTAGCCATGAGTTCGTAACATTCCAACGTGTCTCTTGCATCATCTATAGCGCGATGTTGTTGCGAACGTTCTATACCAAGTAGTTGCATTACTGTCTGCAAGGTATGTGACGGAGAATCGGGGAATAAGCTACGTGAGATTGTCAGAGTATCATCGCGATGCTCAAAATTCGGCTCAATATTGAGTCTTCTACCTACAATACGTAGTGCGTTTAAATCGTATGCAATATTATGGCCAATAATTGTTAGTGGCTCAATGGCTTTAATAATCTGCGGAATAACTTGGTGCGCCTGAGGCATATATAACAGATCTAGTGGTTCTATGCCTGTTAAGAGCGTAATAGCATTTGGCACGGCCATATGTGGCTGAATGAGCTGATCATATTCATATATTGTTTCGTGATTCTTACGTAGAATAGCGCCAAACTCAATGATTTCAAGTGAATCATCAGTGCCAATCGTCTCAGTGTCAATGACAACGCTAGTAGCATGCTTTGCCTTGCGAATGAATTTGCGAAGTTCTCGACTATTCCAATGCTTATTCTTCGTGTTTAGGGTGTTGGAATAATTGTTGGCAAACTTGGCGCCTGTCTTCCATCGTTGGAGCTTCTGTTTCATCTTTGAAAACATCATATTGCTCATCTTCTTTTATTCATTCGAATTTCGCGAATTATTCTCTAGATCTGGAACAGACACATACATTGATCCATGAGTCATCGCGTGTCTAGTCAGTAATACCTACTGCGTATTGTATTCGTGCTACGGATCGGCGTATTTTCAAGCACATAGAGATACGTTCTGTCAATCTGATCTCAGTGAATACTCGTTGAATTTGTGATTGCTAAAAGGCTGTGCCAAACTTATTACTAGGCCATCAAAGTCCAGAAGCTTGATGAGCCATAAGTAATACGGTCGAGAACTCTTAACAATGCTCACTGATCTGCTTTTTCGATGTAGCATTCCCGCATCGAGTTACAGATACAGGTTGGCATATGAGAGTCTCAGAGGAGGCCAACACTATGAATAAAACTAAGGTATTGTCCGGGGTGGCAATGGCTGCGTCCGCAATGATGCTGAGTACAGCTATGGTTGTTCCTGCACAAGCAGAGACAACTATGGTTCCAACTGATACAGATAATGTACTGGTATCAGATACTAATAATTTCTTTAAGGAACCAATCGATTGCGATCAATTCTTTTCCCATCACACTTGCGTGGTGACACTGAAGACGAATGCCGAAACGAAGATAAGGTTCAAATTCGGTTACCACATTAATAAAGAAGGGGCTCCGGTAATCCAGTCAAGGACTCTTCACTTCAAGATTTATTACAATCACAAAGTGCACGAAGCAGTACAAGTGACTGGTTATCAGATCACAGATCAGAGGAGCACGATTAAGGTTTCGGCAACTGCCATCCAGAAGGGGCATGAAGGGGAGTGCTACAACTGGGCTATTACGTATGACGGCAATAAATATGTTGTCAATGCTCTCGAGTCGTAATTCCTTTTTTCGTTTTGTAATTTTGCTAAAGATGGCTGCTTCTTCGCCATGATATACAGAATTACTGGCAAAGAAGCAGCCTCATATTATGCCCACATCATATGAGGAGGCGCATTATGAAAATGAACTCTATGCTTTCGAAAATTGCCGTTACCGCGTCAGCAGTACTCCTAAGCACCACCATGGTAGCCCCTGCACAGGCTGCACCAACGAATTTGACTACTAATGGCACAGTGGTTCAGGCTGTTGCGAATGATCTATCAAAAAGCAGGATCGACTGTGATAAGAATCTGTCCTGCACCGCGCAGTTAGAGACTCCACGCGGTTCTCAAATCAGCTTCCCATTCAAGGCGGAAATACAATCAGGCCAAGCTGTTATTAAGAATAAAGTGCTCGTGTACACCGAGAATCCTGCTGAGGGAGAAGAGATTCGAATCATTGGATACACCTTTGTAGAACAGCACAGTGGCATTGATTTTTCTGCAACTGTTCGTCATGGTAGGGATTTACAGAAGATTACCTGGCAGATTAGGTATCAGGACGGTGCTTACGTATTGATATAGCATTTGGACAAAATCAGATTTAACGACCTGAGATTTCTAACATAATACGGAGTCCTTGGTAGACAGGATGTATTTTCCGTCCAACCTTAAGGATGCTGGAAGCCTTTCCAAAGGTTGTCACGATGACGTTAGCGTCGTGACAACCTTCTGCGTAAACCGCTTAATAAGAACTCGCTTAATAAGAAGATAGTCATTGTGGTGACTCTTACTTATAGGCCAGGAACTGCTCATCGCATAGCGATGCTGGCAGTGGATGGGATGAACTCAGATGACAAATCGACATTGGTGTTTCAGAGTTGCTATGGCAGCTTCAGCAATTATGGTGAGTCTGTCATGCGCAATGCCGGCTCAGGCAATTACCAAGCCGGTCGATAATCCTTGCGAGGAAGATCGACATGGTACGCAGCTGATTATGCATCCAGCGCGTATGATCTCGACATCAGTAGGGCCAGTAATATGCGATGAAGATTCCCGTGCCTGCTCGGTCTCGTTGGAAACTGATTACGGCAGCACCATAAATTTTGATTACACCTATGATCTCAATCCCAACAATAAATACTGTAATGTTCAACTATCTGAAACCACGAGCATTGACGGTGAGGGAGAGCATATCTCAGCAGCAGGCACTAATGCAGATTTCGCTTTCACTTGGATTAATGCATATGCTATGTCAAGAACGCCGGACGGCAAATTACATATGTACGATTGGGTTATTGATCACGATTTGGGTTATGCTCGGGTAACCCGCTATCAGTGACTCTTCTTCGGCATATCGGTTTCGGTATCAAACAAAATCGTTACTGGGCCATCATTGGTTAACGAAACTCGCATATGAGCACCGAAACGGCCCTCAAACACATCAAATCCATATGCGGCCAATGCGTGGTTGAAGTCATGCCAGATTTGCTCAGCATGAGCAGGAGAGCCTGCTTCAATAAAGCTTGGTCGATTTCCCTTACGCACATTGCCATACAGTGTGAATTGAGAAATCGATAATACTTGGCCGTGTACATCGGTTAACGACGTATTCATTTTGCCTTGCGCATCTTCAAAAACACGAAGATGCGCAATTTTCTTAGCGAGCCAATTTACTTCAGCTTCACCATCAGTGTCTTTGACTGCGACCAGCAGCATATAACCCGTATCAATATGCTGTGGCGTAAATGATTGATCAACTTCACCGGTTTGCTCGTCAACAACATCAACGTGGGCCTGTGAAACTTTCTGCAAAACAATACGCATACGTCCCAGCATAAAACAAAACCTCACCGACAAGAGCAGTGAGGTTTCAACAACAGTGAGGCTTCAACAGCAATCAGCTTTGCAGTTCGAATGTGCCGTTCATAATTTCCGACACAATATTGGCCACCGACAGCTGTGGCACTTCCGTCGCCTGAGTTGGGGCCTTACTATCCGTAATTTCGTAAGTCACTTCATCAGTATCGCTGACCCATGCCGGTCGGATAATCGTATAGTCAAGATGACTATCTTCAATTACTTTTGCTGCCTCGGCATATTCAACAAGAATGTGACCGAGTGTGGCACGATTCCACTGGCCATACATGCCAGGAATCTCATCGTAAATACCTAATGAAGAAACCCAAACCAAACGCTTATGCTTTGGTGATTTCATAGCATCAACAACGGATTCAGCCTGATCCACAATGCTTGGGCGATCGTGACCTGTGCCTCCCGTGAAATTGGCATAAACTACAGAAGCATCTTCAACAGCTTCAGCAAGCTTGCCGGTTTCCATAGCTTCGCCTTGTACAACGTGCACATGGCTGCTCTTACGAACATCACTATTGATGCGCTGGGGATGGCGTGCGTACAGCACTAAATCAAGTCCTTGCGCGAGCAGAATCGGTTCGGCAAGCTTAGCAATACGTCCTGCAGCGCCAAGAATTGCAACTGTGCGCGCCATCAACCTTTCCTTCCAATAATGTGAGGCACGCTGCTAGGTCAACAGCGTGCCTCATAAAACGAATTGAGTTGGCAAACATAAAGAATAAAGAACCATTCTTTATGTGAGCTCGTGTAGTTGTTATCGTAAAACCGGCAAATTTGACGACATGCGCATCTCGCTACCGGCTAACGATTTCAAGCTATCAGCGAGCTTCAGCAGCCATCTGAGCCATCCAAGCCTCAACATCGTCGATCTGCTTTGGAATACCAGCGGAGATCCATTCAGGACCGTCCTCGGTCATCAGCACATCGTCCTCAATACGAATACCAATGCCGCGGTACTCCTCAGGGATCATCAGATCATCCTCACGGAAGTAGAGGCCAGGCTCAATCGTAAACACCATGCCAGGCTCAATAGGAGCACCCTGGTACGACTCATAACGAGCCTGTGCGCAATCATGCACATCAAGACCCAGGTGGTGAGCCACACCGCAAGCAAGCCAACGACGGTGCTGCTGACCTTCAGGGGAAAGCGACTCTTCCACATCAACTGGCAGAATGCCCCACTCGTGCAGGCGCTCAGCAATAACGCGCATGCATGCATGGTGAATATCGGAGTATGTTGCGCCAACCTTAGCGGCTTCGAAACCAGCCTGCTGCGAATCCAGCACTGCCTGGTACAGACGCTTCTGGAAGTCCGTGAACTTACCATTCGTTGGGAACGTACGCGTAATGTCAGCCGTGTACAGGCTATCGACTTCCACGCCAGCATCAATCAGCAGCAGCTCAGAACCGCCAACAACACCCGTATTGCGCTCCCAGTGCAGAATTGGAGCGTGCACGCCAGAAGCAATAATCGTGTCGTAGCCGACCTCATTGCCTTCTTCACGAGAAATAGCGTTGAATGCACCCTCAAGCATGCGCTCCGAACGAGGCTTATCGAGCACAGAAGGCAGACGACGCAGAATGTTATCGAAGCCATGCTTCGTAGCAGCCACAGCCTTACGAATCTCCTGAACTTCGTAAGCATCCTTGCACTTACGCTGCTCAGAAGCGAATTCCAGCAGCTTGTTATCGTGAGCCGTGTTCGTTGGCTTATCATCGTAACCATTCATGGCACGCACCTGATCCACGAGCTCAGTGACTTCAGGATCAGTCTTTTCAATAACGCGCAGTTGCACGCCATCCTTGCCAAGAGCGTCCTTGAGCTGAGCGATATCATGCGTCTCAAGGCACGTCATAGCGGCCATTTCCTTCAGACCTGCGCGTGGACCAACCCAGTACTCGCCATAGTGAGCATCCTGGAAGAAGTCAGTCGTGTAGTGGTTAGCACGAGGAGCCACAAACAGCTCAGCCTTGTGCGTCTGACCGTCAGCAGCTTCCTTGCTGTCTGGATCCACAGGGTTCAGCACGAGCACCGAACCAGCTTCATAATCCTGACCCAAGCCCGTGTAGTAAATGAATGCAGAATCTGGACGGAACTTGTAATCGCAGTCGTTGTTACGAACCTTTGGCTGACCTGCAGGAATCACAAGGCGCTCGCCAGGGAATGCAGCGCCCAGCTTAGCCAGGCGAGCAGGCGTATACGATGCGGACTCATAACGTTCAATCGTTGGCTCGTTATCGTCCCAACCGGTAGACATGAACTCAACGAACTTTGCAGAACGTGGGCTCAACGAACGATTGTTAACACGATCTGCCATATCCTGGTCCTCGCCTGGGGCCATGGCCTGTTCGCGGGCCTCATATTCTTTATCTTGTGCTGTGATGACTTCAGCCATTGTGCTCCTTTGTGAACAATCCAGTGGGCACGTATGGATCGGCTTAGCGCATAGGCATGCGTGCTCATTAGGAAACTAAACTCCATCGTAATAAGCATGAGCGAAGATACCCCCGTTCACGGCGAGGGTAGACACAACTCTAGAATAGAGCGGGCTCGTATTACGGCAATGAATCCAGAAAGGTCGTTCATGGTTTCAGCACAGCACTTTGAGCAAGCAAACGAATCAGAAGATCAGCGTATTGAAGCAGCCTACAGGGCTGTTGAACTCAGCATTATGTCGCGTCCAAGCGAACGCAATACTACGAATCTTGATCTCAAGCGTATGCGCATGATTCTCGACTTGTTCGGCAATCCTGAGCATTCGTTCCGCGTTATTCATGTGACGGGTACGAATGGTAAGGGCTCCACGGCTCGTATGGCTGAAGCTATTTGCCGCGCCTATGGTCTGCGCACCGGCCTGTACACCTCACCACATCTTGAGAGCGTAACCGAGCGCATTGCTATCGATGGTCAGCGCATTTCCAAACAAGATTTCGTGGAACTGTGGAACCAGGTCAAGGACTTCGTTGCACTCGTTGATATGAAGATGGACCAAGAAGGTTCACCTCGTATGAGCTTCTTCGAAGTGCTGACGGCAATGGCTATTTGGAAGTTCGCTGACGAACCAGTGGATGTTGCCATTGTGGAAGTTGGCATGGGTGGCCGTTGGGATGCCACGAACGTGCTCGACGCTGATGCAGCAGTACTTGGCCCAATCGATATGGATCACATGGCATGGCTTGGTGACACGGTTGAGCAGATCGCTGAAGAAAAGGTTGGCATTATTAAGGAATCGTGCACGGCTGTTATTAACAAGCAGCCTCACGAGATGGAAGTTATGCCAATTATTGAGCAGGCTGCAGCACAAATGCATGCCCACTTGGTGCGCGATGGAGAAGAATCCGAAGTCGTACGCCGTATGCCAGCAGTCGGCGGCCAGCTTGTTACATTGCGTACACCAAATGGCACGTATGAAGACGTTCCAGTTGCTATGTTCGGTGAACATCAGGCTCATAATGCGCTCGCAGCACTGTGTGCAGCAGAAGTTGTTATTCCAGTCAACGGACCACTTGATGGTGATCTGGTTGCTGAAGCGCTGGGTGGCGTGAAGATCCCTGGTCGTATTGAGCAGATTCGTAATTCGCCAACGATTATTTTGGATGGCGGCCACAATGTCAACTCGGCAGAAGCAGTGCGCGCAGCTATTGAAGAGAATTACGACTTCAAGCAGGTTGTTGGCGTTGTTGGCATGATGAAGGATAAGCAGGTGGAGGAGTACCTGGGCGTGCTCGAGCCACTGCTGTCCGAAGTTATTGTCACTGAGAATTCGTGGCGCGATCGCGTGATGCCAGTTGAAGACATCGAGAAAATTGCAAACCGCGTGTTCGGTGAGTCTCGTGTGACGGCTATCGCTGATCTGCCAAGTGCAATTCAGGAAGCCGTGAACCGTGTGGACGCTGAAGATGAGGTGGGCGTGGGCTACGGTCACGGCGTGCTGATCTGCGGTAGTTTCGTGACGGCTGGCGACGCTCGTATGCTGCTTAAGGAAACGGTGAATCCTGAGCTCAAGATGACCGTTGAGCAGCGTGCACATCAGACGGGTGTCGATCCACTGCCTCGCAAGGAAGAAGATCCTGAGCTTGAGGATGCTGCCGAGCTCGATTTCGAAACCGACGCTAACCCAGATTTCGATGCCACCGATATTAAGTCGATTCTGCTCGGCCCAGATCTGCGTGCCGATGACGATCAACTCGATTCGCTGCTTGACGACGGTACGGAATCGGAGCACTGAGTCGGATTCAGAGTAGGAGACTGGGCTCAGCATAGTGAGTTGTGCTGAGTCTGGAGCCCTGAAAGCTGTTGAAAAGTTGAGCCCCAGCAAGTTGTTACGCTTGCTGGGGCTCAACTATTAGCTGTATTTTTACTTCTCGTGATGCTTCAATGAGCGCAGCTTGTCACGAACGCTCTTCATCATCGTAAGCATGCTGTACAGGCACTTGTGCAGTGGAATATCATGACCAGCTGCAACCACCGTCGTATCCTTAGCGAACTTCGTCTTGAAGCCATTGAGCGACTTTAGCGAAGGAGCAAAGTCATTACCAATGCCCATCAGATCGAACTTCGTGAAGCCTTCAGAGTTCAGATCAAGCATGGCGTGCAGCAGCATCTTATCTGGAATGAACTCACCACGAGCATCAGAAGCCATGCAAGCGTAGTAGTACACAGCAGACTTACCATGCGTCGTAATAATCGTCCAACCATGCACTTCGCCATTGACGCGAGCAGCATAGAGACGTGCATTCTTGCCAAGCTTCGTGAGCATATCAATGTAATCGCTCATAGGAGCAGGGGCGAAGCCATCACGCTGAGCCGTATCGACCATAACCTTGTAGTACTCAGTGAAATCAGCCAGAGCCTGAGCCGTTTCATTCTGAATCTCAGCAGGGCTTTCACGCATAGCCTTACGCACATCGCGACGGCCGCGCTTCTTCATACGAGACAGAATGTCATCTTCAGTACCGGTCAGATCCACAACTACAGTTTCGCTGTATGGCACTGTTGACAGCACTGGCTTGACATTGGCATGGTCATACCACGTATCAATACGCAGGAATGCAATATGACGGTCATTCGTGCGCACAAACTTCACGAGTGCATCAATGAACTGCTGTTCCTGCTGCTGAGTTGGCTTCTCCTGCCACACTGGACCATGGCCAGCACGCAAATACGAATAACCATGCGTATCCATGCGAATCAGCGAAATAACAGCAACAATCTTGCCTTCTTGTTCGCTATCGCGCACGAGCAGCGAGCCCCAAGGCGTACGTCCTGGAACTTCCGACTGGTAATCAGCCCATACGGCCGTTTGCTCAATTGGCAAATCAAGGCCTAAGTTCTGCGCTTCCTGCTCCATAGTGGCAGCAGGTACGCGCTCAATAATCATCATGAGTTTCTCCTTGTATGAGCTATCAGTGCTGTTGGAACAACCGTGTTACGAGCTGAGCATCGCCTTCATACTCAACATGGCGTCCCTGCACTTTAATCCAGCGCTCTTCACCTTTACCGAGCGCTAGAATAACATGCAATCGACCAGACTTATCATCACGAGCCTGCTGAATTGCTGTCTCAATAGCCTCAGCACGATCAAGAATAATAGTGCTATTCACATTCACATCGGTAATATACGAGGCCATAGCTTCGCAAATATCTTGTGGAGATTCCCTATCTGGGTCATCAGACGTGAAAATAAACTCGTCAATACGATGCTGAGCAGCCTCAACCATCTCTTGACGACGATCCAACGCCTTACCACCAGCAGAACCGGTGACCAGCGTAATCACAGGATCTTGCTTACCCCAACGCATATCAACGAAATCAAGCAACGACTTCACTGAAATGCCATTGTGTGCATAGTCAACAATCGCATAAGTATTCGATTGCGAATCCTTAAGCTCTTCCATGCGGCCCGTAATACGAACCTGCTCAAGAGCAGGAATCGCAACTTCGGTATCAAATGGCACACCAGCAGCTTCAATTAATGCAATTGCAGCGGCAGCGTTCAGATAGTTAAAGTCGCCATCCATGGCCAGCGAAATACTGCCGCGCGCATCGCCAAAAATCGTAATATCAAAATTCTCATGACGTTCGTCAGCGGCGCCAACAGTAATCAAACCAAGCGGCGTTGTCTGACCGTCATCCGGAAGCGTGGAATCTTCAGTGCCGAACAACGTAACTGGAACATCGTTTAAGTGAGCGTCCTGCAGCAGCAGACGAACGTGATCACACTCGGCGCCGAGCACGAGAGCGGAAGTATTCGCAATAATCTGACGCTTGCAGTACAGATAATCCTCAAACGTTGGATGCTCAATAGGGGAGACGTGATCAGGCGAGATATTCAAGAAGCCGGCCACATCGAAATGCAAACCGTAGACGCGATTCACCTTGTATGCCTGGCTGGAAACTTCCATAACCAGATATTCCATACCGTTATCGCGAGCCTGACGCATCATACGGAACGAGTCAAGCGACTCAGGCGTCGTCAGATCCGACTCCACATAATGCTTGCCATCCACGCAGTTCTCAGCCGACGAGAACAGCGCGCACTTGCCGCCCGACAATGCGTTCAACATAGCCTGCGTAAAGTAAGCCGTTGTCGTCTTACCCTTTGTGCCCGTAATACCAATAACCGTCAGCTCATCCTGCGGATAGTCATAGTAGGCAGCAGCCAGCAGGCTCAGTGCCTGCGAAGCGTTATTAACAATTAAGCCAGGAGCAGCCGTGTACTCACTGAAATCTTCAGTAGCCACATACGCAGCAAGACCAGCCTCATCAACACCATTGAGATACTGAGGCTTGAAATTACCCTTGCACACGAGCATTGAGCCTTGACGAACTTCCTTCGTGGAATACGTCAACCCCGCAAACTGCTTCTGTGAATCTGCCACATCGGCAGGATTCAGCGTCCATCCATCTCGCGTAATAATTTCACGCAGCAAGCCATGCTCGAACAGTAATGACGCCGCAGATTCGAGACTCAAAGCCATCTAATTCATCCCTTTTCGTCCAAAGTCCTGTCTTGGGCATTCTAGCCCGACGACAGCACAGTGTGGCGTCGCCTTGCGTTTGACTCAGCTCGCCGTTTTTTGTGCAGTTCTCTGCAAGCCATGATATTGCGTGCAGCTAATGTACAGTTTCGTTCACTAATATTGAGTTCTGTGAATACAGACCAGACTTCCCAGCAGAACATTGCTGGCGACTCGCATACCGACGTGACGCCGTCGGATGCGCTTACGTCAACGGGTACTGCGATCGCAGCTCCTGCCTCAGGCACCGGAACGGACCTTGTGGAATCAGAAGCTCAGCGACGCGCACGCTTTGAAGCGCTAGCTCTTCCAGCCGTTGACGCGTTGTATCGCCAGGCTATGAAATTTACGAATAATGCCGAAGACGCACAGGATCTTGTGCAAGACACGTTCGAACGTGGCTTTAAGGCATTTGACTCATTCCGTCCAGGCTCGAACTTTGAAGCATGGATGACGACGATTGAAAAGAACGCATTCTTCAACCAGTATGCCAAGGCAAAGCGCCGCCCACAGCGTGCGAATGATGCCACGGGTGAATACGACGATTGGGATATTTATGCGGCAGCAGGTCATGCTCCCTCAGAGCTGAAATCTGCAGAACAGGAATATCTTGACGCTTTTGCACCTGAAGAGATTATGAAGGCATTAAATAATCTGCCACCAGAGCGCCGTCAAGTTTTTATTGACGCTGCTATTGATGGCAAGCCATATAAGCAGGTTGCCGAGGAGCAGGGTGTCAAAATCGGTACGGTGATGAGCCGTCTGAACCGTGCTCGTACGCAGCTGAAGCAAGAGCTTGCACAATATGCGCGTGAACGTGGCTATGGCAAAAAGGCAAAGGGAGAAGCAGAGTAATGAGCGACAACACCATGTCCATCAACGAGCAAACCAATGCTCAGCCGCAATTCCTTGCTGACGTAATTGAAATGCACGCTTTGCAGAACGGTTCATCTGAAACGGATATGAGCGAAGAACTCGAAGAAATGAATGCAGAGGATGATCAGCTCGACGTCGTCTGTGACGATAATGCGTGTTTCGACGCATCCTGTTGTGATGCGATGGAAGCACATCTTATTGAACGCATGCGCGATATTCTGCGTCCAGAAGTAGCACCAGCATGCCTGTATGAGCGCATTCAGCACACGCTGGATCGCTGCTGCGAAGAACGGCGTGTCGCTTCAAGCGTGACGCATATTACGCAAGTGACGCAGGTAACGCATGGCAATCACATGCATACGACGATTATTCATCGTCATATTGAGCACTGAGTTCGATCTGCAAATGGGGTGCAGCATAACGCAGTACTAAAAACTGGCAATGTGAGTGAGCATTGCTGGGCATATATAGACAAAGGGCTCGAACCGATTGGTTCGAGCCCTTTGTAGCAAAGACTAGCTTTTTACAGCGAATGCAACTCAGGCGTTTGGACGCTTACCGTGGTTAGCATTCTTCTTGCGGCGATCCTTGCGCTTACGGCCACGCATACCCATGATGGTCTCCTTTGGTTGAACGATTTCTACAAGCCTCAACGGATTATCGCACAATAACGAGACGTTTCATCTGCTGAGGTCAGCGTGCGCCTTCTACAATACCAATTTGCAGATGAGTTTCGCTGCTTTGACCAGCAGCCAGCTCAATCAGATCCTTCTTTGTATTAAAGGCATTGGCATAAGCCGTCTGAGGCTCCACAGCAACACCAGCAGGATGCTTCTCAGCAGGGAAGCCCGTACCCGTGCACACCTGGAAGCTCGTAATCGTCTTATCGCCAGCAACACGAGTCACCAAGCCATCAGTACGCGTGAACAGTGCCGTCGTCCAGCCATCGGCATCGTGCTCAACATCAGTAAGTGCATCATCATATGGCTGTTGCGTGAGCTGCAGGCCCTCGCGGAAGTCATACTTCGTGCCATCTACTGCTTCAGTACCCGTTGGAATCAGGTTCTCATTGACGGTAACGTGCGTTGCAGCAGGAATTTGCAGCGTGCACTGAGCGTTATCGGCATCAATAGCATCGCCATAGTTCGTAATGCCATTGGCAAGCCAAGGATGAATAGCCAGAGCCCATGGAGCTGGCTTCGTATCGTTATTCGTGACCTTAATCGTCAAGTGCAGGCCATCAGCCTTGAGCTCATACGAGGCAACAACGGTGATATCGAATGGGTAGCCTTCAAGGTTTGGCATACGCCACGTCAGATCAACAGCAGACTCGGTCAGTGCAACAAGCTTCCAATAGGCGCGGTATCCATAACCGTGGATGGCGTTATTACGCTCGTGTTCATCAATTGGCAGATCGTATTGCTTGCCATTGAACTCGTAGGTGCCACCTTCAATACGGTTAGGGAATGGGACCAGAATCTGGCCTTGGCAGCAGTTGGCGAGCTCATTAGCGTCGGTTGGAACAACAACATCTTTGCCTTGATACTTCAACACACGCAGTGCGGCACCAAGCTCGGTAATAACGGCTTCGTAGTCGCCATAGTGAATCGAAAACTGCTGTCCTGTTCGTGGTGTTTGTACTGTAGTCATTTCACTCCATTGTGTTATGTGAACGGTATCAATCTCATAGTGTAATGGGTGAACCCCTTCCATGCATCAAGATGTTTAGCTAAGCTTGAAACGCAATTTTGTCAAGAGACGTCTCATGAACGTCGAGGAAAGGCCTGGATATATGGCAAAGCGTATTGTGCTCGCTGATCCGCGCGGATTCTGCGCAGGAGTTGATCGAGCCATCGTGACCGTACAAACGATCCTGAAAACAGCCCATACGCCTCGTCCGGATGGATTACCGCCTGTTTATGTGCGACGTCAGATTGTGCACAATAAGCACGTAGTGCAAGAACTTGCTGATCAGGGTGCAGTATTCGTTGAAGAGCTTGCAGAAATTCCTGATGCAGCCGCACAAGCAGGTATTCCCGTTGTATTTTCTGCACATGGCGTATCGCCAACTGTGCAAGCTGAAGCCAAGCGTCGTGGCCTGAATATTATTGATGCCACGTGTCCTCTGGTGGGCAAGGTCCATCGTGAGGTGCAGCGCTTCGTCAAGCAAGGCTATGAAATCGTCTACATCGGTCACAAGGGCCACGATGAAGCAGTTGGCGTTGTAGGCGAGGCTCCTGAGCATGTGCATCTGATTGAGCATGTGGACGATGTGCCAAAGCTGCACTTCGATGAATCGCAAAAGCTTGCTCTGCTAACGCAAACTACACTGAGCATTGACGAGACTGCCGATACTATCGCGGCATTGAAGCAGCAGTTCCCATGGATTGAAGAACCAGCAAGCTCCGATATTTGCTATGCAACGTCGAACCGTCAGGCTGCAGTCAAACTCGTGGCTGAGCACGTTGACGTTATGGTTATTGTTGGCTCGGCAAATTCGTCGAACTCGGTGCGCCTGATGGAAGTCGCTGCTTCCGCACTTGGTGACACGACGCGTGCTCATCGCGTGGATGATGCTTCTGAGCTCGATGACTCGTGGTTTGCTAACGCTGAGGCTGTTGGTATTTCTTCTGGTGCTTCGGTACCTGATTCACTGGTGCAGGGTGTTATTGAACATCTGCAGCAGCTCGGTTTTACTGATCTCGATACGGTTGCCGGAGCAGGGGAGAATATGCACTTCGTGCTGCCAGCTCCTGTGCGTGCAATGGCTGCTTCCTTGTAGCGAAGAGCGTGGAGCTGCATCATGAGCCGATCTTATGATGGGCAGCATGGCGAAACATAAACATGCGAAAGGTGCAGCTTCCACACCGGCGTTGAGGCAATTACAAGCAGCTGGCGTGCCATTCAAAGTCTATGAATATGAGCATTCCAATGATCATATGGACGATGGATACGGCATTGAAGCCGCAAAAAAGCTCGGATTTGATGAGCATCAGGTATTCAAAACACTTATGGCTGATGCAGGTTCAGAGCGCATTGTTGGCGTTGTGCCTGTTTCTGGTCATATGGATTTAAAGGCATTGGCTAGCGCTGCTGGATTGAAAAAAGCACAAATGGCTGATCCAAAAGTCGCAATGCGAGAAAGCGGCTATGTTGTTGGCGGTATTTCACCGTTCGGCCAGAAAGTGCATCACACCACAGTGCTTGATGAAAGCGCTGAGCAATTTGATGAAATCCTCGTTTCTGGTGGTAAACGAGGTATGTCCGTTGGCGTGAATCCTCATGATTTACTCAAAGTACTGAATGCTCAGTTTGGACCAATTGCAACCTGGTGAGGCAATCACAGTAATAAAAAAATAAACTTGCGAGTACTACGCAACGTATGTTGACGTATATCGCAGAGTAACTGATATACAGTTAACAAAAATGGCCGCTCCCTTCCGGAAGCGGCCATTTCTAGTACTACTGAGAGTTACTAGTCGCTAAGCGATACTCACTCGGAGATCTCAGCGAAGTACAGCAGCGTACGAATCATGTTCGACGTGAAGCCGTACTCGTTGTCGTAGAACGACACGGTGCGAGCCATCGTCATACCGTCGATCGTGTTGACGTCGGTCTGCGTTGGATCGAAGACACCAGCGTGGGTGTCGCCGAGGATATCGGAGGACACGATGCCCTCATCGTTGTAGCCGTAGAACTCGCAGTTCTCGAAAGCGTCCTTGAATGCTGCGTTGATCTCGTCAGCGGTAGCGTTCTTCTCGAGGACGGTCGTCAGCTCGGTGACGGAGCCATCTGGAACCTGGATACGCTGTGCGTGGCCCTGCAGCTTGCCGTTCACGGATGGAACGACCTTGCCGATTGCCTTTGCAGCACCGGTGGAGTGAGCAATCGTGTTGATTGCAGCAGCGCGCAGGTTGCGACCCGTCTTCGTACCACGAGGGCCGTCGAGCAGCATCTGGGTGCCCGTGTAAGCGTGGATCGTGGTCATGAAACCAGCCTTGATGCCCCACTTCTCGTCGAGCAGCTTGACCATAGCAGCCATCGAGTTCGTCGTGCAGGAGCCTGCAGACACGATGACGTCATCAGCCTTGAGGATGTCGTGGTTCACGCCGAACACGACGGTAGGGGTCACATCGTCCTTTGCAGGAGCGGAGATCAGGACCTTCTTAGCGCCAGCGTTGATGTGAGCCTGGGACTTCTCAGCGGAGGTGTAGAAGCCGGTGCACTCGAGAACGTACTCGACACCATCGTTCTTCACCCATGGAATGTTGTTAGCATCCTTCTCGGCGTAGACCTTGTACTCCTTGCCATCAACGATGATGGAGTCTTCGGTTGCCTTGACGTCGACTGGAGTGCCATCGTCGTGACGGAACACACCGTGCGTGCTGTCGTACTTCAGCAGGTAAGCCAGCGTTGCTGGAGTCGTCAAATCGTTGATAGCTGCGACTTCGATGCCTGCAGCTTCGCCGCCGCGAGCCTGGAGCTCGAAGATACGACGGAATGCGAGGCGGCCGATACGACCAAAGCCGTTGATACCAATCTTCACTGTCATGTAGTTTCTCCCTTATGGGTCCAGTCTTCAAAACTTGCATCTCGTATTTGCATGCGAGTGTGTCAAGTATTCGAAAACCTTTGGTTAACCAACATCATTTACAGTAGTCGGTTTATTTGACTAACAGTGTGATTGTTCGTCTTATTTCATAACTCTTTGAGCGCAATTAGGGGTTAATGAACGCGAAGTGCAGCAGAAATTGAGAAGTCTAAATCGCCTAGATTTCCTTCAAATTCGTGCGATACGTGGTGTTCTGGATCGGCTATACCAGCAGGGTAAGTAATGAGTAATGTGCCCTCGTTAACGCTAACAGTTGCTGACGTTGCATTGAGCAGCTCATTGCTCAATCCATTGACTTGCTGATTGCTTAATTCAGCATGCTCGAGTCCGTACTTTAAGCCAGTTTCCGTCACATCATGAGCAACATCAGAATGTGCAAAAACCGAAACGTAAGCAGGTTCATGTTTGGTAATTGCTGTGAGATCCGTTGCTTCAAAGGTCAGGGAGCCATCACAAAGTGCCGTAATGTGCTGTCGATTGCCATGCAGAATAGCAGTACCGCCACGTTGCGCCACTAATGCTGTAATTTGCAATGCGGAAATGGTGTGGTCAATACGACCACCCAGCGCACCATAAATATGGAAGGTTCGATACCCGAGTGACCATCCAAATTTGAGTGCCGACAGTAAGTCCGGATCATCTTTTTGTGGTGGCAACACCAATACATGGTCATTCTCAGCCGCCACAGTGCGTTCTGATTCCTGAGCAGAATCGAAGTCACCAATAACATAGTCCGGCTCAAGTTCTGCTTGACGTGCGTGATCGAGCCCGCCATCAGCCGCAATGAGTATGTCGCCCTCGTGTAACGCAATTGGCTCGTCATAGTATTCGCCGGCTGCCATAACTACACACGATTGCGTCTGCTGCATGCTCGCTTCTTTCTGGTCACATTGTGGTGTTGTTACGTCAGTCTACGCAACGACCTTATATATAGTGCTTCATCTGGCGCTGAGTTTGTTCTTGTCAGCTCTGTAATTCTGTTTTTATCCCTTTTTTATTTCTGGGTTTGCATCTCTGCCATTTTCAACTCTGTAAATGTGTTTTGCCGCAATCGTCGCGAAGTGCAATAGGGTAGAAGTTATGAGTTTGCCACAAAGAATTCCATCGGGTGCCCGTGTTGTTGTACGCACTGCATTGGGTATTGATGCTACGGATCATCGCATGAAGTTCCGTGATTTTGTTGGTCATGTAGAGAGCTGGGATGGTCACACACTTGAGCTCAATCGTGATGCAGCAGCAAATGGATCACGCCCTGCAGAGCATGTGACGATTCATGCACCAGAAATCGTAAAAATTAAGCCAATTCCAGAGCGTCCTGCTCATATTGGCAAGCAGTAAAGAACGGGTTGTCACCAAACCCCTGATGCAACACGCATTGGTCTAGGGGTGTGGTATTATGCATGAGGCTTGAGAAATCAAGAAAGTGGGAAACCCACCTGGAGTCCTTTTATGGCCTCGGGTCCAAGGCATAGGCCTACATGCAGAGCATGTTTGAGTGCAATAAGCACCGTATGTATTTGATGTAAACCATGTTGATGGTTTATTGACGTGCGCCCATGTGCGGATTCGACAGCATAAAGCTTTAGGAAGAGGCTCTCACTTAAGCAATTGGATTGCAGAGGATTGGAGTCATCATTAGCGACGAACCACGCATCAACGACGAGATTCGCGTCTCCCAGGTGCGCCTTATCGGACCGAACGGCGAACAGGTGGGAGTTATCGCAACTTCCGTCGCTCTGAACCTGGCAAAGGAAGCGAACCTCGATCTCGTCGAGGTGGCACCACACGCGAAGCCTCCTGTTGCCAAGCTCATTGATTACGGTAAGTTCAAGTACAACGAGAAGATGAAGCAGCGCGAAGCGCGTCGTAATCAGAGCACCGCAGAAGTGAAGGAAATTCGCTTCCGCCTCAAGATTGACGATCACGATTTCGAAGTCAAGAAGGGCCACGTTGAGCGCTTCTTGAACGGTGGCGACAAGGTGAAGGTCACCATCATGCTGCGCGGTCGTGAACAGTCTCGTCCTATCGGCGGTGTTGAGCTGCTGCAGCGTTTGGCTGACGAGGTGTCTGAATCTGGCACGATTGAATTCGCACCAAAGCAAGAGGGCCGCAACATTATTATGACGCTGGCTCCTCGTGGCAAGAAGGTGCACACGCAGTCCGAGCAGCGTCGTCGTGGCGCTGAATCGCGTGCAGAACGCCAAGCTCGTCAGGCTGCTCGTTTGGCAGCTAAGCAAGAAGCTCAGGCTAAGGCCGCGGCAGAAGCTAAAGAAGCAATCGCTTCTCAGGACTGAACATAAAGCTTCCATTACGCAAGCAATAACTTGCCTTGAGCAAGGAAATACACAAGGAGGGCAGCAATGCCGAAGATGAAAAGTAACTCCGCAGCACGCAAGCGCGTACGCCTCAGCGGCTCGGGCAAGGTCGTGCACAACGGTAGCGCAATGCGCCACAACCTCGAGCACAAGTCTGCTCGTAAGCGTCGTGCTCTGAGCGCTAACAAGACGCTCTCCACGCCACAGGCCAAGAAGATGAAGGGTCTGCTCGCTAAGTGAGCTTAACTGCTCCGAGCAGAATATTGAGGACTTTAGGAAAGTAGAGGAAATCACATGGCACGTGTAAAGCGCTCTGTCAATGCCAAGAAGAAGCGTCGCGTCGTTCTCGAACGCGCTAAGGGTTACCGCGGTCAGCGTTCCCGCCTGTACCGTAAGGCTAAGGAACAGCTGCTCCACTCGTTTACTTACAACTTCCGCGACCGCAAGGCTCGCAAGGCTGACTTCCGCAAGCTGTGGATCCAGCGCATCAACGCTGCTGTGCGTGCTGAAGGCATGACGTACAACCGCTTCATCCAGGGTCTGCACCTGGCTGGCATTGAACTCGATCGTCGCGCTCTTGCTGAGATCGCTGTTTCCGATGCTGAGACGTTCAAGGCAATCGTTGAGCAGGCTAAGGCTGCTCTGCCTGAGGACGTTAACGCTCCAGTCAACGCCTGAGCGTTACGAAGCTAGAAAAGCTGCTTAACTAGAAAGCCCCGCCATGAGGTGGGGTTTTCTGTTATGTTGCAACAACAGAAATACAAAAGATCTGTAGAGTAGACACGGCCAAACGCAAGACAAGAAAGGAGCCGGTATGCACGAACGCACACTAGACGAGTGGGCACAACGGTTCCTGATGTTTATGGACGTGGAGCGCGGCGTTTCTCAAGCAACTTTGCAGGCGTACCGCACCGATTTACAGCGTTACGTTACGTTTCTGAACGAACAGAACGTGAAGGATCCCGCACAAATTACGACGGCACTGGCAGAACAGTATGTACGAGAGCTGAACGGACTCGGTCAGTCCACACGCAGCATTGCTAGGCGAGTGGCCAGCATGCATATGTTCCACCGTTTCTTTGTTCAAGAAGCGGCTGTTGAAGCGGACGTAACAGCAAGCGTGCACGCACCAAAAACGGCGTCAGAACTGCCAGACGTACTGACTATTGAAGAAGTACAGCAGTTGCTTGATGCAATTCACCCAGCCGAGGGTATTACGGGAGCTGATGACCCGATTGGCTGGCGCGATTGTGCGTTACTTGAGTTGTTATACGCCACAGGAGCGCGCGTCAGCGAAGCCGTTGGCCTGAACTTGGATGACATTGATATGGAATCGCAAGTGCTGCGCGTGACTGGTAAAGGTAATAAACAACGCCTCGTACCGTTCGGATCATATGCGGCACAAGCACTCGAAAGCTATATCAACCAGGCACGGCCTCAGCTGGAACGACGTTCAAAGAAGCCAATTCCGGAACGACGTGCAGTGTTCTTGAATAAGCGTGGTGCGCGACTGTCTCGACAGTCGGCATGGGAGATTTTGCAGCGAGCTGCGCAGATTGCGAAACTCGGCAGAGCAATTCATCCACACACCTTGCGCCATTCATTCGCCACGCATTTAATACAGGGTGGCGCTGATGTACGCTCAGTGCAAGAATTACTTGGTCATGCCAGTGTGCAAACCACGCAAATATATACACATGTGAGTCCAGAATCGTTGATCGAAACCTACGCGTTGGCACATCCACGTGCGCGGTAAGTCTACGAAACTTGCAGATCTCATGAAGAGTTGGCCCTCAGCGTTGCAGTAGTCCTGACTGCGATTATGCTGAGTGACCAGAACAGCAATACGAACTGATAGAGTAAACAGTATGCCTACGGATATGCTCGGAAGGGAATACGCAACATTCCCTGTACCTAAGGCCTTGCTTCAGCATGGGCCCGCTAAAGTCATTGCTATGTGCAACCAGAAGGGTGGCGTAGGCAAAACAACAAGCTCAATTAATATTGCAGGCGCTTTGGCACAATATGGCCGCAAAGTGCTGATTGTTGATTTTGACCCTCAGGGTGCTGCCACCGTTGGCTTAGGTATTAACGCGAATGCCGTGGAAAACACGGTGTATACGGCTTTGTTCAATCCTCGTATGGATGTGCATGAAGTGATTCAGCACACGAAGTACGACAATCTTGACGTTATGCCGGCAAATATTGATCTTTCTGCTGCAGAAGTGCAGCTCGTTACCGAAGTGGCACGTGAACAGGTTTTGGCCAGTGTGCTGCGTCAGATTAAGAACGAGTACGACGTCATTATTATCGACTGCCAGCCATCGCTGGGTCTGCTGACCGTTAATGCACTGACTGCTGCTGACGGTGTGATTATTCCTGTGGCTGCTGAGTTCTTCGCACTGCGTGGTGTTGCACTGCTGATGCAGTCGATTGAAAAAGTGCAGATGCGTATTAATCCATCGCTTGAGGTGTACGGCGTGCTCGTCACGATGTTCACGCGTACACTGCACAGCGACGAAGTTCTGCAGCGTATTTATGAAGCCTTCCACGACAAGGTTTTCCACTCGGTTATTTCGCGCTCGATTAAGTTGCCTGACGCCAATGTGGCTGCAGCACCAATTACGTACTACGCGCCAAACCACAAGACGGCTCGCGAATACCGTGAGGTGGCTCGTGAACTCGTGGCCAAGGGGATTGTGGCCTAACAGTTGCACAGCAACTCGTTGCTAACTCGTTAGTAACTTATTACTTATGTTGAAATGCTTCTGAGCATCGTTGGTTTGCTCAGAAGCATTTTGTATTTCAGCATGCGGCCCTTGGGCCTAATGCTCATGCGTGCCGCTCGTAGTCTGATGAAGACAGCAGAGAGAACGTTATTGGGAGAGTTATGTCCTCGTTTACCCCCAACACAGCAGCAGCTGGTCACAATGCAACATTGACGCGTAATGAGCGTCTTGATCGTCTCAAACTCAATGCAGCCCACCGCCGCCTACTCGTGGCCTCTGGCGTGGGCTGGGCGTTTGACGCTATGGACGTTGGCTTGGTGTCGTTCGTCGTCACAGCAATTGCTGCTGACCCTGTATTCCATCTGACGGCTACGCAGAAGTCATGGGTGCTTTCGATTGGCTTTATTGGTATGGCTATTGGTGCCGCGCTTGGCGGTTATTTAGCTGATCGATTCGGGCGCAAAACTATTTTCACCGCCACATTAATCGTGTTCGGCATCGCGAATGGTGCAATGGCCTTTGCTTGGTCACTGGTGGCATTGCTGGCCGCGCGTTTCGTCATTGGTTTGGGATTAGGTGCCGAGCTGCCAGTGGCGTCTACGTTGGTATCGGAATTCTCTCCGACCAGGCAGCGTGGCCGCATGACTGTGCTTCTTGAATCGTTCTGGGCCGTGGGATGGATTATTGCTGCACTGATTGGCTATTTTGTTATTCCGTTTTCTGGCGATTGGGGATGGCGCTGGGCGCTACTGATTGGAGCTGTGCCATTGCTCTACGCGATTGTTGTGCGCAGACAGCTGCCAGAGTCAGTGCGATTTCTTGAGTCTCGCGGCCGCCAAATTGAGGCTGAGCAGGCTGTTCGCTATTTCGAGTTAGCAGGGGATACGAAGCGTTTGATGTTGGCTAAAGCCGAGGCTGCATTAAGTGTCAGTGCTGCTGGTCCTCAGAGCGACTTGCATGAGACGAAACCGATGCCGCGTATTCGTACGAGGGAACTGTTCAGTCGCAAGTTCTTAGGCATTACGGCTGCGATCTGGGCCACGTGGTTCTTTGTGAACTTCTCGTATTACGGTGCGTTCACGTGGATGCCAAGTCTGTTGGCCGATCAGTTCGGTTCATTAACGAAGTCATTTGGTTATACGCTTGCGATTTCTATTGCGCAGCTGCCGGGCTATTTCTTGGCCGCTTGGCTCGTCGAACGCTGGGGTCGCCGCCGCACATTGGCCGTGTTTCTGGGCGTTTCGGCCGTAGCTGCGTTCTTGTTCTCGCAGTCCACAGCCGTTTGGCAGGTGCTCGTGTTCGGCTGCCTGCTGTCGGCATCAAACTTGGGCGCGTGGGGCGTTATGTATGCCGTAACTCCTGAGATTTATCCGACACGCTTGCGTGGTGCAGCCTCGGGGGCTGCTGCCGCGTGCGGGCGAGTGGCAGCCATAATTGCGCCGCTGCTCATGCCTTGGTTCCTCACGCTTTCGGGCGGCAATAAATCGGTGGCATTTATTGTATTTGCTGTTGCGTTTGTGCTTGCTTGCGTCGCAGCATTGTTCCTTCCAGAACGAACCGGTCAGGAGCTTGAAGACTAACGTTTCGCGTTTCTTGACTTCTCGAATTACGTCCGTAGGTGAGCAAAGCTTCGCATGTTCGCGAACGTCTCCCTACGGGCGTAGCATATTTACGTTTGCGCGCATGTCAAGTATGCGCGAAATCTCTAAGCGTTGTCGGGCCTACACAATCTGGGCTCGCACCGTGCATTATCAAGGGAAACACAATGCACGGCAATCGCAAGATATCTGAGGATTGATTGAAGAGAGGCTTAATCAATGGCAGTACGCGGTGATATCCGTAACGTTGCAATCGTGGCTCACGTCGACCACGGTAAGACCACGCTCGTGAACGCCATGCTCCAGCAGTCCAATGTGTTCAATGAGCGCGAAGAAGTGCCTGATCGTGTTATGGATTCCAATGATCTGGAACGCGAAAAGGGCATCACGATTCTTGCGAAGAACACGGCTGTTCAGTACACGGGTCCACTGGCTGCAAAGTATGGTCATCCAGAAGGCATCACGATTAACGTCATCGATACGCCAGGCCACGCTGATTTCGGCGGCGAGGTTGAGCGCGGTATCTCGATGGTTGATGGCGTTGTGCTGCTCGTGGACGCATCGGAAGGCCCACTGCCACAGACCCGCTTCGTGCTGCGTAAGGCTCTCGAAGCTAAGCTGCCTGTGATCCTGTGCGTGAACAAGGTGGATCGTCCAGACGCTCGTATTTCCGAGGTCGTTGGCGAAGCATCCGATCTGCTGCTCGGCCTGGCACAGGACGTTGTTGAGGAAGGCATTGACCTTGACCTCGACGCTCTGCTCGACCTGCCTGTTATCTACTGCGCTGCAAAGGCTGGCTACGCATCGACCGATCAGCCTGCTGATGGCGCTCTGCCAGACAACGACAACCTCGAGCCACTGTTCGAGTCGATTATTTCGAACATTCCTGCACCTGAGTACGAAGAGGGCGCACCTCTGCAGGCTCACGTTGCAAACATTGATTCTTCTGACTTCCTTGGCCGTCTGGGCCTCGTGCGTATTTACAACGGCACGCTGGAGAAGGGCAAGACCTACGGTCTGTCCCGTGTGGACGGTTCGATCGAGAACTTCCGCGTTTCTGAGCTGCTGCGTACGCAGGGCCTTGAGCGTCAGCCTGTGGAGTCCGCTGGCCCTGGCGACATCGTCGCAGTGGCTGGTGTGAACGACATTATGATCGGTGAGACGATTGTGGACCCAGAGGATCCACGTCCACTGCCACTGATCCACGTTGATGATCCAGCAATTTCGATGACGTTCGGTACGAACGATTCGCCACTGGCTGGCACCGAAGGCAAGGATCACAAGCTGACGGCTCGTATGATCAAGGACCGCCTCGATCGTGAGCTCATCGGTAACGTGTCGATTAAGGTCATTCCAACCGATCGTCCTGACGCATGGGAAGTGCAGGGCCGTGGTGAGCTCGCACTGGCAGTGCTCGCTGAGCAGATGCGTCGTGAAGGCTACGAGCTGACCGTTGGTCGTCCTCAGGTTGTTACGAAGACGATTGATGGCGAGCTATGCGAGCCAATGGAATCGACGACAATCGATGTTCCAGAAGAGTACATGGGTACGGTTACCCAGCTCATGGCTGATCGTAAGGGCCGCATGGAGTCCATGTCGAACCACGGTTCGGGCTGGATCCGTCTGCAGTTCACGGTGCCAAGCCGTGGCTTGATTGGCTTCCGTACGGCACTGCTGTCCGCAACGCGCGGCACTGGCATTGCTGCTTCGATCTCCGCTGGTTACGCTCCATGGGCTGGCCAGATCGTGACGCGCCAGAACGGTTCGATGGTTTCCGATCGTCAGGGCACTGCAACGCCATACGCCATGCAGCGTCTGCAGGCTCGTGGCAACTTCTTCGTTGAGCCACAGTCTCAGGTCTATGAGGGCCAGGTTGTTGGTATTAACAACAAGCCTGACGAGCTCGATGTGAACATCACGCAGGCTAAGCACATGACGAACATGCGTTCTGCAACTGCAGACGTGCTCGAAACGCTGACGCCTCCTATCAAGATGAGCCTCGAGGAGTCGCTGGACTTCGCAAACGAGGACGAGTGCGTTGAGGTCACGCCAGAAGCAATCCGTATTCGCAAGATCATTCTGAACCGCGAAGATTGGTACAAGTGGCGTGCAAAGCAGCGCCGTGCAAACAACGCTGCCAACAATAAGTGATTTATTTTGTACAATAAGTCGCTAAAGTAGAGCACATGACTCGAAAAGCATTTGACAAGACGGAAGCACCTTGGTCCCATCGTTTAAGTACGGGCGGCCGTGCGGGTGTGACCGTCTTGTCTGCTTTTGGCTCAGGTGTTATTGGCACACTCGTGCATCGTCTTGGTGCTACACAGAACATTCCAATTGGCCTTGTGCTTGGTTTTCTGCTCGTTGGTATGTCGGCTTGGTGCGCACGCTCGCGTGGCGGCGTTACCGGTTTAGCATTACATCTCATTGTGTGTTCGAGCACAGTTGGCTTTATTGCTGTGTATGTATCGCAAGGTGATGTGCTTATTCCACTGTCTATTTCTGGTGGAGTATTGCCATTCCTCTCACGTGAGGCCAGCTTGATCTGGTTCTTAGGCGTTGTTATTTTGCAAATCGTTATGGCTGTACTGCCAAATCGTTGGTTCTATATTCCAGACGGTAATGAAGATGAGGCAGATATGCCGCACGAAGCAGTACATCATGACATGCATAATCCAATGATTAAGCGTTCAAATCAGGATTACGCAGCATTCCACGTTGGCCCTCACAATAAGCATAATTAAGCACGATTCAGCTTCATCATTTATGCTCGTCAGAGCGAGGGTACTTCCTATCGCATGCCGAAGGAAAGGGTAGTAGATGACCACATTGTTCTACTTAGGACCCGAAGGCACGTTTACGCAACAAGCCGCACTGACGGCAGTTGAACAACTCCATACGGCACTGCCTGAGATTGAACTTGAACTGCAGGCCTGCGAATACGTTTCGCAAATTGCCCAGCATGTAGAGCACGGTGACGGCTGGGGCATAATTGCTTGGGAAAACAATGTAGAAGGCTATGTTGTTCCAAACCTTGACATGCTCATTGATGCACATGATATGGCCGGTTTTCTGCGTGTAGGCATTGATATTACGTTTGATGCCTATGTCACTGAAGCAACGTGGCAAGCAGCACAAGACCGGCAGTGTAGTGTTTTCGATTTGTGCAAGACGGTTACGGCACACAGTCATGGCTTGGCACAGTGCATGCAGTTCATTCAGCAGCATCAGCTCAAACGCGTTCCTGCAAGTTCGAATGCTGCAGGCTGCCGCGATCTTCAGTTTGGTGCCATTGCATTAGGTCCGTCACTGTGCGGCGAGCTCTATCATTTGCATCGCATTGGTACGGCCGTGCAAGACTTCCGCCATGGCCGTACGGAGTTCCTCGTCACGGCTCATCGACAACAAGTACGTCAACTGCTTGAGCAACTGCGCCACGATTCGTCACGCTCATTCGAGTCCATTGTGACGTTCATTCCGCTCGTCACCGGCCCTGGTGTGCTCGCCAATTTGCTCGACTGCTTGCGAGACGCTGGACTCAATATGACGAGCTTTATTTCCCGTCCAATAAAAGGACATCAGGGAACCTACAGTTTTATTGCAACGCTCGATTCGGCTCCTTGGGAGTTGAATTTCCGCGAAACGTTGCATGAGGTATTACAGCATGGTGACTGGGTGCGAACTCTAGCCGTCTACCCGCATATGGAACGGCCTACGCCACCAGTAACGGAATGGATGCTACCGCAAGGTGGTTTATGCAGTGATACCGAAGATGAACAAGTATCGTCACACGAACTACTCTGGTAAATAGTAATTCCAAGCACATTGATGCAGGAAAGGTGAACACCATGCATCACGAATCCGTGAACGAATGGGAACAAGAGAGCAAAGCCAGCGCAGAGGACGGCCTTGCTGCTCCTGCACGCGTAGGCATTGTTGGCCTAGGCCTTATTGGCGGCTCTCTTGCATTGCGACTCAATAGTGAAGGCTGTGAAGTCTTAGCTTGGAACCCTCGCCAACACCCATATGAGCATGCCCGCGAAGTCGGCATTCAGTGCTTCGACGAGCTCAGCGAATTAGCACAAGCGAAGCCAGATGTGCTCGTACTGTGCAATCCTTTGGCTGCTATGCCAGAAGTGCTTGACGTGTTGAAGACATCGCTTGATATGGAACACACCACGCTGACTGATGTTGGTTCGGTTAAAGGCATTGTGCGCGACCAAGTTAAGAAGGCTGGCCTCGAAAGCTGCTATGTCGGTGCACATCCTATGTGCGGTAATGAGCTTTCTGGCTGGAAGGCTGCTAACGAGCATCTGTTCCATAACGCATTGTGGGCTGTAACGTTCTGCGATCACACCGATTACCGTCGCGTTATGGCCGTGGCCAGCATGATTACGCGTGCTAGCCATAACCGTCTGATTATTCTTGATGACAAAACGCATGATCGTGCAGCAGCATTGATTTCGCATATGCCTCATGTGGCAGCAACAGCATTAATTAATATGCTCGTTGATAGCAGCGATCGCAATATTGCAGCCGCATTAAGTGCAGGCTCTTGGCGCGATATGACACGCGTTGCCTTAACGGATCCAAACCGTACGAAGGCTATGGTCGAAGAAAATAGCGGCGACGTGGCCTATTTGCTGCGCCAATACGCAGAACGCCTCATGTCTATTTCTTATGCACTTGATGCTCATGTGGCATCTGGCACGAATAGAACAGAGGCCGATCGAGAAATCGATCAGTTCTTTAGCGACGGTGATGAATACCGTGCTTACAAGGCTGCTCAAAAGCGCAAGCAGCAGAACGGTGAGCAAACCGAAGTGACATTTGATACGTTGCATATTGATCCAGAAAACTGGCGTCAAGATATGCTCGAATCAGCGAAGCGCGGCGAACATATTGTGCGTTTCACGTCTGCTTACCGCGCGATTATTGAGAACGGCGCCATTAGTCAGCACTAACAGAAATAAAAAAAGAGAATACCAAGCCAGAACGTAACAATACTGGCCAATAATAAAGCCCCTGCAGCTTACGAAAACTGCAGGGGTTTTTGTGTTACATGAGTGGGAAGCGCGCGGCAACTCACTCACTGAGCCAGTTACTCAGACTTCACAGCGTCAAGGACCGGCTGCTTGAGTGCGCGGCTCGCAGGGGAGACGCTCGAGAGCAGACCCACGACAATAGACAGCGCAAGGAAGAGCAACAGCGTAGCCCACGGAATCGAAAGCGTGGTCATGCCCTGATTCGAGAACACGGCGCGAATCACAAAGCCCGCGCCCACGCCAACAATAATGCCGAGCAATGTGCCGAACACCGACATAATCACTGCCTCAATGGCGAGCATGCCGCGGATCTGGCCGCGTGACGTACCAATAGCACGCAGCAAACCAATTTCCTTCGTACGTTCCGACACGTTCAAAGCCAACGTATTGACGATGCCGAAGATGGCAATAACCACCGACAGTGCGAGCAGTGCATAGAGAATTGCCAACACCTGGTTCACGGTCTCGCTCAACGACGACTTGTACTGGTCGCGGTCGAGCACGGCGATCGTGTAGAACGGCTTAGCAATATCGGTCAGCTGCTTATGCAGTGTTTCCAGATCGGTGCCAGGCTTAGCCAACACGTACATCTGCTGTGTCAAGCGCATGGCCTGAGGCGTCAACTTGTCAGCAATCGAAGCAGGCAGGAACATGCTGTCGTTATAGAGCGCTTCATTAGCAATGGCACCAATACGAACGTTCTCACGCACAACCTTCTTCGTTGTACGCACCAGTGTTGCAGGATCCACGTGCTGAGCGTCTTCCATAATCTTCTGAGCCTCTTGACCCTGTGCCTGAGCGCCAGCAAGATCACCAGCGGCAGCGAGCTGCTGAGCCTTCTGCTGAGCGGCCTGAACACGGGCTTGCACGTCGGCCATGTACTGCTGCTGTGCCTGAGCCGTAGCTTGCTCATCAACCACAACGTTCTCAGCCTTCAACGTGATCGTCTGGCCAAGCTTCCACTCATGGTCTTCAGCCATTGTCTTACCAACAATGGCTTCGCCCTGCTTGAATGCCTGCACCGGGTCGCCCTGACTGTCGCGAATACGGGAAATCGACTCGAACAAGTCAGCGCTCGTCGTCATAGGCATAACCATCTTGTTGTCATACTTCACGCCCATAAGCGTTTCCAGACGAGCTGACTTGTCGACGTCGTCAAGCTGCTTAACCTCTTCAATAGCCTTCTTCGGAAGACTCGTGGTCATAGAAGCCGACTTGAGCACATAATTGGCGTTCAAGTTGTTATCAACAAGATCGTGCAGCGACACCTTAACCGAGCTTGCAACAACGCCAATGCAGCTGACGATGGCAAGTCCCACAAACAGAGCGGCAGCAGTGTTTGCTGTACGGCGCTTCGAACGAGCAATATTGCGCGTAGCCAGACGGCCTGTCACGCTAAACATATGCTCAGGAATCCAGCCAAGCACCTTCGAAACAGGCGTCACAATAGCTGGACCAATAACAATAACGCCAATAACTACAAGGCCTGCACCAACACCAAGCGGCCAGCCGGCATGCAAGCCGTCAAAGGCAGAGAATGCCGTATCCTTCGTGCCCGTAGTAGCCAGTGCATAAGCGAACCACCAAGCGAGGGCGCCAAGCACAATCATGATCAGGCCAATAACGCCACGGCGACGAACTGGCTTTTCTGGGTTGACGGTCTCGTTCATAGCCTGAATTGGTGGAGCCAAAGCTGCACGACGAGCAGGCAGCGAAGCACCAATCAGTGTGACCACAATGCCAACGAGCACACCAATAATAATGTCGGCAACGCTTGGCACAGGGGAACCAGACAAAGGCATACCCATGCTGCCCATGCCCTTGGCAATAAGTTCAAGCATGCCCCAGCCAAGGAACACACCAATAACCGAGCCAATCAAGCCGAGCACAATTGCCTGCACAACAACGGTCATAAAAACCTGAGCAGGGGAGGCGCCAATTGAACGCAACAGTGCATAGCCGCGCATCGATTCACGCACAATCATCGTGAATGTATTCGCAATAATGAACGAGCCCACGAACAGTGCAATTGCAGCGAAGATCAGAATCAGCGGCTGAATAAAGCCCAGTGCATCCTGCGTAGTCTTTGTCGTTTCATTGCGCAGCGAATCACCGGTTACGGCAATTGCGTGGCTATCTTTTGGCAGTGCCTTATTAATACGATCAGCGAGCTGCTGCTGTTGCTGCTCGTTCAGTGGCGTTGTTGCATTGCCATAGACCGTAAAACGAGAAGCCTCATCGGTGGATTCGCCCTCTTGTTCCACATAATGTTTCACGAGCGAAGGATCGAGGCCAACAATAACCGCACCAAGTTGTGCCGTATCGGTGGTGAACGTGCCAACAACCTTCATATCGCGAGGGCCATCAGGGAACACGACCTTCGTGGTATCGCCAACCTTCAAGCCCGACTGCTCAGCAGCACCAGAATGCAGCACAATCTGGTTATCAGCTTCTGGCCAGTGACCCTGCGTTAACTTGGCGCCACGCCATGAACCCTTGCTCACGCCAATACCCATAGTTGGCGGGCCCATGGTAGTAACAGCCGTACCGTTCTTGCCAACGAGCACAATATTCGTCAGCATCTGAGCGTCACCTGCATAGGTCACGCCAGGAACATCACGCACGTCCTTGAGCAGCGACACTGGCAACGACTCATAATCTGAGAACTTAACCTCGGTATTTGGCTCGTGTTTATCACTGACAATCGTGCTGCGCACATAGACATCAGCATCAGCATTCGTTGCCATCATTTGGCTGACCTGATCATTGAGCATGCCCCTGAAACAGAATGCACCAATAACAAAAGCCACACCAAGTGCAATGGCAATAATCGACATCACAAAGCGATGCAAATGCGCTTTGGCATCACGTAAACCAATTCGAATCATCAGCGAGCCTCACCCTCTGCGCGCTGTTCCTCTTCGCCTTCTTCTTCCTCACGATCAGCGAAGACTTCAAGAATTTCGGCATAGGTTGGGTGCTGCATGTCATTCGTAATCGAACCATCGGCCAGCACAAGCACACGATCAGCGAAGCTGGCAGCACGAGGATCGTGCGTCACCATAACAATTGACTGACCATATTCACGCACTGACTGCTGCAAGAAGCTCAACACTTCACGGCTCGAACGCGAATCCAAATTACCTGTAGGCTCATCAGCGAAAATAACGCTTGGCTGCTCCATCATGGCGCGAGCACAAGCCACACGCTGCTGCTGACCGCCAGACAGCTGGCTTGGACGGTGATCAAGGCGGTTAGCCAAGCCGACCACGTCAACAACCTTATTAAACCAGTCCATATCAATAGGTCGCTTTGCAATCTGCAATGGCAGCAGAATATTTTCCTTAGCCGTTAACGTTGGCACCAGATTAAACGACTGGAAAATAAATCCAATTTCCTTACGACGCAGTTTCGTCAACTGACGCTGGTTCATTGACGAGACTTCCAAGCCTTCAACAAACACATCGCCCGACGTAGGCGTATCAAGTCCAGCCATGCAATGCATAAGCGTCGACTTGCCTGAGCCAGAAGGGCCCATAATTGCCGTGAGCTCGCCGCGCTTAAATTCCACATTAATATGATTCAGTGCAATAACTGCATTGTCATCAGTGCCGTATTGCTTAAATAAATCAACTGCACGAGCAACTACTGGATCAGTCGTGTTCGGTTGCTCAGTAGTATTCATATTCTCTCCTTTGTGCACCCGGTTCTGTTGCGATTCTTGTGCAAAGTTCAACACCAGCTTTTGATACGTACTTTCGTTACGTTTGGGGGATTTTCGTCATTCAACGGTTACGTTCTTTTTTATTGTTTTTAATTATTCGAAAACCACAGAGGGCCTTCGTAGTGGGGTAGTGTTGTGGTCGCATAAGGCAACACAGCATTATCCATATGTACTAGTGTAACTGTGTCTCGCAATTATTACTGCATGTGAATATTCGCAGCAGGGGAATTGTTTCCCTTAGTGTAGCGCAGTTATTATGGCGCTCTACTATGAGCAATATGAAATCCAGCAGTCAGCAAACAGCATGGTATGCGCAAACATTAGATGAGTATGCAACATTTTTAATTGCAAATCGTGGGTTAAGTGAACATACCGTGCGTGCTTATGTAGGCGATGTAGAACGCTGCTGTATTTATGTCACTGAGCTAGGAGCGTCAAGCTGGAATACAATTACGCTCGATATGTTGCGTAATTGGATGGCAACTGAAGCACAACATATTGCTAAATCGAGTTTGGCTCGACGAACGGTTTCTGTACGTCAATTTTTTGTATGGGCAACCGAGCATCACGTATGCGCGCATAATGTTGCTGCAGTATTGCAAATTCCAAAAACTGCAAAACCGCTGCCTGCAGTATTAAATGAACAACAAGCAGAACGGCTGATGGATGAAGTTGATGCAGAAGCCGTTGAAGCACAACACGAGGCGGCGGACAGTACATCGTTATGTTACGAACGTAGGGAAGTGTCCACTATCCGAGATTGTGCAATACTCGAACTGCTTTATGCGACGGGTATTCGTGTGGCCGAATTGACGGGACTCAATATTGCAGATGTCAATATGACGAACCGCACAATTCGTGTAACCGGTAAAGGTAATAAGCAACGCGTAGTGCCGTATGGTGTACCAGCACAACGAGCACTCGATACGTGGCTAAACGTTGGAAGACCGCGGTTTGCGTCAGATCAATCTGAGCAAGCGTTGTTCTTAGGAGTTCGAGGCTCTCGCATTAATCAACGCATTGTTCGAGCGGTTGTTCATCGCGAAGCTGCGCGTGCTGGAGTGCCTGATATTTCACCTCACGCACTGCGTCACAGCGCTGCTACACATTTACTCGATGGAGGAGCAGATTTACGTGAAGTACAGGAATTATTAGGCCATTCAAGTCTCGGAACTACACAGCGATATACGCATGTGTCTATTGGACAATTGAAGCAGCGTTATGCGCAAGCATTCCCGCGGGCCTAAAAAATTCGTATAAATGTTGTTCTGGCTTTGGACAAAAACCTTGACACACAAGTGTTTTATTCCATAGTATCTGTTGTGCTTGCAAGCGTTCCCAGTTTGTTTTGCACAAAATAGGTGTGCGATATTGCGCCGTGCGCAAAGCCACATTTAGATAACTTAAATGAAACAAGTTCCCGCTTAAGGTGAGGAATTGTGAAGGTAGAATAGCTACCTAAACGTACATGGCTAGCACTGTGGGCGAATGATATAGAAGAATCAATCGACCTATAGTCACACAGAAATCGTGCCATGCCGTTGGCATGGTTGCCGCGGATTCTGCCCGGAGTTATCCGCTTCGGGGCCTCAACCAGACAGGAGACACTATGAAGAAGAAAGCAATCGCGCTTGCAGCGATCGCATGCTCTTTAGGCATGATGCTTTCCGGATGTGGTGGCGGATCTGATTCTGCTTCCTCTGGCAATGTCATCACGGCTTATAACTCCGAGCCTCAGAACGCACTGATCCCAGGCGACACGAACGAATCGGGTGGTGGCCGCGTCCTGCAGCTGCTGTTTGCTAACCTCGTTCGTTTCGACGCTAAGGGTGATTCTGTAATGGAAGTCGCTGACTCCATTACGTCAAACTCCGACGCTTCGCAGTACACGGTGAAGCTCAAGGACGGTTGGAAGTTCACCGACGGCACGCCTGTGACCGCAGAGTCGTTCACGAAGGCATGGAGCTACACGGCTAACGCAAAGAATGCCCAGAAGTGCTCTTCCTTCTTCTCGATGATTAAGGGCTACGACGAGCTCCAGGATCCAAAGGGCCTCAAGGGAGACGAGCAGCTCTCCGGCCTCAAGGTCGAAAATGACAAGACGTTCACCGTTGACATGGTTCGTCCAGATTCCGTGTTCCCAGTGAAGGTTGGCTACCCAGCATTCGCTCCACTGCCAGACTCCTTCTATAAGGATCCAAAGGCATTCGGTGAGAAGCCAGTCAGCAATGGTATGTACACGCTGGATAAGTGGGATCACCAGTCTCAGATCGTTCTGAAGAAGAACGCTGATTACAAGGGTTCCGCAAAGGTACTCAACGATGGTGTGACCTTCAAGATTTACACGTCCCCAGACTCGGCATACGCTGACGTTCAGGGCGGCAACCTTGATGTGATGGATACGGTTCCTGCATCGGCAAAGAGGCAGTTCCAGAAGGATAAGAGCGTTATTGCTTACAACAAGCCAGGTTCTGTGAGCCAGACGTTCACGATTCCTTCTGACCTCAAGCACTGGGAGACCAACACTGAAGAAGGTGTGCTGCGTCGCCAGGCTCTGTCGATGGCAATCGACCGCCAGAGCATTGTTGACAAGATTCTCGGCGGCATTGGTACCGTCGCTACGGACTTCACGTCCCCAGTTATTCCTGGTTACTCCAAGGATCTGCAGAACTCCGATAATCTGAAGTACAACCCAGATAAGGCTAAGGAACTCTGGGCTAAGGCTGACGCAATTTCGAAGTTCGATGGCAAGCTCACGTTCGCTTACAACGCTGACGGTGACGCACAGCCAGTGTTCGATGCAATCGTCAACTCTGTGAACAGGGTGCTGGGTAACATCGCATCGACGAACCCAATGCCAACGTTCCAGGAGTTCCGTAACGCTGTGACCGATCGTTCGATCAAGGGTGCTTTCCGTACGGGTTGGCAGCCAGATTACCCATCGATGGAGAACTACCTCTACCAGCTCTACGACACTGAGTCGGGTAACGGTAAGGGCTCGAACGATGGTGACTACTCGAACCCACAGGTTGATGACCTGTTCAACAGGGCAATGGCCTGCACGAACAGCGAAGAGCAGATCAAGCTGTACCAGGATGCAGAGGTTATTCTGCTCGATCAGCTTCCTGCAATTCCGCTCTACTACTCGAATGCTGACGGTGTTGCAGCACTCGGTGTGAAGGGCTTCACTATGGACTGGCAGAACACGCCAATCTATAACGAAATCACTAAGAACTGAGAAAAACATACATTTTCGTAAGCACGCCTAGGCTTACGGGGGTGTTTCGGGAGGGGCCTTCGGGCCCCTCCTTTCGCTCGATTACCGCAACAAGAGGGGGGCTTTTTCCGCCCTTGCGGTACTCTATAGGGGTATTTAGCGACCGGAGCATCATTTGATGTGGTTTTGGCATTCGAGCTTGCCAGCCGGTCTAGGCATAAGGAGCTATGAATGGGAAAGTATCTTCTGCGACGCATTCTGCAGATGATCCCAGTGGTTCTTGGTACGACACTGTTGGTGTATGCGCTTGTATTCGCACTGCCTGGCGATCCTGTCAAGGCAATGTTCGGCGACAAGCCAATCAATGAAGCCGTCGCAGCCCAGATCCGCGCAGAATATAATCTTGATAAACCGTTTATTGTGCAGTACCTGCTGTTCCTCAAGAACGCACTGTCGCTCGACTTTGGTCAGACGTTTGCAGGACAGCCAGTTATTGACGAAATTGCACGTGCATTCCCTGTGACGATCAGGCTGGCTGTTATGGCCTTCTGCTTCGAAGCAATCTTCGGTGTGGTGTTTGGTGTTATTTCTGGTCTGAAGAAGGGCAAGTGGTATGACTCGGTCATTCTGATCGTTTCGCTGCTGCTCATCTCGGTACCTACGTTCGTTACGGGCTTTGTTGGTCAGTATGTGTTTGGTGTGAAGCTGCGCTGGTTGCCAGTGACCGCTGGATCGAATCCTGGATTCTTTGATTTGCTGATGCCAGCCATGGTGCTTGGCTCGGTCTCGATGGCTTACATTATTCGTTTGGCTCGTTCTGAAGTTTCATCGAATGTGTCGCTTGATTATGTGCGTACTGCTCGTGCAAAGGGCATGACGAATTCGTCGGTGACGTTCCGCCACATTCTTCGTAACTCGCTGATTCCTGTTATTACCTACTTGGGTCAGGATCTTGGCGCACTCATGGGCGGTGCAATGATCACCGAACAGATCTTCAACATTCACGGTATTGGCTTCCTGACTTATCAGAGCATTCTCAAGGGAGAGGCGAACATGGTTGTGTCCATCGTCACTCTGTTGACGCTGGTGTTCGTTGTATGTAATTTGCTCGTCGATATGTTGTACGCGGCTCTTGATCCGCGCATTCGTTACGCGTGATAGGGGAGTTCGATGTCTGCTGTTGATCGTTTACAACCAATCGAAACACTGCCTGGTCAGGAGCGCTACGTTGCTCCTCTTGACGAGACGCCACTGCGCGAAGTCGATAGCATCGATGAGTCCGCACCTGCTACGAGCATGTGGGCCGATGCTTGGCGTACGCTGCGCAAGAACCCACTGTTCATTGTCTCGGCAATTCTGATTGTTTTCATCGTCTTTGTGGCACTGTTCCCATCGGTGTTCACGAAGGAGAACCCAAACTACTGCTCGCTGGAGAACTCGCTGGCAGGTAGTTCGGCAAACCACCCATTCGGCTTCGATCTGCAGGGCTGCGATGTGTACGCCCGCGTCGTGTACGGTACGCGTACTTCGATTTCCGTCGGTATTCTGACGACGATTATCGTGGTGTTCGTAGGTGCACTGATCGGTGCAATCGCAGGTTTCTGCGGTGGCTGGGTCGATGGCGTGCTGAGCCGTCTTGTTGATATCTTCATGGCAATCCCAATGCTGCTCGGCGCAATCGTCGTGCTGCAGATGTTCCGTTCTTCGAGCTCGATCTGGAAGGTCGTGCTGGTGCTGGCACTGTTCGGCTGGGTTTCTGTTGCCCGTATCGCTCGTGGTGCTGTGCTGTCTTCGAAGAACCTCGAGTTCAATACGGCATCTACCGCCCTGGGTTCTACGCCAATGCGCAATCTGTTCCGCCACATTATTCCAAACTCGTTGGCACCAGTCATCGTTATTGCAACAACGTCTTTGGGCTCCTACATTGTGGCCGAAGCAACACTGAGCTTCCTTGGTATCGGTCTGCCAACCACGACGGTCAGCTGGGGTGGCGATATTTCTAAGGCGCAGTCGATTCTGCGTACTGATCCAATGGTGCTGTTCTATCCATCCGTGGCACTGGCAATCACCGTGCTTGCATTCATCATGCTTGGTGACGCTGTCAAGGATGCACTTGATCCAAAGAGCCGTACGGAGTGAGCGTGGAGGAATTGGACAAAGTGACACAAGCAACTGCAAATACAAACGCAGCTTCCCAGTCCGAGGGCGCTCAGTCCTCTGAAGAGGCAATGAGGGCTGTCCAGCTTGAGCATGGTCCACTGCTGGAAGTGAAGGACCTGCAGGTTGACTTCACGGGTGAAGGCGGTAAGCCAGTTCACGCTGTGCGTGACTCGTCGTTCACCGTATTCCCAGGCCAGTGGGTCGCAATTGTGGGTGAGTCTGGCTCTGGTAAGTCGACTTCCGCAATGGCAACGCTCGGCCTGCTGCCAGGCACTGGTCACGTTGTTGGTGGCTCGATTAAGTTCGAGGGCAAGGAAATCTCCGGCTACAAGCCAAAGGACTTCGTCGCTCTGCGTGGCGCCAAGATGGGTCTTGTTCCTCAGGATCCTATGTCGAACCTGAACCCTGTGTGGCGTATTGGTACACAGGTTAAGGAAGCTCTGAAGGCCAACAATATGGACGTTTCCCATGAGAAGCGTTCCAAGCTGTCGAAGGCTCTTGCTGATGCAGACGTTACCGTGAACAACGAAGGCGATGAGACCTTCATTGGTTCGCAGGAGCTGCCAGCACTGCTTGAGGCTGCTGAAAAGGCTTTGATTGAGATCGGCATCGAAGGCGAGAAGCTGAGCCGCCGTATGGCTCAGTTCAAGCGCGATTGGGTTGCTGGTTCGGAAACCCGTTGGCGTGTGGCTGACGCTCTGATTAAGTCGGGCGTTAAGGATGACGACGCTTGGTACATTGCTAAGAAGTATGTGACGGGTTCGTCGCTCGAGGACCGTATTGCTGGTCTGCTCGATGAGGCTGGTCTGCCAGATGCTGCAACGCGTGCTCGTCAGTTCCCACACGAGTTCTCGGGTGGTATGCGTCAGCGTGCACTGATCGCTATTGGTCTGGCTTGCCGTCCTGAGCTGCTCATTGCTGATGAGCCTACCTCGGCACTTGATGTGACCGTGCAGAAGAAGATTCTGGACCACCTGCAGATGCTGACCGATTCGTTGGGCACTGCAGTGCTGTTCATTACGCACGATCTGGGTCTGGCTGCAGAGCGCGCTCAGCATATCGTTGTTATGTACAAGGGTCAGGTTGTTGAATCTGGTCCATCGCTTGAAGTGCTTCAGCACCCACAGCACCCATACACGAAGCGTCTGGTTGCTGCTGCTCCTTCGCTGGCTTCGCAGCGCATCATCTCGGTCAAGAGCCGCGGTGAAGATGCAAGCTCGATTATGGAGCACCAGGTTAACGCTGAGAAGCTCGAGAAGAGCGAAACGATTATTGAAGTTGATCACCTGTGCAAGCAGTTCAAGCTTCCTCGTAAGAAGGAACTGTTCAAGGCTGTTGACGATGTGAGCTTCAAGCTCAAGCGTGGCACCACGCTTGCAATCGTGGGTGAGTCTGGTTCGGGTAAGTCGACTGTGGCTAACATGTGCCTGAAGCTGCTCGATCCAACGAGCGGTAAGGTCACGTACGAAGGCACGGATATTTCGAGCCTCAAGGGCAAGGACCTGCTCGACTTCCGTCGTCACGTGCAGCCAGTGTTCCAGAACCCATACGGTTCGCTCGATCCTATGTACTCGATTTATCGTTCGATCGAAGAGCCTCTGCGTATTCACCACATTGGTGATAAGAAGAGCCGTCACGCTCGTGTAGCTGAGCTGCTTGATCTGGTCAAGCTGCCAAGCGCTGTGATGCAGCGTTATCCTAACGAGCTTTCTGGTGGTCAGCGTCAGCGTATTGCTATTGCTCGTGCAATGGCTCTGAACCCAGACGTTATCGTCTGCGATGAGGCTGTGTCCGCACTGGACGTGCTCGTGCAGGATCAGGTGCTTGAGCTGCTCAACGATCTGCAGGCAGAACGTGGTCTGAGCTACCTGTTCATTACGCACGATCTCGCAGTGGTTCGCCAGATTGCTGATGATGTTGTTGTTATGCAGCACGGCAAGTTGGTTGAGCACGGCACGACTGATGACGTGTTCAACAACCCACAGCAGCAGTACACGAGGAACCTGCTCGACGCAATTCCTGGTGGCAAGCTGGAGCTTGGTTTGGATCTCTGATTCCACTTCATAACAAAATCCCATTCATTATTCGAGACACTCAAGGCCGTTCGGCCAAGCTAACGCTCGAGTAACGAATGGGATTTTTGTATGCTTTGCATCTTTCGATGCATTCATGCAGGGCTTTGGTTATACCTGCTAGACCTTCTTTCTCTTAACTTTCCCTCTTTTCCTCTTCTCTCTTATTTCTGTCTCTCTTATCGTTTCTTCCTCTCTGATTTCTGGATTCCTTGATTCATTTCCTAAGAGCGTTTTCTCAGAGGTTCTGCTGAGGTTCTTTTCTTCTGTATTGCTTTTTTCTTTTTGATTTCTCTGGCGTCATTAATAAAAAATTCTTAAATTTGGAATGTTATTTGAAGCGTACTGACGCACACTTTTCTATGTGAGAGTAGGGAAGTCGAGATGTGTTACTTCTATAGATAGGGAAGAGATAAATAAGGTTAAAAGTCTATTTAGCCCCAATTTATATATAGAGAAGAAAGAACAATATTCTAATGTATTGCCCTTCATGTGGTACGAAGCAGCCTGATGGAGCTCGTTTCTGCGTTCAGTGCGGTACGAAGCTTCCAGAAGCGCAGCAGTCTCAGCCAACAAATCAGGCTCAGCCTACATATCAGGCTCAGCCTGCGTATCAGCCTCAGCCTGCGTATCAGCCTCAGCCTACGAATCAGATGCAGCAGCCTGTTACACCTCCTATGCAAGGTGCTCAGCCACAGCCTGCTCAGCAGTTTATTCAGCAGCAGCCTATTGTTATTGTTCCGCAATCTACGCCAGTACAGGCAGCTCCTCAGATGCAGCAGCAACCATATCGAGTTACTGTGCAAATGCAGCAAAATGCAGTGCAACAGCCTCGTAGCAATCCGACACCAGCAGTAACGAAGAATGCACTGGGCTATTCGATGACTCTTGGCAAGCACAAGATGGATCTTGGCTCGCTACTGATGATTCTTGGTATGGTTTTTGCACTTATTGCAATGCCACTGCCATTCCTCGCAGATGATACTGGACCTTGGTATTCGTTCTGGGATTATGTAACGTATGAGGCGATTATTCTGTTCATTGCTCTGATTCTTGCATTGGTGAGCAGAGTCTTGCATTGGCAGGTTGCAGCATTTGTTTTAGGTGCAGTAAGTGCTTCTATTGGCGGATATTGGATTATCGATTCACTGTATTGTGTGGCAGCATTCGACTCTAAGGTGGGTATTGGCCTGTTCCCACTGTCGATTGCTGTGATCCTTATTCTCATTGGCAGCATTATGACAATGGTGCTGTTTGAAATGCATCGTCATAAGGCATTGCATAATCCTAAGAATCCATTGAAGTATGCTTTCGGCGCTTGGATGGTACTGGGAGGTGCAGTACTCACCCTGATCAGCTTTATTCTTCCAATTGGTAGTGCACACGTAAATAGTGCCGATTACAGTAGCAGCGATTCAGATTACGATTACTATTCGGCAGAATCTCCAGATACTGGCGATACCTATGATCTGTCCGCAATGCACCAATTAGAAGCGGCATTGTTGCTTTTGGTGTTGCTGATTATTGCCACATTGGTGTTGGCATTGGCTCAAAAGAATTTAGCTGCATTTGTTACCGGTATTCTGTCGACCACAGGAACATTGCTTACCTTGATCCATACGGGAAGGGCGTTCCTCACTGTTGTGGATTCGTATGAATATACCAATGCACACCCTAATGGTGGTCTTTATCTTGGATTCATCGGAATCGTTGTGTTAGCAGTTGGTGTATCGATTCAGATGTACAACTACACGCATAAGCGTCAGCTGATTTGCCGATCTCAATCAGTTGCAATGCGCAGCATGCCTATGCCCAATCTATCGCCATCGGTGCAACAGATGAATGCGCAGTCTACTGATCCTCAGCACGGTAGTGCTCCACAAACTGATGTGCTAAATGCTATGCAGCAGTCATCGCAGCCTCAGCAGCAGATGGCATCGCAGCAGATGAATGTGCCGGCACAGCAGCAGCCATCAGAACACTAAATCAGCGGTACATACGTATTTCATTCAGTTTTAGAGAGAAAGAATATTAGATTCTGATGTATTGTCCTTCTTGCGGTACCAAGCAGATTGATGGAGCTCGGTTTTGTACTAATTGTGGTACGAAGCTCCCTGAGAACACATCGTCCCAATCAGTGACACAGCCACAACCACCTGAACAAACCCAGCCGACGAATCAATCGCAACCCGTAAATCAAGTACAGTCTGTGAATCAGGCACAGCCTGTAACTCCGGCTGATAAGCCACAGCATGTTCAAACAACGCAGCATGCAACTGTGGATGGATCTGCTGTGGGATCTGCACAGCAGCAATCGAATAATTCCTTGGCTTCGGTGTGGCGAGTGATGAGCCGTACATTTATGATCGGCAATCGCCAGTTTGATTTTGGGTCATTTGCATCGGTGATAGGCTTCGTTCTTTTGCTGGTTGCTCTGCCTATTCCATTCCTCTATGAAGAAGAAGTTGGCAACATTTCGCTGTGGAGCTGGATGGGAGAGCCTTGGACCATTGCACTGATTGTTCTGGCACTGGCAGCTGTGATCTGCAGTGTGTTGGGTGCTCGTATTGCTGCGTTTGTAGTAAGCGTGGTGGGCTCTTATCTTGGTATGTCTTTTGTCTTCTCAACCTTGGAAGATTTTGAGGATACTGAGACCTTCCACTATTACAGTGGCATCGGTATGCGACTCGTTCCTATAGCAATGATTCTGTTGTTTGTTGGAGGAATTTGGTCGCTGGTGTTGTCCTCGGTAAAGCGCCATCAGACTTTGCATATCCAGAAGCAGCCATTATCTGTTTCCTATGGTGCATTCTTGGCTTCATTCGGTTCTGCATTTGTCGCAATTAGTATGTTCTTGCCAATTGTGCAGGGCGATTATGTGATTAATTCGTTCTACGAAAGTGTGCAGGATAGTTTAAACGATCTTGCGTATAGCTTGGGTAATGAAACTACTTCAACACCTGAGTACGGTGGAGTGCAATCGGCAAGCGCCTTCTCCACTGATGGAATGTCCACGTTATTCCCCGTGCTGATCCTCGTAGTGGCTACGTTGGTTCTGACACTTGTTCAAAAAGATTTAGCTGCATTCATTTTGGGTATTGCCTCGAGCGTGGCCAATATGTTCCTTTGCTATGACACATGGAAGAAGTTTGCTGGAGGAAATGGGACGTATGATGTGGCCAATATTCGACCACATGTTGGTATAGCTGTTGCCATTGTTGGCATTGCGCTCGTAATCGTTGGTACGTCTCTTCAGATGTATAACTACACGCACGTGCGTCAGTTTATTCGCCATCCACGTGTGGTCGTCATGCATACGGTTCCTGCTTCTGCAGTGCAAATGCCAGTCGTACCACAGGCGATGGTGACACAACCACCAGTGGCACAGCCAGCACAGCAAATGATGCCGCAATCGGTACCTGTGTCGGCTATGCAGCAGGTTCAACAACCGATGCCACAGCCGGTGCAACAGCCAGTACAGCAGCCAGTGCCGCAACAGGCACAACCAGCTGTACCTCAGAATGCGTCTGAGCTAGCAGAACAGGTTCCGGCGCAGTCGCCAGTTGACTGATTGGTGATTCTCATTGCACAACAGTAGCGGGTGAGTAACCAGATTTGACGGTTACTCACTCGCTACTTGTTTGTATTGGCCATGTTCATGCCAACGTACATGAGCATGATTAATTCTCGAGTGGAGTACAGGACCTTTGACGTTGATCAACCAATCCCATAAGCGGAACTACGTTTCAGTCGACCCATAGGTGGAGTAGTGTGAGTCACCATGAGCATGACAATTACAACCTCGAATCTGAATGGTATTCGAGCTGCTGAACGCAAGGGCTTTGAACACTGGGTGGCTGAGCACACGCCAGACGTGCTGTGCATGCAAGAGGTGCGTGCACCACAAGATGTTATTGATCCATTTTTTGCAAAGTATGCCGAGGACTATAAGGCTGCAGGCCGTATTGCAGAACCTGATCAGCTGGTAACGCTGAACCAGCCAAGCGCTTATAAGGGTCGTGCAGGTGTTGGCATGCTGTCGAGCCTTGAGGTGCTGGATCGTCGTATTGGTATTCCAGGAGACGATGCAGAAGCCGATATGGGTCGTTGGCTGGAAATGGACGTTAAGACGCCACAGGGTTATGTAGTGACGGTGTGCGATCTGTATATGCATGCTGGCAACACTGATGATCCAGTCAAGATGGAACAGAAGTTCCGTATGCTGAACCTGCTGCTTGAGCATGCGGGCAAGCTGCAGGAAGAAGCTGCCCATGGTGGCAAGCAGAGCGTTATTGTTGGCGATTTCAACATTGCTCACACGCCACTGGATATTAAGAACGCAAAGTCGAATGAGAAGCACGCAGGCTTCTTGCCAGAAGAGCGTGAATTCTTAACGAAGCTCATCAATGACTACGAGTTCGTTGATGTGGTTCGTAACTTAGCTGGCGATATTCAGGGCCCATACACGTGGTGGAGCAACCGCGGTCGTGCCTTTGACAACAACACGGGTTGGCGCATCGACTACCACTTCGCCACGCCAGAGCTGGCAGAATCGGCACGCGGCTTTGTTATTGATCGAGCAAGCTCGTATGACACGCGCTGGTCTGATCACGCACCACTGTCTATTACGTATGACGTCTGATTTGTTCGAGTCAATGACTCTGTCGTTTCAGTAGAACACTGACCGCACAAAAGCACAGGTACATCAAGTATCTGTGCTTTTTTGTTGGGTAATTTCAGACGGGTTTGCTGGTCAACTTCCAGTGGGAGAGCTACTACACCAATAGTGTTGGCGGCCTGATCAACAGCAATATTGGCAGGAATAAATGCTGCAGAAAAGTGTCGTAATAGGTAGAGGCTCTGGGCACCTTGGAAACACTGGAGTTAGTACTAGTGGTGTCCATATATGGGAAGAATTGATGAACACCCCCATCAAACTGAAAAACGATGGTAGCCTAGGGCTTGGTGAATACGCGCACCCGCAATCATTATCGTTAGTGTGATTGAACAGAAATCATCATACAGTTGAGCGAGAACGGGAGAGGGTGCACAACGAAAGAACACGACGCAGTGACATGCGTCAGAAGTGAGGATCTCATGGGACTGTTCGGATTTGGCAAGAAGAAGCAGAAGAAAGAAGCTGAAGCTATTGCCGAAGAGACGCTTGAGGATGCAAAGCAGGATGTGAACGAAACCGAGGAGAACGACGATTTCGATAACACGACTGAAGAATCCTATGAGTACCCAACCGAAGCTGTAGCTGAGTACGAAGGCCGTGGCGAGAAGTACGGTCCATGGGACATTGAGGATGCTCATGTTCCAGACTATGACCGCTACCTGTCGCTCGGCGCATACTACCTGCCATTTATGCAGGGCATGCAGCTGCGCGTGAAGGTGAACCGTGAAACGAGGCAGGTGTCAGGCACGATTGTGACGTTCGGCAACTCGAGCCTCGAAATGGAAGCATTCGCAGCTCCTAAGACGCTGGGGCTGTGGGACGACGTGCGTACGGATCTGCTTGATGCCAATGAGAAGGCACAGGCTGTTGACGGTGTGTTCGGCAAGGAAGTCATGCTGCCAGTGACCGTGGCTTCGGGCAAGTCGGTGATGACGCGAATTGCCGGTGTTGATGGTCCACGTTGGATGATGCGTGCTATTTTCTCGGGTACGGCAGCAACTGATCCTGAGTCGCTCGACGCCAAGTCGCTCAACAAGTTCCTGTCGCTCGTCGTTGTGGAACGTGGTGAGGAACCACTGGCTCCACGTGATCTGCTGCCAATGCACCCACCACTGACGCCAGCAGAGCGCCATGCAGCAGCAGAGGGTGACGAGGAATCGAACGATCTGCCATCGCTCGACCGCCCAGATAAGCCAACGGATTCCGACCACGAGACGCAGACCAAGACGACGCTGTCTCGCGGCCCTATGTTCTCTGAGCTGCGATGAGCGATCAGGTAACGAAACCTCGTACAGGATTAAGCTCGCTCGCATCTGCTGGTGAGGATGATGATTTCTCGATTCTGACTGCTATTGGCGGTCCTCGAGGCATTATCGAATCGATGCTGCCAGGCGTGCTGTTCGTTGTTATGTTCTTAGTAACGAGCAACCTCGGCATGCCGAACAGTCTTGAATTGACGATTCTGGCATCGGCTGTGCTTGCTGTGTTGCAACTCGTGATTCGTCTGATTCAGCGTCAGTCCATTATGGGCGCTGTTTCCGGCCTTGCTGCAATTGCAATCTGCTTGGTATGGGCTTGGCAAAGTCACGAGGCACGCAATTATTACACGTTCGGCTTCTTAACGAATGCGTTTTATATTGTGCTGCTGAGCATTTCGCTGATCGTGCGTGTGCCGGGACTTGGCTTTGTGGTCGAGTTTGTGCGCACGTTGCCAACCGAGCACTTCGGTCAGTGGCTTGCTAGCTGGCGCAACGATAAGCCGCTGTATCGCGCCTACCGCACGATTACATGGCTCTGGATTGCGCTGTTTACGTTGCGCTTAGTGGTGCAGGTACCACTGTACATGCTCAACTATGTGGGCTGGCTCGGTATGACGCGTCTGATTATGGGCATTCCATTCTGGGCGTTGTCCATTTGGATTTCGTATCTGATTGTGGCCACGCCGCTGCATCATCATCGCATGGTTGAGAAAGCTGCTAAGGCTCAAGCAGAGCAGCAAAGCTCAGCAGAGTAGCGGTGCACAACTGAACAGTTTTAGATAATGCTGATCAACGATTGAGATGTTGTTGATCAGCATTTTGTTTTTTGGTGGACTTGTTCGACCGAGTAATTTCGGTCGCCGTGTCATCATTTCAGCCGCGTTGAGCGCCGTTATTCTTTCGTTTTGTCATTGAATTATTCATCTGCCGCTGCTTTCTGAGCGCTGTTCTGTTGAGTCCGCAACATATAATTGACCGGCTGTATTTCTGCGAAACGGGGGAGGGAGTTCCTGTGCAGAAGACGTTGTGGATAGAACGATACGCAGACCAAGGTCGGTGCGTCGGCCACATCGATGGACGAGTTGTATTCGTACGCTTTGCTTTGCCTGGCGAATTGGTTGAGGTTGAGCTCGATGAGCCACACCAACGAGAAGACCGATTCTGGACGGGCGAAGTCACACGTGTGCTCGAAGCAAGTCCTGATCGTGTATCTCCTCCGTGGAAGCTTGCTGGTCCATTAAAGGACGGCGGCGGCGTTGGTGGCGCTGATCTAATTCATGTCAGCCGCGCAGGCCAGCTCAAGTGGAAGCAGACAATTGTGGCTGAGCAGATGAAGCGTCTTGGCCATGTCGAAACCGAAGTACCTATTGAAGAGATGCCAGGAGAAGATCTGACTGGCGGTCTGCATTGGCGTACTCGTATTGAATTTGTAACCGATGCAGAAGGCCATCCTTCGATGCATCGTCGTGGAACGAATGTGCGTGTGCCAATCGACGATATGCCATTGGCCAGCCAGGCATTGCTGGCAATTGCCAAGCATAAGGATATTTGGACGCATCAATACGATCCAAACCAACATATTCGTATTGCAGTGCCAGAGCCTCGCGATGTATTCGTGTCTGCTGATGCCGATGAAGATTGGCTGAGCAAGGTTGTTGGCGACAACTATGCAATTCTTGTTGATGATCATCTGATGCAGGGCCGTCGCGAACTGACCGAATGCATTGATGTGCAGGGTAAGCGATTCACGTATCACGTGGATGCAGGTGGCTTCTGGCAGATGCATCGCATGGCACCACAGCGCTTGCCAGAACACGTGCTGTACTTGGTACGCCGTGCACTGCAGGGCAAGACGAACCCAGTTATTTGGGATCTGTATTCGGGCTCTGGCCTGTTTACATTGCCTCTGGCTGTGTTTGCTGGTGCTGTTGATGGTGCCGATCACACCGATACGCGCGTGCTCAGCATTGAAGGTGCGCCAAAGGCTGTGAAGCATGCTCGCAAGAACATTAAGCATGCAGGCCTGCACAACATTACGGCACTGTGCGGTGATGTGGCTAAGACACTGCACCATGTGCCACAAGGCTTTGAGCACCCAGATGTGGTGGTGCTTGATCCACCACGTGCTGGCGCTCGTGCTCAGGTGTGTAAGCAGATTGTTGAATCAAAGGCTAAGGCCGTTGTCTATATTGCTTGCGATGCCACAAGCTTGGCTCGAGACACAGCAACATTGACCTCGCATGGATACGAACTGACCGATATTCGCGCGTTCGATATGTACCCAATGACTCATCACGTAGAAACCGTTGCATTATTTACACGTACTAAGCGTCGTAAATGATTCAATATGGTTTAGCATGGCATGTGTGGAACACAACAATAAATCTCAACACAACCCAAACCGAGCACTGCGCACTGGCATAAGCGCAGTTGCAGCAGTGCTCCTTGCTGCCGGAACGCTGTCGGCTGTAGCAGCGTGCACGCCGAGTAATCAGGCTGTGGGAGACACCCAGAGTGTGAACGCAACCCCAACGCATGATGCACTGCAGGGAGGCACCACGGTAACTGTTGGCCTGATTGGTAATCCAAATGGTGGCGCCGATGAACAGGTATTGTCGGCATGCGAACGTGACGGCATTGACGCCACCTACATTTCAACCGAGCACAAAACTGGTGACGAACTCACGCAGGCTCAGGTTGCTGGCATTGATGATGTGATTCATAGGCATATGCATATAGCTATGATCTCAGGCCTCGAGCTGACCGATAACAATAGGGAAGCGCTGACTGCAGCGTTGCAGCATGCTCGCGAAGCAGGCGTGGCTGTTGTGCTGCTCAATCCAGTCAACGAGCCAGAAGATGAAACACTGTACGCAGCCGCTTTGCGCGTCAATGATCGCATGATGGATGCGCAGCCACTGCACCAAGTGCTCACCGAAATTGCTGCTGATGATGCGCACGACAAAGACATCACAGTCAGCACACTGGGCTGAGCTCCTAACAGCGGAATACTGAAGCTCTCAGCTGCCGGAAGCTTTCTACCTGCGAAAGCTCTTAGCTTTCGGAAGCTCTTCGCCTTCGAATCAGCTGAGAATATACCAAATCTTTCGCTTTTTATGCTGCGCAAACAGGGGACGTGGGCTAGGCTTATGAACCATGAGCCAAACGCTAGAGCAAACGAAACCGAGCCAAGCGCAGGATACGTTTCCTGAAGTTGCTGAACAGGGCCTTACTACGGCCCAAGTTCAGCAACTAGTGCAGCAAGGCAAAACGAACGCAGTCAAAGATGAAACTTCGCGTTCGCTAGCCGACATCGTTCGCGCCAACGTTTTTACACTCTTCAACGGCATAATTTTCACTGCCATGGTGCTCGTACTGATTACGGGATCATGGAAGGACGCCGTATTTGGCTTTGTCATCATCATTAACACGGGCATCGGTATTGTAACTGAGCTGCGTGCAAAGCATACGCTCGATAAGCTGTCAATTCTGGTGGCCTCCGATTACATGGTGCGCCGCGATGGCAAAGATATTGCCGTTTCCCATAACGATATTGTGCTCGGTGATTTGATGTGGCTGCGCTCCGGCGAGCAGGTTCCCGCTGATGCGACAGTACTTGAAACATGGGGTCTTGAGCTCGATGAATCGATGATCACGGGCGAATCGCGCACCGTGCGCAAGTCAGTGGGCGACACTGTTTACTCGGGCTCGACTGCAGTTTCGGGTATGGCCTTAACTCGTATTACGGCTGTTGGTGCGCATAGTTATGCGGCAGAGCTCACGGCTCAAGCCAAGGTGTATAAGAAGAATATTTCTGATCTGAACCGTGGCATTAATACGATTCTGAAGTTCATGACGTTCCTCGTCGTCCCGCTGTGTGTGCTGCTCATTTGCACGCAGATGAACACGGTCGGCGGCTGGGCTCACGCATTCGAGACTGGCCAGTGGCGTCAGGCTGTTGTTTCTTCTGTTGCTGGCGTTGTTGGCATGGTGCCTGAAGGCCTCGTGCTGCTGACTTCGCTGAACTTTGCGTTAGCTGCCATCCGTTTGGCCCGCAAGTCTACGCTTGTGCAGGACCTCGACTCGGTTGAAACGCTCGCTCGCGTGGACTCCCTGAACTTGGATAAAACAGGCACGATTACCGACGGTGGTATTGCGTTCGGCTCCATCGTTGCGCTCGACCCAGCAGATTTCGCTGTTTCTACTGCTGTTCATTCCTCTGATTTCCGCCAACCAGACATGGCAGCTATTCGCCAAGCATTGATGGACCTCGCTCATGAGGAAAATCCAAATGGTACGGGCCTTGCTGTGCTTGAGGGCCTTGGCGAACAAGGCGTGAAGCCAACCGTGGTCGATCATCGTGTGCCATTCTCCAGCGCTCGCAAATGGAGTGCCATTGGTTATGACACTCCAGTTATGGGCATTGATGACAGCCGGGGCGTTTGGTACATGGGTGCTCCTGAAGTGTTGCTCTCAGCACTCGATGGCGATTATTCGAAGCTGCTTGAACAAGTCAATGAGCACGCCAACCAGGGTAATCGTGTGCTGCTGATTATGCATGTGCGTCCAACATCTGACGATGCATTGGCACAGCGTATTGAGGCAGATCCACAAATTGATAAGACTGCTCAGCCAGTCGCATTGGTGCTGTGCTCGGAACGTATACGCTCGGATGCAGAAGCCACACTGGCATGGTTCCGCGAGCAGGGTGTGCGTTGCCGCATTATTTCTGGTGATAACCCAGTAACTGTTGGTGCTATTGCTGCCAAGGTTCGCCTTACTGGCGACACGAAGCCAGTGGCTATGGATGCGCGTGAACTGCCAAGCGATGTGCATGAGCTGGCACAAACACTTGAACATGTGGATGTGCTGGGTCGTGTGCTACCAGAACAGAAGAAGGCTATTGTGCAGGCCTTGCATACGGGTCAGCATGTTGTGGCTATGACTGGCGATGGCGTCAACGATACGTTGGCTATTAAAGAAGCTGATCTGGGTATTGCTATGGGTAACGCTGCTCCTGCAACGAAGGCTGTGGCAGAAGTGGTGCTTGTTAACTCGAAGTTCTCGCATCTGCCAGATGTTGTGGCTCGAGGACGCCAGGTTATGGCCAATATGGAACGTGTTGCAAGCTTGTTCTTGGTCAAGACCATTTATTCGGCATTGATCTCGTTCGGTGTAGTGCTGACGGCAATTCCATATCCATACTTGCCTCGTCATATTTCGTATATTGGTGCGTTAACGATTGGTGCTCCAGCATTCCTGCTGGCATTGGCACCAAATACGAGGCGTTATATTCCAGGATTCCTGCGACGTGTTTTCGCTTTCGCGTTGCCATGTGGCATTGCAACAGCATTGGCAGTGCTGCTGGCTGCTTGGTTCATTCCTGATTGGATGGGCTGGCATGTTGATACGAATGCAGTGGATCGTATGTCGTTGCGTTCGATTTGTGCTTGCGTGCTGCTGTTTATGGGCATGCTGGTGTTGGCTCGTGTGGCTCGTCCTCTGAATTCTTGGCGAGGACTGCTCGTGCTCGGTTTTGCTGCAGCAGCGGCTATTGGCATTAGTATTCCATTTATTTCGCAGTTCTTCGAATTGCATTGGCCAACTGGTGCTGTGATACTGCCTGCTGTTATGGCAGTAATTGCTGCAGGCATACTGTTTGCGTTGAGTGTTTGGCTCGTGCCTAAGGTATTGCCTCAGCTTTTTGCTGCTGTCTCATATGTCAGGCGCACTTATCATCGCTTAATCTCACGCAAGTAGGCTGTAAACGCAAAACATGGCTCAAACTCAAAAGGACGGAGCGGCTTCATGTTGCGTAATACACAGCTCGATACACTTGCCGTAGGCTCAACTTCGGTTGGTTACTACCGTATTGCAGATCTGCCAGGCATTGATCATTTACCGTACTCACTCAAAGTACTTGTTGAGAATTTAGTGCGTAATGAAGATGGTGCCAATATCACTGATGAGCATGTACAAGCCTTGCTCAATTGGGATCCTGCTGCAGAACCAAGCCATGAAATACAGTTCACGCCATCACGCGTTGTTATGCAGGATTTCACGGGCGTGCCATGCATTGTTGATTTAGCAACGATGCGTGATGCCGTGCAACAGCTTGGCGGTAATCCCGAGGTTATTAATCCTCAGGTGCAGGCCGATATGATTATTGATCATTCGGTGCAAATCGATAAGTACGGCACGGCTGATGCTGTACAAGCCAATATGGATATCGAGTATGAGCGCAATAGCGAACGCTATCAGTTCTTGCGTTGGGGCCAAGGCGCATTTAAGAACTTCCGTGTGGTACCGCCAGGAACAGGCATTATTCACCAAGTCAATATTGAATACTTAGCTCGCGTCGTAATGACGAAGCAGCAGTCGAACGGTACCACGCTTGCTTATCTCGATTCCTGCGTCGGCACTGATTCGCATACAACGACGGTTAATGGCCTTGGCGTTCTCGGATGGGGCGTAGGCGGTATTGAAGCAGAAGCTGCTATGCTCGGCCAGCCAATTTCGATGCTCGTACCACGCGTTGTGGGCTTTAAACTCAAAGGCTCCATCCCAGAAGGTGTTACTGCCACCGATGTGGTGCTGACCATAACCGATATGCTGCGCAAACAAGGCGTGGTCGGTAAATTCGTGGAATTCTATGGCGAAGGCATTGCGCAAGTTCCACTAGCCAACCGAGCAACCATCGGCAATATGAGCCCCGAATTCGGCTCAACCTGTGGTATTTTCCCAATCGATGAAGTCACACTGGAATATCTGCGCTTGACGGGCCGCTCAGAAGAACAAGTGGCACTCGTGAAGGCTTATGCTCAAGCTAACAAGCTGTGGCATGATGTGCAGGATCCTGACTATGTGGAGCCACAGTATTCTGAATATCTTGAGCTTGATCTCTCTACAGTGGTGCCATCGATTGCAGGTCCTAAGCGTCCACAGGATCGTATTCGTGTAACTGAAGCCAAGCAGAAGTTTGAACAGACGCTACCTGCATATGTCACTGAGCAAACCACGCGTACGCCAGTTCCAGTCAGCACAGCATTCCGTGGTGATTTTGAACTGACTAACGGTGATGTTGCCATTGCTTCGATTACGTCATGTACGAATACTTCAAATCCTTCGGTCATGATTGCTGCTGGATTGCTTGCTCGTAATGCCGTGGCCAAAGGTCTTCAGCCGAAGCCGTGGGTGAAAACGTCATTGGCTCCAGGTTCACAAGTTGTTGCTGACTATTTACAGCAGGCTGGGCTGCAAGATGATCTCGATGCACTGGGCTATCAGCTCGTGGGCTTCGGTTGCGCCACCTGTATTGGTAACTCGGGTCCATTACTGCCAGAAATTTCTGAAGCCATTCATACTCACGATATGACGGTTACTGCCGTACTGTCGGGTAATCGTAATTTCGAAGGCCGTATTAGCCCAGATATCAAAATGAACTATTTGGCTTCGCCGCCACTGGTTATTGCCTATGCGCTCGCAGGCACTATGGCCTTTGATTTTGAGACCGAGCCACTTGGTCAAGATGCCGAAGGTAATGATGTATTTCTAAGGGATATTTGGCCTACGAATGCTGAAATTGAACAAGTAGTGACGCAAAATGTCAATCGCGATATGTTCCTGAATGACTATGAGTCCGTGTTCGAAGGTGATAAGCGTTGGCAGGGCCTCGATGTGCCAGAAGGTGAGTTATTCGATTGGAATGACGATTCCACGTATGTGCGTCGTCAAACATTCTTCGATGGCATGACTGCTGAACCTGTGCCTGTGCAAGATGTACATGATGCACGTGTGCTCGCGTTCTTGGGCGATTCGGTAACGACCGATCATATTTCGCCGGCAGGTGCGTTTATGGCTTCGAGCCCAGCAGGGCAGTATCTCATTAAACATGGTGTTGCCCAAAAGGATTTCAATTCCTATGGTTCGCGCCGTGGTAATCACGAAGTTATGGTGCGTGGCACGTTTGGCAATATTCGCTTGCGTAATTTGTTGCTTGGCTCAGTCGGTGAGGAAATTACCCCAGGCGGCTTCACCTACGATTTCTTGGCCATGAAGCCAACGACAATTTATGAGGCATCGCGCAATTATCTTGCCAATAAGGTGCCGCTTGTGGTGCTTGGCGGTAAAGAATATGGCACTGGATCATCGCGCGACTGGGCAGCAAAGGGTACTGCCATGCTCGGTGTAAAGGTCGTTATTGTAGAGAGCTTTGAGCGCATTCATCGTTCCAACCTGATTGGTATGGGTGTGCTCCCTCTGCAATTCCCAGAAGGGGAGTCGGCGACTTCACTGGGACTAGATGGCACAGAAACCTATAGCATTACGGGCATTGACAAGCTCAATGAGGGAGTGACCCCAGATACGGTGCATGTGGATGCCACACATAGCGATGGTTCGCATACGGAATTCGATGCTGTTGTGCGCATTGATACACCAGGTGAAGCGGATTACTTCCGTAATGGCGGCATTTTGCAGTATGTGCTGCGTAACCTGATGAAGCAATAAGCTGCAGTACGCATCGTAGAACAATCATAGTTTGGCCAGTCAATGCTCATAGCATTGGCTGGCTGCTTTGTTTGGTTTCACAGTAATCAAGAGAACACTGAGAAGTATGACGAACAAAACCGAACACAGCACAACGGCAGCTCAACCAGAGCCCTCGGGAAACTGGCAGCGCATGATTGCTGGAGAACTGTATATCTCACACGATGCGTATACCACTCAAAACAATATGCGCAAACGCAAGATTATTCAGCAACTTGAGCGTGCAGATTATGATGCTTTTGACGAGCGAAACCGGCTATTCCATGAACTCTTTGCCGAGGCAGGTGAAGGGCTATTTATTGAGATGCCATTTAACTGTGATTATGGCTCAAATATTCGCGTGGGCAACAATTTTTATGCCAATATGAACTGTATTTTTCTTGATGTAGCGCCCATTACGATTGGCGACAACGTATTTATTGGGCCGCAGGTCGGGTTGTATACGCCGTATCATCCGGTAGATGCTGAAGTAAGAAATCAAAAACTCGAGGGCGGTTTACCAATCACGATTGGTAATGACGTATGGATCGGTGGCCATGCCACAATTTGCCCTGGCGTAACTATTGGTGACGATGTGGTTGTTGGTGCAGGAGCTGTTGTTACTAAGGATGTTGCAAACCACACGATTGTAGCCGGAAATCCTGCGCGTAAGATTCGCGAAATAACCGATGAAGACCGAGAGTATTGGCAGAGTAAAGCTGAACAATATTTTGCTTGGAAGCATGAAATAGGTGCATAACACTGTACTCAGAATTCGCAGTAATTAAGAGAATATTGAGCAGCATGACGAGCGATCCTCATGACGAGTGATCCCCATGACGAGAGTTTGCTTTGCTCGTCTGGTTTGTCTAGCCTTTTCATTTTGTTTGTCTGTGGTTTACGTGGAGTTCACTCGTTACTCAGTGAGCATGAGTATTGTTGTACCGAGCCGGAAGACCAGTAAGTGTCGATGAAGAATCACTTCGTAGTCTTGTGAAAAACAGCCCTAATCGTTGATGGGGCATGTGTAATCGGCGAAGAAGTGAAGTGCACCTATACGCATATGCAGCAGTAGAGCTGCACAGGAGCTTCAGTAGGTAAAGATATGAAGGAGCGTTACAATGCAACGTTCAACAAAACAAATCTTCGTAGGTATAACAGCAACAATAGCTGCATTATGTTGTGTATTTTCTAGTAGCGCTGCTATGGCTCAAGAATCCAGCAGCATGAATCTATTGCAGAAAATATTGCAAGATCCCTCGCAAGACTTTCCTAAACGTGGATGCTCTCGCAAGATGCCCTTTGGCACTCAGCGCAACTTGGAATGGTATGAGGTGCAGCATTCGGATTCTTCGAGAAAATACGGAGAATTTCTTATTTGTACAGCTATAGGACCTGAAATAAAGGTAAAAGGATCAGAAGACGGAAAACACCAATTTATGTATCCTGTAGATGATTCCATTCAGTATTTCAGTGCTGACGGATCAACAACAAGCCCGTTCAAAAAACTGAGGGTAACGAGACAATTCGGCATAGCGATAGACAATGCAGACAAAAACCCATATACGATTCGTTTAGGATATGCTCCAACGAGCGCATCGTATCAGGAGAATCTTTATGCTCAGTTCGCGGAGTGGACGCAAAATTACAAGCTGACTTTTAAATATACGCAGATTATTGAAGAGACCTTCTCTACCGATCATACGTATGAGTGTCCGGAATCGTATCGGTATGCTGTTTTTGAAGATTCGCGTGAGTCCTACACGAGAACAAAGAAACATCAGAAACACATTATCCGAATGACATATAAAACTAAAGACTCCTTCGTGGAAGGAGAGTTCAAACAGACAACGACTTTAAACTAGCGAAGAATCTGAAAAGTTTGCCGCATGATGCCTAACATTTTGCCATACTAAAAGGTATTCGTACCTTTTTGGAAGGATTTGTGGATGAGGCGAGCATTAATTGTTGTAGATATGCAGCCGACATTCTGTGAGGGTGGCGAACTTGCAGTTATGGGAGGCAATGCATTAGCCCAGCGTATTCATACATTTATTGAGCAGCATCGCGATATCTATGACTATGTGTGCACTACGCAGGATTGGCACATTAAACCAGGTAATCATTGGTCAGCCACGCCCGATTTTATAGATAGTTGGCCACGACATGGCGTAGCTTGCACACCTCATGCTCGTCTTCATCCACAAATTGCTGCGCTCGCTATTGACCACCATTTTTATAAAGGCCAATACAGTGCCGCATATTCTGGTTTTGAAGGTGTAGAAGACGCCACTGAGCATATGCAAACACCTGAGCAAGTACAGCAACTACTCAAGGATGGGCATACGCTTGATGCTGCATTGCATCAAGCACAGATAACTGATGTTGATGTTATTGGTTTGGCGCAGTCGCATTGTGTGAAAGATACTGCTCTTGATGCGCAACAGCGTGGATATCATACACGCGTATTGACTGATCTAACGTTGCCTGTAAGCGCTGAAATGGGCAAAGCTGCAGCCGCGCAAATGCAGTCTGCGGGGATTGAGCTGCTCACTGCTCAGGAGTCATTGCAGTAATGCACTAGCAGTAGTGCTCCCGTAGTAATACAGCTGCGCAGTGGAACTTCGTAACATTTGGCTAAGTAAACTGTCCTGCACGTTTACAATTTCTTCCTATGCAGTTCATGGTGTGTTCATCTTGAAGTAAATAAGAATGAATACAATTTACCTTCTAGTGAGCAATTGGAAGCACACTAGTGAGCTAGTGTGCTTTTCCATGTTGAATCACTGTAATTCCAATGAATTCAACCCTAACCAATGGTGGGGTATGAAAGTGGTGGAACGATCATGAAAAAACGTATAGGAAAAGTTTCCTGTTCTGCAGGCTTAGCGTTAATTGTGCTATTGAGCGGCATGCCGAATACTGCTGTTGCTGAGACTCAGGTCACGAGTAATCAAGACATTACGATTGCTGATAATTCAGGAATCAAAATAGTCGATGAAAATGGTGAGCCTCTGCAGAGTAGTTCACCTAATGTGGAATTCGAGCGTGGATGTACTCACGAAATGCCTCGTGGATCGACTCGCGGATTTAGAATTTGGGACGATGGTCCAGACCATTTCGAAATGTGCTTATCAGCAGGACCGCGAAATAAGACGAGTGATTTTCCCATTAAAAATTATTACAATGAAGCTGATGGATACCTGAGGCATTTTGGTGATAGGCCTTTTGACTATACAGATTTCACGGCAAAAATATATACCAAGTTTGCAAACATGAATTTATTTGGTAACACTGAAGCAATTATTGGTTATTCCAGATATAACAATGGTGTACAGAGTGGTTTTTCCCCTGGTAGTTACCAAAGAGTGTCAACGTTGTTCTGGTATGAGAGCGTTTACTATACGTACTCATACTCCCTAATAACGCAATCCCATTACATTACATGGCCTTCGAACTGTAAATACTCAGCATATGGAGCAACGCGTGGCTTCTTTAAGGTTTCAGAACAGACCAACGGATTCTATCTGAAATATCGATTATATGGTGGTCAAGAAGAAAGCCGTGGAGTGGTAGTTTCTCTTCCGGAATAGCAACCTCATCGGTATAGCAATGTATGCGATGCACAATAATGAGGGCTGCGTTGGTTTCCATGCAGCCCTCATAGTGTAATAGCTGTAATAGCGCATGTATAAAACGCAATTTTTTGCAGAATATTTCTGTAATATATTTCTGTAATATATTGCTGCGTTAGTTCTGACGCGCTAGTGTTGCATTACATTGCCAGTTGTGTTGCTGAGGCTTGTGCAACCGATGGTTTGCTCGCACGAAGATGTGCCGCAACAAGGCTGATGCACAAGAACAACACAGCGAAAGCCGTAACCAGTGCAAGACTCGAAGCATAGTTTGACCAGTGTGTTGCTGTTGCCGTATCAATACCAAGCGCATTATCAATAGCCGCGCAAGTCCACCAACCTGGCAGTGCTTTACCAATCGCAATCATGTAGCTTGGCGTCATACTCAGCGGTATTGCAACGCCAGAGGTAAACATAATAATGAGGCCGAAAATGTTCGCTAAGCCATTGCAGAAAGTTTCTGGCATATTGAATGCAGCCATCATGGCGCCAAAAGAAACACCAACAATAGCGAACATAGCTAGTGCCAATATAGCGCCAATGAAATGCACGCCATGACCTGCTGCTGCATTGAACAGCGAGCCGATATGCATGCCATTAACCAGAATCATGCCCATACTGAGCAGCACATAGGCGGCAGTGCAAATGAATCCGAGCACAATACAAGCAATCCATTGTTGCAGCGTCAGCGTCCATTGACGATGTGGGCCGAGATACAGTCTCATGCGCACCTCGCGCTTGGAAAATGCTAGCATCATCACTGCCGACAAAACAGCGCAGGCCGACATCATAGGGTAGAGGCCAAATTTTACGCACATACCAAACGTCAGCAGAGCCGCATCATCTTGTGACACCTGTTCCGTTCGCGTTTGCTGCGCGACGCGAATCGGTGGGTGCGCACTCTCACTAGTCATCAAATCAACAGCTTGTTTCATTGCCTTATTGAGTTCTGCAGTATTGAACGGGGCCGCCGTAGCTGCAGATACCAATGCGTCACTATCACGCTGCGCCTGTGCCGCAAGCGCTGTTTGTGTGAAGAACGAGTTGACGTCCATTGTGGTGAGTGCACCAGTTGCTGAGGTGTAGCTTGTTACGGTTTCTACGTTTGGCAGTTCGGTGTTATTGGTAATAGCGTCAAGGAATTGGTCGGTGAATCCGTGAGGCACGATGACTAGCAAATCGGTGTAGTTCGATGCGACTGCTTGTTGTAAGGATTCATCGGTGTCTTGAATCTCTACGATGGTTGCCATGGAACCGAGCGCCTGTTCGAGGCTGTGCTTCCAGCGCTGATCGGTAGTGTCTCGGTCAATAACGGATACCATTGGTTTGTCTGGCGTGAACGTATTACCGACTTTGGTGGCATAAGATGATGCCATTTGTTGACACATGCCAATCATCATGATGGACAAAAAGACTAAATAAATAATGATGTAGATCTTATGCGAGCGCATAACGCGTAATGCAGTGTTATAGGTGTGCATAACGGTGCCTCCTCAACATCAGTGATGCGCCAGCAATGCAGATCACGGCCATACCGACGACGATGCTTATGGTGCGGAGAAATGGCATAACGGAGTCGTAGAACAGAATGTCATAGAACAAGTCGGTTATTTGTTGTGCTGGATTCAGTGTTGCGAGCAGCGGTGCATTGCGTTTGATTTGATCGGAAAGTTCCATGGCGAACTGACCGTAGAGTCCTGAGAACAGGGAGAGTATGCAGGCAAGCATTGTGCCTATTCCTGTTTTGACGTTGAGTGAGAGATTTGGCAGTGCGCCAATGAGTATGCCCATGGCTGTGGCTAGGAAGGCTGCTGCAATACAGGAAATAACCGCCAAGCCTTCGCGTCCGCCGACTGATACGTGGCAAACGAAGCGAATATAAGCAACGGATACAATCAGCGCTATGCTGCAGCACAGCCAACTTGCTAGGAATATGCCGCATAGTTGCCTATATTTTGGTTGTGGACTCATCGATCGGCGCAGGCCTAATGCCGAGAGGTTTGCTTGGCATAATGCTACTGCGTTAATGGCGAAGCTCATGGACATGAGTGCGGCCATGCCAAGCAGTGCATAGAAGAAACGTGCTGCTTCTTCGGGCTTGAAATTAGTTAGGGTAACCTCATGGGTCACTGACGCTGTTGCGCGCTTAATGAGCTGTTCATGGAATTGTGGGTTCGCTAGCAGTTGTGGATTTTGTTGGCCGACTGCTGTGACTCCTTGCAATATCTGATTAAACGAGGCGAGCGCCGTATTAATTATGGAGAGTCCTGTATGTACATCAGAAGCGTCTTGTATACCTTCAGCTTTGATTGCCGTTGATGCACTAATCGTTAAAGACAGTTCACCCTTGGTATTGGTTTGAATATAGCCGAGTATGCCATCATCATGCTTCAGCAAATCAATAGCTTCATGAGTAGTAGCTACAGGATGCGCGTCAATCAGGGTTTGTGTTTGCGGACGTTGCTGCACCGTATTAGGAGCGCACGCTGAAGAAGACTCTAGTTGCTGCGTATTACGACTAATAGCAGTGATAAAGGTTTGCGTAAATGGATTTGCACAATACGCACGGTCTTGTACCACGGCAATAGGCTGGGGATGAATGTCATAGGCTTCACCAAGGTTGGCAAACATGCCATTAAACATCGTGGCTAACGCAATAGGGAATACGAACAGCCAGAACAACGCTGACTTTTCACGCAGATTGGTTTTCATCGTAATCAGAAATGTCTGCCACATCGTCGCCTCCTTTCCTCACCGTTGAGGATGATTACACTGCTTTAGTCACGGAGTTCTGTACCGGTAAGTTCAAGGAACACGTCATTAAGCGTTGGTGGACGAGCACTGACATGGCCTACAGGAATGCCATCGTTATGCAGCACACTGAGCACATCCACAAGATTGTGTTCACCACGCTGTGCTTCAACAGTTAATTCTGTATTGGCATACTGCACTTCAATAACGAAGGGAAGCGCTCGCAACCGTTGAAGCACACTTGTTTGCAAATCAGGATGCTCCGCGAGCGCTGGTGCTTCAATAACGATGCGCTCGCCAGCTTGTACAGAATTTTTGAGTGCTTCTGCAGTACCCAGTGCAATGCATGTGCCATGATCAATAATTTCAATACGATTGCAGAGTTGTTCCACTTCTTCCATGTAGTGGCTCGTATAAATTATGGTTGCACCCTGACGGTTGAGTTCTTGAATGCCATCGAGTATGGCGTTACGACTTTGTGGATCAACAGCCACAGTTGGTTCGTCAAAGAAAATAAGGTCTGGCCGGTGCACAATACCGCATGCAATATTAAGTCGCCTTAAGAGGCCTCCGGACAGTGCTTTTGGCCTAAACTTGCGATAATCATCGAGCCCAACAAACGCAATAGCTTCGTCTACGAGTTGGTTGCGCTGTTTGCGATCGTTGATATAGAGGGAGCAGAAGTAGCGAATATTCTCTAATACGGTGAGCTCGTTAAACACGGCAACGTCTTGTGGCACCACACCAATACGTCGTTTTAATGCATAATTCGCTGGCGTCAGTTCTTGCCCGAATACGTGAATCGATCCTGAATCGTAGGAGAGTAGTCCCAAAATACAGTTGATGGCCGTTGTTTTTCCGGAGCCGTTCGGTCCGAGTAGCCCAAAGATTTCGCGTTTATTGACATGTAGATCAAGATCGTTGAGTGCTATATGCGTTCCGTATCGTTTCACTAAATGCTGTACAGTAACCGCCATCGGTGTTGGTGTGGTGGCATCCATGTCGGGCTCCTTAAAAAAGAAACAAAAGCGCTGCCTGCTTAGCACACACAAGGAGCAGGCAGCGCGGGGAAGGTAAAAGCCAGAGTCAGGAAAGAACCCTGATCATACAATGCATGACACATTGCTGCAAAGCCGGCTTTTACACGCTACTGAGGCTTAATCATTGACATAGCATGAGGCTGGATAGCTCATGTAATTCAACGGATCAAGCTGATCGACAGTAAGAACGCCTGCTGGAGCATTCAGCACAGAAGGAATACGGTTCACAATCGTGCCGCAGGTCAGTTCTACTGTTGCTGGCTTCGTGATATGGAATTCCAAATCTGGTTCACCGCTAATCGTCCAATCGCACATATCACCATCATCGGGGCCATACACTTTGCCAATGCACGCGGTTTCTAAGGTGATACCCTGATTCGTTTCCGTCGTCACCACAGCAGACATACCAATACACATGCCAGCAGGAATCGTCTTACCCATAGTCTCGGAATACACATCAGTTTCCGAGAAATATGGCACTGACTTCTGCGTCGTAGAACGAATCGTCAAACCTAAATGCTGTGCCAAGGCTTCATTCGAATTCCAAACATAACTTGGCACAATAGTGTCTGGATGCGCGAGCTCCTGCTCAAACTGTTCCGCCGTAAGACCAACACCATGAGCCTGCGCCAAAGCCAAGCCATAATCCTCAACGTTGTAACTGACTGCGCCAGTAATCTTCTTCACCGATGCACAACCTGCAGCAACACCAGCAACCATGTTGATCCAATACAAATCCTGCATGCCAGAACCCACAAATGTGGCGCCATGCTCCTTCGCTAAACGATCAAGACGATTCGTAATTGCTGGGGCAGTGGTCCAAGGATAAATAGCCTCTTCACAAGTCGTAATAACAGAAACACCACGAGCCAAGCACTTCATCACCATTGGCTCAATGTCTTCCATAAAACTAAACAGCGTCACAACAGCGATATCAGCATCGCACTCATCAAGCACAGCATCGGCATCATTACGAATAGGCACACCAATTGGCCCAATATTGGCAAACTCACCAACATCCATACCAACAACATCAGGATTAATATCAATGGCACCAACAATATGAATGCCGTGTTCATGCATATATCGCACCGTGTATTGCGCCATCTTGCCGCAACCATACTGAATTGCCCTAATAGGTTCCATGCCATACTCCTTCGTGTGGTGAAACGTGGCCGTTCTTACGGTCTTACTGCTGTTCTCTATAACAGTGAAAGCCTTCAAACGGTTGATCGTCACTATAGTCGGCCAAGGAAGCGATGTCTTATCTTTCCCTAGAAATGGACAAAAGTTTCCGGAATACGGGGTGACCCCGATTTGTTGGAGTCCATAGGGCAGTTTCACTGTTAATATTCAGTAAGTTTGTTGCTAATGTTCGGAGTTATACAGCAATGAAGCCGTAGAATGTACGCCAGAACGCTATGGCTACAACGTGGCAAAAGTTAGGGCCACACAGTTAAGAAAAGGAAACAAGTCATGTCATACGGACCACAACCAAATGGCAACGGCAACCGATATCAGGGTCAGCAGCCTTACGGCCAGCAACCATACGGCCAGCAGCAGCCTTACGGCCAGCAGCAGCCATATGGCCAGCCATACAATCCTCAGTATGCACAGGCATCCGCATACGCCCCAAACCCAAACGCTTACGGACAAGCCACAATGGATGCAGCTTCGCAAGCAACCTATGAGCGTGCAACACACGATTCGGTAACGCGCACCTATGCAGAAATGACCATTGGTCTGCTCATCACCGCAGCTGTTGCATTCCTGACGCAGATCACGGGTGCTTATGTTGCATTCCTGCGTGCCACCGGCATGTTTGGCATCATTCTCGTTGCCATCGTGCAAATCGGCTTGGCCATCTACTTGGGTGCTCGTGTTATGAATATGCAAGCATCTAAGGCTCGCGTCTGGTTCTACGTATTCGCAGCATTGATGGGCTTCACACTGAGCACGATTTTCATGGCCTATGATCTAGGCACCATTGGATTCGCACTCGCATTAACCGCAGGCTTCTTCTTCGCACTGACGATGTTCGGTCTGACGACCAAGGGCAACATGCTCAAGGCCGGCCCAATCCTGCTCATTGGTCTGATCGTACTGATCGTAGGACAGCTGCTCGTAATGTTCCTGTTCCCAGGCAACACGGGCATGATGGTCATCACCGCAATCGGCATTGTGCTGTTCGCAGGCCTGACGATTTACGATACGCAGTTCATGAAGATGGCATTCGCCACTTACGCTGCACAGGGTCCAGAAATGATTAAGCGCATTTCTGTGCTGTGCGCACTGAACCTGTACCTCGACTTCGTCAACATGTTCCTGTACATCCTGCGCCTCGTTGGCAACCGCGACTAATCGCAGCCCACGAATAACGCTTAACCCATAAACAGAAGGGTCCTGTTCCACAACGGAGCAGGACCCTTCAGTTTTGTGTAACAAACGTAAGTTGTTTTAGTTATTTCTGGTTTCAGACATTGCTGATTTCAGATGTTGCATGCAACGTGCAGATCACAGCCACGAGAAATCGCTGCGATCGTCAGTTTCTTCAGCATGAGGCCTTTCCACAGGAGCATCAACGCCCTGAGGAGCACCATTAATGTCACGATGAATCGACTGCATTTGCGTTTCCACATTCTGCAGCGAACGAGCACAATCAAGCAGCGTCTGCTCATGCTCAGTCAACTTGTCATCATCAATATCGGACTTATAACGCAGCGCATGCTCAAGCGAAGCCCAATAATCCATAGCAATCGTACGGAACTGCACTTCAACAGGCGTGTAATGCGCACCAGTTGACAAGAACACAGGCACCGCATAAATCACATGCAATGAACGGTAGCCGTTCTGCTTTGGATTACGAATATAATCCTTCACACGCAGCACCTGAATGTCAGACTGAGCCGACAAATAATTCGAAACAGAGTAAACATCATCGCGATAATTGCAAATCACGCGAATACCAGCGACATCAAACAGATTATTGCGAATGGCCTCAATCGTCTTTGGCAGGCCTCGACGCTCGAGCTTCTCCATAATTGAGTCCACAGACTTCAACCTGCGTTCCATATGATGAATCGGGTCATGCTCGAACATCACCTGGAATTCGGTATCAAGAATCTCAAGCTTGGTGCTTATCTCATACATAGCACCTTCATACACTTGCATCTGATTAATAAAGTCCGCAACCTCAAACAACTGATTTGGAGGGTTATCGGTACCTTTATCTACCAACTGATTCAAGCGCATGCTCAGTTCTGCAGAATTCAGGCGATTTTGTCGATCTAATATCACGACCTATATTGTAGCGACTTTGTGATGATCGTGGACGGGAGAGTTCTGAAGAACTCGTGCAGAAATAATGAAAGGCGACATGAGTTTACTCGCTTGGTCCGCGGTCGCACGCTAGCATTAGGCGCATGGATGAAGAGATGATGACACTTGAAGAACGAGAAAGTGCCACAAGCGATGAGCCAGCAGCAAATCGCGGTAAGGGCGTGTTCTACGTTCATACGCTCGGCTGCCAGATGAATGTGCACGATTCCGAACGTATTGCCGGCGTACTCGAAGCAGACGGTTACGTACCAGCAACCCAGCAGCAGATCGAAGATCAAGATCTTGACTTAATTGTGCTCAACACCTGCGCTGTGCGTGAGAATGCTGCAGAACGCATGTATGGCACCGTTGGCCACTGGAATTTCAATAAGAAGCGCAATCCAAATGCGCAGTTTGCTGTTGGCGGCTGCATGGCTCAGCTCGACCGCGAACGCATTTGTGAAAAGGCCCCATGGGTTTCGGCCGTATTCGGTACGAAGAATATTGGCGATTTGCCAGTATTGCTTGATCAGAACCGCATTTCTGGCAAGCCGGAGGTCAAGGTTGTGGACGATCTCAAGGTGTTCCCAAGTGATCTGCCTGTTGACCGCGCTAACAAGGTTTCGAACTGGGTTTCTATTTCCGTGGGCTGCAATAACACGTGCACGTTCTGCATTGTGCCAACCACGCGCGGTAAAGAACACGATCGTCGCCCAGGTGATGTGCTTGCTGAAGTGCAGCGCTGCGTTGAACAGGGTGCCAAAGAGGTAACGCTGCTCGGCCAGAACGTGAACTCGTACGGTTACGGCATTGGCGACCGTTTCGCCTTCTCCAAGCTGCTGCGTGCCTGCGGCAATATCGAAGGCCTAGAACGCGTGCGTTTCACCAGTCCTCATCCAGCAGCTTTCACTGACGATGTTATTGAAGCTATGGCTGAAACGCCAAATATTATGCACCAGCTGCACTTCCCATTGCAGTCGGGTTCGGATCGCATTCTGCGCGCTATGCGCCGCTCGTATCGTACGCAAAAGTTCATGACGATTCTCGACAAAATCCGTGCAGCAATGCCAGACGCTCAGATCTCCACCGATATTATTGTGGGCTTCCCAGGTGAGACCGAAGAGGACTTCCAAGCCACGCTCGATATTGTCAAGCGCGCTCGTTTCGCCTCGGCATTCACGTTTATTTATTCTCCACGTCCAGGCACGCCAGCAGCCGCAATGGAACAGGTGCCTCACGAGGTGGCTCAGGATCGTCTGGAACGTCTGCTTGCCGTACAGGAGCAGATTACGACTGAGAATCTTGCGTCGTTCGAGGGCAAGGACGTTGAGGTTATGGTTACGGGCGTTTCGGGACGTAAAGATGATGCTACGCATCGTGTTACGGGCCGTGAGCGTACGGGTCAGCTTGTGCATATTGGCGTGCCAGAAGGTTTCGATATGCCTCAGATTGGCGATTTTGTTACGGCAACAGTGACGCACGCTGCTCGCCACAATCTGATCGCTGATCCAGATCTGAGCCTCGGCCAGACCTATAGCGTTCGCCACTAACGTTTGGCTTGTTGTCATCTTTTTTATTTCTCGCGTAGCGACTTGAGTGCTTCGTACCTCAAGCCGTTACGCGGTCGACTGTAGTGTAAGAAGTTATGGACGTATCACAGCAATTCACCAACACCAACCAAACGCAAACCCCACGAGTCGTATCGATTGTGGGACCAACTGCGTCGGGTAAAACAGGCCTTGGTATTGCTGTAGCGAAACGACTGGCTGAACGCGGGGAGCGAGCCGAGATCGTTAATGCTGATGCCTACCAAATGTATACAGGCATGGATATTGGTACGGCCAAAGCCAGCGCCGAGGAACGTGCGCAAGTCAAGCACCATTTGATTGACATTATTGCGCCAACCGAAACGATGACTGTGGCCAAGTTCCAAGACCTTGCACGTAACACAATTGCTGAGTTGCAGAGCCAAGGCATCCGTCCAATTCTCGTGGGTGGATCGGGTCTCTACGCACGTGCAGCAATTGATGAGATTTCGTTCCCGGGAACCGATCCAGCAGTGCGCGCCAAGCTTGAACAGCGCGCCGAAGAAGAAGGATCGGGCATCCTGTTCCAAGAGTTGCAGCAGAAAGATCCAAAAGCTGCAGCAGCAATGGACTCACGCAATGTGCGTCGTACGATTCGTGCGCTTGAAGTTATTGAAATTACAGGCAAGCCATTTTCAGCGAATCTGCCGAGGTATCGGTATGTGATTCCTTCGGTACAAATTGGTCTTGATTTGTCGCGCCCTGATTTGGATGCACGCATTGACCTGCGTACACAGCAGATGTTTGATGAAGGCTTTGTGGCTGAAGTCGAGCGTATTCGACCAGAGCTTGGTTCGACGGCTTCGCGTGCTCTGGGCTACCTGCAGGTTATTGATTACTTAGATGGCATGCGCACCTTGGACGAAACCAAGGCCGATATTGCACAAAAGACGAAGCGCTTGGCACGCAAGCAAATGGGTTGGTTCGGCCGTGATCCGCGCATTCACTGGCTCAACGCTTTAAACCCAGAGCTCGTTGACAATGCCATGGCCATTATTGACCATGCTGACGCAGGTGACTACGACGCTATCGATATGCATGCTGACGAATATGTGCAGCATCATTTAGGCGAAGTACACAGCTGAGGCGCGTAGTTGAGGCACACAGCGCAGAGCCTCAATCCGTCAGTGTGCTGGACCTTGATCCCAACCAGAGACCAAGAAAATGCGGCTCAGATTTGCTGGGCGAGCAATACGATCGAACATCTTATAGAAGCCTGAGGTGTCGCCGTTATAGGCCAAGTGCTTCGCATGCTCATATTCGTCGCGCGTTACCGTGCCCCAATCAAGATCCCAACCGGCAAAATGAGTCAGGCGCGAAATAAAAATACGCAACACTGCTGCATTACCGCCAACAAATGGATGCAAATAACCGAGCTCATCATAAATGTGAGCCAAAGCCTGAATTAAATCATCACGATCAAGGCCACGGAACTCATGCATATCGGCCATTTCGCTGGCAATATTCGTAGCGCCCATCTCAATAAAATCGGCAGGGAAGAACGATACATTACAATTGCATCGCCTTGCAGTCTGCTCAGTACGCAACTGACCTGCGTCATCAAACACATCGCTGTAGAGACGCTTGTGAATGCTAATCAGCTCATCAAGGCCGCCGCACTGATCCCAACCCTCATCGGCGAGCCACACTGTGCGTGCCAGCACAGCATCACGATGACTTGCTCCATATTCGTCGGCAAACTGCACGAGCTGACGAGCACTTAAATCGCCATCCTCGTAACTTTGCAGACCAGCAAGCATCGGCTCTGAAGGCGTCATTGCTTCTATCGCGCAGTTCTTTAATGCAAATGCGACTACGCTCGCACGTTCTGCTGGTGTCATGCCCCCGAGTCTAGCGCAAAAAAATTCTAAATATTACCCCATATACAAAATGGACGGTGAACAAGTAGAATCTGGAATGTTATGGCACAATCATCCTCCCCAAAACGTTCGTCCTCTTCGCCGAGAAGCACACGCTCCTCATCACAACGATCAGTCGACGATGAAGCATACGAATCGATCGGCAAGCGCATTCTCCTTGCCCTTCCTCGCGCAATCGGCGCAGGCGTCCGCCGCGTCAGCGTAGGCGAATACGATCCCGCATATCGCCGCGATGGATTGTGCTTTGTGCTGCTGATTTTATCGGTGTTCTTCTGCGGATCTGAATGGTTCCGCGTCACCGGCCCATTCGGCCAGGCACTGCACACGTTCGCATCCGGCTTGTTCGGCATGTTCAGCGTTGTCGTTCCAGTACTGCTCTTTATTATTGCCATCCGCCTCATGCGTAACGCTGGTCAAGATTCCGGCAACCCACGCGTGATTTTAGGTTGGTTCCTGCTGCTGTGGTCACTGTGCTCGATTGTTGACATCATCATCGCTGCGTCCGACCATCACTTCTCGTGGCCTGTTATTCGTTCCGCTGGCGGCCTGTTAGGTTTCGTCATCGGCTCGCCACTGGCATGGGGACTTTCTCCAAGTTTTGCAATTATTGTGTTCGTGATCGTGGCACTGTTCTCCGTGCTTTTGCTGACCCGTACGCATGTTACTGATATTCCAGATCGTGTGCGTTCGCTCACGGGTCGTGCGAGCGGCACCTCGAACAATGCCGACGGTACGGAAACAGCCGTTATGGATTCGCAGTTCTCTGACGATTACATGGACTCCAATGGTCTGCAATTCGCAGCAGGCGTGCCACTGCATGACGGCACGGATTACGACGAAGCACCAGAACCAAAGGTGCCATGGTATAAGCGTCTGTTCCAGCGCAAGCATGATCGCAAGTCCGATCCAATGCTGGACGAATACGCAGGTGATGAAGCATTCCAGCACGCCATGTCTCAGCACGGTCAAACGGCTGAAACGGAAATTGTGCCATCAAACCACCACAGTAATTACAATTCACCTGAACTCGCACAAACGATGGTGATGCCACCAACGTTGGCCCCAGAACATGATCCTTGGGCAGCGCTCGATGAGACGAACGCTGAGCAAGTCAACATGGCTACGGGAGAAATCGTGCCAACGGCAGCACTGGCTCAGGGCACGCTGGGCAGCGCACCTGCTGCATCCGCCGCAGCACCAGCTGCTACAGTGACGCCAGAAGTAGTCAGCATGGGTGACGATGATGGCGTCTCTGATGAAGATGAAGCAGACGAAGCAGTACTGGCTCCATACCAGCTGCCAAATCTTGATCTGCTGGCCAAGGGTAAGCCTCACGCTGCTCGTACGCCTGCTAATGATCAGGTAATTAGGGCACTGACGAATACGTTCCACGAATTCAATGTGGATGCTAAGGTGATCGGCTTCCTGCGTGGTCCTTCGGTGACGCAGTACGAAGTGGAACTCGGCCCAGGCGTTAAGGTCGAGAAGGTTACGAACCTGCAGAAGAACATTGCATACGCCGTCGCTAGTACGGATGTGCGAATTCTTTCACCAATCCCAGGTAAGTCGGCAATTGGTATTGAAATTCCAAACGTCGATCGTGAGATTGTGCACTTGGGTGATGTGCTGCGTTCCGACAAGGCACTCAACGATCCAAACCCAATGGTGACCGGTGTGGGCAAGGACGTGGAAGGCCACTTCGTGACGGCTGACCTGACGAAGATGCCTCACTTGCTCGTCGCAGGTGCTACTGGTTCTGGTAAGTCAAGTTTCATTAACTCGATGCTGACGTCGATTGTTATGCGCGCAACACCGGAACAGGTACGCATGATTCTTGTCGATCCTAAGCGCGTTGAACTTTCGGCATACTCGGGTATTCCACATCTGCTGACGCCAATTATTACGGATCCAAAGAAGGCAGCTCAGGCACTCGAATGGGTTGTCAAAGAGATGGATGCACGTTACTCCGACCTCGAATTCTTCGGATTCCGCCACGTCAAGGACTTCAACGAAGCAGTGCGCGCAGGTAAGGTGCATGCACCAGCTGGTTCGAAACGCAAGGTTGTTCCATACCCATATCTGCTTGTGGTCGTCGACGAGATGGCTGATCTGATGATGGTGGCCAAGAATGACGTCGAAAGCTCGATTCAGCGTATTACGCAGTTGGCTCGTGCAGCAGGCGTGCACTTGGTGCTGGCAACGCAGCGCCCATCGGTTGATGTTGTTACTGGTCTGATCAAGGCAAATATTCCTTCGCGTTTGGCCTTCGCAACCTCGTCGGCAACGGATTCTCGAGTTATTCTCGACACCACTGGTGCAGAAACGCTGATTGGTCAGGGTGATGCACTGTTCCTGCCAATGGGATCGGCTAAGCCAATTCGTGTACAGGGCTCGTGGGTTAACGAATCGGAAATTCGCCGTGCTGTTGAATTTGTGCGCACGCAGCGCAAGCCGCACTACCGCGAAGATATTGAAGAGATGGCCAAGGAAGCTGATACCAAGAAGGCAGATCCAACCGAAGAAATCGGTAACGATATGGAAGACCTGTTGCAGGCTGCTGAGCTCGTGGTTACGAACCGGTTCGGTTCCACTTCGATGCTGCAGCGCAAGCTACGTATTGGTTTCGCTCGTGCAGGCAGACTCATGGATTTGCTCGAATCGCGTGGCGTGGTTGGACCTTCTGAAGGATCTAAGGCTAGGGAAGTGCTTGTGCAGCCACAAGACCTGCCACAGGTATTGGCCTTTATTAAGGGTGAAACCACTTCATTGCAAACCTCGGGGCAGAGTGAAGCGGCCTAATCTTCAGCTGATTGCTGCAGTCTGAACGCAATGAATGAGCAGCGAATGAGCAGCAAATAAGCGACGAAAGAGCGCAGAAGATAAGCTCCGCGCTGTGCTATAAGAACTACGATGTGTTGTTTTGACACATCGTAGTTTTATTATGGGAGCTTGTATGCGTTTGCAGTTCGAGAAGCTGCGAATTTTTAACTCATGATGAGGTGGAGAATGGTGCAGGAACAGACTCAATCAGAGAAAAAGTCACTTTGGGATGGTTGGAATGCTCCACCAAATCTGGTGACCTTCCTGCGCATCATCCTTGTTGTTGTATTCCTGTGCCTGTATGTCAACGCTGGCCCATGGGGTTCGCGCAACATGGGTATGCGCTGGTGGGCAGGCGTGGTGTTCATCATCGCCGCTTCAACTGACAAAATCGATGGCTGGATGGCCCGCAAGTACAACCAGGTCACAGAGCTTGGTAAGCTGCTTGATCCTATTGCTGACAAGCTGCTGATTCTGGGCACGCTCATTGTGGCAGCATGCTTCACGGAGCTTGGTAACCCTGTACTCGGCTGGATTGCAACGGCGCTGTTCTGCATTCGTGAAATCGGCATTACGATTATGCGTTTCTTCGTTATTGAAGAAGGCGGCAAGGTTATTGCAGCATCACAGGCTGGCAAGTACAAGACGCTGACGCAGTGCATCGGCCTTGGCATGCTGACGCTGCCAGTGTGGTCGTTCGCAGGTCTGAGCCACCCACTGTGGCTGGGTCTTTACCAGGTGCTGATGTACACGCTGATCTACTTCGCACTGATTCTGTGCCTGTACTCGGGTTGGGAGTACCTGTCGAACACGTTCGGCTGGGGCAAGCAGAAGCAGGCCTGAGTCGCAACAGCAAACGTACGGCACATGTAACGTACTGAACATCTAGTTCTTGAACAACTCTGCTGGGGTTACCCCATGCAGAGTTGTTTTTGTTTCTGCACAAGTCACAACACAGGTGTGGTGCAACACGTTGGGGGATTGCGCCATAGTGGTAGCAGAGATACCCAGTGAGTTTCAACATCGCAAAGAGGCATGATGAGCAACGTAGAACTTGAATCCAATGAAACGAGATCATTTGTTGCTGAACAGCTCAACACCGTTGAAGAGTTGCAGCATGAATGCGATCAAATTGCCGCAGATATTCTGCAATGGTGTGTCGAGCACAACGTACACATTGCTTGTGCAGAATCGTTAACGGGCGGTTTGCTCGCTGATGCATTTGTGCGTGTTCCTGGTGCTAGCCGCGTGTTCTTAGGATCAGCAGTCACCTACGATATTCGAGCCAAGCATAGTGTGCTCGGTGTGGATGAGAAACGCCTCGAACAGTACGGTGCAGTGGATCCTCAAGTAGCCTTACAAATGGCACAGCTCACGGCAAAATTATTCGACCAGCCAGAGTACGAAGGTCGCATTATCGGATTGTCCACAACAGGCGTTGCTGGACCTGGTCCAGATGGCGATAAACCAGCAGGACTAGTGTTTGTCGGCGTGTCGTTCCCGAATATTTGTGATGACTGGATTAGATCTCCGCATTCTGTAATACGCTTGCAATTGCAAGGGAATAGAGAAATAATTAGACACAGGAGCGTCTGCTGTATTTTGGAAAACCTGAGACATTTCACAGCATCTTCACAGAAAGGGTTTCTGTACTAAGTAGTGAATTGAGTTTTAGGCAGCGAAAGGGGAGCAATCGTGGAAGCAGCAATGGCAGTGAAAGAAACAATTGAGACGCAGAAGGTCGTAGAGACTCCTTCTCCGGCTCATTCCGGCAGTGCTCGCATGCGTGAACTGACGCCAGCACAGCGCCGAGCTGTCATGTTCGCTCAGCAGCAAGTGCTGCGTGCACGTGCAGCCAAGAAGGCGAAGGATGAGCGTCAAGCTGCTTTGGCCCGCATGTGGCAAGAAGAAGATGCCGAAATTTCGAAGCCACGTTCTGTCGTGCGTAAGCGCGAGATCATGGGCGATATCAAGGAGGTGTCGCTCCGAGAGGCGATCGGTCACGTTCTGCGCGACCTGCGTACTCGCGATCGCAAGACATTGCGAGAGGTCAGCGAGAAGGCTGGCGTTTCGCTCGGCTACCTGTCCGAAGTTGAACGCGGACAGAAGGAAGCTAGCTCCGAGCTGCTAGCTTCGATCTCTGAATCGTTGGGCCTGTCCACGTCACAGATGCTGCGCCTCGTCGCTGACTATCTGGACTCTGTGGAATCCTGAGCCCAATGTCACGCTCATCAAGATGATGAGCCCACGCAGACATCCTAAGCACCTCGTTACTGTAAGTACCTCAGTAGCGAGGTGCTTTTGTTATGTGCGATTGGTTGTGCCCAGTTCGTTATACCTAATTTGTGATGCCAAATTCGTGATGCATAATTCGTAATGTCGAATTCGGTATGCCTGACGAACTCTATGACGGCATCAAGTATCAGCTGTGTGTTTGGGAACAATGCGTGATTAGAGAGTGTTGAATACAGCGTGTGGGAATTATCACAGCGAAAGGGTGCGTAGTAGGTAATGCTTTGCGCTACGGTTAGCAATTATGCGTGAACGTGAATTCTGGCTCTTGCTCGAAGAAGTACTTGGTCGTTCGTATGGGCGTGCACTTGCTCATGATCAAGGATTAACCAAATTACATGGCATGACTGTGGTAGAAGCATTAGAGGCTGGAGTTGAGCCACGAACCGTATGGAACGTGTTGTGTGATCAAATGGATATCCCTGATTCGAAGCGATGGGGTAAAGACCATGTGGCACCACCGCTGCCCGTGGATTTCCAATAACTATTACTGAACTTTCACTAACCCTCAGAAAATTATTCGAACATATGTTCGTATGCGTGCTATACTCGAGTTCGCAACAGCGAGCGAATGCAACTTAACCCCCGTGATGTGGAAAGTTGCTCGTTTATGCACAACGCTTGACTGCAATTGCTACGTTGAACAACGCGCGTTAGCGTGGAAACACAAGACGTTGCATTTACAGACGTGTGAAGAAATCTAAGGAGACGGCCATGGCCCAGGCGAAAAATGACCAGAAGCAAAAGGCGCATGATGGCGCTGTCGATCCTAAACGCCAAGCAGCCCTTGATGCAGCACTGAAGCAAGTCGAGAAGAACTTCGGCAAGGGTTCGGCAATGCGTTTGGGTGATCGCCCAGAACAAGACGTAGAGGTCATTCCTACGGGTTCGCTCGCACTTGATATGGCACTCGGTATTGGCGGTTTACCACGCGGCCGTATTGTTGAAATCTATGGCCCTGAATCTTCGGGTAAGACGACGCTGGCACTGCACGTTGTTGCTAACGCACAGCGTAACGGCGGCGTTGCAGCATTCATTGATGCTGAACATGCTCTCGACCCTGTGTATGCACGCAAGCTGGGCGTTGATACCGATGCTCTGATTGTGTCGCAGCCAGACAATGGTGAACAGGCTCTGGAAATTGCGGACCTGCTGATTCGCTCGGGTGCTCTTGACGTTATTGTTATCGATTCCGTTGCGGCTCTCGTGCCAAAGGCAGAAATTGAAGGCGATATGGGCGATAGCCATGTTGGCCTTCAGGCAAGGCTGATGAGCCAGGCACTGCGTAAGATGACCGGTGCACTGTCTCAGGCAGGTACGACGGCAATCTTTATTAACCAGCTGCGTGAAAAGATTGGTGTGTTCTTCGGTAGCCCTGAAACCACAACGGGTGGTAAGGCGCTGAAGTTCTACTCCTCGGTGCGTCTTGACATCCGTCGTATTCAGACGATTAAGGCTGGCGACGAAGCTGTTGGTAACCGTACGCGCGTCAAGATCGCTAAGAACAAGCTTGCTCCACCATTCAAGTCGGCAGAATTCGATGTGCTGTATGGCGAGGGCATTTCGCGCGAAGGCTCGATTATCGATATGGGCCTGCAGACCGATGTGATTAAGAAGTCGGGCTCGTGGTTCACACACAATGGTGACCAGCTGGGTCAGGGTCGTGAGAATGTGCGTAGGTTCCTGAAGGAAACGCCTGAGGTTGCCGATCAGATCGAACGTGAAGTGAAGCAAGCATTCGGCTTGCTGGATCCAGATCAGCAGCTTGTGGAAGGTGCAGCTGAGGAGCCAGCTGAGTAACAGGTTCTCAAACAAACTTGAGAACAACATTGATGAATCCCACTCACGATTTAGTGGGAGATATCAACCGTATTGCGCATGGCATGCTAGTCTCTGGCATGCCATGCATGCTATTGGGTCATGTATCCAATGAACTGGATGTTGTATGGCATGGCGCAATGGAAAAGTCATAAGGATCGCCATGATTAGTGTCGAAGAATTCCTGCAACAACAGCAGGCTCAGTCAGCAAATGGGGGAGCAGATATAACGTCTGCAGAGCCACCATTTGATACTGATATGCAGGAGCCGCACGCTGATCAACGATTCGGCGCACGACATTCAGGTAAGCGCAAATCGTATCCACGTAAACGTCGCTCACGTCATGGTGGATTTGCATTTGTACCTGCACAAGATGCGCAGGACCAGCAAGCCTGTATGGAAGCAGCGTTGCGATTGCTTGATTCGTGCTCGCGTTCCACTGGTATGATGCGCGAACGGTTAACTGAACGTGGTTTTGATGAGCAGATTGTGACGAATGTTATTAATCGACTCATCGAAATTCAATATCTTGATGATGCATCGGTTGCGCAATCGTTGCTACGCACGTGCCTTGCCAAACATATGGGGGAGCGTGGAGCTCGCCAAACACTGCAGCGCAAGGGCGTTGATCGTAGTGCTATTGATCAAGTACTGCAGCAAGCACGCGAAGATGGAGCGTTCGCACAAAGTGCTTGGGAGCTTGGCGAGCAGGTTGCTCGTAAAACTGAAGGACTTGAACGACAGACACGTTTGCGTCGTTTCTGGAGTGCAGGGGCACGCAAAGGTCATAGTGGTGCTGACCTCAGGCCTGTTGCTGATGAACTTTTCCGCGATAAGTAATATTGGCGAAAAGTTGTTCTATGAGCGAGAACTGTTTCCAATAGCGCAATCGACGCGCAGATATTACATATTGAGACGCTCAAATCTTAAAACTAGGTAAAGCTCAGATTGCGTAGATTCAGTGCATTCGAATACCTGAAATCAGAGGAGCAGCGAGTAACAAGAATAGAGTGTGTAAACAGCGTTGATGAGAATGCTGCTGCAGATAGCTGCAGAACCATTGCTGCAGGAGCAACTATGTAAATGCTGTTGCAAGACTGCTGCGAAAAGTGCGCAATAGGGTGGCGCAGTATCAGCAGAAGATTGATCTGAATAATGAAATAAAAAAGAGTTGAATGAGACCTCTTTTACCCCGGGTTCTGTCGTATTGCCGAAGCAATACGGATGACCATCCATCTCGACCTGACGTTGCCGACAGGCTCTAGCAGCCTACCCGAAGGCATATGGACGAGCAGCCCTGCCTTCTACTTGGCCTTGCTCCCGATGAGGCTTGCCATGCGGTTAACTGTTACCAGCAACCCGGTGGTCTCTTACACCGCCGTTTCACCCTTACCTATATGACGAATCACACAGGCGGTCTATTCTCTGCTGCGCTATCTCTCAGGTCGCCCTGGGCGGACGTTATCCGCCATCGTGCTCTATGGAGCCCGGAAGTTCCTCAACCATTGCTGGTCGCGGCCATCAAGAGGTCTCAAACAGAACAGTCTAGTCTAGACGATGACAAATGTGGAGAAATTGCTTAATAAGTGAGTCGACGTTTTCACTTTCTTAACTATTTCTGATTTTTGTCAGATTCTTCTCAGATTTCCCTCCCTATAAAAGGAAATGTCTACTACAATATGTTTTACATCGTTCGGGGGGCTCCTCGAGCGATCCGCCTAGCGGCTTTGCCGCTTAAGTCTAGGGAGGTCCACATGGATATCGTCATTACCGGACGCCACACGCAAATCAAGCAAAGGTTCCGTGACGTCGTTGAAAGCAAGATGAATCGTGTGACCGCTATTGCTCCAGACACGCAGCGCGTGCAGATCGTGGTTTCCCATGAAGGCAACCCACGTCTGGCTGACACTGCAAAGCGTGTGGAAATCACTGTGATTGCTGGAAGCACCGTCGTGCGTGCCGAGGCTTCAAGTGCCGAAGAATACAGTGCACTTGATATGGCGCTCGACAAGCTGACTCTGCGTCTGCGTCGTACGCGTGATCGTCGTAAGAATCACCGTCGCGGATACACGCCAATTCCTGCTGAACTTGACGTGCCACCAGCTGAAGAGCGTACCGACATCGAAGGTGATGCCGATGTGGAGAACAGCCCAGAAGCAGCTGTTGCTTCTGATCTTGGTCCTGGCGAATCCGTCGAGGTCCAGGTTGGAGATACTCCAATTGTCATTCGTCGTAAGCTGCACATCGCAGAGCCAATGTCTATCGATGAGGCTCTGTACGAGATGGAACTGATTGGTCACGACTTCTTCCTGTTCGTCAATAAGGCAACGAACCGCCCATCGGTCGTCTACCACCGCCACGGCTGGAGCTATGGTGTGTTCGAGATTGACACGGCAGAAAATGTCAAGAAGGAGCAAGAAGCTCGCGGCTGATTAATAGCTGTCTGACTTAATTCGCAAAGGGACCCCACAAGGGTCCCTTTGTTGCGTTTAAGACGGGTATGGAGCTGAACCATGTTGCGGGATAGTGCTGCTGCATTAGAGCTAACGGGGACGGTGAGCAAGGGTATGTGTGATGCAGTGCCGGTTGGAATGAGTCGTATTGAGATCCTCGAGTGGATGCTTGTTGAGATGCTCGTGGAGATATTTGTTGAGGACATCGTAGAGACGCGGAGATTAGTAAATTTGGGACGTTTTGTGTGTTTTGCGGAAATAATTGAATAAAAAGGTCGAAAAATATGTTGAAGGGGGTAAGAGTCGACTAAGCTCTGAACTGTTTTGCACTACCGAACTTGAGGAGTGAATGTGGTAGACATTGTTGACAAAGCCCTGCGAATGGGTGAGGGTCACCAGATTAAGCGACTGGAAAACGTTGCTAAAGCGGTGAACGCTCTGGAGGACGAGATCAGCGCACTGTCTGACGACGAGCTGAAGGGCCAAACTGCAAAATTCAAGCAGAAGCTCGATAACGGCGCCAAGCTTGACGACATTATGGCGGAAGCATTCGCAACCGTACGTGAAGCATCGAAGCGCACACTTGGTCTGCGTCACTTCGACGTCCAGTTGATGGGCGGTGCTGCTCTGCACTGGGGCAACATTGCAGAAATGAAGACGGGTGAAGGTAAGACGCTGGTGGCAACGCTGCCAAGCTACCTGAATGCACTCGAAGGCAAGGGCGTGCACGTTGTTACCGTGAACGACTATCTGGCAAGCTACCAGAGCGAGCTCATGGGTCGTATTTACCGCTTCCTCGGTATGAACGCAGGCTGCATTATTACGAATCAGCCACCAGTTGAGCGTCGTAAGCAGTACAACGCTGATATTACGTACGGCACGAACAACGAGTTCGGCTTCGATTACCTGCGTGACAACATGGCATGGGAGAAGGGTGAGCTCGTACAGCGCGGCCACCACTTCGCCATCGTCGATGAGGTCGATTCGATTCTGATCGATGAGGCTCGTACGCCACTGATTATTTCGGGTCCAGCTGAGGGTGACGTGACGCGTTGGTACCGTCAGTTCGCCAAGCTCGTGCTCAAGCTCAACCGTGATGAGGATTACGAGGTCGACGAGAAGAAGAAGGTCGTCGGCATTCTCGACCCAGGTATTACGAAGGTCGAAGACTTCCTCGGTATCGACAACCTGTATGAGCCAAACAACACGGCGCTGATCGGTTACCTGAACAACGCTATTAAGGCTAAGGAACTGTTCCTGCGCGATCGCGATTACGTGGTCTCGAACGGCGAAGTGCTGATTGTTGACGAGCACACGGGTCGTATTCTGCCAGGCCGTCGTTATAACGAGGGTCTGCACCAGGCAATCGAAGCTAAGGAAAACGTCGAGGTCAAGGCAGAGAATCAGACGTTCGCAACGATTACGCTGCAGAACTACTTCCGTATGTACGACAAGCTCGCAGGTATGACCGGTACTGCAGAGACCGAGGCTGCTGAGTTCATGGGTACGTACAAGCTCGGCGTGCTGCCAATTCCTACGAACCGCCCAATGATTCGTCAGGATAAGGACGATCTGATCTTCCGCACGAAGAAGGAAAAGCTCGCTGCAATCGTGCGCGATGTGGCTGCTCGTCACAAGAAGGGTCAGCCTGTGCTGCTCGGTACGGCAAGCGTTGAGTCTTCGGAAATTGTGTCGTCGCTGCTCGATGTTGCTGGCATTGATCACCAGGTGCTCAACGCTAAGCAGCACGATAAGGAAGCTGCTGTGGTTGCAGTTGCAGGCCGTAAGGGCGCTGTGACCGTGGCTACGAACATGGCTGGCCGTGGTACCGATATTATGCTCGGCGGCAACGTCGAGTTCCTCGCTGATGCCAAGCTCAAGAAGGACGGCTACTCGCCAGAGGAGACGCCAGAAGAGTACGAGCGTCTGTGGCCAGAAACGCTGCAGGAGATTAAGAACCAGGTCAAGGAAGAGCACGAGGAAGTCAAGGAACTTGGCGGCCTGTACGTGCTCGGTACTGAGCGCCACGAATCTCGCCGAATTGATAACCAGCTGCGCGGTCGTTCCGGCCGTCAGGGCGATCCAGGTGAGTCGCGCTTCTACCTGAGCCTCGAAGACGATCTGATGCGTCTGTTCAACACGCAGCTTGTGGCACGCGTTATGGCTAAGGGCATGCCAGAAGGCGAGCCAATCGAGTCGAAGTCGGTTTCGAAGGGCGTGCGCACGGCTCAGAAGGCTGTGGAATCGCGTAACTTCGAAATCCGTAAGAACGTGCTTAAGTACGACGACGTGATGAACAAGCAGCGTACGGTGATTTACGCTGAGCGTCAGGCTGTGCTGCAGGGCGAGGATATTCACGAAGACGTGGAGCGCTTCATTTCCGATACGCTCTCGAGCTACGTGAACGGTGCGAACCGCGGTTCTGATAAGCCACGTGATTGGGACTTCGAAGGCCTCGTCAAGGCAGCTTCGGATCTGTATCCATGCACGCTGAACGCTGATGAGCTCAAGGAAGCTTGCGAAGGTCTCAAGGGCGAAAAGGCTACGAAGGCTGTGCTCAAGGTCCTTGTTGAGGATGCACAGGATAAGTACGACGAGCTCGCTGAGCCACTGAGCGATGAGGATCTGCGTCAGCTCGAGCGCCGTGTGGTTATGGCAGTGCTCGATCGTAAGTGGCGTGAGCACCTCTACGAGATGGATTACCTCAAGGACGGTATTGGTCTGCGTGGTATGGGCCAGCGCGATCCACTCGTTGAGTACCAGCGCGAGGGCTACCAGATGTTCAACTCCATGATTGAAGCAATCAAGGAGGAGACGATCCAGCTCATGTTCAACGTGGACATCCAGAGCGTGGCTCACACGCAGGATGTGACCGAGGATGAATCGGTTACCGTGAACGCCGACGATGTTATGAACACTGAGATCGAAGAGGCTGTTGACGAAACTGAGCAGTCTGAGGGCATTGACACGTCGCTCGAAGATGCTGATCGCGATGTCAAGGTGGAGCTCAGCGAACCAGCTGATCCAGATCTTGAAGATGATGATGCTGATGAAGAGGCAACGGCTGAAGAGCTCGAAGAGAAGAAGGAAGCTCATCATCACACGCGTGAAGGCCACGTGACCGGTCCAAAGCCAGTGTCGCATGCTGATGGCGATGTACCAACGTCCAAGCGTCCAAAGAGCAATGAGCTCAAGTCCCCATGGGCTGATGGTCGCACGTTCCCAGGCACGGGTCGCAATGCTCAGTGCCCATGCGGTTCGGGTCGTAAGTACAAGCAGTGCCACGGTCAGAACGAGCAGTGAGCACCACGAACTGAGTAACAATCTCAGTATGTGAACTGCTAACAAAGAGCGGTATTCCTCTGGAAATAGGGGAGTGCCGCTCTTTTGTTTCGTGATGTGGACTAGTCCGTATTACTAGGGCTCAAATCGTTAGAATGAGGCCACTGCCGCAATCGCGGCATTGAGCCAAGGAGACATCATCATGACACAAATCATGTGGAAATCGCTGTTGATGAAGCTAATGAACAAAGAACATCTCAACGCCGATGAAGCCGAGTGGTTTGTTGATGACCTCATGAAAGGCAATGCCAATCCGGCTATTGTTGGCGCCGTACTCGCAACGCAGCAGCTCAACGGTTTAACTGCACCAGAAGTTGCTGGTGCTTCACGAGCTATGGTTGCTCATGCCGTGCCACTGAGCATTGATACCGAGGCCACCGATATTGTGGGTACTGGTGGTGATGGCGCACACACGGTTAATCTTTCTACGATGGGTGCCATTGTGGCTGCAGCAGCAGGTGTAACTGTGGTCAAGCATGGCAATCGTGCTTCATCGTCGAAATGTGGTGCCGCTGACTGCCTCGAAGCGCTCGGCCTACCAATTGACCTGACACCAGAAGATGTGGCCAAGGTCGCCGAAGAAACTGGCATTACGTTTGCTTTCGCTAAGACGTTCCACCCTTCTATGCGTCATGTGGGCCCAGTTCGTGCTGCACTGGGCGTGCCATCAGTATTTAACGTGCTTGGTCCTCTGACGAATCCTGCACGACCAGATCATTTGGCCATTGGTTGTGCAGATCGCGAGATTAGCCCATTAATGGCTGAAGTCTATGCAGCTAACAACCAGAGCGGCATGGTGTTCACCTCAGCTGAGGGACTCGATGAAATGGCTCCAACGGGCCCAATCGATATTTGGGAGTTCCGTCATGGGGAAGTGACGAAGAAAACCTTCGACCCAATCGAAGAGCTCGGTCTTGAGCGCGTCACTGTGGATGATTTGCGTGGCGGATATCCGGAAGTCAATGCGGAAGCTGTTCGTGATCTCGTTGCTGGTAAAGATGTGCCATTCCGCACCACGGCATTATTGAATGCTGCAGCAGCCATTGTGGCTGATGGTCATTTAGTTCCTGCCGATGGTTCACTTGCTGAACGCTTCTCGGTAGGCTACAAGCTCGCAGAAGAGGCCCTAAACAGCGGCAAGGCAGAGCAGCTACTCAATACGTGGATCGACACAGCGCGTCGCTATAAGAGGCAAGAAATGAAGGCCGCGCAGCACCAGTAGCTCGCAGCACAAGTCGTACTCCAAGCAAAGCCGTAACAAACTCTGAGCAATCGCTTAATCCAAGTTTGTTACGGCTTTTGTTATGCCCGGTTTATGCACAGTGCTGTCTTAGGTCATGCCCGGTTTGATCCAGGTCCGTGACCGGTTATTCTGCACACGTTTATACGCGGGCTCCGTCGTCATCCCAACTTTGCTTTGTTTCATCATGACCCTTATGCGTCATGACTAAGCCACCAGCACCCACGAGTACACACAGCGCTGCAAGCACACCAATAAAGCCAGCCCACGATGGCAGCAATACGGCAATCAGAATCAAGGCGATGCCAGCGACGAGCACAGCCCACAGTGCAGCGCGACCGCGGTTTACGCCACTGAGATCTGGATTTGGCGGCACAAATGGCGAACCATGACGATCCATAACATCATCGGTATCAAGCCAACTCGAACCCGTAAAATCACGAGGCCCGGCGGGTTTACCCCCGACAAAATTGGAATTGCTGAGTTCATTCACAGACAACATCATCTGTTTACGTGCACGCTTGGTTGCTTTGCGCTCATTTTGTTGCGCCTTGCGGTTGAATTTTTTGGCAGCACGAGAGTTATTGACGTCGTTCAAATCGTCCTCGTGCTCAGCCATAAAGGCTTGCCATGCATCATCAGAACCATTGGAAGCAGGCTGCTGCACTGCTTTGCCCCCGTTTGCTGACTGATTCTGGTCATGGTTGTGTGTATCCATGCCTGTTTCGTCCCCATCGTTGCTATTGTTGAGTCCAGTCATATCTAACCACTGTAATAGTGCCGTGCGTCATCTAACTGGAGGTTCTCACGATGTTGTATTGGTTTTTTGTGAAAACACTAGGCCCCATTGCACGCCACAGGTTTAAGCCAGAAGTTGAGGGTCTTGAGAACATTCCACAGCATGGTGGCGCCATTATTGCTGCGAATCATTTAGCAGTTATTGACGATGGTCTGCTGCCACTGACGTGCCCTCGCATGATCCACTTCATGGGCAAGTCGGATTACTTCGAAGGCAAGGGTCTTAAGGGCCGTCTGAAGAAGTGGTTCTTCACGAGCGCTGGCGTTTTCCCAGTGGATCGTTCTGGCGGTTCGAAGTCGCTGGGTGCTCTGAATCACGCACGTGACATTCTTGAAGAAGGCCACCTGTTCGGCATTCATATTGAAGGTACACGCAGCCCTGATGGCCGTTTGTACAAGGGTCACACGGGTGTTGCTCGTCTGGCACTGGAAACGGGCGCACCAATTATTCCAACGGCTCTTATTGGTACGCGTGAAATCCAGAAGCCTGGCACCGTCATTCCAGGCAAGGGTCACACGAAGGTGCTGTATGGCAAGCCAATGTATGTGGATCCAGTTCCAGCAAACGAAGTAACGCGTGAGATGCTGCGCGATCTGACCGATCAGGTAACGGCTCAGATTCAGCAGCTTTCGGGTCAGGAATATGTTCCTGAATATGCTCAAGTCGTCAAGCAGCAGATGAAAGAAGAAGCTGCACTGACCGCTAAAGATCAAGAACAGGCTCAGTGAGCCCGAATGTGAGCCCGAGTTTGATGTGATCGCTCGGTTGTAGCGCTCACTACATATAAAAACAGCCCTCCAGCATTCACACTGGAGGGCTGATTGTTTTGTGTTGCCTATCAGATCACGGTTAGCGTCACCACAGTTGGCTTGCCATCTTCGCCGTGCAAGCGCACCTGCTCGCCAGCCTTAGGGGACTGGAAGCGCACCGTGTGCAGGAAGTCACCAACAGGAGCCGTGACCTTGACCTGCAAACCGAGGCCTTCAAGAATCTTGCGTGCCTCATCAGTCTTCTTACCCGTCACATCTGGCATCGTGACCATTTCTGGACCCTTAGAAACCACGATGTGCACGTCATCACCCCAGTGCAGCTGCGTATTCGCCGGCACCGACTGTTCCATAACCTCACCAGCAGGAACCTTATCGGAATACTTCTCTTCGTACGAAGCATTGAGCTTGACGGCGCCCAGAGCTGCCTGAGCCTGATCACGCTGCTTACCAACAACATCAGGCATCGTCACAGGCATACGACCCTTCGACAGCGTCACGGTTACCTGATCATTGTGATTGACGGTCGTACCAGGACCTGGAATCACCGAAATAGCAGCACCTTCTGGCACATCCATCGAATACTGTGCCTCAGCTTCAGTAATATTCGTGAAGCCAGCCTTCTTCAGCGCTTCCACAGGGTTCTTACCCGAGGCAGAGTTGGCATCCATAATGTCTGCAGGAACCGTCGCCTGACGAATACCCTTCGACACAATAACCTTGACGCTGCCGCCCTTCTTGCTGACGCGGCCATCAACATTAGCTGGGTTCGTCGAAATAATGTCACCAGCAGGAACCGTATCGCTGTATTCTTCAGTCACGGTGTATGGAATTTCCGCAGCATCAAGCTGCTTCTTGTACTGCTTCCAGCTCACGCCAGTGATCTTGCAAGCGCCGTCCGAAGGACAGTTCAGTCCGTCCGGCTTTGGCAGCGTATTGTAGCTGCCCGGACCCATCAGCATGTAGTAGGTTGCGCCGCCAACGCCGCCGAGAACGAGCACCAGAGCAATAATCAGGCCAATAATCAGGCCCTTTTTCTTGCCCTTCTTGCCGTTCTTCTTGGCTTTCGACTGTGTTTCATTTTCTGATTCCTCAGCGAGCGGCAATGCCATAGCAACCGTCGGTGCATCATCACCGTTCTGCTGAGGTACGGCCGTAGTAGGCGGAATCGAAGACGTATCCGCCTTGGTCGGCTGATCAGAAGTAGAAGTAGGAGGAAGCACCTGTGTAGCATCAGCAGGCAGATCGTTGTGCACGAACTGAGACTGAGCCAAACCGTCGAAACCAATCAGTGAGGAAGTCTTCGTAGCCGTTGGATCGTAACGGTAGGCGAGTTGGTCGGCGGACAGCGAGTTCATGAGCTCATGCAAACGCAACAGAGCCTGATCGGCGTCAGCAGGACGAGCATCAACACTACGAGCCGTTAAATAACTGACAAAATCAGAAACAGCAGGGGCAATGCCCGTGCACACGGACGAAACAGGTGGCACATCAGAGTTGACATGCTTGAACACAAGTGTCACTGGGTTATCGGCCTTGAATGGCACCGAACCTGTCAACATTTCCCAAGCAATAATGCCCACCGAATAGCAGTCGCCCTGTGCGATGGCTTGATTGTCGGAAATCATTTCTGGAGCCAAATATGCAGCCGTACCCAACAGCATGCCCGTGCTCGACAGCGTGGCCTGAGAAATAGCCTTAGCCAGACCAAAATCAGTGATCTGCACGCGGCCGCGCTCGTTCAACATAATGTTCTCAGGCTTAATATCGCGGTGAACAACGCCAGCACGATGTGCCGAGGCTAAGCCATCAAGCACTTCGCCAATAATGCGCAACGTGTCGCGCACTGAATACGTGTGCTGACGCTGCATATCCTGACGCAAATTCGAACCGCGCACATATTCCATAACGAGATAGTCCAGCCCATTGAACTCGCCAAAATCATAAACCTGCACAATGTGCGGATTGGCGATGGAGGCAGCGCTCGTAGCTTCACGGCGGAAACGCTCCACGAACTGCTCACGCTGAGGACCTTGGGCCAGCTGCATATGCATGACCTTAATTGCCACAGTGCGGCCTAGACGCTCATCTTTTGCTGTAAACACTGTAGCCATGCCGCCTTCAGCAATTCGTTCAAGAATGCGGTAGCGGCCGTCAATAAGTGCGCCTTCCTGGATGTTCGGCGAATCGGTCATGATGTTGTTCTGACCCCTTCCATGACCATGGTGGGTGATGCGTTGCTCATTTTACAACGATGGCGTCGTGCTGATGCAACGAATAACGGTGTGCATTGAGTGAAAATACGCTCGGTATTTTGGGTTGAGACAGCGTTCAGCGCAGATGTGCAGGAATGAATCGAGCACAAGCCTCGCGCAGCTGTTGCTTGGCGTCGGCGGTGAGCTGAACAGTATCAATAGCTTCGCTGGTTTGCAGCCACAGCTTGTGAATGCGTTGCTCGCTAGCTTCAACAGCACCAGTAGAACGCATTAACGAGATCACCGTATTGACCTGATCGGTTGTACGTTCTGGAGCTTCATACCATTGCACAAGCATGGCGCGATCTTCTGGCGTGGCCTGGGCGAGCGTATCGGCGAGCAGCACAGTGCGCTTGCCTTCGCGAATATCGCCACCAACAGGCTTACCGGTTTGACGGCTCGTGCCAATAACATCAATCAGATCATCAGCAAGCTGGAATGCCAAGCCCAGAGGCATACCAATATGCAAGGCGAGTTCAGTTGCGCGATCCACGTCGACGCCAGCAGCCAGCATGCCCAGCAGCAGTGGGGCAATAGTCGTATAGCTAGCCGTCTTCCAACGGAACACATTGAGTGACGCGTGTGCTAAAGAATCATGATCATCGAGCGACATGGCTTCAACGGCCAGATCAAGCACCTGACCAATTTCGACCTCTTGCTGCATACGCATAAAAGCTTCGTTCAGCGAATGCATGCTTGGTAATTGGCTAGCCGCATTCGTCGCAACAACAGAGCATGCTGTTGCCAACAAATCGCCAAGCATAATGCCTAAGCCAGTGCCAGCTGCTTGACCAGCTACGGCCTTGGCTAGTGCACGATGTGCAGCAGGCTTACCACGGCGCAAATCAGCATCATCAATAATGTCGTCATGGACCAAGGCTGCAGTTTGGAACAGTTCTACAGCGCATGCTAAATCCAACACATGGGAGCGGTTTGGCTCTGGCTGTGCTGGAGCCAGCTGCTGTTCATGTGCCGACTGCAGGAAAGCATCAAAGGTGTGCAGCACGAGTAAAGCGCGCAGGCGCTTACCGCCTTCGCTTGACTGCAATGCCTGCTGTTCAACAGCATCGAGTACTGGCTGCAATTGAGGCGCAATAGTGCTTGCTGGCAGACCAGAGGCTTGCTCATAGTCTGCAGCTGTTGCCAAATGCGTATCTAATTGCTCGCGAATTAGCTGAGCAATTCGTGGTTCGATTAACGCCAGATCAGATTCCATACTTACTGCGCTCATACCTTGATTCATTCATAGTGTTGCGACAACCGTGCACGGTGCCGTTCTATTCAAGTGCTGAAACCGCATACATATTCCATAAGTACGGCAAATCTGTGGTCTATATATAACGCGCTGCTTCCACATGTCAGGCACTGCTTCTAAGGCACTGCTTTCACACGTAAGGCTCATCCAAATTTCAACATGAGAACAAGAATCTGAGCACATGTGTGTGGTGGACGGCTCAAGCAGTTAACCACAGTGGCCTTGGGAGCTCGATTTCTGCATACGATTCAACAACAGTGAGAGCTACAGAACAACGAAGTTCTGTATTGCAGCAAGTGAGCATAGATACACCTAGGGGAGCAGCTATGAACGAGCGTCAGCATATTGATTTTGATGAGCTTATTGCACTGGTGCATGATCAAGCACAGCTTGAGCATGAGTCGCGAGATTTGAGTGCCTGTAATACGCAGTTTGACCAGTTGTGTGCTCAGTTCCATGAAGACGTCAGACATTTAGGCCGTAAAGCTGCACTACAACAATGGGTGCAACAACCGCAGCAGCATTGGGCACGGCTTATTGATGGTTCGGCACATCGCGTGCGTATAGATACTATGGTGCGTCTTTTTGTAGTGATGGCTGAGTCACTGCCAGTTCGCGATGGTGTAATTGCCACAGTATTAGCTGCTCATATGGATGCCGAACAGCGCCAACAGTTAGTCATGCAATATATCTATCACCCGTATATGCAGAGCAATGCAGTGAGCGTCGATAGTTTGCTGGAAGACGCGTTCTATGGCGATGAACAAGGTATTGATAGCCAAGCAGCACTACGTGGCATTGTTGTGCTGCAACTCGTTATGGAAGCAGTTGGTAATGTCGGGCGTTTTCTGGCACAGCCAGCAGCCGTTATGGCCTTCCTATGGTGGTGGATGGGTATGGGTGGTAATGCACAACGAGCAGCTGTTTTGGCACAGGATGCTGATCAATCCTGTTCTATGGCCAATATTGTGTTAACCGCGCTGAGTCATGGGGTGTTTCCGCGCAGTGCACGAGGCTTAGAAACCTTGCAAGATACCGTCTGGAAGCAGTCGTTTGAGGACCTCGAAATTAGTGACTCATAATCTGCAAAAATATGTCTTAATTTTCAGACTGCTCAGGAATAAACGTCTCGGTTTTGTGGTTTACTCACTGAAGTCGACAGACTTGCATTTGGCAGGAGTATGCGTTCATGCAGGTTCGTCCCACTAAGGACATGTTCAGGAGGGTGAGTTTGGTCACGAAGACTACGTCCGCAACCAATAAGAAGACCTCAACTAAGGCTACTGAGGAAACCACAGCGGAGGCTCCCGTCAAGGCAACACGAAAGAGCACAGCTAAGAAGTCTACGAAGACTACGGCAAAGAAGACCAGCACAAGGTCCACGAAGGCTAAGGCTTCTGATGCAGTAGAGAAGGCAACTGCTTCCACCGCGAAGAGGACTCGTAAGACTGCAGCTAAGAAGGCTACTGAAGCTACGAAGAAGCCTCGTAAGTCTACGAAGAAGGCTAAGGAAGCTGAAGAAGAAGTCGATGAGCTGACGCTCGACGTTGAAGATGACGACGAAGACGTTGACGACGATCTCGACTTAGATTCCAATATCGATAACGCTCATAACGTTGACGACGATGACGAAGAAGAAGACGTCGACGATATTGAAGACGACGAAGACGATGATGACGAAGATGAGCAGCCTGAAGAGCCTAAGGCTAAGGGTGCCTTCGTTATGCGCGATGATGACGATGATGATGACGATCGTCCAGTGCGTACTGGTCGTAATCCAAAGCGTCGCGTGGTTACCGCAGGTGCAACGGCAGATCCTGTGAAGGATTACCTCAAGCAGATTGGTCGAGTCAGCCTGCTGAATGCAGAGCAGGAAGTTGACCTGTCGGAGCGTATTGAGGCTGGTCTGTATGCACAGCACCTGCTCGATACTGAGTCTGAGGGTATGTCGTTCGCTCGCAAGCGTGAGCTCAAGTGGGCTGCAAACGACGGTAAGAAGGCTAAGGACCACCTGCTCGAAGCTAACCTTCGACTCGTGGTGTCGCTAGCAAAGCGTTACACGGGCCGCGGCATGCTGTTCCTGGATCTGATTCAGGAAGGTAACTTGGGCCTGATTCGTGCAGTCGAGAAGTTCGATTGGAAGAAGGGCTTCAAGTTCTCCACGTATGCAACGTGGTGGATCCGTCAGGCAATTACGCGTGCAATGGCTGATCAGGCTCGTACGATTCGTGTGCCTGTGCACATGGTTGAGGTCATTAACAAGCTGTCTCGCGTTCAGCGCCAGATGCTGCAGGATCTTGGTCGTGAGCCTACACCAGATGAGCTCGCACGTGAGCTGGATATGCCTGTGGAAAAGGTGCAGGAAGTCCAGAAGTACGGTCGTGAGCCAATCTCGCTGCACACGCCTCTGGGTGAAGATGGTGATTCGGAGTTCGGTGATCTGATTGAGGATACCGATGCAATTGCACCATCGGAAGCTGTGGCATTCTCGCTGCTGCAGGAGCAGTTCAAGCAGGTGCTTGAGACGCTGTCTCCTCGTGAAGCAGGCGTGATCAAGATGCGTTATGGTCTGGAAGATGGCCAGCCAAAGACGCTGGATGATATTGGACGTGTGTATGGCGTGACGCGTGAGCGTATTCGTCAGATTGAGTCCAAGACGATGTCGAAGCTTCGTCATCCTTCGCGCTCCCAGACGCTGCGCGACTTCCTTGATCAGTGAGCGAGAACATGGTGAAATCTTCTAAATCCGCCACTCGGAAAACCGGGTATGGCGCGGATAGTCTTGTCGTGCTTGAAGGCCTCGATGCTGTGCGCAAGAGGCCTGGCATGTATATCGGTACTACCGATAGTCAAGGCTTAATGCACTGCCTTTGGGAAATCATCGACAACTCAGTCGATGAGGCCCTGGCAGGTGCCTGCACGCACATTACTGTGACGTTGCATACCGACGGCTCAATTGAAGTCGCCGATAATGGACGCGGCATTCCTGTTGATATTGAGCCTAAGACTAAGCTCTCGGGCGTTGAAGTAGTACTGACGAAGCTGCACGCTGGCGGTAAATTCGACTCATCGTCGTATAACGCTGCAGGCGGTTTGCACGGCGTCGGCTCGTCAGTCGTAAACGCCTTGAGCTCGCGACTTGATGTTGAAGTTGATCGCGACGGTAAAACACATCACATGGCCTTCCACAAGGGTCATCCTGGTGTGTATACCGATGCAGATCCAGAACATCCGTCGCCTGATTCGCCGTTTAAGAAGACGCGTAAGAATAGGCCAACTGAACTTGAAATCATTGGCAAGGTGCCACCAAAGCGCACCGGTACGCGTATTCGCTATTGGGCTGACCCAGAGATCTTCAACGAAACCGCTAAGTTTGACTACAACCAGCTCATTGAGCGCGTTCGTCAGACGAGCTTCTTGGTTCCTGGTCTGAAAATCACGGTTATTGACGAGAACATCGAAGAAACCGGTAATGCGGCCATTGATACGCTCGTTGAAACTGATGTTGATGAGGCAAAGGCTGGCGCTGCAGAAACCCTCGAAGTTGCAGCAGCAGAAGCAGAACAGCAGCTCAATACTGAAGCTGAAGCAACTGCAGATCAGGATGAAGAACACAGCGAAGCAGCAGCTACCGATGAAGATTCGGCTCAGCAACAGGCTCATGACTTGGTTGCTGAAGATACGACTGTACTTGAGGCAACGCAGTCGAAGCCTGGCCACCGTCGTGTGGAAGAATTCCAGCACACGGGTGGTGTTGTTGACTTTGTTGACTTCCTGACGATGGGCGAGCCAGTGAGCACCGTGTGGAGTATTTCTGGCCAAGGCACCTATAAGGAAGAAACGCAGGCTGTTGATGCTAACGGTGATCTGCATGCTGAGAACGTGACGCGTACATGCGATGTTGATATTGCACTGCGTTGGACGAACGGCTATGACACGACCATGCGTAGCTTCGTCAACATTGTGGAAACGCCTGGCGGTGGTACGCATGTTGATGGCTTCTTGCAGTCGGTAACGAAGCTTGTTCGTAAGGCTGTTGAAGAGAACGCACGCAAGCTCAAGGTCAATCTCAAAGACTCGAAGATGAAGGTTGAGCGAGACGATATTCTTGCTGGTCTCGTCGCCGTCGTGACCGTGCGTATCGCAGAGCCTCAGTTCCAAGGCCAGACCAAGGACGTACTCGGTACGGCTCAGGTTAAGGGTGTTGTGCAGAGGCTGTGCGACAAGCTGTTCGCAGAGCTCATTAACGGTACGAAGCGTGGCTATAAAGAACAGTCGATGCGTGTGCTCGAAAAGATTGTGGGCGAAATGCACGCTCGCATTCAGGCACGTAAGACGAAGGAAGTTACGCGTCGTAAGAATGCACTCGAATCGGCTTCTATGCCTTCGAAGCTGTCTGATTGCCAGCCTGGTAATGACGATGTTGCTGAATTGTTCATCGTCGAGGGTGACTCGGCATTAGGTACGGCAAAGGCTGCTCGTAATTCTGCATTCCAAGCACTGCTGCCAATTCGAGGCAAGATCTTGAATGTGCAGAAGGCTTCGCTATCGCAGATGCTTTCGAATAAAGAGTGTGCTGCCATTATTCAGGTAGTGGGTGCAGGCTCTGGTGCAACATTCGATCTGGATCAGGCTCGCTATAACAAGATCATTATGATGACCGATGCAGATGTTGATGGCGCCCATATTCGAACGCTGCTGTTAACGCTGTTCTACCGTTATATGCGACCACTTGTGGAAGCGGGTCATGTATATGCTGCTGTGCCTCCACTGCACCGTATTGCATTAACGGGTTCACGTAAGGGCCAGTACATTTACACCTATTCGGATGATGAATTGGCTGGCAAGCTTGCTGAACTCGATAGTGCTGGCATTACTTATGATGCTGATATTCAGCGATACAAGGGTCTGGGTGAGATGGATGCTGACCAGCTTGCCGACACGACTATGGATCCTCGCTCGCGCATGCTGCGCCGTATTACCGCAGTAGAAGCAATGCAGGCCAATGAAATCTTTAGCTTGCTTATGGGCGATGAAGTGCCACCACGTCGTCAATTTATTGTTGACAACGCCAACGATTTTGATCGTTCAAAGATCGATACCTGATCTGCAACAATGGTTGAATAAGGCTTGATTGCTTTGGGGTTATACCTCCGAGTAATCAAGCCTTGTTGTTTATTTATGAGTTTTTGGCAGAAGCACCGTATCTCAAATTACGGGTAAATCGGTTAGTAATAAATTAGAGATTCCTACAATAAGAATCATGAATCATCACCGATATGGGATGAATCGTAGAGATTGATAACTCGGGGAGCGTACTGTCAAAAAAAGAACGCTGTGTTACCAATCTGCACCAATAATTCATGAACTTAAGGATACATAGTATGGAACCAATGCGTCTTCGTACCTATGCCGTGATTACGGGCGGCACCGCATGCGCTCTAGCATCGACCATAAGCAAAGGTTCGCTGCAAGAAACACCGATGTTAAATTTGGGAATTCTCGGCGGCATCATATGCTGCGCTTTGGTATGGCTGTGCTATGAGACGTACTACAAGGAATTTACGGTTCTAGAAAGCGCAGTAGCAGCTGCCTATGCGCTCGGTATGTTTGCCCTTGCTCTTATCCCTTGGTCATACATGGCTATAGCTCTGGTCGCTGTAGCTATTGCTGTAGCGGTTGCTACAGAAAAAATATGATCAAAGAAAACTCGCGCAATTTCAGCGCGAACAATAAATACGAATAAGTACATCAAATACGAATAAGCACAGTTTTACTGTTCGTTGAACCGTCGCTTTGCCAGTGCACGAGCATAGATACGCTCCACTTGGCTAGCGACGGTTCTGACGTCATAGCGTTGCAATAATGCGCGCTCGCGATCATGCAATGCATTCGACCAGTTTGCACTCGTCAATGCGAGTGAAATACGCTCGGCCAAATCACGGGCATGTGTGTGCTCGTCAATACTGAATAGTGCGTCCTTGTCGCCAAGCAGCGTGGAGTGGTAGCCAGGATTATCGCCAGCAAGCGTGACTCCAGCGCCAGCGGCAATAGCCTCAAGCAGTACAATGCCAAATGATTCACCGCCCGTAGCAGGGAATACCGCCACATCAGCACTGCGCAGCAGAGCAGGCTTATCGCATTCATCCACATAGCCGAGGAATTCAATTGGTGTTTCGAATTGCGATGCGCGTGCTATGCAGGAATCAAGAAGAGGACCCTTCCCAGCAAACGTAACGTGGAAGCCCTGCGGGAACAGACCATGCTGCTCACCGTACTCAATAGCGTCAAGCAACAGGCCCGCGCCCTTGCGCTCCACAAAACGGCCCAAAAAAACCACATGCTTACCGCGCGGAGGGAAACCAGCTGGCAGTGGACCAGCGCTCGCAAACCTACGCACATCAATAGGATTCGGAATAATCGTGCCGCGCACGCCAGCAGTTCGCGTGGCATACTGAGCAGCTACGTCAGAAACAGCAATAACTTCGTCCACACGACGATGTGTGTGATGATTAATCGTGCCCAGCAGCGAGCCACCAATACGTGACGCCAAATCGGCGGAAGCAATATGATACGTCGCCACAACACCAGTCCGCGGATCAGCCATGCTCAACACTTGACCAGCCATAAACGGCGAATACGGCGCCTGCACATGCAAAATATCAAACGGCGTGCGCTCGAGCACCTCACGAATATGACGACGCGACGCAGGCAGCGGAATGCGCATACGATTGCCATTAAACGGCACCTCAATATTGTGCGCCATCGAATGCGTGTGCGGCATCGGCGACTCATGCGTTTCACCAACGAGATAGTGCACCGTATGGCCGCGCTGGGCGAGCTCACGCCCCAGCGTCACAATATGCTGCTGCACGCCGTCGAGCACATCTAACGTGTCGTCAAAAACAAACCCAATCGTCAGTGGCCTACTTAAAGGCTCAACATAAGCGTGAGACGGGGGTTGCGCTGCGTGCATATGGTGCTGTGTTTTGGCCATGTGTACTACTCTAACCTGTCTGCGCAAGCCGATAACGTCATTTGGTTAAGAGGGGACAACAGCACCCGAGAGCACGCGCCTCGATTGCTGCACCGATGGCATCCAAGTGAGGGGATCAATGACGACACTATTACTCGCCATCATTTATATTGCGTTCATTTCGTTGGGCCTGCCAGACAGTATGTTGGGAGCCGCCTGGCCGACGATGGGTCCCGCACTGCACGCACAGCTCAGCTGGGCTGGCGGCCTGTCTATGACAATTAGTGCAGGCACGATTATTTCCGCATTGATTAGTGAGCGCGTCACGTTACGTTTTGGCGCGGGTAAAGTCACGGCTATTTCCACATTAATTTCTGCAGCAGCGTTGCTTGGCTTTTCTATGGCACCTAACTATTGGGTGCTGTTGGCCATTGCACTGCCATATGGATTAGGTGCGGGCGCAATTGATGCTGCACTCAATAACTACGTTGCCGTGCATTATCAAAGCAGTCATATGAACTGGCTGCACAGTATGTGGGGCTTAGGCGCGTTAATCGGCCCATACGTGATGGGCTATGCGATTAGTAGCGGCCGCGGCTGGGCGACTGGCTACCACATTATTGGTTTTATGCAGCTTGCTATTGCCATGCTGCTGTTGTTCAGCTTGCCACTGTGGAAGAAAGTGCATGAACAGTACACGCATGCCACGGTGCAGCAGGCACTGAAGGAACATCATGAAACCCTAGAGTCAGGGGAGACAGGGGAGTCAGGCAAGTCAGGGAAGACTCCAGTTGAGCGTCAATCTGCAGAGCAGTCAGGATTGACCCGTCAGACTATTGAATCCGGTAATGAGCGTAAGCCACTGGGTATTCGTGGTGTGTTTAAGCTGCGTGGCGCTGTACAAATGCTGCTCATGTTCTTCTGCTATTGCGCATTTGAACAAACGTGTATGTTGTGGGCCTCGAGCTATTTGCATTTAGATACGGGTGTAGCTGATGCTGCAGCAGCAAGTATGGCAAGCCTGTTCCTTATTGGTATTACGGTTGGTCGTATTGGCTCAGGATTCTTAGCATTGCGCCTGTCTGATGCAGCCATGATTCGTATTGGCCAGCTCATTATGGGCATTGGTGTTGTGCTGCTGATTATGCCAGCAATTGGCACATGGACTGATATCACCGCATTTATTCTGATTGGTTTGGGCTGTGCACCAATGTATCCATGCATTATTCATTTAACGCCAACATTGTTCGGCGCTCGCAATTCGCAAGCAATTGTGGGTATGCAAATGGCGTTCGCCTATTTGGGCTCTATGTTTATGCCAGCATTGTTTGGTGTTATCGCCCAATACTGCTCCATGAGCCTATTGCCATGGTATTTACTCGTGCTGCTGCTCATTAATGTGACTATGCACATGTGGCTGCATCGTCTGTATGTGCCAGCAAATGTTCAATAGGGTCTAACAAATTCGAGGGTTTCCAGTTACGATGGCACTATGACAAGAAACCCTCAGACTCGCACACGCATTGAACGATCTCGAATCCGCAAGGAACGGTTTCTTGTAGTACTTATTGCTATTGCCTATTTTGCTATGGGTCTACCAGTGGCCTTACTCGGTGCATCGTGGCCTGCAATGGGCAAAGGTTTAGGCGGTAATTTCATTGGCTTAGTAGGCATTGCCATGATGACCTGTGTGGCATCAACGATAGCTTCGTTAAGTGCACAATGGTTGCGCACAATTATGAGCATTGGCTTTATTGTGCTGTGCAATATTTTGCTGGCTGCAATGGGCTGCATGGCATTCGCACTCGTCACCGACGTATCTTGGCTCCTAGTGTTTGCAATTCCATATGGTTGGGCAGCAGGTACGTTAACGTCTACGTTGAATTCTTATGTGGCAGCCCGATATTCATCGCAGGCTATCAACTGGTTCCATTCCACGAAGTTGGCTGGCACCACAATCGGCCACGCTGCATTAGGCATCATCATTGCCATTGCTATAGGTTGGCGAGATGCTTATGGTTTCGTTGGCCTGATGCTGATTGCTTGTGCATTGCCATGTGCTGCAGTGGGACTGTGGCGATATGGTCGCGATGCACGCGATATTCAGGGCACATTAGTTGATAAAGATCCTGAGCTGGATAACCGTCACGTGCTGACAGCTGCAGCGACTTTGAGCGCAGTACGCCATCTGCCAAAGGTACTGTTCTTGGCCATTATGGTGCTCGGCTATACATCTGTGCAACAGACGATGATGCTCTGGGGTTCGACTTATATGGTCGAGGCCGAAGGCATGACGATTGAATACTCGGGTTGGTATGCAAGCCTCTTCTTTGTTGGTATGACCGTAGGCCTTGTTATTGCTGGTTTCGCAGCAAAAATACTTGATGGTCCGCAGCGCATCCATATTGGCGAGGTCATGATGGTTGCTGCACTGATTCTGATGCTGCTGCCAATTCACGCACATTGGAAGGCAGTGGTTGTACCAATTCTGCTGGGTCTTGGTGTAGCCCCAATTAATCCAGCTGTTATTGCGATGATTCCACACTGGTATGGCGTAGCCAGCACTCGTACTGTCGTTTCACTGATTACGGCTATGACCGCAATTGGTGTATTTGCTACACCAGCATTGTTCAGTATTCTGGCGCGCATGATCTCGATTCATACGCTGCCATGGTATTTGCTGCTCTTCGCTGTAGTTACGATTGTTGCTGGTGAAGTAATGATGGCACGTCATCGTGTGGATCAATTGCCTGCAGTCGAGGCAGCACAGTGAATTCAGCATTAGCAGCATTTTCTTCGCAAACACAACAATGGTTTACGCAAACCTTTGGTGAGCCAACGCCAGCTCAAGCACAGAGCTGGCCGCTCATTCAACAAGGTGCCAATACGCTCGTTATCGCACCAACGGGTTCGGGTAAAACCCTAGCGGCATTCTTAGCTGCAATTGACAAGCTCATGCAGCGCAAAACTCAGGAACCTTCAGCTGAGTCTTCGGCATCAAACACAGATCAGAGCACGAAGCGTACCAAGCGTACGCAACGTACCAAGCGCGGTAAAGGTGTTCGCGTGCTCTATATTTCACCACTCAAGGCATTGGGTGTTGATGTGGCCAAGAATCTTAATAGGCCATTAGCTGGTATTGCACAGCAGTACGAGCAGCAGGGCTTAGTGGCACCAGAAGTTCGTGTTGCTATGCGCAGTGGTGATACGGATGCTAAGCAGCGTGCTGCTCTAACGCGTAATCCACCAGATATTTTGGTTACAACGCCAGAGTCGCTGTATTTAATGCTGACGAGTAAAGCACGCGAGATACTGCGCACTGTTGAGTCAGTCATTATTGATGAGGTTCATGCTGTTGCGGGTACGAAGCGCGGTTCGCATCTGGCTCTGAGCTTGGAACGCCTTGATGCTCTGCTACCACAGCCAGCACAACGTATTGGACTTTCAGCGACTGTGCATCCCATAGAAGAAGTTGCCGCATTCTTAGGCGGTAGTGCCAACGTTCATATTGTTGATACCGCTGCAGCTCCTGCAATTGAGCTCAAAGTTATTGATGCTGCTGATCGTATTGATAATGGGACGAGTGCTATGCCCGATACCGATGCGAATTGCAAACACGGTATTGAGCGCATTCGCCAACAACTGCATTTGCCACCAGATAGTGCTCCAACACAACAGAAAACGGCCTCGATCTGGCCGAATATTCAACGCAGTGTGCTGGATCTTGTGCTGCAACATCGAACCACACTCGTGTTCGTCAACTCACGTGGTGTGGCTGAACGATTAACAGCACAGATTAACGATATGTATGCTGCCATGCAGCATACCGATACTGAGCAGCCTGCCTGGGGACAGAAGGGTGATGGGCCAGACGAACCATTGCATCGTCGTTCCTCATATGGCTCAACGTCAGCACTGGTAGCACCACAAGATGCTGACCATATGATTGCCATGGCGCATCACGGATCAGTGTCGAAAGATCGTCGCAAGCAAATAGAAGACGATTTAAAACATGGCAAACTGCGTTGCGTTATTGCAACCAGCAGCTTGGAACTCGGCATTGATATGGGAAGCGTCGACCTTGTTATCCAAATCGCTTCACCATTATCAATTAGCTCAGGATTACAACGCATTGGACGAGCCGACCATAAAGTCGGTGGTGTTTCGCATGCAGTGCTGTATCCATTAACTAGGCAAGACATTATTGCCACGGGAACAGCAGTAGAGAGTATGCGTACGGCTTCGCTTGAACCAACGCATATGGTCAAGAATGCATTAGATGTGCTAGCCCAACAAACTGTTGCACAAGCCAGCTTAGAACCACTGAATGTTGAATCGTGGTATCAGCTGGTACGTAAAGCGGCGCCATTTGCTGCTTTGGGACGCGAAGCTTTTCAGTCAGTAATAGGCCTGTTAACAGGAGCCTACTCAACAGAAGAATTCTCAGCGTTCCGACCGCCGCTCATGATCGATGAACAGTCGGGCATGATTTCAGCGCGGCCGGGGGCACAGCGGCTCGCTGTGACGAGCGGTGGTACGATTCCGGACCGCGGCATGTATACGGTCGTACTGCCGGAAGCACAAGCGGGTAAAGGACCAAAGCGAGTCGGTGAACTCGACGAAGAAATGGTCTACGAAACGCGAGTCGGCGACATTATTACGCTCGGCACGAGCACATGGCAGGTCCAAGAAATTACGCACGATCGTGTTGTGGTCGTACCAGCTAACGGAAGAAGTGCGCGACTGCCATTTTGGCACGGCGATCAAGACGGGCGCAGCTATACGTTCGGCTATGCACAAGCCCAATGGCTGCACGATATGAGCGCGGGGCTGATTACGCCAGCTGATATGGCAGCGCAAGCAGCAAGTAACGGCGAGGCTGGCAAGAATGTTGTGCCAACGCATGTTGTAGCGAAACCAACGTTTACAGCCAGCGTGATGCAGCGACTGCATGATGACGGATTCGACAATCATGCCATAGCCGATCTGGCCAGCCTGCTCGCACAACAGCAAGCAGCAACAACGGTAATTCCGGATGCTTCGCGCATTGTGGTGGAGCGTACGCAAGGTGAGGAAGGCGACTGGACTGTTATTATCCATTCGCAACTCGGTAGGCAAGTGCACGAACCGTGGGCACTCGCCATTAATGCGCGACTGCATCAACGCTACGGATTCTCAGGACAGATTTTTGCTGCCGACGACGGCATTGTGATTCGCCTTCCTGATGGTGACGGCACGATTGACGTAGTATCGGCAATGAAGTTCGACAGCGATGAGCTCACGCGCATTGTCACCGAACAAGTTGGTGGCAGCGTTCTGTTCTCCAGCCGATTCAGGGAAGTAGCAGCGCGCTCGCTGTTTATGCCACGCATGCATCCTGGTAAGCGTGTGCCGTTATGGCAGCAGCGACTGAGGGCTGCGCAATTACTCGAAGCAGCACGTCCACTCAAGGACTTCCCGCTGATTCTGGAAACAATGCGCGAATGCTTACAAGACGTTTATGATCTGCCAGCATTGCGTGAAGTCATGGCACGTATTCAATCGGGCACCCTGCTGATTGATGAGGTCGTGACAAATCAGCCATCGCCAATGGCAGAGCATTTGATGTTCGGCTTCGTGGGCTCGGTCATGTATGACGGCGATACTCCATTGGCTGAGCGCAATGCGCAGCTGCTGTCGATGAATCCAGCCGTGCTAGAGCAGCTGTTAGGTGAAGCGGATTATGCCAGTGTGCTCGATGCTGAGTCGATTGATGAAGCTAGGGCAGTGGTAGAAGCCAAGCAGTTCTGGAATGAGCTTGATAGTACCGATGTGATTGGCCGTGTGAATCGTTATGCCAAAACACATGGTCCTTTTACGGCAGCCATGATGATTGATGATTTGGGCTTGGACGCGGAACAGGCTGTTCGCATGCTTGATGAGCTCAAGGCTCGTGGTGAGCTGATTTCTGGCCGTTTTGATGCGCGTATGGATGCTGGAGTGGAGCAGTGGCTGCATGAATCAGTATTCCGTATGATCCGTTCGCGATCGCTGCGACGGACGCGTGCGGCTATTCGTCCTGTTGCTGCAGCTACGTTTGCCCAGTTCGTATGCACTGTGCAAGGTATTGGTCCTGTTGGCGGTCAACAGTTCAGTGATGTGGACGGCGTGCTGCATGTGTTGGAGCAACTTGAAGGTGTTGAGCTGCCATTGCAAGTGTGGGAACACCATGTGTTGCCAGCGCGTGTACGTAATTTCCAACCAACTTTGCTCGATACGTTGATTGTTGATGGCGATGTTATCTGGATTGCCAGCGAGCATGGTGTGCGCTTCTATGCTGCTGATTCTGTGCAGTTAGCAGCACTAGTACAACAGCAACAGCAGCTCATCGAGCAGCAGACACCGGTAGTGGCACACAATCAGTCGGACAACTTGGATACTTCGGATACTTCGGACAGTGCTGAGCAAGAACAGCCTGACGCCGCAGAACCAGATTCAGCAACGCTTACGATGCGCCAATGCATTCTGACGGTGTTGCAACAGGCTGGCGCATTCTCGGCCGCGCAGCTCAGTGACCTCGTGCAGCGTCGTTGGATGCAGCAGGCTGAGCCATATGTTGATGAATTCACGGGCGAACTCGTAACGCCGCCGTGGTCGAGCCATACCTTTGAGCAGACACTCTGGCAACTCGTCCAAGACGGCTTGGTCACCAATAGTTCGCTGGATGCGTTACGCGCATTCGAAGCACAGGGTGGCAATAAAGCGTTGAAGAGTCACGGCAGTGTGGGCGGTACCTCAAGTAGAACCGCAAGTAGTACTGTACGTTCTTTGCAGCGTTCGCGTCGTTCATCAATGCGTTCGGTGCGCCGTAGCATGCGTGCTCATATGCCGCAGAATCGCTTGATGACCGGCATGTGGCGTCTCGTCACAACAACTGTGGCAGCAGCAACAGAAGTAGCAGTTGAGCCCGTGACCGCTGAACAGCAAACGCTTGATCTTGTGGAGCTGCTGCTGGACCGCTATGGCGTTGTTGCACCGGCAATTGCTGAGCTTGCACAAGTTCCAGGTGGTTTCTCGGTGCTGTATCCTGTGCTGCGCACAATGGAGGATCGCGGTCGCGTCGTCCGCGGCATGTTTGTAGAAGGCTTTGGCGCCGCGCAATTTGCTACGCGAGACACGATTGATGCGCTAAGGCAGTCCCAAACACAGAGCGTTCAGCATGCAGTAGCGTTAAGCGCACTGGACCCAGCCTTGCTGTTTGGTACAGCGTTTGCTTGGCCTGAGCTTCCGAAAGGTGCATCGAAGCCAAAGCGTATTGCCGGATCATTGGTCGTATTGCGTAATGGTGTGCCTGTGGTATTTGCTTCACCGAAGAGTAAGAAGTTGCAGGCGTTTACATCGGAGGAGGCTGTGCTGCAGCCAGCATGTGCTGAGCTTGCGTATTACTTTGGCCAAGAGTTTGGTATGCCTGTTGCGTTTACACAATGCAATGGGCTGCCCATTCAAATAGGACAGCCCATGTTTCATGCATTGCGCGCGGCTGGATTCACTCCATCGCCGCAGGGAATGAAGTTATATCGCTAGCGTCGATCAGCCTGCGAAAGCGATTGGTGCTGACAGTGGTGTACCACTGCCATCGCGACGCATATTGATTTCTGGCAGTGCAATTGCCGTGCCGCTTTCTGTCGTCGCATAAGCCGGATATGCACCAACGTAAGCGAAGAAGATCGTGTTCTGACCCTTCAGGAAACGCTGCGAACGCACGCCGCCCGTGCCACGACCCTTCGTAGGGTAGAGGTCCAGTGGCGTCAACTTGGCACAGCCATCTTCCGTTCCTGCCAACGCATCAATATCGCCGGCCACGGTCAGTACAACAGCGCCCGAAGCTGCAGTTGCTTGAGCTTCTGCAGCGTCTGCTTCAGTGCTTTCCTCTGCTGCATCATCTGGCGTTTGTGCTGCATGCCAGGTTAGTTCCTCAGCATTGATTACTGCAAAGGCCGCAACATGGCATCCTTCTGCCAATCGAATACCGGCCATACCGCCTGAATTACGACCCTGAGGGCGCACATGCTTGGCATCGAATGTCAGCAGTGACGAGTCGGTAGAAACGAAGACAATGCGGCTATCGTCAGCAGCGTCACGAGCACCAAGAACTTCGTCGCCGTCCTTGAGATCAATAACGCTCCACGAGTCCATTGTTGTAGGAGCCTCACGGTTCCAACGCTTAATCACACCATGGCGCGTACCAAGAGCCAGAGGAGCTAAAGTAGGAGCTGCTTCCTCATCACTCTTCGTGTTCATAGCCACAGCAGCAATAACATGCTCGCCCGCAATAGGATCCGTACTCTGTGTAGCTGTTAACAGCTCATCAGCAGGAATACCACCAGCAAGGCTGACATTTTGCTTACCATCCACCTCAGTAAGAGGCAGGTTTGGCAGCTCCACAGCATGGGCTAGGACCAAACGACCAGCAGACGTAATCAGCGCATAATCGCTACGCGTCGACGACATAAATGCCGACTTAATGAGCGTTGGCTTCTGTTCGGCACCAGTTACTGGTTCACGATGCTTAAGCAGTTCCATAGCCGACTGTGGCATACGAGCAATCAGACCAGACGTGCCCAGCACAATGGCGCAAGGCTCATCATCAATCTGCAAGGCTTCTGACATGTCGCCAGCATCCTTGTGCTTAGCAGCAGCATGTACTTCCTGTGCCGTAGCAGCCAGTGTTTGTGCCTTACGTGCAGCAGTCAGTGCTGCAGCAGGCACAGCGTCACTACCGTGAGCCGTCACTGCATGCATAGCTCCATCTTCGCCAGCTTCGAGCAGCACCGTACGACGAGGCGTGCCATAGGCTTCAACAGCTTCATCCATTTCGCGCACAACAACTGCATCAAGAGCAGCAGCAGAAGCCAAAATAGCCTCAAGCTGTTCAATGCTCTTACGCAAATCATCACGCTCAGACTCAAGCTCAATGCGGCTCATCTTCGTCAACCTGCGCAGACGCAGATCCAGAATGTACTGAGCCTGAATTTCATCGAGATCAAACGTCTGCATTAAACGCGTCTTAGCAGTTTCTGCATCTTCAGACGAACGAATAACCTCAATAACCTTGTCAATATCGACCATAGCCAACAGCAGGCCTTCAACAAGGTGCAAACGATCCATAGCGCGCTGCTTACGGAATTCGCTACGACGACGAATCACCGTACGACGATGCTCAATCCATACGTCAAGCATTTCGCGCAGGCCCAGCGTATGAGGACGACCATCCACCAGAGCCACGTTATTAATCGTAAAGTTCTCTTGCAGCGGCGTGTGCTTAAACAGCTGCACAAGCACAGCATTCGGATCGTAACCCGTCTTAATCTCAATAACGAGACGCGTGCCATTATGACGATCCGTCAAATCAATAGCGCCCGAAATACCTTCGAGCTTATGGTTCTTAACGCCTTCAGAAATGCGCTCAAGCACACGTTCTGGGCCAACCATATATGGCAGCTCAGTAACCACAATGGCCTTCTTACGAGCCGTCACGTTTTCCATATGCGTTACAGCACGCGTCGTAACCGTACCGCGACCATCACGGTAAGCATCACGAATACCATCGCGGCCCACAATAATGCCGCCGCCTGGCCAATCAGGACCAGGCACAAAGTCCATCAGCTGCTCAAGCGTGGCATCAGGATGTGCCATCACATACTTAGCAGCAGCCGCCACTTCGCCAACATTGTGCGTAGCCATATTCGTGGCCATACCAACAGCAATACCCGAGGCACCGTTGACGAGCAGATTAGGAATAGCTGCTGGCAGTACGGTTGGTTCCTTGAGCTTGTTGTCGTAGTTTGGCGTGAAGTCAACAGTATCTTCGTCAATATCGGCATTCATGCCCAATGCGGCAGGAGCCAGACGAGCCTCAGTGTATCGAGAAGCTGCTGGACCATCATCAAGCGAACCGAAGTTACCATGACCATCAACAAGAGGCAAACGCATAGCGAATGGTTGTGCCAAACGCACCATAGCCTCATAAATTGCCGAATCACCATGAGGGTGCAACTTACCCATCACTTCGCCAACAACGCGTGCCGACTTCATATAAGCACGAGTTGGCAGCAGATGCATTTGACCCATCTGATACACAATGCGGCGCTGCACTGGCTTCATGCCATCACGAGCATCTGGCAGTGCACGCGCATAAATCACCGAATACGCATACTCGAGGAATGATTTACTCATTTCCTCATTGAGTGGCGTTTCAACAATATTCTCTTTGACCGTTCGCGGGTCATAAGAGGGTTGGGCGGGTTTGCGACGCGCGGCCATATATTTGCACTCCTTGACTTCTTAATCGCCCCTATAGTAGCAGCGAGCCTTGAATGCTGTTCATTGTGCGCAAGTGCAGATACCCCCGTATATCAACCGTTATGCGCTTATGATGTACCCCGCAATAATCGCCGCAGACGTGTGCTGTGTCATATCTAGTGGTTCAATGGAATCATGTCTCACGAGATGCCGCCTATGAACGAACTTCTGCAATTCATGCCAACAGTGCAGTATGGCGATGCGAAGCCAACGCTGAACAACGAACCATCCACACTGCCTACCGATGCCATTGGCGGCGCTCTGCATTTATCAAGTGTGCTTCCTGCACTTTCTGACGCAATTGGCACCCCTGTTGCCACAGCAGTGCATAAGAATCTAGCACAATTACGTGAAGCATTAGGGATTCCAACAGCAAAGCATGCACTGGTCGTGCTCGTGGATGGCATGGGCTATTGGAATTTGCTCGACCGTATTGGCCACGCACCATATTTGCGTTCGCTGCTCAAAGATGATGCCAATGCAAGGCCAATTGGCACCTGTGCGCCGAGTACGACGGTGGCAGCCATGGGTGTGTTTGGTACGGGAACGTGCCCGGGATTAACTGGCATGGCTGGTTACACACAAATCAATCCTGAAACAGGAGAACTGAGCCAGCTCATTCAGTTCCGTAACGCACTGAAGCCAGAAGTACTGCAGCAGCAGCCAACTGTTTTTGAACTGCTCAAAGCACACGGCGCCAACGCAACCAGCGTGGGCCTTGCCAAGTTTGCACGTTCTCCACTGACGCAAGCAACGCTGCGCGGTAGTAAGTACGTTAAGGCTGACCGACCATCGTCGATGGTTGAGCGCACGGTCCAAGCGCTGCAGGAGCCAGGTCTGGTTTATCTGTACTTGCGTGACGTTGACAAAATCGGCCATGCAGCTGGCTGGACCGGCGACGGTTGGGGAGAAGCCCTCGAACGCATTGACAATATTCTGGGCTCGATTAGCCGTATGGCTCCAAAAGATACGGTGATTTGTATTGTCGCCGATCACGGCATGGTCAATGCAAACCCAGACCAGCGCATCGATGTGGCGCAGGAACCAACGCTCATGCATGGTGTCAAGCTTATTGGCGGCGAACCGCGCTCGCTGATGCTGTACGTTGAAGATGGCGAGGATCCAGAAGCAGTGGCTACGCGTTGGCGTAGCCGTCTGGGCGATCATGCACTTGTGCGTACGCTTGATCAGGCTACGGAGCAAGGCCTCTATGGTCCGATTAGCGAGCATGTGCATCCAATGCTTGGCCAAGTGAGCGTATGCGTGAACGACGAGATGACGCTTGTGAATTCATTAACGCAGTCCGAAGTTGCTATGTCGCTGCCAAGCGTGCACGGTTCGCAAACGCGCATGGAAATGCAAATCCCATGCCTGATTGATGCACAGTAATTGCACAGTAACAGCGCATCAATAGCACAGTAATAATAGTGCTGCAAAATCCGTGCTGATAAACAAAGCGCATTATGCAAATGAGATGCATAATGCGCTTCCGTTGTTTTTTGAGGTCGTAAGTTGCCTCAGCTTGAACGTATTAGCTGCGAATCACTTACGATGCGGATCACTTACAACGTGAATCACTCGCCACCGCCGAACAGAATTTCATCCCAGCTTGGCATATGGGCTCGGCCCGGACGGTGCTTCACTTTCTCAGCCACGGTTGCTGGCGTTGCATGAACTTCTGGGTGCTCAGTAGTTGCTGGGGTGGCAGCCTGCTGCTCTGTGGACTGATCTGCAGCTGGGGTGGCTGCTGGTTCCGTTGTTGCTTCAGTAGCTGCAGAGGTGTCGCTCACTGGCTGCTGCTGCAGGTTATCTTGTGTTGGCGCGTCATCTGACGACACTGGTGCGGCCTGCTGTTCTACATGATTTTCTGCAGCACGGTCTGCTGAGGCATCCAACATTTGGCGCATCGCAATAACGCTCTGCTCATCTTGTGCGGCAGCGTCGTCTGCATTGTTGTCAGCATTGGTAGAGGATTCTTCTGATTGCTCGTCTGCGTTGCTGAGGTTTGCAGGAGCGTCCTGAGGCTGCGTCACTGCTGGGGTAGTAGCAGCCAATTCAACCGTATCGGTAGATGCGCTAGCTACGGTGTTCGATGCTGGCAATGCGGCAGCTTGTTGAGGAGCTGCAATTGCTGGAGTGTCAACAGACTGTGCGGCCTGTACTGACTGTTGTGCTAGCTGCTGAGCTGCAGCTTCAGCAGGCGCATCGTTTTGCTGCGTCCACGAAGACACGGCAAGTTCAATGCGAGCCGAACGAGCCGAGTCGCCTGGCAGTTGAGCCGAAGAAGAAACAGCTTCTTTCAACATCGTGTCGACTTCGTCAAGCAGTGGTTCCACAGGTTCACTCTGCTCACCAAGTAGCGTGCGAGCAGCACTGTTTAAGCACGTGACTGCATTGTTATGCGCGCTCCACGACCATTCAGCACGAATTTCGTGATTACCTGCAGTAAACGTAGCAGTAATATGCCAAGGCTCAAGAGCACGACGTGTAGCCGACCAGTGCACCTGGCTGCGATCAACACGAATTGCGGCAAGCGTGCGCTCAATAATTTCAGAAATGGTGCGAACCTTGGACTCTTTTGGAGCAGCAACATTGAGGAATTGCTGAATAGCGTAATTCTTCTCGCGTTCCACGGTTTGCGAAAAACGACGAACCAATGCTTCGTCCATGTTGTAGCGTTCAGCCACCGTGTGAGGATCCAAACCTGCACGGATCAGCTGCTGAATCTGCGAAATAGGAATCGTCTGCGTATGATTGACCGGCTTCTCGCCAATATGGTCACTTTGAATTTGCTTAGCGGTTAATATTGCGCGGTCCAGTACGTCATTGACCTCAATAAGGAAGGTCTGTGTACCCATGGAAAATTCCAATTCACCGTCGTCTGTTACGCGATCGAACCGTGCTTTTGGCGTATCCGAACCCATGAAATTAGCCCTACTTTCCATCCGATATATGGAATAGTGTACACGCGCGGAGCGTTAAGACTTTACGAATTCTACTTTTCGTGTATCCTATGCGGGGAGTATAGGACCATCAGCCGATGGTCAAAGTAAGGGATGCAGTCGAAAGGATTGCCATGGCACAGGATTATGATTCCCCGCGCAACACTGACGAAGATGAGGAGTCACTCCAGGCGCTGGGCAAAAGCTCGCAGGACGCTTCGAACGGTATGGACGATGACGAGAACGCCATCGCTGAGGATTACGAGCTGCCAGGTGCAGATTTAAGTAACGAAGATGCATCGGTCACCGTTATTCCAATGCAGGGCGACGAGTTCATCTGCTCGGAATGCTTCCTCGTGAAGCATCGCAGCCAGCTCGCTTACACGACTGACGATGGTCAGCCTGTGTGCGAGGAGTGCGCTGCCTGATGAGCGTAGATGCGGCATATAACGAACCTGAAAATACAGAAGTTCTGGTTCGTAGTTTGAACCCAGACCAGCCTGCAGAGCTGTTTTATGCTCATGCAGGTGATGCTGGTGCGGATTTGAGAACAACAGAAGCTGTTGACTTGAAGCCATTCCAGCGTGCACTCGTACCAACAGGCATAGCTATTGCTTTGCCAAATGGATACGTTGGTCTGGTTCATCCACGATCAGGACTTGCTGTGAAGCAGGGCGTTACTGTGCTCAACGCTCCTGGCACCATTGATGCCGGATATCGCGGAGAAATTAAAGTACCTCTGATCAATTTAGATCCAGAGCATACGGTCCACTTTGAACCAGGTGACCGTATTGCACAGCTCGTGATTCAGCGCTATGTAGAAGCGACATTTGTGCCAGCACAAACGTTGCCATCTTCAGATCGTGCTGAACGAGGATTTGGTTCAACAGGCATCGCTTCGTGACGACTTGCGATTGCAGTGAGAACTGGTATTGCGGCTTCAAACAGAAGTCAATATACCGTGAGCAAGCTGTGAACAAGAGTAACGAAACGAATGATCGCGGACTAGACTAGGCGATACTTGTTGAACGGCGTGACAAGGAGTGGATATGGGCCAGAAAACGGATGAACTGTTAGCTTCGAGCATGCTCGGATGCGAGATCAGTTCAAATCCGCTGGATCCACTCGAGCCAATTTTGGCAACGTGTAAGGCGCACCATCCCGACGAAGACATGTCGATGGTGCGTCGTGCATATGAACGCGCCGTTATTCAGCACAGTGATCAACGCCGTAAATCAGGCGAACCATACATTATTCATCCAATGGCCGTTGCTCAGATTCTGGCCGATCTGGGTATGGGCCCAATTGTTGTGTCGGCAGGTCTGCTGCATGACACGGTTGAAGATACGGATTACACGCTCGATCAGTGTCGTGCTGAGTTTGGCGACACGGTTGCCGGTCTCGTTGATGGCGTGACGAAGCTGACGAAGATGGATGTCGGCGATTCGGCACAGGCTGAGACGATTCGTAAGATGGTCGTCGCTATGAGCCGCGATGTGCGTGTGCTCGTCGTGAAGCTGGCTGATCGTGTGCATAATGCACGAACGTGGCGTTATGTGAAGCCTACGAGTGCAACGCGTAAGGCACGTGAAACGCTGGACGTGTATGCACCTCTAGCAAACCGACTCGGTATGAACGCCATTAAAACCGAGCTTGAAGAATTAAGTTTTAAGACTTTACATCCAAAGATTTATAACGAAATCGTTGTGCTTGTGCAGCGTCGCGCAGGCCAGCGTGAAGTGTATCTCAAGCAGATTCTGTCGGAGATTAACGAGGACCTGACCGCGCAGCATATTAAGGCGCAGGTAACGGGTCGTCCAAAGGATTACTTCTCGATTTATCAGAAGATGATTGTGCGCGGTCACGATTTCTCTGATATTTACGATCTTGTTGGCGTGCGCATTATTGTTGACACGATTCAAGACTGCTATGCAGCGCTGGGTGCTGTGCATGCACGCTGGAACCCAGTGCCAGGCAGGTTCAAAGACTATATTGCAATGCCAAAGCTCAACATGTACCAGTCGTTGCACACGACGGTGTTGGGTCCTGGCGGCAAGCCTGTGGAAATTCAGATCCGCACTTGGGATATGCATAGGCGAGCTGAATACGGTATTGCTGCGCACTGGAAGTACAAGGCAAACGGTCAGGCAGGTCGTGCACTGAGCACGCCAGATGCGCAGGATCGCAAGCGCAACGAGAATCAGGAACTGAGCCCAGAAGATAATCTCAAGTGGATTCAGCAGCTTGCTGACTGGACGAGTGAAACGCCTGATTCCAACGAATTCTTAGGCTCACTTAAAGAGGATCTTGGCTCGGCTGAAGTCTATGTCTTCACTCCAAAAGGCAAGATTATCTCGCTGCCTGCTGATGCAACACCAGTTGATTTCGCTTACGCCGTGCACACGGAAGTCGGTCACCGTACCATGGGTGCACGTGTTAACGGCCGTCTTGTGCCTCTCGATACGAAGCTGGAGAACGGCGATACTGTTGAAATTTTGACGTCTAAGTCGGATTCGGCCGGTCCTTCGCGTGATTGGATGAGCTTCGTTAAGAGCCAGAAGGCTCGTAACAAGATTCGTCAGTGGTTCACGAAGGAACGTCGTGAAGACGCTATTGATGAAGGCCGCGATGAGCTGACGCGTGCTATGCGTAAGCGCAACTTGCCAATTGCAGCGTTGATGCGTCCAGAAGCATTAGCTGGTGTGGCTGATGAATTGAACTTCCCAAGCGCAGACGCTATTTTGGCCGCAGTGGGTGATGGTCGCGTTTCGGTACAGAACGTGATTTCTCGCCTCGTAAAGGATGCAGGCGAAGACGAAGTCACGAAGGAAGCCGAAGAAGAAGTGCTTCCACTGCGCGTTTCGTCGCATCGCAGCCGTAACAACTCGAACTCGGTTGGCGTTGCTGTTAAGGGCGAAGAAGGCATTTGGGTTAAGCTTGCTCACTGCTGCATGCCAGTGCCAGGAGACAAGATTATTGGCTTTATTACGCGTAATGAAGGTGTTTCCGTACACCGCACCGATTGCGTGAATATGATCAACCTTGAGCATAGGGAACCAGAACGCGTTATCGAAGTTTCATGGACCAGCGATAAGGGCCTGTTCATGGTGCGTATTCAGGTTGAAGCCTTGGATCGCCCACACTTGCTCACCGATATTTCGCGCGTGCTCTCGGATCATGGCGTCAACATTCTGTCGGGCTCAATCCAAACGGGTCAGGATCGCGTGGCCATTTCGCAGTTCTCCTTTGAAATGGCCGATCCACAGCATCTCAATACGGTGCTAGCCGCTGTGCGCAAGATCGAAGGCGTGTTCGACGTTTACCGTCTGACGGGCGCCAAGGATTCAACGCAATCGCGTATTCGTAAGATGCGTCAGAATACGCGCATTGGTCGCGACTGATAAGACTGATTTAGAGAATACGCAGCGTAGTCAGCGCGTGCATAATGCCATCGTGATCGACATCATCGGTCACGATATCGGCTTCTTGCTGTACATCAGCGGCTGCATTACCCATAGCAACACCAATACCTGCAGCCTGCAGCATATCGATATCGTTGCCACTATCACCAAAGGCAATAGCCTGTTCGCACGTCCAACCGAAATGCTCCATCACGGTTTCAATACCACGGTGCTTGCCACCATCACCAGTAATCAAATCTGAGAACGAAGGAGCCCAGCGCACACCGCGCACGTTATCGCACCTCGAAACAATGTCACATTCTTGCTCATACGAAATATATGGGCTGATTTGGAACGTGTCATGATCCAGTGTGCGCTTCATTGGATCGTCAAAGAACACCTTTGGTGCCGTCTTACCCAGCGACTTCCACTGTGCCTTCATCTGCTCATTGGCATGGTTGAAGTACACATAATCTTCTTCGCAGAAGCTAGCCACAATTTCAGGATGCTCATTGAGCCAATCAATAATTGTGCGCACATCACGTGGCTCAAGTGGCTTCGAACGAATAATTTCGTTATCAACGACGCAATATTGACCGTTCAAACCAACAATGCCATCGAACGTAATAGGAATGCGATCAAGCACCACACTTAAGAACGAAGGCGCACGACCCGTGCAAATAAAAATACAAATACCGCGCTGCTGCAGTTCGTGCAGCGCCTCAATTGTTGATTCAGGCACGCTGTTCGTAGTAAAACTCGTCAATGTGCCGTCAATATCAAAAAATGCTGCATAAATATTCTCAGCTCGCTTGAGGAGCGCTTCATTGAACTCGGCTGATTTCAAATCGTACGGCATTTCACAAGTCCTTATCGTTATTTCTGTTACTTCTTCATAACGTTAATTCAGTTCCATTGCTGAATCGATACTTTCGACTCTAGCCCAAATAATGGAATATATGCGTCAAATACATGGTTCTTGTCAGTGGGTTTGATGCAATATAGTCGAACACTAGAACTCAACAATGAGTTTGTTTTATGAAGGCATACTTCATTCTTAGCAGTGTGAGGAGCGGTCAGATGTCGAACATGCAGCATGGCGTTAATTTCGCCAAGCAGCTGTGCGCATCGCGTTCCATGCGTAGCTCTCGATAACAATTCTGCGTGCCCAGAGCCAAATTATTGGCAAGGCATGCGCATAATAAAAAGAAGTTATTGCACAGAAAGCTACAAATTTTTATGAGTACACCACAACCATCTGGTCAGACACCCGTGCCATCTAATCAAGCGCCAAAAAACTCCAAAGTGCCATTGATGACTGAAGAACCAGTGCGCGTGTATCACACCGGTCGCAATATTTTCATTGGTATTGCCGTTGTTTTAGTTATTGTTTTCGTTGCAGTTTTTGGCCTGCGCTCCGTGAATGCTGAAAACAATGCGCCAAAAGGATCAAAAGAAAACCCTGTTGTTATTGGCGTGGTCGGAGCCACGAACCCACAGTGGGTGGCGTTCCAAGACGAGGCCTTGAAACAAGGTATTTACGTACAGATCAAGGATTTCCAAGACTATACCAGCGAGAATCCAGCACTTGCTGCAGGCAGCCTTGATATGAACGAATTCCAGCATCTGCTGTATTTGGCAAACTTCAATGTCAAGAACAATGAAGATCTGCAGCCAATTGGCGGCGATGCTATTTATCCACTCGGTTTGTATCCAACCTATGAAAACGGGAAGCCGAAATATAAGTCAATTAACGAGCTTCCAGCTAATGCCACGGTGGCTATTCCTAATGATGAAACGAATCAGTCGCGAGCCATTGGCGTGCTCAAAGCAGCAGGACTGATCACGCTCAATAAAAAGTGGACGCCATTTACGATTCCACAAGATATTGATACAGCTCATTCACGCGTCAAGGTCGTGGCCATGAAGGCTGAGCAAATCGCAAACTCGTTGAAGTCAGATCCAACAATTGCTGCTGGTGTGATTAACAACGATTACGTTGCTGATGCAGGCTTAGTTCCAGAAGATGCCATATATCACGATGATGCCGATTCCGAAGAAGCCCGCCCATACATTAACGTATTCGTCGTGCGTAAGGCTGATGTTGATAATGACGTATACAGAAAAATCGTCAAAATATATCAAACCAAACCAGTGATGGACGCACTACAGAAACTTTCGGGCGGCACTGCAGTATTTGCTGACAAATTCAGTGCTGAAGAACTGCAACAGTATCTGGCAGATATTGAGCAAGATATTCGTGACGAATCAAAATAACGAGACCACAGCGTATTTCTTGAAGGTCTTGAGGTGAGGAGAAGGCGTGACTGAACAAAAACCAATTATTGTGTTCGACCACGTTATTAAGCAATATAACCAGCGCAAGGGTGCGAAAACGGTCAACCCAACAGCTCCACGCGCTGTTGATGACGTGTCGCTCGAAATTCAGGAAGGCGATATTTTCGGCATTATCGGATACTCAGGCGCTGGTAAGTCGACGCTCGTCCGCATGATTAACGCACTTGAACGACCAACTTCGGGCACCGTGACCGTAATGGGCACACCAGTGTCTGAACTCAGCGAATCGAAGTTGCGTCCAATTCGCCAAAAAATCGGCATGATTTTCCAGTCGTTTAATCTGTTCTCAACCAAAACGGTGGCACAGAACGTGGCTTATCCGCTGAAGTTGGATCACTGGCGCAAGGATTATCAGGACCGTCGCGTTGCGCAGCTGCTGGAGTTCGTCGGTCTCGCGGATCATGCCAATAAGTATCCGTCGCAACTTTCGGGCGGTCAGAAGCAGCGTGTTGGTATTGCACGCGCGCTCGCGACGAATCCTCGAATCCTGCTAGCCGATGAAGCAACGAGTGCACTCGATCCAGAAACGACGACCGAGGTGCTGGAGCTGCTCAAGCGTGTTAACGAGGAACTCGGCATCACGATTGTGCTGATTACGCATCAGATGAATGTGGTACAGCAGATTGCTAATCGCGTCGCCGTGATGAGCTCAGGCAAGGTTGTGGAGCAGGGCGACGTTTATGACGTATTCGCAGCACCTCGTGAACCAGTAACGAAGCGATTTATTGCTACGGCTATGGATGGTCTGCCAGATGAGGCGCGCGTGGCCATGATGCGTGAGCAGTGGCCAAATCGTCTGGTAACCGTCGTCATTCGTCAGCATGACATTACTGATCGTGATGGCAATGCACTCGTAGCTGCTTCGGGCCAGAATATTTCCGATTTGATTCGTGAGTTCGGAGTGCAATCAAGCCTGCTCTATGGCGGCATTGATACGGTGCGCGGCGTTGCTGTAGGCGCCATTACCTATGAATTCACTGGCGAAGAAGCAGAGCTGAACCGATTCTTGGCTGAGCTGGGGAAGAACAGCGACATTGTTGATTTCGGCACGAAGGCCAACCCAGTGCCATATGAGCAGGCTGTTGCTACGGCACGTATTGCACCGCTTATTGATCGCAGCGGGGGAGCAGCGCACGCACAGACCCAAGCGGAGGACCAATCAGTAACTGAATCTCAGACTGAAGCTGAAACTGAGTCTCGGGCCGAGGCAAACCGTCCTTCAGTAGAACTTGTAGACGACATGATTGATATGACCGCAAGCACGAATCGAGAGGAGGAACGCTGATGAATACGACCGTAACATTGGCTGCAAATAGCGATTGGGCAGTATTAAAGCCATTGCTGTTCCAATCGATTGGACAGACGCTGCAGATGGTTGTGGTCACACTGCTCGTCGGCGGTGCACTCGGCCTTGTACTCGGTGTTGTGCTCTATGGAACGCGACCAGGCAACCTATTCGAGAACCGTGTCGTCTATCGTATTCTTGACATTCTCGTCAATATTGTGCGACCAATCCCATTCATCATTTTCTTGGCCGCTATGCAGCCAGTAACCGTGTCAGTTATTGGCACCTCAATTGGTACAGCAGCAGCAATTTTCCCAATGATTGTGATGTGTACATTTGCTACGAGCCGCTTGGTTGAACAGAACCTCGTGCCTGTTGATCCAGGTGTTATTGAAGCCGCACGCTCTATGGGTGCCTCGAAATGGACGATTGTAACTACAGTACTTATTCCAGAAGCCTTGGCTCCACTGATTCTGGCATATGCCTTCCTGTTCATTGGCGTACTCGATATGTCAGCAATGGCAGGCTACATCGGCGGTGGCGGTCTCGGTAACTTCGCCATTGCCTATGGCTACCAGAAGTTCGATCCAGCAGTGACGTGGACAGCAGTCATCATCATGATTGTGCTTGTACAAGTCGTACAGGGCATTGCCAACGGTATTGCCAAGCGTTTGCTGCGTCGCTAACGACATAGGCAAACGAGGGGTTAATAATGCGGGCCGAGTAGGCTTAAGCGTATGAGCTCAATTCGTATTGCACTTGCACAAATCGACACCAGCGTAGGCAACCTTGAAGCGAATGCAGCCAAAGTACTCGACTATAGCCGTCGAGCAGGCGCACAGCACGCCACTGTTGTTGCATTCCCAGAAATGACGTTAACGGGATACCCAATCGAAGATCTGGCTTTGCGTGCTACGTTCCGCAAAGCTGCTTGGGATAAAGCCAATGAAATGGCAACAACGCTGGAGCAAGAAGGCTTAGGCCAGCTCTACGTTGTTGTGGGCACGATTGGTACTGATCACGGTAACGGTAAGCCACGCAACCGTCTCGTGGTGCTGCACAACGGTCAGGTGTGGGCTGCATACGATAAGCACTTCCTGCCAAACTATGGTGTTTTCGACGAATTCCGCATCTTCTCATCGGGCGACCGCAGCGTGGTGCTCGACATTGAAGGTGTACAGGTTGGCGTTGCCATCTGTGAAGACATCTGGCAGGATGGCGGCCCGGTTGCCGCTATGGCTAATCAGAACATCGATCTGCTGCTGACGATTAACGGCTCGCCATATGAAGAAGGCAAGGGCCATGTGCGCACCGAACTGGCCGCACGCCGTGCAGCAGAAGTCAACGCACCAATTGTGTACCTGAACCAGGTTGGTGGCCAAGACGATCTCGTCTTCGACGGCGCCAGCTTTGTACTCGACACCGATGGTGCACTGCTTGAGCGCTCGCCAATGTTCATGGAAGACCTGAGCTTCATTGACATTGACACTGAGCTGGAGCATCAGCAGCAGTCGACAATTGCTGCCATGCCAGATCCAGACGAAGAGGTGTACACAGCTTGTGTGCTGGGCCTCAAGGACTACATGGCCAAGAACGGCTTCAAGGGCGTTACGCTCGGTCTTTCGGGCGGCATTGATTCGGCACTCGTAGCCGCTATGGCAGCAGATGCTTGCGGTGGCGAAAACGTGTGGGGCATTTCTATGCCAAGCATGTACTCGTCTGATGGCAGTAAGGATGATGCTGCCGATCTGGCAACGAACCTCAACGCTCACTATGAGATTCAGCCAATCGAACCACTGTTCAAGGCATTCCAGCAGCAGCTTGATCTGCAGGGTGTTGCTGCAGAAAACCTGCAGGCACGTATTCGTGGCGTCATTGTGATGGCTAAGTCGAATTCACAGGGTGTGCTCGCACTGGCGACGGGCAACAAGTCCGAGCTTGCTTGCGGCTATTCCACGATTTATGGCGATGCTGTTGGCGGTTACGCACCAATTAAGGATCTGTTCAAGACGAAGGTGTGGCAGCTGTCGCGTTGGCGAAACGCTGCTGCAGCCGAGGGCATGGGCATTGGTGGCCTGCACATCGTTGGTAACGAGCAGGGCAATGCTGGCGTTATGCCTGAGTCTGGTGTGATTATTCCAGTCAACTCGATTGAAAAGGCGCCTTCTGCAGAGCTGCGTCCAGGTCAGAAAGACTCCGATTCGCTGCCTGAATACAACCTGCTCGATCAGGTGCTCGCTGCTTATATTGAGCACGCTCATGGCCGCGCCGATCTGATTGCTGATGGTTTCGATGAGGCCACGGTTGATACGGTTATGCGCCTTGTAGACCGTGCTGAATGGAAGCGTCGCCAGTACCCACTGGGACCAAAGGTCAGCGCACTGGCATTCGGCCGCGATCGCCGTCTGCCTATTACGAACGCTTTCCGCGAGTAATTCTGCGCAAGTCAAATACGTGAATAAGAAGTGCTGTAGCTTATGCTGCAGCACTTTTCTGTTTTTACACGCCATAATGCTTCAACCGCTACTGCGAACAAATTCGACGAATAAATACAGCGAACAAATACAACGAATAAATGCAGTTAGACTATGTAGTACGTCCAATAAAGGGGGTACGTATGGATTCTTCGGCGCAACAAGTGGCGTACGACCGACGCGTACGCACGAATCTTAAGTATCTTGACGAATTCCAAGGTTGTTTCATTGGTGGTGCAGCTGGTGATGCGTTTGGCTATCCACTCGAATTCTTAAGCTACGGTGACATCATTGCGAAGTATGGCGAATCAGGACTGCAACATTATGTGCTCACCGACGTTGGTGAAGCGTTGATTTCTGACGATACGCAAATGACGTTATTTACAGCTGTTGGCCTGCTCATTGGCAAAACACGGCTTATGTATCGAGGTATTGGCGCATCGTATGCCGATTATGTAGCTGATGCGTATACAACGTGGTACGACATGCAAATGGGACAGCGTCCGCAATACGGGGCTGGCTGGCTCACCACCATTACTGAACTTGGCGTGCAGCGTTCACCTGGTGCAACTTGTATGACCGTGCTGGGCAATACAGAGTTTGGCACGCCGCAGCATCCGATTAATGATCGCAAAGGCTGCGGTGGCATTATGCGTATCGCTCCTGTTGGTCTGTATCTGCATCGCGCTGATGGCCAGAACGGTGACCTCAACCAACTGTACGAAACGGCTGCTGAAATTGCTGCACTTACGCATGGTCATGAGCTCGGCTGGATGCCGGCAGCAATGCAAGCTCATTTAATTAATACACTTGCGTATTCGAGCGATAGTTTGGAAACCTGCATTACTCAAGTGCTACAAGTGACGGAGCAGCAGTTCGCACGTTGTGAGCATTTGCCGGCGCTTACGTCGCTTGTTCGCAAGGCACTTGAATTTACGCAGAATACTCGTCCTGATATTGTCAATATTGCTGAGCTTGGTCAGGGTTGGGTTGCTGAAGAAACGCTCGCTATTGCCATCTACTGTGCGGTGAAATATCAAGATGATTTCTCATCTGCGTTGCGTGCCGCAGTGAACCATAGTGGCGATACCGATTCTACGGGTGCCGTAACCGGCAGTATTCTTGGCACGTATTTAGGTTATAGCGGCATTCCTGAGATGTGGAAGCAGCATTTGGAATGTAAAGATGTGTTACTGAAAATGGCACATGATTTATGCCGAGATTGCCAAGGTACTGAGTACTTCGAACCTGACGAACAATGGGTTGCTGAGTACAGCTGCTAAATGGTAATGACCGTGTACAGGCTGAATCTTCAAACTTTTAAGAATTTCGCTATGCCGCGTAATGCACAGTCACGTTCCTACAATGACATCAGTGTTCGAGCACAGTAGTGCGTTGAAGAACAGTGATACGAGGAAAGGACGATGATGAGCGATCCAATGAAGCAGGAGTGGTATTACAACACCAAAACTGGCAAAGTTGAGCTTGGTCCACAGTCTCCACTCGAGTACCGTATGGGTCCTTATGCATCGCAAGAAGAAGCCGAAAAGGCACTTGAGATTGCAGCCGAGCGTAACAAGCATTGGGATAACCAAGATAAGGCTTGGAATAGCTGGGGTACCAGCATGCACGACTGAGTAAAGTTTGTGCATATATTACCGTGCTGCCCACCATTTGAACACAAGTCCATTTGGTGGGCTTTTTATTAGGCAAAAACAGTGCTGATCGCACGATAAAAAGCGACTATGACAGCGTTTTCATAGAAATGTGATGAACCTCACTCTTGAATCGGAATTAGAGCCGTTCTCCAAAGGATAGACTGAATTCAGTCGACGGCACAAAGACGCGTCGCCGTCAGCCCAACCAAAAGGAGTGGACATGTCATTACAAGAAGAAGTGGCTCTGTCACCTGAGCAGATTAGGGACGAAGCTTGGAAGGGATTCGTTCCTGGTAATTGGCAGAACGATATTGACGTTCGTGACTTCATTCAGAAGAACTACACGCCATATGAAGGTGATGAGTCCTTCCTCGCCAATGCGACGGATAAGACGAAGCATCTGTGGAAGTACCTTGACGATAACTACTTGGCAGTAGAGCGTAAGCAGCGCGTGTACGACGTGGATACCGATACGCCAGCTGACGTCGATGCATTCCCAGCAGGCTACATTGATTCCGCTGACGTCGACAACGTTATCGTTGGTCTGCAGACTGACGAACCTTGCAAGCGTGCCATGATGCCTAACGGTGGTTGGCGCATGGTTGAGCAGGCTATTCACGAGGCCGGCAAGGAAGTCAACCCAGAGATCAAGAAGATCTTCACGAAGTACCGCAAGACGCACAACGATGGCGTGTTCGGCGTATACACGAAGAACATCAAGGTTGCACGTCATAACAAGATTCTGACGGGTCTGCCAGATGCCTACGGCCGTGGCCGTATTATCGGCGATTACCGTCGTGTGGCACTGTACGGCGTCGACATGCTGATTAAGTTCAAGCAGCGCGACAAGGATGCAGTCCCATACCGCAACGACTTCACTGAGACTGAGATCGAGCACTGGATCCGCTACCGCGAGGAGCACGACGAGCAGATTAAGGCTCTGAAGAAGCTCATCAACCTCGGTAAGGAATACGGCCTTGATCTGGCACGTCCTGCAATGAACTCCCAGGAAGCAGTGCAGTGGACCTACATGGGCTACCTTGCTTCGATTAAGAGCCAGGACGGCGCTGCAATGAGCTTCGGCCGTGTGTCTGCATTCTTCGATTGCTACTTCGAGCGCGATCTGAAGAACGGTACGATTACCGAAACCGATGCACAGGAAATCATCGATAACCTCGTTATGAAGCTGCGTATTGTGCGCTTCCTGCGTACGAAGGATTACGACGCAATCTTCTCGGGCGATCCATACTGGGCAACCTGGTCCGATGCAGGCTTCGGCGATGACGGTCGTACGCTCGTCACGAAGACCTCGTTCCGTCTGCTTAACACGCTGACGCTCGAGCACCTCGGCCCTGGCCCAGAGCCAAACATCACGATCTTCTGGGATCCAAAGCTGCCAGAAGGCTACAAGCGCTTCTGCGCTCGTACGTCGATTGACACTTCGGCAATCCAGTACGAGTCCGATAAGGAAATCCGCGGCCACTGGGGCGACGATGCAGCAATCGCATGCTGCGTTTCCCCAATGCGTGTTGGCAAGCAGATGCAGTTCTTCGCAGCTCGCGTGAACTCGGCAAAGGCTCTGCTGTACGCCATCAACGGCGGCCGTGATGAGATGACGGGCCAGCAGGTTATTGATAAGGGCGTTATTGAACCAATCGCTCCAGAAGCTGATGGCACGCTGGACTTCGAGAAGGTCAAGGCAAACTACGAGAAGGCTCTCGAGTGGCTGTCGGAAACCTACGTCGAAGCGCTGAACATCATCCACTACATGCACGATAAGTATGCATACGAAGCCATCGAGATGGCTCTGCACGATCGCGAAGTTTACCGTACGCTCGGCTGCGGTATGTCCGGTCTGTCGATTGCAGCTGACTCGCTGTCTGCATGCAAGTACGCCAAGGTGTATCCAATCTACAACAAGGATGCCAAGGATATGCCAGGTCACGAGTACGAGTACGTTGAGGGCGCTGATGACGATCTCGTCGTCGGCTACCGCACGGTTGGTGAGTTCCCAGTCTATGGCAACGACGATGACCGCGCTGACGATCTCGCTAAGTGGGTTGTTTCTACGGTTATGGGCCAGGTCAAGCGCCTGCCTGTGTACCGTGGTGCTGTCCCAACGCAGTCGATTCTGACAATTACGTCGAATGTGGAGTATGGCAAGAACACGGGTTCGTTCCCTTCGGGCCACGAAAAGGGCACGCCATACGCACCAGGTGCAAACCCAGAGAACGGCATGGATTCGCACGGTATGCTGCCATCGATGTTCTCGGTCGGCAAGATCGATTACGACGATGCACTCGACGGCATTTCGCTGACGAACACGATTACGCCTGACGGCCTTGGCCGCGATGAGGACGAGCGTATCTCGAACCTCGTGGGCATTCTCGATGCAGGTAACGGCCATGGCCTCTACCACGCCAACATCAACGTGCTGCGTAAGGAACAGCTCGAAGATGCAGTTGAGCACCCTGAGAAGTACCCACACCTGACCGTGCGTGTGTCCGGCTACGCCGTGAACTTCGTCAAGCTGACGAAGGAACAGCAGCTCGACGTTATTTCGCGTACGTTCCACCAGGGAGCCGTTAGCGAGTGAACAATTGCTCGTAATAACGCTTCATAGCGTGTAACACCATAAGGCGGCACCTCCTGAACAGAGTTGGGGAGTGCCGCCTTTGTGTTGATTTCATGCGTGTGACAGCAATCATCGTTGACGTACTGCACACGCATTGATTCAATAATTCGTATTACTAACTTTTTACTGTTCAATGATTGAGCACAATTGAGGAGACCAAATGTCTACCAGTACCGGATTCCGTTCTACGAAGCAGCATATGCTGCGTGACAACAAGGAGTACGTGAGCCAAACACTGATGGGCGGCCTATCAGGCTTTGAGTCTCCAGTTGGTCTTGACCGTCGCGATCGTCTGCGTGCACTGAAAACTGGTGATATCGGCTTTGTCCACTCTTGGGATATCAACACCTCAGTCGACGGTCCAGGTACGCGTATGACGGTGTTCATGTCGGGCTGTCCACTGCGCTGCATGTACTGCCAGAACCCAGATACATGGAAAATGCGCGATGGCAAGCCAGTTACCTTAGACGCGATGATCAAGAAAATTGATCGCTATAAGGATCTGTTTAAAGCAACGAATGGTGGCATTACGTTCTCGGGCGGTGAGTCGATGATGCAGCCAGCATTCGTATCTCGTGCATTCCGTGCTGCAAAAGAAATGGGTGTACATACGTGCCTCGATACCTCAGGCTTCTTAGGACACAACTACACCGACGAAATGCTTGATGATATTGATCTGTGCCTGCTCGACGTTAAGTCCGGCGACGAAGCAACTTATAAAAAGGTCACGGGTGGCGTGCTGCAGCCAACCATTGATTTCGGCCAGCGTTTAGCCAAAGCCGGCAAGAAGATCTGGGTGCGATTCGTACTTGTGCCAGGACTGACAGATAGCGAAGAGAACGTAGAAAAGGTGGCACAAATTTGCGAAACCTTCGGCGACGCGCTTGAGCATATTGATGTGTTGAACTTCCATCAGCTTGGCCGACCAAAGTGGCATGAAATGCGCATCGATTACCCACTCGAAGATCAAAAAGGACCTTCGGCAGAGCTCAGAGCGCGCGTAAAAGCACAGTTCGAAGCACATGGCTTCAAGGTGTATTAAACAGAAATAAATCAAAAATAAACGCGACTGAAGTAGGGCACTGTCGGCCTAGCGCGCGAAACTGGGCCAGAGAAGATAGTGCAAAACTTGAGGAGCACGGCGTGAACAATGAGCCCCAGCTCATGGCGGAACCAAAACAAGGTGTGCCAGATGTTATTAACACGGCACGAGCATTTGAAGCGATGTGTGAACGGTTCGCACAGAGCTCGGGGCCTGTTGCTGCCGATGCTGAGCGTGCTTCGGGATTCCGATACACGCACAGCGATTATTTAGTGCAATTTAAGCGAGAAGATGCTGGTATTGCACTCGTTGACCCACAAGCAGTAGCCGCAGACGGATGTGACTGGGCTGAATTTATGCAAGCCGTGGGTGACGCAGAATTTATTTTGCATGACGCACGTCAAGATCTACCTGGTTTTGCAGACTTGGGTATTAGGCCAGCTTCGTTATTCGATACGGAAATGGCTGCACGTCTGCTGGGCCTGACGCGATTCGGCTTGGCCAGCGTGACCGAACGATACTTGGGCTTCACTTTGGCTAAAGAACACTCAGCAGCAGATTGGTCGTATCGACCACTGCCGCGAGATTGGCGTAACTATGCAGCACTCGATGTTGAGCTGCTCATTGAACTGCGTGAAGCAATGTTGACCGATCTGAAAGCAGCAGGCAAGCTCGAGTGGGCACGCGAAGAATTCCAGTACACACTCGATCAGGGCTTGGCTCCTCGAAAAGAGAAGTCACAGCCATGGCTGCATATTTCGCATATCACTGCAATCCAGCGCGATCATCAGGCACTGGCCGTGGCCAAGGCGCTGTGGCAGAAGCGTGATGCGCTGGCAAGCAGTTACGATATTGCGCCAACACTGCTATTGTCAGATCGAGCAATTATTGAAGCTGCTCAAAAGAAGCCACACAATAATCGTGAATTCCGTGCTATTCGTTCGCTGAACGAGCGCGTGCGTATTCATATGGGCAACGAACAAGACAAAATGTTCGAACGCTATGCGCCAATTCAGCGCATGGTCAAGCCAAGCGTATGGAAGAATACGATTCAAGAAGCGTTGCAGCTGAAGCCATCGCAGTGGCCGGATATGGGCAGAATTGCAAAACAAGACGACCGTAGTCGCGTAGAAGGCGGCCAGGCACATGCGCCAAAGCAAATGAAAATTTGGAAGACGCATCATCCTGATCGATTCGCACGACTCCAGCGAGCACGATCGGTTATTCACCAGATCGGCGTAGATACGCGAACGCCTGATGAAATCGTTATGAAGCCACAGATTATTCGTGATCTGTGCTGGACCGATGAACCAGGTCAGGTGGGCGTATCTGAGTTCCTTCGTAGCGAAGGTGCTCGCGATTGGCAAATTGCCTTATGTGCCGCGTCGTTAAGTCGCGTTATCATGTGACAGTTGCCATACGGCTAAAAAAGAACCATTTTATTCAGGAGCGCAAGCGTGAAGATTAGCGTCAGGAACCTTGAGCCTACCAAGGCCAAGCTCACCATCACTGTGGACGACGAAGAGTTCGCACCTTACCTGGACGAAGCTCGTAAGGAGATCGCCAAGCAGATTAACGTGCCTGGCTTCCGTAAGGGCCACGTCCCAGCAAAGATTGTTGACCAGCGCGTCGGCTTTGGTGCCGTTGCTGGTGAGGCCATGAACAAGGCCATCCCAGAGTTCTATTCGCAGGCTCTGGACAAGAAGGAAATCCGTCCAATGGCTCAGCCTGAGATCGACGTTGTTGAGATGCCAGAGAGCGCCAACTCCGACGTCAAGCTCAAGTTCACGGCAACTGTGGAGCGTCGCCCACAGTTCGACCTGCCAAAGCTCGAAGAGATGACGATTGACGTTGAGCCAATCGAGGTGTCCGATGACGACGTTGAGCAGCGCCTTGAGGGCCTGCGTCAGCGCTTCGGCACGCTGGTCGGCGTGGATCGCCCAGCTCAGAAGGGTGACTTCGTCAACATTGATCTCGATGCTCAGATCGACGGCGAGTCCGTGGATTCTCAGGAAGGCGTGAGCTACGAGATCGGTTCGGGCAACATGCTCGACGGCATCGACGAGGCTCTCGAAGGCCTGTCCGCTGACGAAGAGACGACGTTTGAGTCCATGCTGCAGGGCGGCGAGCACGCAGGCGAGAAGGCTCTCGTTAAGGTCAAGGTCAACTCCGTCAAGACCGAAGAGCTGCCAGAGCTCGACGATGACTTCGCTCAGGAAGCTTCCGAGTTCGATACGCTCGATGAGCTGAAGGAAGAGATCCGCAAGGCTGCTGCAATGGATGCTAAGGGTCGTCAGGCTACGGCTGCTCGCGATGCATTCATCGCAAAGATCGAGGAAGACCTCGAGATCCCTGTTCCAAAGGGCATCCTGAAGGAGACCGTTGAGGAGCAGCTCAAGAACCAGCCAAACGCTGATTCCGATGCTAAGAAGAAGGTTGAAGAAGAGGTCGAGAAGTCGCTGCGCGACCAGATCGTTCTCGACGCTCTTGCAGAAGAGCTCGACGTTCAGGTGGCTCAGGCTGACGTGTTCAACTTCCTCGGCTCGATCGCTCAGCAGTACGGCATGGATCCAAACGCCTTCATCCAGGCCATCATCAAGAACGGCCAGATCGGCGCTGCTGTTCAGGAAGTCGCTCGTTCCAAGGGTATGCTCGGTGGCATGCGCAAGGTCAAGTTCACCTCGAACGGTGAAGAGCTCGACCTCTCCGAGTTCCTGAGCTCCGACGATGAGGCAGATGCTGAAGTTGCAGCTGCTGAAGAGGACGAGACCGTTGCTGCTGCCGCTGCTGCTGCAGCTGTGGCTGACGACCTCGCTAAGGATGCTGAGTGAGCTTAACGGCTTAAACGCTTCAATGCTTGAGTAATTCAAGCAGTTTGGCATCAGGCCAAACACCAATGACGGGACTGTGCATTGCAAGATGCATGGTCCCGTTCTTTTTGTGCTGAATTGCACAGTTTTAGCGGCCAGAGGGAATGTGCCCTGATCATGGCACAATATAGTTCGTTTGTTGAAGAAAGAGGCATATGAATGGCGTTATCGGACGGTACAACGAATCACGATCAGCAAGATACGAGTGATTTACCCCGCAACGCCGCGGAAGGTCCAGCAGAAGCTGGCCACTTTGATAATGACTTTGCTGAGGATGCCTCTGGCAAGTTAGCGACCGAACAACTTCCTGAGACCACGAAGCAGCCATTTGTTTCGCGTAAGTTCTCAATGGTTGTAGCAATTCTTGTGCTGGCTGTTGTTGTCGGTATTGCAGGCGCTTTGCTGGCCGTGGTGCTGATGGCCGTTGAGCATGTGGCACTGGGATACACTGAATCGCCTGAGCTGCCTGGACCGTTTGAAACTGATTGGCGCCGCCGCCTGATCTCGGTGTTTATTGGCTCGTGCATTGCTGCCGTCGTCTGGTATTTCTTGCGTACCTACGCCAAGCGTGTGCCATCGGTGCGTCAGGCACTCGAAGGCGACGAAATGCCATGGTGGCAGACGATTGTGCACGATGTGCTGCAGATCTGCCTGTGCGGTACGGGTATGTCAATTGGTCGAGAAGTGGCTCCTCGAGAACTCGGCGCTATGTTCGCACAGAAGGTGACGCGTGTTCTGCATCTGCACCGCAACGACGTGCGCACAATTGTTGCTATTAGTTCTGGCGCTGGTTTAGCCGCTGTGTATAACGCTCCAATTGCAGGCGCGTTTTATGCCATCGAAATTCTGCTCGTCGACGTTTCTGCCACGACCGTGGTGATGTCGTTCGTCTGCTCAGCAGTTGCCGCTTGGGTTGCGTCGTTTATTAAGGGCAACCATGTGTTCTACGTGCTCGGCCCAATGCACACAACATTCAGCCCAACAATTCTGTGCTTCATTATTCCAGCCGGCATCGTTTGCGGTATCTGCGGTGCGCTGTTCCGTCGCGGTTCGTACTGGGCTGAGTCCCACAAGACTTCCGGCACGCGCATCCTGTTTACGCTGCCTGCCATGGGTTTGGCCACGGGTCTCGTCGCCATTTACGTGCCTCAGGTCATGGGCAACGGCCGTGCCACGGCTCAGCTGGGCTTCACTGGCGGTCACGTTGAACTCTGGTTCGCTGGTTTATTAGGAATTTCATTTATCGTCAAAGCAACTATGACATTATTGACGATCCGTTTCGGCGCCTCAGGTGGTGTGCTGACACCAGCAATTGCACTCGGTGCTTCGATGGGTTGCATGCTCGGTATTTTGTGGATGCAAGTTGCTGGCGAAGACAATATGGGTGCTTACGCATTACTTGGTGCATGCGCACTGCTGTCGGCTTCGCAGAATGCACCAATTATGGCTATGTCATTAGTTATGGAGATCTCTCAAGCTCCTATGAACTGGTATGTGCCAGCCGTCATTATCTGCATGCTATCGGTAACGACGGCACGTTGGTTCACGAAGCACGTGTTGGAACCACGTGCACAGCGTAAGGCGGAATTGCTGCCACAGCAGATTTTGCAGAAATAAAAATACTCTCAACGTAGTTGAAGCAGGTGGGTACTCAACAGCAGCACCAACGTGACTGAAATATGAGCGGACAAAAAAAGAGCAGAAAATTCTCTGCTCATCTATACGGCGTTGGAATAAACTCGCACCCGAGTCGTTTGAACGGGGTAGGGTGAGTAACCATTGGCAAACATTAAGGAGACAAGGTGAGCAATATTCTTGCTTCTTCACCAGTCATGGCAGACGGCGATATGCCTGCTGGTGCCACAGACCCAATTTTTAATAGGCTTCTGCAAGACCGCATCATCTGGATGGGCGAGGAAGTCAAAGATGAAATGGCCAATCGCATTTGCGCACAGATGTTGATGCTGGCTGCTGAAGATCCAGAGAAGGATATTTGGCTGTACATCAACTCGCCAGGCGGTTCAATTACGGCCGGCATGGCAATCTACGATACGATGCAGCTGATTAAGCCAGATGTGGCAACAGTGGGCATTGGTATGTGCGCTTCGATGGGTCAGTTCCTGCTGAGCTCCGGTACAAAGGGTAAGCGCTTCCTGACGAGCCACGCACGCGTGCTGATGCACCAGCCTTCGGGCGGCATCGGCGGTACGACCACCGATGTGCGTATTAACGCTGAGCTCATTATGGATATGAAGAAGACGCTTGCTGAGCTGACTGCAGAGCAGACTGGTCACACCGTCGAAGAGATTTATCGCGATAACGAATACGACCACTGGTTCACGGCTCAGGAAGCTCTGGACTATGGCTTCGTTGACAAGCTCGTGTCGACGCCAGACACGATGCACTCGAAGGAAGGGGAGTGACCTATGGCATCTGAAGAAGCACAGTTTGTTGCTCGTGCTGAGCGTTTGGCCGGCCCAACTTCTGTTGTAGGATTCCAGCGCGCAGCTGATCGCGCACGTCTGGCCACCTCGCCTCAGAACAGGTACGTGCTGCCACAGTTCGAGGAAAAGACGCCATACGGCTTCAAGCGTCAGGATCCATACACGCGTCTGTTTGAAGATCGCATTATCTTCATGGGCGTGCAGGTTGACGACACGTCGGCTGATGACATTATGGCTCAGCTGCTCGTGCTTGAAAGCCTCGATCCAAACCGTGACGTCATGATGTACATCAATTCGCCTGGTGGCTCTATGACGGCTATGACGGCTATTTACGACACGATGCAGTACATCAAGCCAGACGTGCAGACTGTCTGCTTGGGTCAGGCCGCATCGGCCGCAGCAATTCTGCTCGCAGCAGGTACGAAGGGCAAGCGCCTGATTCTGCCTAACGCTCGCGTGCTGATTCACCAGCCTGCTATTGATCAGGGCTTCGGTAAGGCTACCGAAATTGAGATCCAGGCTAAGGAAATGCTGCGCATGCGTGAATGGCTGGAGAAGACTCTGGCTAAGCACACCGGTCAGGACGAAGAGCGTATTCGCAAGGATATTGAGGTGGATACGTTCCTGACGGCTCAGGAAGCTAAGGAATACGGCATCGTGGATGAGGTGCTGGAACACCGCTCCTGATTGAATAGGGCAGTCGAAGTCCCCTTATGAAACTCGAGACACTCAGGCCGTTCGGCCAAGCTAACGCTCGCGTTTCATAAGGGGACTTCTCCTTTTTCCTGTCAATCGTCGCTTTAGCGTTTTATTTGTTTTTCGCTTTGCTTCCGTTGTTTAGCTGTTTCGTTTCTTTTCTCCGTTCCTTCTTCTCTGCTTAATCCTCTCGGCTACTTCGGCTCTTTTTCGTTCACCTCTTCTTTTTTGGCACCCTATTTCGTCCTTTCAACTCTTCTTGTGTTCTTTCTGGGTGGTTTTGTATAGCTCGTCTTCGCTTCGCTGGACTCTCAGGGTATTAGCGTGCCGACTGGCCAGATATATGGTGGGTTTGCACTGGAATATGGTCTTCGTGTGCCTGTGGACCACCTACCCGGTGTGGTTGCATTTTTAGCTTGTATTTTGGGGAATTTTGACCATTTATGTGTAGATCTGCCATGTACTCGGTGGGTTTGCACGCGAAGGGTGTGCTCCTGTGCTGTCCTGCCATGTATCTGGTGAGGTTGCACATTGGCGAAGATTTGGGGAGCTCATAGCACAGGTGGGGAGGGTTTGCACTTGGGAAAGATGGAGAAATTGGAGAGTAATTATTACGGTGTCGGCCCATTTGTAGAGATGAGGTGGACGTTGCGGTAGGGTGGAGGGGATTGGAAAGGTGTGTCATGGGACGTGTGATTAATTACAGCGATGGGATGCAGCATTGCTCGTTCTGTGGCAAATCGGAGCGGGAAGTTGAACGACTTGTCGCTGGTGCTGGCGTGGCTATCTGCGAAGAGTGCATTGCATTGTGCTCGCAGATTATTGCTGATGAACGCACTGAGTATCTCAAGGATCAGTCGGTTGATCTGCCAACGCCAATGTCTATTCATGAAATCTTAAATTCCAATGTTATTGGTCAGGAACAAGCTAAGCGCACGTTGGCTGTTGCTGTGTATAACCACTACAAGCGTGTACGCCTCGAAGAGCTCATGGAATTAGAGCATTCGAATGGCGTTCGTGGTGATGCTATTGGTGCTGGTCTGGAACAGGTGAAGGTTAGCAAATCAAATATTTTGCTGATTGGTCCAACCGGCGTTGGCAAGACTTATTTGGCACAAACATTGGCTGAAGCTATGGATGTGCCTTTCATCATTGCTGATGCAACGTCGTTAACTGAAGCAGGCTACGTCGGAGATGACGTAGAAACGCTGTTGGCTCGTTTGCTTGATGCCGCCAATGGTGATGTTGAACGTGCTCGTCATGGCATTATTTACATCGACGAGATCGATAAAATCGCTCGTAAGAGCGGTGAGAATACGTCGTTAGCTCGAGATGTGTCCGGAGAAGGCGTTCAACAGGCCCTGCTGAAGCTTATGGAAGGCACTGTGGCCAATGTGCCAGTAGAAGGCACACGCAAGCACAGGGATGCACAGACCGTGCAAATGGATACGAAAGATGTGCTGTTTATTTGCGCAGGTGCTTTCGTAGGCCTTGATGAAATTGTTGAGCGTCGTTTGGGTCGCCATGAAAGTGGTTTTGGCTCATCGTTGCGTTTGCAACCACTTGATTATGAGACGTTGTCAGAAAACGCTAATGCTGACGACTTGGCGGAGTTTGGTCTCTTGCCAGAATTCATTGGTCGTATGCCAGTAGTGAGTGTGTTACAGGATCTGAGCATTGCTGATCTGAAGGCTATTCTGACTGAGCCTCGTGATGCGCTGACGAAGCAGTATGCCAAGCTGTTCGCAGCTGATGGTGTTGAACTGCAGTTCACTGATGATGCGCTTGACCAAATCGCGCAGCTCGCTAAGGCCAATAGCACGGGTGCACGTGGTTTGCGTTCGATTATGGAACATGCATTGGAATCAACGATGTATGAGCTGCCATCACTCGATGATGTTATTGCCGTTGTTGTTGACGGTGCTGCTATTCGAGGTGAGCGAGAGCCACAGTATATTCTGGCAAATGCACACCAGCAGAAGCATGCAACACTAGGTGATCGCTTGGCTAATGCACGCCGTGCAATGCTGCATATTGCACAGAGTCACCCAGACGATTCTGACTTCAGAACAGGCAATATTCGCCAGGTCATGTGACCTTTATCAACAGTGCAACACACCGAAGATGCACTTGTCCGGCAAAAGAGCTACTTTATACGAGTTGCTCCAAGCGAACAACATGCGCGAGTAGCCCAGCGGATTAGAGCAGCTGACTACGGATCAGCAGGTCGCAGGTTCGAATCCTGTCTCGCGCACTTGACCATAATGCATGGTCATAAGAGAGTGAAGAGTTATTTCTATAATTCTTTCTTTCCTATGATTTATTGTTATGGTATGCGCGAGTAGCCCAGCGGATTAGAGCAGCTGACTACGGATCAGCAGGTCGCAGGTTCGAATCCTGTCTCGCGCACTTAGCCATGGAAATGGATTATCTTCGGATAATCGATGGATGTGGTGCTGCGCGAGTAGCCCAGCGGATTAGAGCAGCTGACTACGGATCAGCAGGTCGCAGGTTCGAATCCTGTCTCGCGCACTTGACCATAATGCATGGTCATAAGAGAGTGAAGAATTATTTCTATAATTCTTTCTTTCCTATGATTTATTGTTATGGTATGCGCGAGTAGCCCAGCGGATTAGAGCAGCTGACTACGGATCAGCAGGTCGCAGGTTCGAATCCTGTCTCGCGCACTTCAAACCCTCTTCGCGCATGCGTTGAGGGTTTTTCCAATTCTGAGCAACTTCCTGTACCCATAGTGTTGCGAATTCGGTAAATGTCTAGTGACTTCTCGGCTATTTAGTACACCGTCAAGGCATAATAGAACGTATTGTTTATTGACCGATGCGTGGACATTCCTGCATCGATTTTCAAAACTTCAAAAGCTATAACAGCTGATAGGGGCGTAATGAGCAAACAAACAAGCCTGTGGACCAAGATTCGATATGTAGCAGCTTCAGATCGTATATCTGGCCTCATTATGTTGGGCTTTGCACTGCTCGGTCTCGTTCTCGCTAATCTTCCTGCTACTGCAGCAGGTTTTGAGCACTTGTCTCATTTCCATCTGGGTATTCCAGGCACGAATATTGATATGGGCTTAGGTCACTGGGCACAGGATGGTCTGTTAACGATCTTCTTCCTCGTGGTTGGTCTTGATTTGCGTCAGGAATTATCAACAGGTTCGCTGGCTAATCCAAAGGCAGCAGCCGTGCCAATGCTGTGCGCAGTTGGCGGCATGCTTGTGCCACCAATTCTGTTCATCGGCACGATCGCACTGTTTGCAGACTTTGGCAATGGTGTTCCAGGAAGCCTCGTTATTGCATCAGGAGAGACGTTCTCCTTCGCTGAAGCATCGCATGGTTGGGCAATTCCAACAGCAACTGATATTGCATTCTCACTTGCTGTGCTTGCTCTGTTCGCTAAGGCCCTGCCTGGTGCTATTCGTGCATTCCTGATGACGTTGGCAACGGTTGACGATTTGCTGGCCATTATTCTGATTGCTGTCTTCTTCTCGTCGTTGAACTCGTGGTACTGGTTCCTTGGCATTGCTATTTGCGCAGTGGCTTGGTTCTTCCTCGTCCGCATGGAGAGGGTGCCATGGCTCGCCGTCGTTGTTGTTGGCATTCTTGGATGGATCATGATGTACGAAGCTGGCGTCCACCCAACGCTGGCTGGTGTGCTCATGGGCCTGCTGACTCCTGCTCACGCTATGTACAAGGAACGTTCTCCACGTGCTGAGCGTTATGCAGAAAAGATTCAGCCATTCTCGGCGCTGCTGGCACTGCCAATCTTCGCATTCTTCGCAACCGGTGTGCACTTCGATTCGATTACGCCACTGTTGCTCGTCTCGCCAGTCGTGATCGGCATTATCGTCGCTCTTGTTGTCGGTAAGCCTCTGGGCATTATGCTCGTTGCTTGGCTCTCGACGCATGTGGGCCCACTGAAGATGCCAAAGGGTCTGCGCGTGCGCGATATGCTGCCAGCATCGATTGCTTGCGGTATTGGTTTCACGGTGTCGTTCCTGATTGCATCGCTGGCTTACAAGAGCGCCGAGCTCTCTGCAGAAGCACGTTTCGGCGTGCTGCTGGCCTCGCTGATTGCTGCAGCTATTTCTGGCGTACTGCTTTCTCGCCAGTCGAAGCGCTTCGCAGCACTGCATCAGGCTCAGCTTCTCGAAGAGCAGCATGAATTGGCTGAGGAAGCAACTGAGATCGAAACTGTGCTGGACGATGGTACTGTGATGGTGAAGCAAACCCTCGATCATGGAGCTAGCCATCATGAACAACCAGCGCAGCACGAACAGTGATGAAGCATCGCAGAAATTAAAACAAGAAACCGTCGCGAACGAGACTGAACAGCGTGAAGCGCCGTTCAACGAAACGTATCATCGCGGACCTGTGCTGCTGCGCGGTCAGATGATTCCTTCCGAAAGTTCAACAGCTCGACTGCTGAACGAGGAGAACTCAACTGACTGGCTGCACCACGATCCGTGGCGAGTGTTGCGTATTCAGTCCGAATTCGTCGACGGTTTCGGCGCTTTAGCGGAAGTTGGACCGGCCGTCAGCATTTTCGGATCGGCCCGAATTAAGCCGGACGAGCCGATGTACAAGGCTGCACAGGAGATGGGCACTATGGTTGCCCAGCGCGACATTGCCGTCATCACAGGCGGCGGTCCTGGCATTATGGAGGCTGCAAACCGTGGCGCTAGCGAGGCAGGCGGCGTTAGTGTTGGTCTCGGCATCGAATTGCCGCACGAACAGGGCATTAACGAGTGGGTAAATCTCGGTCTGAATTTCCGCTATTTCTTCGTGCGTAAAACTATGTTCGTGAAATACTCGAGCGGTTTCGTAATTTGCCCAGGTGGTTTCGGAACGCTCGACGAAATGTTTGAGTTATTAACGCTCGTGCAGACTCATAAAGTTCGTTACATGCCGGTTGCGCTGTTCGGCAGTGAATATTGGGAGGGTCTCATCGACTGGCTGCGCGGTCCAGTTTCTGATCATGGCATGATTTCTCAGATAGATCCATCGCTGTTCGTCGTCACTGATGATCCAGAGGAAGCTGTTGCAGTGGCTACGGGAGCAATTCAGCGCGACCGTCAAAACTAGTAGCGTACAACAAAAAATACCTCGCACATCGAGAAGAATTCCATGATGTGCGAGGTATTTTTATACGTAGTGTATCAGCGCTTAACGGCAATTAATAAGCCCGTACCAGCTGGATTAAGTGAGCTCGTAAAACGATCATCATCTTGCAGCTGCTCAATAATATTGCGCATCGTCACAGCCTGCTCGCTGCGATCAGCAGCATTCGTCAAGCCGCCCTTATTACCGCGTCGTGCGAACGCAAGGGCATCGGTGAACACAATGGCGCCACCATGATGCAGTAGGGAAGCGGCATGAGCAAGCGTCTGCTCGTAGTTACTCGTATTACCGCATACCACAATCAGATCGTAATCATCAGGCGTCAGACGCTGCAGGAAACGGCTTGGATCAGCATTAGCAGCGCGCATAATCGTATGTGTTTCATCAGCTGCTTCCGCAATGAACTCACGCAGGATGCGAATGCCATCAGCCGTTGAATCTACAACGGTGACCTTGCCGTGATTATCCAGTGCTTCTACGAGCTGTGCTGTTTCAACAACAGGGCTCGTGCCCACAACAATAATCGATTCAGCATGCTGCATGTGCACTAAAGAACTCAGCAAACTTCCTTGCGATGCAGTGCACTGTGGCACGTCGTTGCGCAGGGCAAGCTTGCGGGCTTCGCGTACCAGTTCAGGTTCGCGTGCACTTTCAAAGTCCTCGATGCATTGCCATGCTTTTGCATGCAAGTTGAAAGAAGTTTGATCCATGTTTGCCTCAGATAGATGGGTATAGTCTCACTAATTGCATCACTATAGCGCACAGGCTCAATGAACCTGTGTCCATTGAGCCTGAACGAGAAGAACGAATGCTGATTTAGCGTTCTTTAACCTGTGCAATGAGCTGCCAAATTTCTTCGCCAACGTCAATACCCTTAGGACATGGACGCGAGCATGCACGCACCGATTGGCAAGCTGCAATACCGTCTGCAGTGTCAATGGCTTCGAGGCGTTCTTCGGTAGCCTGATCGCGGTCATCGCGAACAAAACGTGCCTGATTAATCAGTGCAGCAGGACCAACGAATGCTTCACCGCCTGAGTACACAGGGCAAGCGCCTTCGCATACACCGCACATAATGCAGTTCGTCAGAATCTCATACTTAGCCAAAGCTTCTGGCTTCTGCAAATATTCGAAAACATCGATTTTGCCATCTTTGGTCGTAGCCAGTTCGCCATTGTGCATCAGATAAGGCTTGAGCTTCTTAATCTGCTCGAGCATCTGATCAATATCGGCAATAAGATCACGTTGTACAGGGAAGCCTGGCAGAGGAGCAAGCTCAATAACACCAAGATCAAGTCGGCCCGTGGCCTCGTCACGAGGAGCCTCTTCGGCAGACACAGCTGCAGTCTCAGCGGCCTCAGCCACGGCAGTTGCAGCTTCGTCAGTTGCTGGACCAGTTTTACGGAAACCATCGTTATCGGTTACTGGAGCAGCAGGCTCACGATGGGCCATATCGCGAATAATGGCCGTGCACAGCAGTGTAGGTGAACCATTAATAGCAACAGCATCGGAACCGCACATGCCATGACCACACGAATAACGGAAAGCTAGCGTTGGATCAATATCACGCTTAATACGCAACAACGTATCGAGCACGCTATCGTCGGCGTGCACAGGCACTGTATATTCCTGCACCCAGCTCTTACCACGTGGACGATGTGAGCCACCGAATGGCGAGCTCTTACGCGCGAATGGGTTGGACTTGCGTTCGCGCTTCTTCTCAGCACGAGGGGAGAAGCGGTGTACGCGCAAGGTAACTTGTGCATCGTAAGTCGAAGTATCCGACTGTTCCATAGTTGGGGTCGTCATACAAGTTCTTTCCAATTGTTGTTGCACAGCTATGGTATTGCTACGCAACATGAAGTGGTTTATTCATTACCTAGGTCGCAAAGTATTCAGCGCATAACTCAGTATCACAAATAGCCCAGTGTGCGGTTATGCGAAGTCAAACGAATTAATATTCGCGCGATTCTGGCTTCATGTCAATAATGTGCACTGGTTGCCACACAACATTGCCATCTGCATCAGTCATCGAATGAGCGAGGAACGATGCATCATCACGCTCTGGATAATCCAAGCGCTTCAACGAACCGCGGGACTCATGACGTGCAGCAGAAGCCGTCAGCATCGCCTGTGCCAACTTCAGCAAATTCTGCACTTCCCAAATCGCCGTAATTTCCTGATTAAACGAGGTGTACTCAGCATGCGAATGCAATTGCATGGCACGAGGCACCAACTCATCAGTAATAACCTGCTGAGCACGCTCAATAGCAGCAGCATCAGTGAGCACAGCCAGTGACGAATCCATCAACTGACCCAACTGCTCCTGCAGCTTATAAGCATTATCCGTGGTCTCTTCAGCTGCCTCAGCTTCTGGCTGCTCAGCATCATCAGCGTGAGCCACCAGATCATGCAAAGCATCCTGACGATCCTGACCGAGATGATCAATAAGTGCATCCTCATCGATGATCGTTGAACCGTCATCGAGCACAGGATTCTCTGCAACACGACGTGCAATAGACTCACCAGCACGAGAACCGAACAAGCAAGCATCGAGCAGCGAATTACCGCCCAAACGGTTAGCACCATGGACCGAAACACAGGAGCATTCACCAGCTGCATACAGGCCCTCAATAATATGGCGCTCACCATCGTGCCACGTATACACCTCAGCATCAGTCGTGACAGGAATGCCACCCATGGTGTAGTGGGCCGTAGGCTTGACTGGAACCCAATCCTTCGTTGGATCCAAGCCTGCATACTTCTGAATCGTTTCAACAACCTGAGGCAGCACAGCAAGCATATGACCAGGTTCAATAGCAGTCATATCAAGCCACACGCAGTCACGAGGACCTTCTGGGTCGCGTGGATCAGCAATACCACGGCCAGCATCAACTTCGGCGCGAATAGCACGGCTGACCACATCACGGGCAGCCAAATCACCATGTTCAGGTGCATAGTTCTGCATAAAGGCAACGCCATCAGCATTACGCAGCGTACCGCCTTCAGCACGCGAAGCCTCAGAGAGCAGAATACCCGTATGAGCCAAGCCCGTTGGATGGAACTGCACGAACTCAGTATCTTCGCACTGCAAACCAGCACGCAACACCAGCGACATACCATCACCAGTCAGATCCCACGAGTTCGACGTTGTATGGAACAGACGACCTGCACCACCCGTAGCAATCAGCACATTATGAGCGCGGACTACATGAACCTCGCCCGAATGCGTATCAAACGCAATAACGCCCTGCACCTGCTGCTCATCCTGATCCACAGCAAGATCGGTAACATACCATTCTTCTGCGAATTCCACACCATGGCCAATGCACTGCTGCCACAGCGAATGCAGAATCTGGTGACCAACACGGTCAGCGGCATAAGCAGCACGCTCAACAGGTGCCTTGCCGTAATCCTTTGTATGACCGCCAAAGCGACGCTGTGCAATATGACCATCATTGGTACGAGAGAATGCAACGCCATCGTGTTCAAGATTGACTACTGTCTTCGTAGCTTCTTGTGCCAGAATCTTGGCAGCGTCCTGATCGACGAGCCAATCGCCGCCCTTGACGGTGTCGTAATAATGCCATTGCCAGCAATCAGGTTGCTCATTGCCTAAGCTGGCTGCAATACCGCCTTCTGCAGAACCGGTATGCGAGCGTAAAGACTGAAGTTTCGAAATAACGAGGACCTTTGGTTCAATACCAAGATCCATATTTTGCCGAGTTTCATCACTGCGATAGAAACTCAGTGCGGCTGAGAGTCCAGCTGCGCCGGCTCCAACAATAATTGCGTCGTACATTTCTTCCACATGCTTCGGACTCATAGTGCGCCATTGTAGCCATTGCAATGGATTGTTCACCGGCATAATAGAACTATGACAAACGGATTCGCACAAGAGGTATACGCAGTAGTGCGTGCAATTCCACGAGGATACGTGGCCACCTATGGCATGGTAGCTGAACTCGCCGGTCGTCCTCGTGCCTCACGCATTGTTGGCGGCGTATTACATCGCAATCCAGATCCAAGCACGATTCCATGCCATCGTGTGGTCTTCCGTGATGGCTCGCTTGCACCAGGCTTTGCCTTTGGCGGGGCAGCAGTACAACGACGTCGCCTCGAAGAAGAAGGCGTACAGTTCGTTGCAGGAACAGCAAAGAATGGTGGAGCTGAAGGCCCACGCGTCGATCTCCAGCAATGCCTTTGGGACGGCACAGGTTATGCCGAGTAACATCCAGCAGTATTCGTAATCACAGCGCGCAACTCAAGCTCAGTGAGTTGTGCCAGTAACTTCGGTAACGTCAACACCGTATGAGGCTGCGCACGCTGTAATGCAGCAAGCACATGAGATGCTGTGGCTGCGCACTGCGCTCGCTGACAGCTACGAATAGCAGTAATAATATCGTGCTGCACTGCAGTGAGCTCATCATCAGCCTGCGTTGATTTGATTGTTGGCGAGCCGGCATCAAATTGCGAATAGTTCGGCTGATGTGCACTATGGCAAAGTTGCTCTACTGATTCACACGTTGATAACACTCGAGCCGCTTGTTCATCAATTAAGCGATGACAACCCGTATGATCAGGCCGCGTAATTAACCCAGGCACTGCATAGAGTTCGCGATTCAATTCTTGCGCCCAATGAGCCGTATTTAACGCCCCAGAATGGATGCGAGCTTGCGCCACGCAAACAACACTTGCCAGCGCGGCAATAATACGATTGCGCATTAAAAAACGCCGCGCCACAGGAGCACAATAGGGTGGCATTTCGCTCAGTAGTGCACCACGCCAGTGCATCATCTGTTTGAATAACTGCATATTTGACGAAGGCCCAATATGACGTAATCCACCAGCAAATACGGCCAGTGTTGGACCAGCATTATCAGCAGCTGCAGCATCAACAGCACCCCAATGTGCATGCGCATCAATACCCAGCGCACCGCCCGAAATAACACTATGACCGTCGCGCACCGCGCATGACGCTAATTGACGGGCTACATGTGCACCATAATCACTAGCGGCACGAGAACCAATTATGGCTAAGGGCTCATCGCAAGCAGTTAATGCACGCCGATCACCCATACCCCACAGGCACAGTGGGGAGACCCAATCAGAACGTATTGATAGATCATTCAGCTGCACAGGCCAACAAGAATCACCTTGGGTAACAACCCATTCCTGATTGTGATCAGTAAGCCAATTATGCAATGATTGCGCTGAATCACAAGTGATAGCACTCCGCCTTCGGGCCCAACGCAGCAATGCATGCTGAACAGTTGTTGCAGCTTTTTTATCCAGCGTACAGTTCTGCTGCTGAAGCCCCTGCTCACAACGTTCGAGCAGTGATTGTTCAAGCATCGTAGCCTGCAATGTTTGTTGCTGCTGTTCAACAAACCATTGTTCAAACAAATCCAATGCTTCAAGCGTGCTGGAACAGCCTTGTACAAAAACAGCCATAGCGGCATCAGCACCATCAGTACAAGCACTCAGTACTGCCGCTGCGGCAGCACGTTGGCTCACGCAAATAGTGCCGTTATCCTTACACGGAGCAGTGGGCTGTGGCTCGTATAGCTGCTGAATAAAGTCAACCAACGCACTCATACGATCCTCAATTCTTGAAAAGTTCAGAGGTGAACAGACACGACGCTGTGTACCGATACCAGATGTTGTATTCGCAGTTGGGCGGGGAGGCAGTTGGATATGAAGGCTACGTCACCTTGGTCCGTAAGGCGATAGCGGCATGCATATGCTCAGCACTTGGTTCACTCACGCCATCCAAATCAGCAATGGTCCAAGCCAAACGCAGCGCACGATCAGCGCCACGTAAACTCATCACATGTGCATCTAATGCACGATTGACAATTGCAAGCGTGCGTGCCGGCGTATGCTGATGCAGCCACGATCCACTTGCTTGCGCATTACAGGTCCAACCTTCGTCCTTCAATCGTTCACGAGCACGCTGTCGTGCTGCAATCACCTGATGGCGCATCTGCTTACTTGACATATTCGAAGCAGATCCCGTACTGCCTGCATCAATGCGCCCCGTAGGCAACACGGCCACCTGAATATCAATACGATCCAGAATTGGGCCAGAAAGCCTTGAAAAATATCGAATTCGATCACGCTCGCGACACGTACAGCGCTCGCCAGAACCATACCCGTACCCACAAGGACACGGATTTGCAGCCATAATTAATTGGAATCGAGCAGGGAACACGGTAGTGCCACGTGATCGAGAAACAGCAACGGTGCCAGATTCCAAAGGTTCACGAAGCGTTTGTAGCACTCGTGGCCCAAATTCTGGAGCTTCATCAAGAAACAGCACACCTCGATGTGCCATGGTTACGGCTCCTGGAGCAGCGAGACCAGCACCACCGCCAACAATCGAAGCGACAGAAGCGGTATGGTGCGGCGCTTGAAATGGTGGTACATCACTAATACCAAAGCTTTGTAGGGTGCCGACTATGGACCGAATAGAAGCAACCTCGAACTGTTCCTCTTCGTTGAGCGGACACATAATGCTGGGCATGCGCGAAGCCAGCATTGTTTTACCCGTGCCAGGTGGTCCGACCATAAGCAAATGATGACCGCCAGCCGCAGCAATTTGTAATGCCCATTTGGCTTCCTGTTGTTGCACCACTTCAGCCATATCACCAACATCCTGATCTAGTGCAGGTGCTGCGGTCGGTGGAGGAGTAGCTGATATTGGTACATCAGTATCAGGCACAACGGCATTACCGCCGAGTAATACAATTAGCTCGCCAACATGCGACACATAGAACACGTCAATATCGGGAACAAGTTCCGCTTCATCAGCATTAGCGCGAGGCACAATCGCCATGCGAATACCATGCTGCCGTGCATGCAACAGTACAGGCAAAATGCCATGTACTGGCAGCACTGATCCATCAAGATTGACTTCGCCAACAACAACCGTTTGATCAAGGCATTTTGACGGAATAGCACGTGACGCAGCAAGCACACTCGCAGCAATCGCTAAATCATGCGTGGCACCATGCTTAGGCAACGATGCCGGTGACATATTGACGGTGACTCGAGTTTGAGGCCAATGAAATCCTGCAGCAGAGCACGCTGCTTTCACCCGTTCACGTGCTTCAGCAAGCGAAGCATCAGGCAACCCAATAATCGAGAAAAATGGCAAGCCTTGCGAAACAAAAGCCTGAATCTGAATCAGAAACGGTTTAAGTCCTACAAGGCCAACAGATAATGTGGAACCAATGGCCATAAGGTGCTCCAATCAGCAACGTGGATGTCTGCAGCATGAATGAACAACAGTGCAATACCGATTAGAACGCATACGGCACATGCGTGAACCGAATACGCGGTGCTTGTATAAGCACACCAACAACATCAAAACGGATTTGCCCATGCGGTATGCGATGCTCAGGATCCAGCAGCCATTGCAATGCAGCACGGCGCAAATTACGTTGTTTATGAATGCCAACGGCTTCAATAGGAGAGCCAAACATCAGACCTCGCCGTGTTTTGACCTCAATAAACGCTAATTCGTTGTGCTCATTACGAGCCACAAGATCAAGCTCACCAAAGCGCGAATGCCAATTGTGATCGAGAATATGCCAGCCATGATGCTCGAGCCACCGTGCAGCAGCTGCCTCACCCCAGCAGCCCAGATGACGAGCCGAGAGCTCAGGTGAGACGAGCATTGAGCGACACTGCTCAAGCGTGGCTTCCTGTGGTTGTACAAGTTGTGTATTCATGATTCCAGTACAGCTTGGATCATGAGGGTACAGCAAGGCCGGTCGACCAATGTGGTTAACACCTTGAATCGACCGGCCTTATGTGGATAAGCCGTTTCAGCTTGACTGAAGCGATCCTATCTGCTTTCAGTCCAGTTGCACAAGCTTCGTCAAATCACCCAAGTTCAATTCAAAGCTGACACCACGACGCTCAAAATCAGGCTGATACTGCGTATTAATCATCGAATGACGCACAAACTCACCAGCAATCTGAGCAGCTTCAGTCATATCGCGACCAGCCATCACAGCGGCAATCAGCGACGATGCGAATGCATCACCAGTACCGTGAATCATGAATGGCAGCTTCTCGTGCTTGCACTCGGTCTTAGCGCTGACGCCTTCTTCTGCATTAACAATGTAGTTACGCAGATAACCATCGTTGTGATCGATGCCCTTAAGCACCACATTCTTAGCACCCAGGTCAAGCAGTGCCTGCAGCGTTTCATCAATCTGAGCATCAGCAATATTCTGACCCACATAATCGCGACCAGTCAGAATCGAAGCCTCAGTCAGGTTAGGCATGAGGATGTCAGCACCATTAGCCAAACGACCCATGGCCTTGCACAGTTCCTCAGTGTAGGTGGCATACATATTGCCACCATCACCCATAACAGGATCCACCAAGCGCAATGCGTTTGGATAGTCGTGGTACAAGCGCTCAATCAGAGCAACCTGATCAGCAGAGCCCAAGAAGCCCGAGTAAACACCATCAAGTGCCACATCTTCCTGCTGCCAAGCATCCAAATAACCATTCAGAATTGGCGTCGTATCGTGCATCGTGAACACGGGATAGTTCGTATGTGCAGAGAACAAAGCAGTTGGCACAGGGCATACATCGCAACCAGCAGCCGACAGAATTGGAATGGCTGCCGTAAGCGAGCACTTGCCATAACCGCACATATCGTGCACGGCAGCAATACGAGGAATATAGCGTGGATTGCGATCATAAAGTTTCACGCTCATCAGTACTTCTTTCTGCTTCGCTGAACTCATAGGAAGCATCATTGGCTTGTTCTGTGCACTAATCGTAGCGATTGGGGGTCCCGCAAGGGTGCGGGCTTTCGTACAGCGAACGATTAGCCACACCACTGCATCGATATTGTATCGGACATTGCCTCATCCCTGAGTATGAGGGCACCTGCGTTTTCATCCTCATGACCGATACCAAGCACCATCGCTTTTTTCGTACGGTATTGCCACGCACAGCACATACCTACAGAAGGTATGCGAGTAATCAAAAAAGAAGGAGCGAACATGAACGCGGAGCAAGCAATGCAGCAAACGTCGCCGGTCATAGAAGCTGTAAATCTGTGCAAAACCTACGGTGAGGGAGAGAGCGCAGTACAAGCACTGAACAACGTCAATGTCAGTTTTGAACGCGGCCAGTTCACATCGATTATGGGCCCGAGTGGATCGGGTAAGTCAACGCTCATGCACCTGTTGAGCGGACTCGACAGTGTGACTTCAGGCCATGTGCTTTTCCGCGGACTGGATCTGACCCAGCTCAACGATGTGTCATTAACGCTGCTGCGTCGCCAGCAAATTGGATTTGTGTTCCAGAATTTCAACCTGCTGCCCATGTTTACAGCGGAACAAAACATTCTGATGCCGCTGAGCCTAGCAGGAAAGAAACCAGATCGAGATTGGTTCCAGCTGCTGGTCAAGACGTTGGGCATTGCATCACGCCTAAGTCATCGACCTGCAGAGTTATCAGGCGGTCAACAGCAGCGAGTGGCTATTGCGCGTGCGCTGATTACGAAGCCTGATGTGGTGTTTGCGGATGAACCAACCGGAGCACTCGATACTGCATCAAGTAGGGAAGTGCTCAACTTTATGCGTCGTTCGGTTGATGAACTCGGTCGCACAATCATTATGGTCACGCACGATGCCAATGCAGCCGCATGGACGGACCGTGCGCTGGTAATGGTTGATGGCCAAATTTTAACCGATGTGCCACGTCCAACGGCAGAACTTATGAACGATCAGCTCACAACTGTGAGGAGGTGAATCATGCATCACTTGACGCTTCCGATGATGAAGCATAATCTACGCAAACTCATTCCAGCTGGCATTGCAGTGCTGATTGGCACGATGTTTATTACCTGCACGCTGATTTTCAGTGATGCGTTCAGTCAGGCCATGATTATACGGAATACGCTTTCATTCGCATCATCGAATTGGCAGTTGACCATACCGAAACAGCAGACCAATGATGCAGAAGTATCCTTGCATGCCGTGCGCGACTATAAGCTTGATCAGCTCAATAGAATCGCCAAAACTCAGTCAGTAGCTATTGATGGTATTCGTGTGGACTCGGTGAACCAGATTCGCATCCAGCAAGGCGATGAAGGCTATACCGAGATTGCAATTCCAACCGCGACGCGCAGCAGCATGGTGCCATTAGACATTGTTGAGGGCCATCAGCCTACGGAACCTGGCCAGATAGCAATTCCAAAGAGCACAGCCGACAGTATGAAGCTGCACATTGGTGACCGTGTCCGGACTACTGCGAAGTCAGAGCTAGATGCTTCAGAACTAGATACCCCAGAGCAGGATGTTTCAGAGCAGCAGCATTCTGAAACTGACCAACCTCAGGACTCTGTAGCAACCCTCATCGAAGAGCCTCTGACTATTGTTGGCCTGACTCATGAGCCAAAAGGATCCTATATCTACGGTGGTGCCGCATTAGTCACGCCCGCAACATTCGCTAAATTCATGGGATTACCATCATTCAACGATGTGCCATGCAGTAGCGTGTTTGTACAAATGTCTGGCTCAGAAGAAGCGCAACAACAGGTTGCCGAACAGGTACAGAAGCAGCTTGGCTTAACGCTCCAGTCTCGTTCCGAGGTTGCATCGCAAATATTGAAGAATCAGTCTGGCGAAAATGACGCTATTAAAATGTCACTGCTGAGCTTCGGTGTTTTGTCGCTTTTCGTAGCTGCTCTGGTTATTGGCAATACCTTCCAAGTCCTTGTTGCACAGCGTCGTCGTACATTTGCACTGCTACGCATCATTGGTGCACAGAGTCGTCAGCTGTACTTCCAGGTAGTGCTGGAATCTGCACTGCTTGGCTTGGCCAGCTCAGTATTAGGCGTTGCCTGCGGTATTGGTGCTATGGCACTCGCCATATCAGCGCACGTATTTGGTACATCAATGACAATGCATGTGGTGATAACTACATCGACACTGATAACTCCAATTGTGTTTGGTGTGCTCGCCACGATTGTTGCCTCATTGAGCGCTGCTCGTATGGCTACGCATGTTACGCCGCTTGAGGCTTTGCAGCCGCTTGACTTGGTTGAGCACACACAGCGTCAACGTGTGCGTACGGTGTTCGGCACCATTGTGCTGCTTGCTGGTGTTTCGCTCGCCATCTGGGCAGCGCAGTATTGGAAAACTGCAGAGAACAGTACTTGGTTGCTCGCCGCTATTACGGGTTGTGTACTGACGTTCAGCGGTGTGGGCATAACAGCTCACTTCTGGATTCCGCAACTGTTGCGGCTTATTGGCAAGGGCGTAAGTAAAATTGGTCCTTCTGCCAAACTGGCAGTCGCCAATATTGCGAAAAATCCTCGCCGCATAACAGCAACAGGACTCGCTCTGCTTATTGGCGTGACACTTATTTCCACTATTGGAACAGGTGCTGCTTGTGCCAAGCAAACAATGAATACGAAGCTCAACACCAAGTACAGTGTTGATATTTCCGTTTCTGGTATTCCAAATGACCAAGCTGCCTCACTCAAACAACGCTTACACAAGGAACCAGGTATTCAGTCAGTACTTGCCGCACCAACTGCTCAAGTGAAAGTCACTGACAACGTGCCGGAAGCTATGAAGAAAACGCCTCATGGTACTGATCTGCTCGTTATGGGTATTCCAAACTTGCAATCACTCAAGTCTGTGCTCAACGTGACAGTGCCGCCAATGCATTGGGACGCTGATCAGATACTGCTATCTCAGCTGCTTCCTGCTTCCGGTGCGCGTATCCAGTACCAGCCTCAGCTCACGATCCGCGAGTATCAGCATGCTGATTCGTCCGATCCTTCTGAACCAGCGTTGACTGTTGATACTCATGTGTTGAACTTCCGTAATATCGTCGACACCGGTGACACCGTTGCTTTTGTTGACGCGTCTCTGTTTGATCAGCAAGTGCTGCATGCACAAAGCACTACGATGCTGATTCGCACTGATACTACGGCTCAACAATCAGAATCGGAGATCGTGCACACAGTCTCGAACGCCGTACCCGATATTCCACAAGTAAGCATTGTTGCTCCTGTGGTAGAAAAGGAAAAGTGGAACACGACAGTCAATCAGGTGCTGTTGCTGTTCGTTGTACTGCTGGCTGTTGCTGTGATTATTGCACTGATTGGTGTAGCGAATACCTTAAGTTTGTCGGTTATTGAACGTACTCGAGAAACCGCTACATTACGAGCTATTGGCATGACTCGACAGCAAGTGCGCCGTTCCATTGGCATAGAAGCATTACTCACGACCGTGGTATCAAGCCTTGTCGGTTTAATGCTTGGTACTGGATTCGGTTCACTTGGTGTTGCGATGGTGCTTGGTCCAGTAGTACATGAATTCACCTTTACCATTGACTGGGTCGGAGACGCAGTGATTCTAGGCATAGCTATAGCTGCGGCACTTATTGCTAGCATCAGTCCTGCGCAGATCGCTAATCGTGTTTCACCAGTTGAGGCGCTCGCAGTTGAGTAATTAAGCTGTGTCTAAGTTCATGAAAGCCAAGAGGAACTACCACATATCTATTGTGGTAGTTCCTCTGTTGTCATGCTTTGACTAAGTACTTGATATGGAGTGCTTGCTAGTGCTGATAGCCTCGGTTACACGAGATGATTCTCGTAGGCGAATACAACAGCTTGCACGCGATCACGTGCATGAATTTTCGCGAGCACATGCGTTACATGTGTTTTTACTGTTGGCAACGAAATAAACAGCTTGTCCGCAATTTCCTGATTGGATAACCCATGCGCTACTTCAACCAGTACCTCGCGCTCGCGGTCAGTGAGTGATGCGAGCTCAGGATCGGTATAGGGTTCATTAGTGGTCTGTTGAGCTGGAGAACTGGTTGCAGTGACGAGTGAGGAATGGGCTGTGCCAAATCCCTGTGCAGTCATTTGTTCAATTAATCGCTTTGTTGCCGTTGGCGCAATAATTGCGTTGCCCTGATGCACCGTGCGAATAGAAGATAATAAAATTTCTGGTTCAGTATCTTTGAGTAAGAACCCTGAGGCTCCAGCATTAATGGCTGCCATCACGTATTCGTCAAGATCAAATGTGGTCAGAATAATAACGCGGGTCGTATGTTCCGCATTGGAAACGGCGCAAATTTGTCGCGTAGCTTCGATGCCGTCCATTTGTGGCATGCGAACGTCCATCAGTACTACATCGGCTGGTGTGGTTTGCGCTAAAGCAACTGCTTCAATACCATTACTTGCTCGACCAACCACATGCATATCTGGTTGTGAGTTAATAACCATGGCAAAACCCATGCTCACCAGCTCTTGATCATCAGCCACAATGACGCGAATTGGTTTCATAGGCGAGTAGCTCTGTGTTGGTTCGCAAGATTCTGATGACATTTATGCTTCCTTCGAAGTAGCAGCAGGATTCGTGACCTGGCGTGCAGCGACTACATGTTCTAGTTGTTCATGCAATGGCAATGCAGGATGCAAAGCAAGTGAATCTGAGCGATGTTGCATAGAACTCTGGGCAACGTGCTCAGAAGGCACATGGGTATCTGCAGTATTACGCAACACATGCAGCAGTTCTCGCATTTGAGCTAAGGCATGACGTCCTTCAGTGCCAATCTGTTCAAACGCGTGTGTTATTTGGGCTGCGCTTGGTTCGGTGTGCTGAGCATGAGCCTGATCAATCATGGCAATACCTGCCGTTGCTTGTTGCGCAACTTGTGTAAGCACATCAGTAATATGCTGCTGAATTTGAGCACTGATACGTTCTCGCTCTTCATTGGCATACTGCACATCACGTTGTTGCGTCAGTTGTTGGAGTGCCTGTTCTCGCTGCCGCAGCAAAATTAAATTCGAAGTATTACTATGCTGCATCAAACCAAGCAGAATTGCGGCACAACATAGTACGGCGATGACCAAAGCAAACTGAATACCAGATGTTATGGCCGTAGCGCGTTCGTATGATGGGTGTCGCGGTATTTGGTCGTGCCTTAACCAAGCAATAACAGATACATAACCACGGCAGTTCAGTGTGGTAGTAAATCCTGCAAATGCGGATAGCGCAACACAAAGTGAAACAATCAGTGGCAGTGCACGTTTACTACCGTAGGTAATTGCTGAATAAATAAACACAACTGCCAACATGTTGAACACGAGAAGATCTGAAAGAGCAATACCAGGAATTACCAAGAGCACGATTGCATACATAATGCTCATGCCAATTGCAGCCATAAGTGCGAAACGTCGGCGAATACTCAACATGGCAAATGTGACAACAAGTTCTGTATACACTACTGCAAGCCCGGATTCGTTCATGCCAACAGTTGCAGTCAGCCATGTATCTGATGCAATATACAGCCAAGCCGCTGCACAGACGACAGCAGCAACCATGGTGTCAAGAACAACATAATGTTGCTCACTCCACGTTGATAGCTTTGCAATTCGTTCCGAAAGTGATTGTTTCTGCCATACAGCAGCAATTACTGAACTAGTTTGCTGAGCAACCTGCCGAACAGCACGCTGCACAGGATGCGATAACCAGCGTGGCCCGTCTACTGGAGCAGAAGATTGCAATGACATTGCTGCCTGTTTTGGAGCAGATGATGGTGCTGGGGTTGTGTGCAATGGAATTGTTGCAGACACAACAAAACCTTGTGGTTGCAACGCATGAGCGATGAACGTACCTCCAATTTGTTCAATACGCTCTTGTAATCCAAGTAATCCTAAACCACTACCAGCAGTAGTTGCATCAAAGGCTTGAGTCGTACCTTCATCCGCAATACGAAGTGTTACTGACTGGTCGGTCCAAGTTTCTGTTATATGCACCTGTGCATGCGGTCCAACATAACGACGAATATTGGTAAACGCTTCTTGTAACACATGTTCTAAAGCTTCAACTTGGAATGGCTCCAGCTGATCTGGCTGCTCGCCATGTGCAATATGTTGTATGTGTAGTGATTGATGAATATGCTGCGCTTGAGCAATCGCTGAGGACACAATATTCGGCGTTTTATCTTTCGTGTTACTGCCTATAGCATGTAACACATCGTTCATAGCAGATAATGCTGTTTGGGTTTCATGCTCGATGGTTTGCATAACTGACTTTGCTAATTGTGGGTTATGAGCGGAAGCATATCGGCCGCCATCAGACTGCACAATAATCGTCGACAAGGTATGCGCAACAACATCATGCATATCACGTGCAATACGAGCGCGTTCAGCCTCAGATGCCACAGTTTTCTGCTCACGTTGGTATTCCAATAACGCAGCATTACGTTCTTGCAATGTTACCGACGTTGCCTTGCGAGCTCGTTGCCAATAGCCAGCAATAATCGTAGGGGTAACACACGCACCGGCACTAATGCCGAAATAAATCAGTGAGTCTCTCAAACTAGGAGCCGTACCGGTATGTAGCTCAAAAATAGGTCCATATTTGAGAGCCGCCCACTGTGTAACGGCTGACAGCACACACATCGCATAAGCAATTGCAATATAGATATGAATACGTCGCTGAGCACACTGCACAATAATCGTATAGAGCAGCGGAAGTGCCAGTAGATCAACATTCATAAATGATGGACCTGTAACAAGTTGCACTACTACAACGCAGATAAAAATGATTGCGGAAATCTGCGGATATTTACGACGTGTAGCAAACGGAATAGCTAGCGCAATAGACAGTACCGTCACCCAATGCTGTGATGGCGTAAATAATAAATATCCGGAATTAGCTGTTGTGAATCGACACAGTATCATCCACAAAATGGCAGCAATAACAGCATCATGTATCATGACATGACTCGTCCACCACTGCAGAAGTTTGCGCATAATGTCACCGTAACGCAATACGACGCAGAGCGGATATCCATCTCAAGGATGATTTACAGTCATAGCTATGAACGCTACGACGCAACAAACCCAACAGCATCGCACCACAACCGCAGGGTATTGGGTGCCAGGGTTGCATATTGAGGAATCATCAATCAAAGTCCCACTGAACTGGGCCGGCAATACACCAGGACAGAACGTAGAAGGACGCACTATTGATCTGTTCTATCGCGTCGTGGACGCACCAGAACACGTGGGCGCGAACCTGCCGTTCCTCATGTTCCTGCAGGGCGGACCAGGCGGCGCAAGCCCGCGCCCAATGAGCCCAACCTCAGACGGATGGATTGCAGAAGCCGTCAAACATTTCCACGTTATTCTGCCTGATCAGCGCGGTACCGGACGTTCCACAGCCGTCGACGGACGCACTGTGCAATCGATGAGCGGTCAGGACGCAGCACAACTGCTCAAAATGTTCCTTGCCGACTCAATTATTCGAGACTTCGAACACCTACGCCTGACCAAATTTGGCGGACGCAAACTCGTCACGCTTGGCCAAAGCTATGGCGGATTCTTAACGCTTACGTGGTTGTCATTGTTCCCAAACTCGCTCGCAGCCTGCTTTACGACGGGCGGTATTCCACATGTGCCAGCCGATGCTGAGGAAACGTACGAGTACACCGTGCCAACAATGCAGCGCAAAACTGAGCAGTATTACGAACGTTACCCGCAAGATCGTGAGCGTGTGGCTGCAGTGGCTGATATTATTACGGCCGCAAGTGAGCAGGGTAGTGCACTGCAGTTGCCGAATGGTGACGAACTCACGGTGCCACGCCTACAAACTGTGGGCCAGTGCCTTGGCATGAAACCAAGTTTTGAGACGTTACATTGGCTGTTCGATACTGCATTCCGAGCAGGTGCGGGTGACGTGCCAAATATCGGGTCTGCAGGATCTGCTGAATCTGCAGGTTCTACTGGTGCTGCCAGCTCCCAGGTCGACCCACAAACGGCATTAACCGATGCGTTCTTGCATGATGTGGCCGAACAAACCTATGCCAAAGCCCTCTACTGGCCACTGCAAGAGTTCATCTATGCAAATGGTGAGCTTGAGAAGCCAATCGAGTGGGCTGCGTCACGAGTTGTGGCAAAGCATGCGCAATTCAGTCCAGATGCGCGACCGCTGTTGTTCTTCGGCGAGGCTATTTTCCCATGGATGTTTGAGCAAGAACGTCAGCTGCGTCCATTCCGTGCGGCTATGGATCTGCTTATGCAAGACACGCATTTTGGCACGATTTATGATGCTGATCAGCTTGCGCGTAATGAAGTACCGCTACAAGCAGCCGTGTATTTCGACGATATGTATGTCAATTCGAAGCTATCGCTTGACACACTTTCTCGTATCGGCCATTCGCATGCCTGGGTAACCAATGAATTTGAGCATGATGGTGTGCATGGCAACCGCGTGTTTAAGCATTTGTATGAATGCGCACGAGACAGGGGAGACCTCCGCAACCTGTAACACATAAAGCCAGTCCAGTATCGTTCTGGGCTGGCTTTTCGTTGTGCAAAAACAAGAGTGCACAAAAACAAGAAAACCCTTGAGATTGCTCTCAAGGGTTTTGCTGGTGTCCGGAGCGGGACTTGAACCCGCACGCCTGTATAAAATAGGCACTAGCACCTCAAGCTAGCGCGTCTACCATTCCGCCACCCGGACAGGTTTTGGTTACTTAACGCAACGAGTGATGACTATAGGCGCATTCGTGGAAAAATGCAAATTACGGCGTGGTGTTTGATCAGAGCGTATCCAAAAATCGTGATCAAAGCGTGGTATAGCGCCGATTCTGGCTATCCGTTCAGAGGAATACTGAATTATGCGACTATGCTGAGCAGCATCGATTTGGAAAGGGGCTCACGATGAGCGACTTCACTGTTGGATTTATTGGATTCGGCAACATGGCTCAGGCCATTGCCAAGGGCCTGACTGAGGCCGGCGTTGTTGAGGGTAGCCAAATGGTTGCTTGCGCCGCTCATTTTGACCGCCTCGAGCGTAACGCTGCAAAGTATGGCGTCAGGCCAGTGCACACGGCTGAAGAGGTCGCAGACGCTGCACACATGATTATTGTGGCCGTCAAGCCATATCAGATTGAGTCGGTTGTTGGTCCTCTGACTGATCTGCTGGCCGACCGCGACTGCTTCGTTGTTTCGCTGGCTGCTGGCTGGACGCTTGCTGATTACGAGCATCTGTTCGGTGACAAGCACGATCAGATCCACGTACAGTGCACGATTCCAAACACACCAATGGCTGTGGGCAAGGGTGTGCTCGTCACCGAGCAGCTCAACACGCTTACCGACGCTCAGCGCATTGAGTTCGAGCGTGTACTGGGTGAGATCAGCTTGGTTGAGCGTGTGGCGACTGAGCACATGGGTATTGGCATGTGCATTTCCGGTTGTGCTCCAGCTTTCACTGATATGTATTTGGAAGCACTCGGCGACGCTGGTGTGAAGTATGGTCTGCCTCGCGCAACGGCCTACCGTCTCGCCGCTCGCATGATTGAAGGCGTTGGTGCGCTTTACATGGCTTCCGAAGAGCATCCAGGCGCTATGAAGGACGCCGTCTGCAGCCCTGGCGGCACGACAATTAAGGGCGTTGCCAGCCTCGAGGAGTCCGGCTTCCGTGGCGCTGTCATTAAGGCTGTTGACGCTATTGAGCAGTGACGTTGCTGTACTGAGTTCGCTAGTACCGTTCCGTTAGTGCAACTCAAGTTGTGTTTTTGGTCCGATTGATTTCTGCTTCACCGCACTAATCAATCGGACTTTTGTTATCTAGTTCGTCTCAAAATAGCTCGACGTTTAATTCCCGATGAATTTTCGATGATATTGGATGTTGACCGTACTGCGTTCGATACAGTGAAACTTACCTCTGCATAAATCGTGCAACGGAGCTCCATCGGATTGCTGTATGCAACCGAAAGATAGTACAGAGTAGGTGAGTGATATGGATTCCTATGAGTTACGTACTAGTTGTATTTTGGGTATTGGCTTGTGGGGCGCAGCTGTAAATGTTGGATTTAAAGATATGGGTAGCATACCTTCCTCAATATGCTGGTTAATTATTCTTGGATCTACTGTTGCTATGTTCATATGGCTGACGCGGAAATTAAGCGAACGGGTATTGTCTTTGCGCATGTTTTATTCATATGTGATCAGCATGGTGGGCATGGGCATTGTGGCATTTAAGGCGGGCGAAATAGGATGCGTCATTATTGCAGGAGTCACGGTGTTCGGCTGTTTGTTGAATTACCTCATGTATGGAAGAGGCTCGAAGAATACCAAATCTCACGTGCCAGAAGCTCATACGGAAGACTCCATAGCATAGCCTGATGAATCGGCTTGATCATGAATGACAAGCCAAGCGGGTACCTTGATAAACATGTCTCTTACTATCGGAATCGTCGGTTTGCCAAATGTCGGCAAGTCCACCATGTTTAACGCATTAACGCGCAACAACGTGCTCGCTGAGAACTATCCGTTCGCAACAATTGAGCCAAACACGGGTGTTGTGCCACTGCCAGATAAGCGTCTTCCTGTGCTCGCTGAGCTCGTGCACACGGAGAAGATCGTGCCAGCAACGGTTACGTTCGTTGATATTGCAGGTATTGTCAAGGGTGCTTCCGAGGGTGAAGGCTTGGGTAACAAGTTCCTCGCTAACATTCGTGAAGCTGATGCAATCTGTGAAGTTGTGCGTGCCTTCGAAGATGACGACATCGTACACGTCAATGGTCGCGTCAACCCAGACGACGATATCGACACGATTAACACCGAGCTGATTCTGGCTGATCTGCAGACGATTGATAACGCTCTGCCAAAACTTGAGAAGGATCTGCGCGGCAAGAAGATCGAGCCTGCTTACATGGAAGCTGTGAAGAAGGCTAAGGAGATTCTTGAGTCCGGTCGTACCATCGATCAGGCTGCAAGCGCAGGCGAAATCAACAAGGATGATGTTTACGATCTGCACCTGCTGACCGCAAAGCCATTCATCTACGTGTTTAACGTTGACGATAACGAGCTGACGAACGAAGAGTTCAAGGCTAAGCTCGCTCAGTCGGTTGCTCCAGCACCAGCTATTTTCCTGAACGCTCAGTTCGAGGCAGAACTCACCGAGCTCGATGAAGCTGATGCACGCGAAATGCTCGCCGATGCAGGTCTTGAAGAATCTGGCCTTGATCAGCTGGCTCGCGTTGGCTTCGACATTCTTGGTCTGCAGACGTTCCTGACTGCAGGTGAGAAGGAAGTGCACGCATGGCAGATCCACCAGGGCTGGACTGCTCCACAGGCTGCAGGCGTCATCCACACGGACTTCGAGAAGGGCTTCATTAAGGCAGAAGTTGTTTCGTACGATGACTTTGTTGAAGCTGATGGCTCGATGACGAAGATTAAGGATGAAGGCAAGCTGCGTCTTGAAGGCAAGGATTACGTCATGCAAGATGGCGATATCGTTGAGTTCAAGTTCAACGTCAGCAAGTGATGAAGTACTAGCAGTACTCTTTCAATTCTGATATACGAATTGGCTCCAGTAGCTGGAAACGCTACTGGAGCCAATTGTTATAAGAGGGTAGTCGTCCATATTGGGGGACTAGTACCGAGTTATATCAGGCATTCATATGCTGCATGCAGTGCTGGCCGTTGGCAGTATTAGGACCAGACTGTTCCGATGCTGAACCTTGTTCGGCGCCTGTTCCGTTAGCAATGGCTTCTAAGGAGCCTTCGCCTCGAGGATCTTCTGGACTCATTACGCCAGTGCCGTCACCATTAGGCTGCTGCATTGGCTGTTGTGACTGGTCGCCGTTCTCTGCAACTCCAGCATCTTCAGAACCAGCATGCTGATCTACAAGATACTGTGCATCGGCCTGGTCGTCAGCTGCAGTGCCGCCTACGCCATTTTGTACAGAAGCTTCTGAGTGCATGTTACCGTGCTGCTGCTTGCAATGCTGAGGCTGTTCGCTCTGCTGACCCTGTTGACCCTGCTGAGATTGTTCCTGCTGTTCGTCTTGTTGTGTGGCTTCGTTTTGGAAGTCTTTGTCGCCATCTGAGCTTGCGCCCTGATCTTGAGTCATTGTCTGCTGGTGATTATTTGTATGACACATAATGTGTGCTCCTTTGTTTGGTAGTACCAACACTACGGAGCACAACAGGGAATGGGCTGACGTACGACTGAAGCTAGTGACCTAAAACACTGCCAATAGTCGGTAGTTGTTGTGAGTACTGTCAGTAAGAAGTATGAGCGTTTGCCTGTGATCTAGGCGGGAAGTCAATAGACAGTAGCGCTTAGCTTGCAGTGGGCACTTTGCACAGCAGTAAGTTCTATGTTCATAAGAAAAGCCTCGAATCGTAAGACTCGAGGCTTTATGAGGTTTAACTAATTAGCATATGAGGTGATTAGTTCGAGCCACCAATCATTGCCAACTTCGACGAATACTTCGAAGGAATGGTTGAATCGAAGTCCTGCATTTCAGCCTTGGTTGCCATATCGTATGGCAGCGAGTCCGTTCCACGAGACTTATCGCCAGAATAGGTAGACACCACTTGGACGCCAATACCATTCTGCTGGATGTAGCTACCAGAAATACCCAAATTGGACAGTGGAATCTTTACGACGTAGTGGAAATCGTACTTATTCGGATCGTGTCCCCTCGTCTTCAGATCAACAATGTTGGAGGAGTCGTGCTTCACATCATCAGTCTGACGACCAGAACCATAGGTCGTGAAGCCATTCACTTCCTTGCTCAGAATGCTGTTGCCCTTCATAACCGTGATATTCGAATAGGAAGGGGTTGCATTCAAACCGCCATAGTTAGTTCCCTTGAAGAGCTGGGTGTCGGTATTTTCAACCTTGGAATGAATACCAACGAGATCGGTAATGCCTTGGGTAAATGCATTTCTAGAATTCCAAATCGTCCTAGACGTATCGCCACCAATAAAGGCATTCTGACCAATAGTATTACTCGTAATACCCTTATCAGTTTTCAGTGCAATATAGAATGGGAAATCGAGATCATCACGTTCATTAAGTTTGCCGTGCCAGAGAATTTCTTGAGCCCATGGAGTGACGGCATCGGTAGGGTTCACCATTTCCCACATCAGATACAGGTTGCTTGAATCATATGCAGCATAGAGAGCATACAAATCAACAGGAATCTCGCTGTTTTGGGCGTCACGATAAGCACGACGATCATCGTTGGCTACACCCTGAGCAATAAGCATCGATGAGTCCCAATCGTGCAGATCTTGCTCCATGTCGATAGTCTTCCACTGACCTCTACCAGTCTCATTGATCTTGTAGTAATTCACCAGACCTTGATCAACACCATCTGGATGATCATTTCCAATTTGATCTGCCATTGCGGTGGATGACACGAATGCAGCACCTGACAGTGTAGCTACCGAAAGAATGAATGCTGCGGTCTTCTTAAAGTGTTTGTGTACCTTGATCACAATTTATCCCTTCAACATTGCCGTAAGTATCGGCATGCAATGTAATAAAGATATAGCAATCGCTCCGATTGATTGAAATACCCCTCGTATTGCGTTAATAAATTCGTACAGCATGAAAAAATATATTTCAGATTATTCGTGCATCTGTCATAAATTTGATAAGCTGCAGAACCTTCTTACTTAAACAACAACGGCTTATACGGGCGAACCTCGCATAGTCATTAAGTGTTCAAAATATCAAATCTTTTAGGTTTGATCTGATTTTTTGATCCCCCCATGTGTTGTTGTTGATGATTACTTTACAGTGATGATTTTTTTCATACAACTTCACTCATGAATCAGCACCAAGTTTGTTGACTGAGGGTACTGGCTCGTCGGGCGCGATATAACGGTTTCGGGGGTATATCGAAAATGAGCAATACGTCCATATTGTAAGAAATCGTTTGCTAAGTAGAGTCATTCTTATTTTGTTTCAGAAAGTACTTAGAGTTTCAGTAAAACGCTTAAGTACTGTAAATGGCGCTATAACGTATGCACTTCATTCTGGTGGGCAATAATGCGCAGAGATCGCACCAGAATGAAGTGGCACCTTGCATACGTTTACATAATTAGAACGTGCAACGGCTTTGAGTAAATTTGCTGATTTGCTCAAAAACTTGAGCGCTTAAGTCGAGCCATGAAAGGCACACCGGGAACACATGACCAAGCGTTTGCGTTGGCGGTACCTTAATATCGTGGAGCTCAAAATCAACATTGTGCTCAGCAAGCAATGTCGCCAAATACAGCGTTTCTGACTCAATGAAATCGTCTGAACTCGTTACCAAATACGTAGGCGGCACAGTGAACTCGCGAATAGCAACCCTAGGATCAAGCCAATCTGGCTGCATATCAGTAAGACCATCAAGGAAGAACTGACCTAAATCATGGGTTAGTGTATTGCGGAAACGTTTCCTCGGGCCGCTCGTAATATCTCGACCAAGGGAGAATACGCCACTAATAAGAGCTGCACCACGTATTGGCAAACCAGAGGAACGCTCAATGCCAAAGGCCTGAGCAGCCTGTGAATTACCTTCGATCAGCATAGTGAGCCAGGCCAGAGCTGCTCCTGCAGAATCACCCGTAATAAAAATGTTGTGCTTACTCAGCGGCCACTGATCCAAATGCGTATGAATCCAACGCAACGCCATTTGAATATCAGCCAATTGTCCCATCAAACCAGTCTGAGGAACAGGACGATAATTCAAGGAGAACACGGCAAAGCCTTGTGCAGCGAGATGCGTGCAGAAATTACGATTGAGCTCCTTATACCCATAGGTAAAGCCGCCACCATGAATATCAATAAATACAGGGCATGAGTTACCACCGCGCAGTACTACGTCATGCGGCACATACAGGTCTAGCAGATGGCCACGCACCTGACCTTCGCCATACCCAGCATCATCGGCATAGGAAATATCCGCAAAAACATCAATGCCGTCAGGATCATGCCAGAAATCAGTGCGCGGATAATCGAACTGTGCAATGCTGATGCGTTCTTTCGCAATATGTGCCGCGAGTTCTTTACTGATGCCATCTAAATCGTTCGTCGTCTCAGTCCAATACTGAGCAATATGAGCCATGGCCTCATCGTTGAGTACACGATTCGCATCGCTATAGCGAACAAATGGATACGGATTTAATTGAGTCATGAGCATTCCTTTAATATGCGAATCTGTTATATGCAACGTTGGCACTCGTAATTCAGAATTGTCTAGAAATTCAATCGGAAATCAACAAAAAGCTCAGCCAATAACCAAAACGAGCATGCTGCTTGTTCTTTCGGCGATATAAAAGAACGGTGAAAGAGTTTGTACAGAAGTGGGGAAAGCGCATCGCAACGCCCCAAATGTTGGTTATTGCAATCGTTACGCTGATTGCATCGTTTATTGGCGCATGGCTCAAGCAGTTCCCAGGATTTAGTCTGCTGGGTGCTCTGATTATTGCACTGCTGATCGGTATGATTGTGCAGTTCCCGCTGCGCGCTTGGTATGTACGCGACAATTCGATTCGTGCAGCAGGCGTCAAGGATGCTGCAGGTCTGATCGCTAACAAGCTGCTGCGCCTCGGTATTATTCTGCTCGGCTTCAAGCTCAACCTGGAGCTGCTGTTTACGACGGGCATTAAGTGCCTGCCAATTGCTGCCGTTATTGTGGCACTGACTGTTACGGTGACGTACGCCATTGCTCGCTGGCTTGGTGTGAATCCTCTGCTCGCTATTCTCGTTGCAGGTGGTACGGGCATTTGTGGCGCTGCTGCTGTTATGGCAATTTCCGGTTCGATTAAGGTTGGTCCAGACCGTGCTGAAGAGAAGTCGAACGACGAAGTTATTGCAGTTGCCATTGTGGCAATTATGGGTACGATTTTCGCTCTGCTCGAGCTGTTCATCGGCCCATTCACTGGCCTGAGCGAGAAGCAGCTCGGTATTGTTGCTGGCGGTTCGCTGCACGAAATCGCACATGCTGTGGCAGCGGGTGAGGGCTTCGGTCCAGTCGCACTTGAGATGGCAACGATTATGAAGCTGTCGCGCGTGCTTATGCTCGTGTTCGCCGCAATTATCATCGCTATTTGGTGGGATAAGACGCAGTCCGACGTCAAGACTGACGGCAAGCGCAAGATTACGTTCCCTTGGTTCATGCTCGGCTTCATTGCCGCTTCGGTGCTCGGCACGCTGTTCATCTCGTGGTGGGGTCCTGCAGGCAAGGCATTCGCCGGTGGCTGCGTTGACGTCGCTTACATTGTGCTTGGTATGGCTATGGCTGCTCTGGGCATTAACGTCAACTTCTCGGTGCTCGCTAAGCGCGGCGGCAAGGCTCTGCTGGCAAGTGCCATCGCTTCGGTGCTGCTGCTCGGCTTCTGCATCTGCATAGCATCGTTGTTCTTCTAAAGTTGTGATGCGTGCCTAAGTCACGCACAGAACTTGCTTGGGGACGGTCGAAAGATCGTCCCTTTTTTATTGAATTTCTGCGGTTGCAGCAATGGCGTCCCAATACGTGCTCTCATATAGTGAGCAAAAAAGCAGGTTGACTTAGGCAAGAAACAAACAACGGCGTACAATGCCCGAGGCGCAAAAAACAGTTGAGCCGCCGAGGGGCTTCGTTTTCCCAAAATTGGCTCAAATACGCCCCAAACACTGTTAGAACCCAAGATCGCAAAACCTTGCGCCAATATGAAGAAGTGAAGAATCGAGGATGGTGGCACCATGCCTAAAATGTCCCAAACGCCTACATCATCTAATTCATTCAATCTTTCCCAATTGTTCTCATGGAAAATACATGGGGACGGAAAAACGCTTCGACCAGGGGAAATTGTTGAACCAGATGAACGACTAGCGTGGTCAAGAGTTGTGGGCATAGGTGCCCAACACGTAGTTGCTATGTTCGGAGCAACATTCCTCGTCCCAATACTTACTGGATTCGATCCCTCAACCACACTATTCTTCACCGCATTCTCAACAGCATTGTTCCTGCTGATTAATCGGAACATTCTCCCTAGTTATCTAGGTTCTTCATTTGGATTTATCGCTCCAATCGCCGCAGTTACTGCTTCTGGAAAAGGCATTGCAACAGCCAGTTTCGGCATTATGTGCACAGGCCTTTTACTCGCTCTGATTGGTATTCTCGTTCACTACGCAGGCGCCTACTGGATTGACCGCATTATGCCCCCAGTCGTAAATGGCGCCATCGTTGCCATTATCGGCTTTAATCTCGCACCAACAGTCTGGACGAACTTCCAAGCCGCACCAGATACTGCAGTAATTACCTTGCTCGCTGTACTGCTATGTGCCATTTTGTTCAAGGGACTGCTCGGGCGTTTAAATATTCTGCTCGGCGTACTGATCGGATATGCCTACGCCTGCTTCCGCGGCCAAGTGGACTTTGGTCCAGTAGCGCACGCTGCATGGATTGGCTTCCCGAAGTTCCATACGCCACAAGTTGATTTCTCAGTACTGCCAATGTTCCTTCCAGTCGTACTCGTACTCGTTGCAGAAAATGTTGGCCATGTGAAGTCAGTCGCAGCCATGACGGGTCGCAATTACGACGATATGATCGGCTCAGCACTGTTCGCTGATGGTCTGGGCACCTCAATCGCAGGCTTCGGTGGTGGCTCTGGTACCACAACCTACGGTGAAAACATTGGTGTTATGGCCGCAACGAAGGTGTATTCAACAGCCGCATACTGGTGTGCTGCGGGATTCGCCTTCATCCTGAGCCTGTGCCCAAAGTTCGGTGCCATTATTAATACGATTCCAGCTGGCGTACTTGGTGGCGTCTGCACATTGCTCTACGGCATGATTGGCATGATTGGCGTACAAATCTGGGTTGATAACAAAGTTGATTTCGGTAAGCCACTCAATCTGATGACTGCAGCAGTCACGATGATCGTCGGCATTGCTAACTTCCAGTTCGCATTCCAAGGCATCCAGTTCAACGGTATTGCCATTGGCTCGATTGCAGTCCTGATTATCTATCACGGGCTCAAGGGCATTGGTAGGCTCACCGGCACGGTGCCTCGCACCGCAGCACAAGCTGAACAAGAACACGAACTCGAGACTCACGAAGAAGCTGACTTTGTTCATGAGACGCAAGGCCTATCTGCCACGCAATCAGCGACAATTGATCATAAGAGTTGATCTGAGCAAACCTATGCTGCAATGAGCGACAACAGGGTAGTACACAGTTCAGGCAACCTGGCTCAATGAATCACTCGCGAACGGCGCTAGAAATTTCTAGTGCCGTTTCGCTTTTCGGGGGAACGCTGGTAGACGCCTTCACATAGTATGAATTGGCTCGATTTACTGAGCATTAGCAATCTGACATGAAAGGCCGCGGTGCCAAACTCAACTTCCAGCAAGGATCAGGCAGTGCAAGCAACTCTGCCTCAAGCATCCTCCACAGCGTTAGACGATTCTCCAGTTACGTTCGGCGAACTCGGTGTGCCGGGTCCGCTGGTTCACGTACTTAAGGCGGATGGCAAGACCACAGCGTTCCCAATTCAGCGCGATACACTTCCTGACTCGCTCGCCGGCCGCGATGTGCTCGGCCGTGGCCGTACCGGCTCAGGCAAGACGCTTGCGTTCTCCATTCCGCTGGTTTCTAGACTTTCTGAAGTTGATTACGCACTGGGTTCGGGTTATTCCGATGCTGATTTCCGTAAAGCCGTCAAAAAGACTCGCAGGCGTCATCAGCAAGAACATCGCGAACAGGGATTCGTTCCACATCCACGCGGTCTTGTGTTGGCTCCAACACGTGAATTGGCCAACCAGATTAGCGAAGTGCTCGCACCGTTGGCTGCTGCCTATGGCATTGATACGACGACCGTTTACGGTGGTGTGCGCTACCAGCGCCAGATCAGTGATCTGCGCGCAGGTGCCGATATTGTTGTTGCATGCCCAGGCCGCCTTGAAGATCTGATTAATCAGGGTGCTCTGACGCTGTGCGACGTGCAAGTCGTTGTTATTGATGAGGCAGACGAAATGGCCGATATGGGCTTCCTGCCTCCAATTAAGCGTATTCTTGGCCAGATTCAGCCAAATGCACAGCACATGCTGTTCTCGGCAACGCTGGATCACGGTGTTGATGAAGTCGTCAACGAATTCTTGCATGATCCAATCGTGCACAGTGTTGATGATGCCAATGCTCAAGTGGATTCGATGACGCATCACGTTTTTGTGATCTCGCGTAACGATAAGCCAGCACTCGTCAAGGCTTTGGCTTCGGGCAAGAGCCGTCGCATTCTGTTTACGCGTACAAAGTTCCAGGCGAAGAAGCTTGCTAAGTCGTTGACGCAGCAGGGTATTCCAGCTGCTGAACTGCACGGCAATTTGAGCCAGAACCAGCGTGATCGTAACTTGGCTGCGTTCGAGCAGGGTGATGTCAATGTGCTTGTGGCTACCGATGTGGCTGCACGTGGTATTGACGTCAGCGGCGTTGACGTTGTTATTCAGGTGGATCCACCAGAGGATCCAAAGGCTTTCTTGCACCGTTCTGGCCGTACGGCACGTGCTGGCCGCAAGGGCGATGTGGTAACGATTATGACGCCAGATCAGCGTCGCTACGTCAGGACCTTGCTGCACAAGGCCAACATCAACGCTAAGCCTCATAAGGTCGCGCTTGATGATGCTGAAGTGCTCGAAATGATTGGCGAAGTTGCTGAACCTGTGTTCGGCTGGGATCTCGATAAGACGCAGCCAGTCCGCCCAGCTCGCAACCAGAGGAATCATACGCATAAGCGCAATCCAAACCGTTCGGGACGCAAGGATCGCGGACCAAAGAAGAATGTGCAGGAGTCTGCAGAAGCAAGGCAGCAGCGTCAGGCCGAACAGCAGCGCATGAAGAAGGACCGCAGGCGTAAGCGCGCGGCCGAGCGTTTGCTGGCACAGGGCAAGGAACTCGAGGGTTCGCTGAAGCAGTTCCATGCTGAGCACCTGCGTGACTGGACGCAGGAAACGACTGAGTCGGGTAAGAAGAGCAATGCTCACTCGCGCAAGCGCCGTAATGCACAGCAGGGCCACGTTGCCACGCGTAAGCAGGGCGCACAGTCCTCAGAGCAGAACCAGCATAAGAATCACAAGCATGATGCTGGCCAGCATGTTCCAAACAACCATGGCAATAAGAACCATGGCAAGAGCGGCACACGTAAGCAGAATACACGTGTAACGCAGACGAATGGTGCACATGGTAACGCACATAAGCACAATGCACATGCCAAGAATGGCAAGCAGAATCCATTCTCGAGTGCATCGCGCAAGCAGCAGAACCAGAAGCACAAGCGCCACTGATTACACTGCAGCGTAACAGCAATGGGCGGTACTGGAATTACTCCAGTACCGCCCATTGGCATATATGTGCTGGTTTGTGCTTCGGCAAGTACTGTGCGCTCTGGCAAGTACCGTGCTTCGACGATTAGTGCTGTGCAGTGTGCGTGCTGCTGAGCTGCGCTGGATCGCCGCCATTCATACGAGCTGCGATCTTGGTCATGCAACACATTGGCAGTAGGCGAGCGAGGAATGCACTCGACTTAGCAAACATGCCCTGGTATCCCAGTGCACGACCCTTATGCATACGCGAATAAGCAAAGTGAGCAACCTGATCAGCTGTTGCAGGCCTCGTCATCGTAAAGAAGTTCTTGCCTTTCATCTGAGCCTTCGCCTCAAAACCAGTCGTAATAGGACCAGGACAAATAGTGGTGACTGAAACGCCAGAGCCACGCAGCTCATAGTTCAGAGCAACGCCCAATGACGTCACATAGGCCTTAGTAGCAAAATACAGAGCCATAAATGGGCCAGGCATGCGGCTTGCAATAGAAGAAATATTCAGAATGCGACCCTTATGATGGTGGCGCATATCATTGCCATACAAATAGGTCAGTTGCGTCAGCGCATGCATATTGACCATAGACATAGTTTCAATGCTCTTCCATGGAGCATCAAAGAATCGAGTCCATGCGCCAAAACCAGCACAGTTAATAAGCTCATCAACAACTAAATGCTTAGACTGCGTAAAATTATGCAGTTTCTGGGGACCATCGTTGGTACTTAAATCAGTGGCGAAGACTTGAACGTCAACGTCATAGAGCTCGTTGAGGCTTTGCTGTAGTGCTACAAGAGCATCATCATGAGTAGCAGTCAATACCAGATTCTGGCCAGAACCTGCAGCTTCCTTTGCCAAAGAACGGCCTAAACCACCTGTTGCACCAGTAATAACTGTGTATGCCATTGTTGCTCCTTATTACCTAAGCTGTTGTACTAGTTCCAGCAATACTGGGCGCATCTCAATGAATAATGAGAACGGCGTAGTCATTGTTCCTAAGGCCCAACAGGTTTTTCAATCAGGCGTTACGGCGCTTACACCAGACAATCGCCAATCCAGCAAGTGCTGTGGCAATAAGACCGCCACCAAATGCATAGAACAACGTCGTACCATCGCCACCAGTATCTGGCAGTGTAACGCCCTTCATATTGACAACTGTGCCGTGCACGCGACCTGAATTGGAATCAGTAGTCCAACCTTGTTGGTCTACTGCAAGATTCGTAATCTTCGGTTGCATTGTAGACATTTCGGTAGCGTGATCAGGCTTCAAAATGAAGTTAATAGGAGCAATTGGATTGAATCCCTTTGGTGTATAGGTTTCCTGAAGCTGATAGGTGCCTTCATCGAGACCAGAGAACGAGAAAGTGCCATCATTGTTGACCGTAACAGGACCGAAGGATTCGTGGCTACCAGACATGCAGAACAGTGTGAACTGTGGCATATCATTCGTAGGCGTTGCTGCCGTAGAGCCATCGGCATTTTCGAAGAGCTTCTTAAAATCGGCGCCATAGGTAAAGACGGTTGCATTAGATGATGGTGTGGTTGCTGTATCTTTGCTACCGCCTTCATTCGGATTTGACGAGTAGGTAATAGTGGCCTTGTTGGTATTACCTGGATTGCCGACGGTAGCGTTCATATTCAGAATGGCATCGTAGGAGAGCACAATCTGAGTATCTGCAGTAAGCGACGAAATAGCTTTGAGATTCGAACACGACACCGTAAATGGCTGACCTGAAATCATCTGGTCAGATGGATTCGAGGTGAAGTTTTGCGTAATGTCCGTGGACTGACCATTCGTAATTGCCACAACATCAATCGTCCAAGGATACAGCGTCAAACCCGCTGGCAACGTATCAGTAAACGTGTAAGCAAAGGTTTTGAACGCATCATAATTTGCTGGCAAAGTACCAGTGACTTGGAATGGAATCGTAAAACCAATGGAGTGATCGGCATAGTCAACCCATTCACTTTTCGTAACGTTACCGTCTTCACCGTAGAAGTTCTTCTGTACTTTCTTATCAACGATGACGGTACCATTCTCCAACATGACGTTCAGTGGCGTATTGCCAAGTGTATCGACCATGTACTTGGAATAGGTTCGGTCAGAATCTTGTGATTTTGCTGTTTGCGCGAGTAAATAGTAGCCAACCTGAGCAGTAATAGGTTTTGTAGCATCAGTTGGTGCCAGCGATGGCTTTGGCTTCTGTGGTAAAAAGGCTGATGCAAATTGCGAGACCGTAGACGACTTCAGCTTCGTGGTGACGAATGAAATAATATCGGCATCAGCAGGCTTAGCAGCAGCATCCTTATTCACTGTCTTCATTGCTGAAGTAATTGCCGATCGATAATCAGGATTGACGAGATAGCTAATTGAGTTACCTGATTGCGATTCAATATCGAGTAGTCGATATCCCTCGATTTTATCGCCCTCTTTGGCGTTCAAAACTTGAATTGTACTGGTTTGAGTCGAGGCTTTACCATTCTTATCTTGAGTAGTTGGTGTTGATGATGCATTGTTTGACGAGGTTACTGCATCATTGGTTGAAGAAGTAGTAGAAGAAGCAGATTGCGATGGTGTTGCTGAAGGCGATGGCGTAGCGGATGGTGATGGAGCAGCGGGCGATGGGGTGGTAGGTGATGGCGTAGCAGTTTGCGATGGCGTGGACGTTGACGATTGCGCGTTTGCCGTTGAGGAAGCATGTTCAGGAGCAGAAGCACCGGTTGACGGCGGCGCTTCAACGGATGGCGTCTGCGTTGACGCACCCACAGGTAAGTCATCTGCATAAGCGCTATTCGTGCCCACAATGCCGGTTAGTGCAAAAGCTAATCCAGAAACAGCTGCGGCGATGCCCTTCGCAACGCGGTTCATAATGCTCCTTATTCACGTCCGGAGCATCCCCGCTGCGGTGCACGCCCCAAATTTCAGCACACACGCTCATAGTCGTATAGATACAGGTGAGGGAAACGTGATCAGAGCCCACCCTACATAGCGCATACCATCGCAGTTCTTGCCATGCAGTTCCATATGTTCAACCGTTGTACTCGCATATAAATGACCCCGAAGCAGCCTTTTACTATATGGGGAGCAGAGCGTCGGTATCTTTACATTTCGATAGACAACTGACGGGGCATGACCATAAACATCGTCTCGGAGCATAGTTCGGTTCATAGTAAACAGAAACCACCACACAGCTAAGCCATGTGGTGGTCTCTTTCGTGTTGCAGAAATAAATCAGAATTTACTGCTGAACCGGGCGATTACCGCGGACGAACTGTACAATAACGCCAACGAACGTACCGATAATAGCCGGCAGTACCCAACCCAGCGTCTGCTGCTGGAATGGCAGATAGTTGAGCAGATTCTCAAGCCACGTTAAGTGACCGCCGAACACAGCAGTCAGGCTCACAGCGCACTGTGAAATGCTGACAATAGCCGTGAACACCACAGTCCACAGATATACCGGACGGAACTTGCTCGTGAACGGACCTTCGAGCAGCGCCAGCAGCACGAGCACAATAGCAATAGGGTAGAGCGCTTCGAGCACTGGCATTGACAGACGAATAATCTGGGCCAAGCCAAGGTTCGAAATAATCAGTGCAATAAACGTAAACAGCACAGTCCAAGCACGGTAGCTGAACTTACGGCCAAAGACAGTTGGGAACTGCTTGCTGAAGAACGAGCTTGCCGTACTGAGCAGACCAGTGCACACATTGAAGCACGCAATAATAAACGTCAGGCCAACGAACACGGTGCCAGCAGATCCAAATGCCTGCGTCGTTAAGTTGCTGAGCACATCAGTACCCGTAGCAGTTGCAGGATCAATTGGCTGCAGCGTACCCGAAATCGTACCGATAACGCCAAGCATGCCGTACACCACAATAAGCATGACGCCAGTGGCCAGACCAGCAATACCAGTTTCGCGACGAACGCGCGATTCTTTCTTAACACCGAACGCACGAATATTGGCAGAAATAATAATGCCGAAATACAGCGTGCTCAGCAGATCAAGCGTCTGGTAACCATCGAGGAAGCCCTGCACCATAGCACCCTGAGCATAAGAACCCTTGGCAGGTTGAATAGGACCATGAGGCAGCAGCAAGCACATGACGAACAGAATAACGATCATGGCAATGAGCAGTGGACCCATAAAGCGGCCAAGAATCTTTGCCAGTTTTTCTGGATGCTGTGCCACAACCAAAGCGATAGCAAAGAACACAATCGAATATACGAGCTGCAACCACTGCTGCGAGCCATCATGAATAAATGGCACAAGAGCCATTTCAAAACTCGTAGAAGCCGTACGAGGAATAGCAAACAGTGGGCCAATTGTCAGAATAATAACAACGGCCAGAATCGTTGCGAACTTAGGAGAAACACGACCGGCAAGCTGACGGAAGCCGCCAGCAAACGAAACAGCGAGCACAGCCATAATTGGCAGACCAACTGCAGAAACAATAAAACCAACAATCGCAGCAAACGATGCGGTACCAGCTAATGCGCCGACCAGAGGTGGGAAAATTAAATTACCTGCACCAAAAATCATCGAAAACAGCGTAACAGCAATAACATTGCGGTGATTCAGCGTTAGCGATTGCAGCGACTGCTCATCAGTCGCTGTCTGCTCCTGTGTGGCTGTGTGCTGATCATTCAGCTCCTGCTCAGCCACAGTTGTATTGTGCTCTTCTTTAGCACGCTTACTCATGACAATTCCCTTATTTTCTTCACACCGTTAAGTGTGCTCTCTCTCACACTTCCATGGTAACGAACAATAATATTGCCGACAACGATACCCAGAGCGTTTTGGACCCAAGCTTCAGGGGGTCTTATTAAACTGTGGAAACGTTGAAATTGTCGAAGACACCAGCATAACAGCTGGTGCGTTGGAGGAGAATATGACAACGGAAACTGAGCGTAAAGCAAACGTTGGCGTAGTTGGCCTGGCAGCCATGGGTGCAAGCTTGGCTCGTAACCTCGCACATCACGGCAACCGTGTGGCCGTTTATAACCGTACGTATCAGCGCACGGAAACGTTCATGAAGGAACACGGTGACGAGGGTGTGTTGATTCCTTCGCAGACCGTTAAGGAATTCGTGGAATCGTTGAGCGTTCCACGTACGGCCATCATTATGGTCAAGGCTGGTGCTCCAACCGATCAGGTCATTAACGAACTCGCTGAGTACATGGAGCAGGGCGACATCATCGTTGACGGTGGTAACGCATACTTCGAAGATACGATTCGCCGTGAGAAGGCTATGGCTGAGCGCGGTATCCACTTCGTGGGCATGGGCGTCTCCGGCGGTGAAGAGGGTGCTCTGAACGGCCCAAGTATGATGCCTGGTGGCTCTGATTGGTCTTGGGAGACGCTCAAGCCAATTCTCGAGTCGATCGCAGCTAAGGCTCCTGATGGAACGCCATGCGTGGCTCACATCGGCCCTAACGGCGCTGGCCACTTCGTCAAGATGGTGCACAACGGCATTGAGTACGCCGATATGCAGCTCATTGCTGAGAGCTACGACCTCATGCGTCGCGGCCTCGGTATGGATCCTCAGCAGATCGGCGATGTGTTCGCTGCTTGGAACAAGACCGAGCTCGACTCCTACCTCGTTGAGATCACGGCTGAAGTGCTGCGCAAGCGCGATGAGAAGACGGGTAAGCCAATCGTTGACATGATCGTGGATCACGCAGGCATGAAGGGTACAGGCACGTGGACCGTGCAGACCGCTCTGTCGCTTGCTGTTCCTGTGACCGGCATTGCTGAGGCAGTGTTCGCTCGTGGTCTGTCTGATCAGACGGCTCTGCGTGAGCAGGCTCAGAAGGAGAACTTCAAGGCTCCTGAAGCTGCTCTGCACATGGATGGCGCAGAAGCAGAAACGTTCATCGAGCTCATTCGTGAAGCTCTGTACGCTTCGAAGATTGTGGCCTATGCACAGGGCTTCAACGAAATCGCTCAGGCTGGCCAGAAGTACGGCTGGGATATTGACATGGCTCAGGTTGCTCGCATTTGGCGCGCAGGCTGCATTATTCGTGCAAAGTTCCTGAACCGTATTTCGGATGCTTTCGAGTCGGGTTCGGCAGATATTTCGCTGCTGTTCGCTCCATACTTCAAGGAAGCGCTCGAGAACTGCGAAGAGGCTTGGCGCAAGGTTATTGCAACGGCTACGATGCACGGTATTCCAACGCCTGTGTTCTCGTCGTCGCTCGCTTATTTCGATGGTCTGCGTTCGAAGCGCCTGCCTGCTGCTCTGATTCAGGGCCAGCGCGATCTGTTCGGCGCTCACACGTACCAGCGTGTTGACGAGCCAGGTGCTTTCCACACGCTGTGGGCTGAGCCAGATCAGAAGGAAATCAAGATTTCTGACTGAGCTTTGACGCTCGATATATAGCAAAAGCCTCGCTCTTGAGTTCAGGAGCGAGGCTTTTATTGTGCTGCGTAACAGTTACGTTGCGCTGGTTTATTAAATTATTTGTATTTCTGTGAAACCTACATTTGGTCAGTGAACCAAATTGTTTCCTGAGTACCACGAGCAAACGAAGCTGGCCAATCAGGATCATTGCGACGTGAGTAGGTTTCCTTAACAGCCTGAGCCTTAGCTTCACCAGAGCCAATAAGCCACACGCGTGCCGAATGATTAATCATTGGCACAGTCAGCGTTGTACGCAGTGGTGGCTGCTTAGGGGAGTCAGACACACCAACGCACAGAATATTGGCATCATCAATAAGCGTCTGAGGGAAGCCTGGGAACAGCGAAGCAAAGTGACCATCAGGGCCAATGCCGAACATAGCAATATCGAGTGCAGGCGTGCGATGATTCTTAGCGAGCTCAGGATCCTCAATAGCGCTCATCGTTGGCTTCAGGCCGAGCTCTTCAATAATCGTGGCTTGGAATGCACGCGTAACACGAGCCAACAGCTCATCGTTTTCAGCCTGATCAGCAGCCTCAATTTCTTCTGGCGTACGAGGATCTGCAGGCATCTCATGTACCTGCGAACCATCAATAGCACCAGAACGCATCAGCGTATTGAGCAATGCTTTACGAGCACCACGAGCATTACGCTCATCAGATTCAGCATTGACGAAACGTTCATCGCCCCACCAAATATGCACGCGCGTCCAATCAATCGTGTCTCGCATTGGCGAATCATTAATGGCACGCAGCACGGCAGTACCATCGGTACCACCGCTCAACGCAACATCAACTCGAACACGATCTGGTTCCATAAGCAGCGTGCGCACCGTTTCAATAAAACGATCAGCAACACACTCTGCTACAGCATCACGAGTATCTGCCTTAATAACAGTTCGATTACGCATTGACTCCTCGATTTATTTGATTAACCCTGTGCAGCGTTGAGTTTTCAGTCCAATGGCATGGACTTCAACACTTCGCCATAAATTTCATCTGGATACAGACGGCCAAGCTCTTCCGACAAGCATTCCTGCATCGAGCGCGTAGGCACAGGCGTATGTTGTGCTTGCTGGCCAGGAACGCTTACCGTAGCAATACCCTTATCAGCAGGGCGACGTTCCAGCGACAGCACGCCATCAGCACGCGTCATATAGACGCCAGTTACGGCAGTAGCATCGTCTTCAGTCTCAATCGTGACTGGCACCTGCAAACGTAGATGTAGCCACTGAGCCAGCATCAGCAATGGCAAGAAGTCCTTAGGACCAGTGACCTTCACCGATGTAATAGGCAGGTGCGGTGGCTGATCAAGCAGCGAAGCCAGCATGGCTCGCCACACCGTCAGACGTGTCCACGACATGTCAACATTCTGTGGAGCCCAGTTGCGCTGCAAATCACGCAGCGTTTGCATTGGGTTCTCGCTCATAATCGCATCGGTAATACGGCTATTAGCCATAGCACCAACCAAATGAGCCGAAGGATCCGAAGGAGCCTCATCAGGCCACCACGCCACAATTGGTGCATCCGGCACAAGCAGAGGAATCGTCAACGTATCCAAATGATGCGTCAGACCTCCACGAGGACGCAACACAATGACTTCGCCTGCACCTGCATCGGCGCCGAAACGAACTTCAGCATCCAAATAGGTACGCGTTGTTTCATCAGCACTAGCAGGACGCTCACTTGGTGCAATAGCAATAACACGGCATGGGTGTTCACGGCTTGCCTCATTAGCCCACAGCAGCACCTGCTCCAGATGCTGCTCGTTGGTCATAATAATGAGTGTCAGCACACGACCAAGAGCCGCTTCACCGCGCTGCTCATGCAGCTCGTCAATTTTGTCGGAGATCTCATTGGTCTCCGTATTTTGCATCGTAATAATCACGGCTTCCTCCAACGGTGTCCGTCACGTGCCAACATTTCATCTGCCTGAGCTGGACCCCATGTGCCAGCACGATACGGTTCTGGAGTGCCCAAAGTAGACCAGAACTCTTCAATAGGGTCAAGAATGCGCCAAGACAAATCGACTTCACGCGTAGTAGGGAACAGTGGCGGATCACCAAGCAGCACATCAAGAATGAGTCGCTCATAAGCCTCTGGAGAGCTCTCCGTGAACGAGCTGCCATAGTTAAAGTCCATTGATACGTCACGTACTTCCATAGAAGTCACGCCTGGCACCTTAGCGCCGAAACGCATCGTCACACCCTCATATGGCTGCACACGAATCACAAGTGCATTCTTACCGAGTTCCTGCGTTGCCGTTGACTCGAATGGCAGGTGAGGAGCACGCTTAAAGACCACAGCGATCTCAGTAACACGGCGGCCCAAGCGCTTACCCGTACGCAGGTAGAATGGCACGCCAGCCCAGCGCCTTGTATCAACATCAAGGCGAATTGCCGCATAGGTTTCGGTTGTGGAATCTGGGTCAATACCTTGTTCTTCCAAATAACCAACAACTTCACGCGAACCCTGCCAGCCAGCAGCATACTGGCCGCGAGCTGTATGAGCACGCAAATCCTTTGGCAAACGAATTGCCGAGAGCAGCTTCGTCTTCTCAGCCGTTAAATCACAAGCCTTGAACGACAGTGGCTCTTCCATAGCCGTTAATGCCATGAGCTGTAGCAAGTGGTTCTGAATAACGTCACGAGCAGCACCAATGCCGTCGTAGTAGCCAGCGCGGCCACCAACGCCAATATCTTCAGCCATCGTGATCTGAACGTGATCCACATAGTTGTTGTTCCAGATTGGCTCATACATTGTGTTGGCAAAGCGCAAAGCCAGCAGGTTCTGCACAGTTTCCTTGCCAAGATAATGATCAATACGGAACACGCTATCTTCGTCAAAGACTTCAGCAATAACGTCATCCAGACGCTTAGCGCTGGCCAAATCGTGGCCGAATGGCTTCTCAATAATGACGCGACGCCAAGCATCGCCTTCCGACTTTGCTAAGCCGCAGTGTGCGAGCTGCTTAGCCACCAGAGGGAAGTCGCGAGGAGGCACTGACATATAGAACGCATGGTTGCCGCGCGTGCCACGATCACGATCCAATTCAGAAACCGTGTTGGACAGTCGCTCAAATGCTTCAGCATCCTCAAACGTACCGCGCACAAAACGAATACCTTCGGCGAGTTGCGCCCAAGTATCCTCACGGAATTGCGTACGGCAGTGCTCCTGCACATTCGTCTTTACAAAATTGCGGAACTGCTCTTCGCTCCAGTCGCGACGAGCAAAACCAGTTAAGCCAAACTCAGGTGGCAACAGGCCGCGATTCGCTAAATCATAAATAGCTGGAAGCAGCTTTTTGCGCGATAAATCGCCTGTTACACCAAAAATGACAATCGAGCATGGACCTGCAATACGAGGCAGACGCAAGTCTCGAGCATCACGCAACGGGTTCGTCCACGTTTGCAGGGGTTCAGATGAAGATGTTGCATCTTCATAGTTCAAAGTAGATGTCATAGTGCCCTAGTGTAATCGGCTTCTATGTGCGTTCGCCCATTGGCAGCTGGAAGCACAGAGATATTTTCATGGTTTAAGCTCAGATATTTATCAGTTTCGTCGCCCGAACCATTGCATAAGTCGTTCCGCAGCAGCTTGCGGCAGCGTCCTACGCTTTACTCCATTGACATGAGCCAGTGGGCATGATGCGCAAATAACCGAGTTTTTATCTGGTGTACAGCTTGATCCGCATGCGCCGTCTAGTTTGACAACAGTTAAGTCGCCGCGCGCAATCGCATGCTGTGCAATCTGCTCAACGAACGCTTGTGGCAGCCTGCGCTTCACGGCTTCTTGATTAATCGTCGACCCGTTCTTCAGTGCATCAACAATTTGCGTCACAATATTGGTTGATTCCTGTGGTTGCGACTGTTGCCGTTGCAGCGGGGCAGCTGTGGTTTTTCGGAAATCAGACATAGTATCAGAGCACCCAACGTAACGTCTGGAACGCCAGAACGGCCAAAATATAGGCAGTAATTAAGCCGAGTCCAACTGTTTGCAGCGCAATGCGGCCGCCGAACTGACGCCTTAGCTCAGCAACAGTAGCGAGGCACGGTGTATACGCAAGCGTAAACAGCAGGAACGCCACAGCAGCTGCCTGACCGTGACCACCCGAGGATTCGTCAAACGAATGACGGATAGCAGCACCCAGTGAGCCTTCGCCCTGCTGAATCTCCGTTTCATCGCCGGAATCAACGGCATACGACTGACCCAGCGAGCCAACAACAACTTCCTTAGCCACAAAACCAGTCATCAAAGCGGCAGAAGCATGCCAATCATCAAAACCAGCAGGAGCAAACACAGGCGCAACCGTATCGGCGACAACGCCATATACCGAGTCATGCACGTTCTCCACGTGACCAAACGAACCAGCATTGGCCGTAGCAGGAATACCTTGCAGTACCCACATCAGCGCGATCATCGTAACGATAATTGACGAAGCACCCTTAACGAAGTCCCAGAGCTTAATCAACACCGATTGCAGCAACGTCACCAGGCGAGGCACCTGATACGGAGGTAGGCTCATAGCAAATGGTTCACTGTGCAGATCGCGGAACTTCACCTTGCGTAAGAGAATACCAACGCCCAGAATCAGCAGCACGGAAGCCACATACATTAAGAAGACCACAAGGCCAGCCTGATCACGGAAGAACGCATAGGCAAGCACCAGATATACCGACAGACGAGCCGTACAGCTTGAGAACGGTACGAGCATGCCGACGAGCACGCGCTGACGAGAATCAGGCAGCGTACGTGTTGCAGCAAGAGCTGGCAGATTACAGCCAAATCCGATCACAATTGGCAAGAAGGCGCGGCCGTCCAAATGCAGCGAACGCATAGCGCGGTCCATAACAAAAGCGGCACGTGCCAAGTAGCCCGAGTCCTCGAGCAAGCTCAGCATAATGAACATAATGCCCATAGGCGGCAGGAACGTCAGCACTGTAATGCAGCCGTCAAGAATACCGTTCACGATTAAGCCATAGAACCACGTATCGGTTGCTGTTGGGCTAAACCATGTGAACAGATGTGTAACGCCGCCTTCGCACCATGCGCGGAATGAGCCATCAATCCAATCCTGCATAGGGCCAGCCAACCAAGTTGTGGCTTGGAATGTTAAGAACATAATGGCGAGGAACGCGATAATGCCAAACACTGGGTTGAGTAGGACGCGATCAAGGCGGTCCGATAGCGTCACTCGGGCGCGGTTCTCAAGACTAATATGCTCAAGCACTTGTGCAGCCCATTCGAAGCGATCATCAGCGCGACTTTCGACCCACTGCGCCACATCAACATCGTTCGTATCAACGGCTTTGAGTCCATGAGGCATAGGCGTGCCATTGAGATGCTGTGCAATTGTCTCCATCAGCAGATCGGTGCCTTTGCCAGTACGACCATCTACTTCAACAACAGGAACGCCATCAAGCGATTGCGAAAGCTCAGCAGGATCCACACCAGCGCCAGCACGACGAGCTAAATCATTCATCGTCAGTGCAACAACAGTTGGTCGACCGAGCTCAAGAATCATGGCCAAGAAATAGAGCGAACGGGCAATATTCGTTACGTCAAGTACAGCCGCAATCAGATCAGGATTAGGCTGGCCATTCATGCCCATAGCAGCCTGTGAAGCAACCTCTTCATCAGGGGAGAGTGGTAGCAGTGAATAGGTGCCTGGCGTATCAATTAGATTCCATGTTTCGTCACCATAGGTGTACGAGCCGCGTTCCAGCAGCACCGTTGTGCCTGGTGCGTTCATAACACGTGATTTTGCACCAAGCAGTTGGTTAAACATACTTGATTTGCCAACATTTGGGTTACCAATAAACACAATGCGGCGCTGATGCACATGGTGCGAGCCATGCAGGGGAGCGCTGACTGAAGTCTGAGTCGAAGCGTTGGTGGTGTTGCCTGCCTTGTTCGCAGAGCCTGCATGGTCAGTCTGGTCATGACCCTTATGTGGTCGCTCTGGCAGCAGCACGCTTAAACCACGACGATGCGAATGGGAGTGGCCCATGGATGGATTTGGTTCAGAATTGGAGTGAGACATACATGACTTTCTACGCTCGAGTCGAGTAGATCATCAGATCGTAAGTATTGAGTCGTTTTTTCGTATTCGTAAGTTCTATAGCCGTTTGTGGCGTACAGCTATTTGAGGTTCAGTAAAATGCTCGCGGCAGTTTGGCCGTCGAGTGCAATGCGTTCAGGGCCTCGGGCCACAACACGACCTCCAGCATTGGATCGTTGGGTGACGCGAATCGTCGTTCCCACACGTAAGCCCAATTCGAGCATGCGGAATCGATGCTGAGGATCGAGTCGAATACCAGTTATTGTTGCATCCACATGCAATGGGCAATCGCGTACAGTTAACGGCTTCCCATCAGGGGTTTGTCCTGCTGGAGCACGTCCAGGAGTTGAACGGAATTTCTGATTGCTCATAATTACCGATTGTGGTGGTTTTGTAAAGCAAGGTCAATAGCGATCTATGAAATTTTGCTAACTAAGAGCAGACCATATACTGAGCAGAAAAGCCATAAAAACAAAGAATCAGGCCAAAGTATGACCTGATTCTTATGTCCAAATATAGAAACTAGCGTCGTGAAGGTTCCGCAGTGTGACACAGCGAGTGGCTGTTTGTTATGCCTGTAGAACCTGAGCTGCTACTGGTTTAGCGATGCTCACCAATACGCTGGCATGTCTGGTGCAGCGTATGCGACAGCTTATTGATGTCGAGCAACTGATCCAGCTCATGCTCATTAATATCAGTGGTTTCCTTAGCCACTTCGCGAATTGTGCGCTTCTCGCTCACTGCCTGAGCAGCAATTTGTGCAGCATGCTCATAACCAATTGACTTGTTCAGAGCAGCAGACAGCGAAGGGGACTGCTCAGCATACTGACGGCCCACTTCAGTATTGACTTCAATGCCATCAATGCAACGTTCACGGAACATATCCATAGCATTGGCCTCAAGCCTCATGCCCGTCAGAATCTCATGAATAATAACAGGGTCAAAAGCGTTCAGCTGCAGCTGGCCTTCAGCACATGCCCAGTTCACGGTCACGTCCATACCGAAAATCATGAAGCAACACTGATCCACACACTCTGGAATTACAGGATTAACCTTGGCAGGCATAATCGAGGAACCAGCCTGACGAGCAGGAAGGCGCAAATCAGCAAAGCCTGCACGAGGACCAGAATTCAGCAGGCGCAAATCATCAGCAGCCTTTTTCAGATGCACAGCCAGATTCTTCATGGTGGCCGATGCCTGAATATAAGCGCTCATATCGGTCATCGAAGCAATAGGATCATAGGCTGCAGAAACAGGCAGACCAGTCAGTTCAGCGATATGCTGGATTGCCAATGCACGGAAACGAGGATCCGCGCAAATACCCGTACCAATTGCCGTAGCGCCAAGATTCAAGCTGCCAAGCTTCGGTACGAGCTCATCCATAGCAATGAGGTCGAGCTTTAAGAAGCTAGCAAATGCATGGAATTCCTGACCATAAGTCATAGGCACAGCATCCTGCAGCTGCGTACGACCTAACTTAATATCGTCCTTGTGCTTATCAGCCAAAGAGTGGAACGATTCACGCAAACGCTCACATGCATCCTTAAGTGGCTTCACACTCATAGCAATAGCCAGCTTGCAAGCAGCAGGGAACGTATCATTCGTCGACTGCGACATATTGACATCATCGTTTGGATGAATGTAGCCGTAGTCACCACGAGGACGACCAGCCAGCTCAAGTGCCAGGTTGGCAATAACCTCGTTCATATTCATATTCATGCTTGTGCCAGCGCCACCTTGCAGCACGTCAACAGGGAACTGGTCGAGCAGTTCACCACGTTCCAAGCGTTCGCAGGCTCGGCAAATGTAATCAGCCTTCTGAGCATCGAGCAGACCAAGCTCTTTATTTGCCATTGCACAAGCATGCTTCACAATTGCATACGAATGCACAAGACCAACATGATCGCTTTCATGAATGCCTGACACCGTGAAGTTTGTAATAGCACGCTGCGTGTGAATACCCCAATACACATCTGCAGGTACTTCCAGCTCGCCTAAGCAATCATGCTCAATACGTGTGGCCTGGCCCAACGATTCATCAGTGTTCAGATTTGATGATGCTTGCGCCATAACCAGTCCTTTATATAAGTATGTATATGTTTGCAGTTTTACAATAGTGTCAGCCTACGCCCGCGACTCGCGCAGCGATAGAGCACAGCCCTACAAATTCTCACCTTAGGCCCAGCGCGTAATCACGTTTTATTCAGCTTTCCGAGTTTCAATGCAAGCATGATTGAACTTGACCTTGAATCTGATGTCGACTTCACGTCGTCGGAACCAATTTACGATTTCTACGTTGCTGGACCGTTCTTCACCGATGATCAGATGAAGAGCATGGAGCGTTTGGAGCGCGTGCTGCACGATCGCAAGCAGAGCACGTTCCTGCCTCGCTTCGCATCGAGCCTGAAGAAGGACGGTGCTGAAGAGGTCTTTAAGAAGAATCTGCAGGGCATGCACCTGTCTCGCGCCGTTATTGTGAACGTTGTTGATAACGATCCAGGCACGATGTTTGATATGGGTTACGCATTCGCACACAACATTCCTGTGTATGTGTATGCAGAGGGTCTCAAGCCAGGCGACAAGATGAACCTCATGCTGTCGCGTGGTGCAAAGGCAATTATCACGAGCCCAGCAGATCTCGAAGCATTCCTCGACTCGGGTGAGCTCGCTAGCGTTAGCATCACCGAGTACTGATATCAGCGAATACTGATAGATTCGTTACTGAATTACAAGACCCAAATCGGTATTAATACAGTCGAATCGTAGATACTCTGCCGCACGTAATTCGTTTTACGTGCGGCTTTTGTGTAGAGGCTAAGCGCTGAATTGTATTTAATTGTTGCGTTTGCTACGGTTCTTTATGCATGCGCCGTTTCGGCATGTTCTGAGCGCATGACACGTACTGTACAATGCCGGTTGCTTTGCCAAGGACTGTTTTTATGCGTCTGGTACTGCATTTCATGAAACCCTATTGGTTCATGGCCACAGTTACAGTTCTGCTTTCGTTTGTGGAATCGTTTGCCACATTGCTTGTGCCAACGTTCCTTGCAGAATTAATTAATGAAGGTGCTACATCAGTTTCGCTTGATGCCATGATTGGCACCTGTATTCGCATGCTTGCTGTTGCGCTGATTGCTTCAATTTGTGCAATAACAGGCGGTTGGCTCGCTTCTGTGCTGTCGAGCCGCGTTGCGCGCGACATTCGTGACGCTGTCTACAAAAAATCACTCGATTTATCGATGTTCGACTTCCGCTCGTTCGGTACGGCTTCGATGACAACGCGCACGATTAACGACGTCAACATTATTCAGGTTATGATTACGAACTTCATCTTTATGATGATGCCTGTTCCATTCATTTTCGCTTTGGCGTTGTTCTTGTCGTTCCGCCTGTCCGTACCGCTCGCTTGGTACCTAGTCGGCTTCATTGTGCTGATTATTATTGTGGCTGCCTTCATATTGCGTTCCGCTTCGCCGCTGTATCGCAAACTGCAGCGTCTGCTTGATCGCATCGGAACCGTATTGCTCGAGAACATGACGGGTGTGCGCGTTATTCGTGCATTCGGCAAAGAAAAGTACGAGAACAAGCGTATGAATTCCACGTTCCGGAATTATGCCAATACGTCGATTCGAGCGAACCGACTGTTCGCTAATCTTGATGGTCTGAGCTATGTTGCTGTCAATCTGTTTATAGCTGTTGTTTACTTCTTGGCAGGTCATTACATTAGCCTGGGTCAATTTGGCATTGGTGACATTGTGGCCATTATTGAATATGCAGTGTTCTGCCTGTTCTATCTGATGATGGCACAGATGATGATTGCTATGCTGCCTCGTGCTCTGGAATGCTGCCGCCGTGTGCGTTCTGTGCTCGAACACGAACCACGTATTCAAGATCCAGCAGCCATTGAAGCTGTTGATATGTCGCAGCGTGGTCCTCTCAAGGACGGCGAAGTCATGCGCTTTAACGATGTGACGTTCCGCTATGACGATGCTGAAGAAAACTCGCTTGAGCATATTAGCTTTACGTGCTCGAAGGGTAAGACTACAGCCATTATTGGCGGTACTGGTTCGGGTAAGTCAACAATCGCTATGTTGGCTATGCGATTCCAGGAAGCTACGCAAGGTTCGATTACGCTCGATGGTGTTGATGTGCGCAATATGAAGCAGCACGATTTGCGCGAACGAGTGTCTTTGATCCAGCAGCGCGCTTGGCTGTTCTCTGGCTCGCTTGAAGATAATTTGCAGTTCCGTGATGTGAATGCTGAAGAAGAAGAGCTGCGCCATGCATTGTCAGTTGCTCAGGCAACAGGCTTTGTTGATGAATTGCCACAGGGATTGTCAACTCGTGTGGCTCAGGGCGGCACCAACTTCTCTGGTGGTCAACGCCAGCGTCTTTCGATTGCGCGAGCCTTAATTGGTCACAGCCAAATGATTATTTTCGATGATTCGTTCTCGGCTCTCGATTTCTTAACTGATGCAGCGTTGCGTAAGGCATTGGGTAAGGAGATGAGTGATAGAGCAGTGCTCATCATTGCACAGCGTGTCAATACGATTCAGCATGCTGACGAAATTATTGTGCTCAACGATGGTCGTATTGCGGGACGCGGTACCCATGAAGAGTTGCTGCGCGATTGCGAAGTCTATAGAGAAATTGTTGAATCTCAAACTCAACAGCACGACGAACCAAAGCAGACAGTTGCAGCGCAAGGAGGTGAACGATGAACAAGACTGAACAGCAAAAGCGTGCAGAACAAGCACGCATTGCCGGCGAACTGCTCGAAAACACCGAGCCTAATGAGCCGCGCACGATGGGTGACATCACTGATGAACGCGCGGTAATTGCTGAAGAAGGCATGCCGGGCAGCCACAGTATGGACGACGATATTGAGCTCGAGGCTCCTAAGAATACGTGGGGCACGGCAAAGCGCTTAGCTGCACAGCTCAAGAACCAGCGTGGCCGACTTATTTTCGTCATGGCATTCGTCTTTATTCAGATGCTGTTCCATGTTGGCGCACCGTTGTATTCGGTTACGGTCGTCAACGATCTGTGGGCTTCAATTAAAGACAGCTGGGCTGGCGGTACGCCATTTATTGTCAGCTTTGCTACGGGTGGCATTGGCTGGAAGATTCTGATTCTTGCCCTGCTCTATATGTTCGAAGCTGCGTTCTACTATGCGCCGGTGTATTTGATGGCAAGTGTCGCAGAAAAACTGAACCTGACTCTGCGCGAACAGATTAGTGCCAAGCTGCAGAAACTGCCATTGAGCTTCTTCGACGGCAATCAGCCAGGCGAAGTGCTCTCCAAGGTCACGAACGATTTGGATCGTATTTCAGAGACGATGCAAACGGGTCTGCTGCGACTGATTAGCGCTGTTATCAGTACAGTGTGTGCACTGGTGATTATGTTCGTGCTGTCGTGGCAGCTGACGCTGGTCTTCCTTGCGTTCATTGCACTGAATCTGTGGATTACGAGCATTGTTGCTATGCGTACGCTCAATATTACGAGTAAGCGCCAGCAGGAAGTCGGCAAGCTTACGGGTCTTGTGGAGGAGTACTACACGGGACGCGACATTATTAAGGGCGCAAACCGTGAGGAGCGCAGTTACGAAGCTGTGGCCGAGCAGACCGAGCGTGTGCGCAAAGCATCGCAGAAGGCAGACTTCCTTGTCAACTGCATTAACCCATTGATTCGTATGTTCAATAGGTTCGCCATGGTGACGATTGCTATTATTTCGGCATGGATGATGGCACATGGTCGTATCACAATTGGTGTTGTGCAGGCGTTCTATCAGTATGTCAATCTGGTTGGCGAACCAATTACGCAGGCCAGCTTCATGATTAATTCGCTGCAGTCGTCTCTGGCTTCGGCAGAACGCACGTTTGAGCTGCTGGATTTGCCAGAGGAGTCGAAGGATCCAGAACATCCTGAACTGCCTGCTGAACCAGTGAAGGGCCATGTCAAGTTTGAACATGTGCGTTTCGGCTACAACCCTGCTGAACCATTGATGACTGATGTCAACTTGGAAGCAAAGCCTGGTCGCAAAATTGCTATTGTCGGTTCTACCGGTGCTGGCAAGACAACGTTGATTAACTTGCTGATGCGCTTCTATGACATTAATGGTGGCAAGATCACGCTTGATGGCGTCGATACCTCGAAGATGACGCGTGCTGATTTGCGCCGTAACTTCGGCATGGTGTTGCAAGACACCTGGTTGTTCCAAGGCACGGTCGCTGAAAACCTGAGCTATGGTCGCCCAGATGCAACGCGTGAGGAAATTGAGCAGGCTGCTAAGGCTGCGCATGCTGATTTCTTCATTCGCACGCTGCCTCAGGGCTATGACACCGTGCTCGATGATGCTGCAGGTAATTTGTCGATTGGCCAGCGTCAGCTGCTGACTATTGCTCGTGTGTTCTTGGCGAACCCATCCATCCTGATTCTCGATGAGGCAACGAGTTCGGTGGATACGCGAACCGAAGCAGCAATTGCTAAGGCTATGAATGCGCTTATGCAGGGCCGTACGAGCTTTGTTATTGCGCATCGTCTGTCAACGATTCGCGATGCTGACTTGATTCTGTTTATGGATCATGGCGACATTGTGGAGCAGGGCAACCATGATGAGCTACTGGCTCGTGGTGGTCGCTATGCCAAGCTCTACGAATCGCAGTTCGCCTAAACAATATTGTTCAAGCGGCTTGCAATGCGCAAGCCACATATAACCGAATTAGGACGAACCAAATACTGTGCCCTGCAATAGTACATGCGCTATTGCAGGGCACATTTGGTTGTATAGGTTCTTGATTTATTTCGCTTGAGTTTTTTAGATCAAATAGACACCGTTATACACTTCAAACAATTTATCTGTGGTGATGATGAACTGTTGCAAATCGGTTTTGCCACTGTATTCGCCCCATGGATCAGCAACTTTAACCATTGATGTATCACTGGTCATGCCATAAATTGTGATGACATGGCCGAGTGGATTCACGTCATAAAACCAGTCATCTGACACAGGCTGAATTCTCATTACAACAGGAAATCCGTCTTGCAGAGCGCTATAAAGATCGGTGGTAAACAGATCTTTGGTCTCGGCTCGATGAATCGTAAATGTATGACCATATGGCATTTTGTTCAGAGAGTCTCTACAGATATACAAATTGGATCCAGAACCAGGGTTCCAACCGCATGCCTGTTGTGTGAATTGTTCGGTAATATCAGTTCCAATTAATGCTTGTAGTGCCATTCGCATTGAAGCTGGAATACAAGAATCTACTTGTTCTTGGCCGTAATACACGAAGTTTGTAATTTCAACCCAAGCAGCATGTTCTTGCGCAGGAGTTGTTCCTGTGGTCAATGCTGCTAATGCTTCTCCTTGGCCATGTGCAACTAACCATTGTTGAATTGCCCTTTGAGAAGGCATGCTGATGTTGCTATTTGTTGATCCTGCTGCAATATGCTCGGTATGAACTGGTGTTTCAGCAGCCATGCACGTAGTTGCTGGCAAAAAGCATGTGCTTATCAGAATCCCAATAATTGCAAATACTTTCTTCATGACATCCACCTCTCTGTAGATATCTTCTCCGAGTTAGGGGATGGATTGTTGTTGAAGAGCACATCGACTGATTCAGTATGCTTAAACAGCTCTATATTTCTTAGTATTCAGCATCTGTTGCAGCAAGACGTTGTGTCTCTTCATTGAATTCCAACCCTGCGTATGCACAATTATTTCACATCAGTTCCTGATATTCCAGAGTTTTACATAGTTACAGATATACGAATGCTCTGCAGTAGTTTTGTTGCTAATGCAGAGCATTCTTATATATCGCGGTGTGCTCACGAAATCATGTTCATCTCGTATTTGAGCGTCATAACGCGTTCGGCACTTGCTTGAACTTGCTTTGCAAAGTTCTTATCAGCCTTAGCCTTGGAAACAATGCCATCTAGTACCGGTTTAACCAGTGCTACGTCTCCAATGCAAGCGAGGTCACCGCCAGCCTCAATGAATTTTGTGCCGAGTTCACTTTGTTCATACTTATTCAAAGCGGCTGCAGACATCGAATCAGAAATAATAACGCCGTTATAGCGCGTCTGATTACGTAATAAATCAGTCACGATATAGTGTGAGAACACGGCAGGTTGCGTAGCATCAAGATTCTTATAGGTGCTTAATGAAATCATGACCATAGCAGGGTTACTCTGTTCAATAGCATTTTTAAATGCGTTGAGTTGATCACTATTAACTGTGGTCGTAACGTCGTCAATACCTTCTTCGGTGAAATCAGTATTGCCAGAAACAGCACCTAAGCCAGGATAGTGCTTAATCGTTGCACCAATATTGGCTTTACGCATGCCTTCTACAAATGCCACACCATGGCGGGCATTGCCTTCTGCTCCCAAACCAAAATCACGATCTAAAGCACCAATAGGATCGTTCGAGTCACGGTCGATTGAAACTGTATCGATGCAAGGCGCTAAGTCAATATTAATTCCAGCCTGACGTAACTGTTGGCCCCACGTCGTTGCCTCGGAAGTCAATTTCTCGACGGACATTTTGCCCTGCTCAAGAGCGGAAGGCATCTGAGTAAAGCCAGGGCCCTTAAGATGCTGAATAAGACCACCTTCCTGATCAGCAGCCATAAATAATGGATTTTGAGCGGAAGAATACTGCTGTAATGTAGTTGTAGCCTGACGAACGCCAGAAACGCCAGAGGTCCAATTGCCCAGCAACAAAATAGAACCAAGATGTTGATTTTGAATGAGATCTTTCAAATCTTCAGGTTTTGCATCAACTTTGAGTGGCGCCATAACAAGCTGACCTGCTTGCTGTTCAATAGACATTGCATTTACGGCCTTGCGAGCTTGCTGCTGATCCGAAGAAAGTTGCGGTTGCACTGATAGTTCTTTAGACAATGTGTCAGTAAGCGAATCCTGCTGCTGTTGAGATGATTCGCCTAGATTATTCGACTGACCTGAGTTATAGCCATTGCCATTCGAAGCTGTCATATTCTGCGATTTACCAGCTTTCGATGCATATGGCTCAAGCGTAATCCAGCAGAACAAACCAATTGCTAGAACGGCAATACACGCAATAATTGCAATAACAACTTTACGTAATGGATTTGTATGATCAGTTGGATTTTTCCACATCCAACCTTTTGGGCGCTTGCTTGGGTGCTTATTCGGCTGCTTGCTTGGCTGGTTATTCGAATTTGAAGGTTCAGGGCTAACTGATTGCTGCTGTGGAGTCTGCATCGTTGAAGCTCCTTTCTATTCAATCAATTTGTAATTGGTATTGTTTCTCAAGTTGTACTAGTTGCTATTGTGCCATAGCGACAAAACGACGGGGGATATTGCTTAGTCGCTCAACAGTGACGCATTGGTATGGAACTAGAAATTGGTACTGACGCTGCATACAGCAATACCACAAAGAACTCAAGCAGTGAAAAAGGAATAAGAATAAAAATTTACGGGTTGAAATTGTACGACTCAAATATAAATTTGAACCGAAAACGATATCGAGTATGGCTGAAAAGCTGTGAACAGGTAGGCTGAAGGAATGTCTTTCTTTAACCCCTTCGACATGTTCGGTGGGCCGGATCCAAACGGCCATCGACGAGATCGACAGAATAATGATGATCCAATCATCATTAATGTAGAAACGAACGGCGAAGAAGCCGGTACGAACGGAACTGGCGGCGCAGGTGGGCCTCGTGGTCCACAAGGTCCGCGTATTACTGATCGCCACGGTGCGCGAGGTGATAGGCACCACAACCGTGGTAATGGCAGCGGACATAGCCGCGGGTCAAAGATTTTCCTTGGCGTTGTACTGACGCTGGTTATTCTTGTGGGCCTGCTGTTTGGCTTGTCTCGTTTTATTACTGACGTTATGTGGTACAGCCAGCTCGGATTCTCGAGTGTGATTTGGACGCAGCTGTGGACGCGTTTTGGATTGTGGCTGTTCTATGTGCTGCTGATGGCAGGCGTGGGCTACTTGAGCGCCATGCTTGCTATTCGCAAGCGTCCTGATTTTGCTGATGGTTCCACAATTCGCGTGAATGGCGATGTTATTGAGATTGGCAAGTCTGTCAGCTCAAAGTCGGCTCGCCGCGTGGCAGTTGTGGCTGCAGTAATTGTGGGCCTGATTGCAGGCGCTCGTTTCAATATGAACTGGTCTGAGCTGCTGCTTATGTTCAACGCACAGTCGTTCGGCTCGACGGATCCTGTGTTCGGTCTGGATACGGGCTTCTATGTGTTCGTTCTGCCTGGCCTGCGTCTGATTCTGGGTGAGGCTGGTCTGCTGTTCGTTGTGGGTCTGGTGTTCTCGATTATTGCTCATATTGCTATGGGTGGTATTCGCTTCACGATGCCAGTCAAGGGCCATGGTCTGGTGGCGCTGACGAAGTCGGCTCGTCGCCAGATTGGCATTTGGATGCTGCTGGCCATGCTGATGTGGGCAGTGAACCAGGTTATGGGTGTGTTCTCGGCACTGAACGTGCAAGGGGAGCGCATTACTGGTGCAACGTACACGACGATTCACGCCACGATTCCAGTGACGTTTATTCTCGCTGGCTTGACTGTGGCAGCTGCTGTGGTGTTGTTCGTATGGCTCATGCGCACGAAGTCGCTATCGGAGAATGCAACAACTGTGTACACGAATGCACACACGGCTTGGCGTGCATGGCGCGTGCCAGTGGTGACCGTTGCTGTGGCTTTAGTCGCTTCGATGGTGTTGTCTACGGTGTGGCCTCTGCTGCTGCAGCGTTTCCGTGTGAATCCAAACGCGCAGGAAATGGAATCGACCTACATTCAGCGCAACATCGATGCCACGCGTGAGGCCTATGGCTTGAGCAACGTGAAGACGAGCGAATACGACGCCACGACCAAGGGTGAGGCAGGTGCACTGAGCAAGGAAACAGAAACAACTGCTCAGATTCGTTTGCTCGACCCTCAGATTGTGAGCCCAACATTCAAGCAGCTCCAGCAGCTCAAGCAGTACTACACGTTTGCAGACACGCTGGCTGTTGATAAGTACGACATCGACGGTGTGAACCAGGACACGGTTATTGCCGCTCGCGAGATTAACCTTGCTGGCAACGACAACCGCAACTGGGTTAACGACCACACGGTGTACACGCACGGCTACGGCATTGTGGCTGCTTACGGTAATAAGGTCACTGCTGATGGCCAGCCAGAGTTCTTCGAATACGGTATTCCTACGCAGGGCTATCTGACTGAGACGCAGCACTACGAGCCTCGTATCTACTTCTCGCCAGAGGCTCCGGAGTATTCGATTGTGGGTGCACCAAAGGGCACTACGGCTTGGGAGTTCGATTACCCAACGGGTTCTGAAGGCGCAACAACGACGTTCGAGGGCAACGGTGGTCCTTCGGTGGGCAACCTGTTCTCGCGTCTGCTCTACGCGATTCGTTTCGGTTCTGACCAGATTCTGTTCTCGGATCGTGTGAACGCTGATTCGCAGATTCTCTACGATCGCTCGCCAAAGGAGCGTGTGGCTAAGGTTGCTCCTTACTTAACGCTCGATGGTCGTGTCTACCCAGCAGTGGTTAACGGTCGCGTGAAGTGGATTATTGATGGTTACACGACGTCGGATCAGTACCCATACTCGCAGATGACTGATCTGGCCGATGCAACTGAGGATTCGACAACTGTTTCCTCTGACACTGTGCACAGCCTCAACAAGCAGCGCGTCAACTACATGCGCAACTCGGTGAAGGCTACGGTTGATGCGTATGACGGTTCGGTTGATCTGTACGCTTGGGATGCAGACGATCCTGTGCTCAAGGCATGGCGTCAGATTTTCCCTGCCCAGTACCATGACATTTCGGAGATCTCGGGTGATCTTATGGCTCACCTGCGTTACCCAGAAGGTATGTTCAAGGTGCAGCGTCAGCTGCTCGCCAAGTATCACGTAACGAGCGCAAGTCAGTTCTTCTCGGGTGAGGACTTCTGGCAGACGCCTGTTGATCCAACCGAGTCGTCGAGTGAGCAGGGCCGTCGCGTGCTGCAGCCTCCGTACTACTTGACGCTGCAAACTGGTGGTTCTGATGAGCCGGTCTTCTCACTGACTTCGACCTACATTCCAGCAGGTTCGTCAACTCGTGAAATTCTGACGGGCTTCCTGTCGGTTGATTCCGATGCTGGCCGCGAGAAGGGCAAGATAGGTCCAGATTATGGCACGATTCGATTGCAGGAGTTGCCGAAGGATTCGAATGTGCCAGGTCCTGGTCAGGCGCAGAACAACTTCAACGCCAATGCTGAAGTCTCGAAGGAACTCAACTTGCTGCAGTCGGGTTCGACTCAGGTTGAGCGTGGCAACTTGCTGACGCTTCCTCTGGGCGGTGGCCTCGTCTATGTGGAGCCGGTCTACGTCAAGTCGTCTGGTTCTACGAGCTATCCACTGCTGAAGAAGGTACTCGTTGCGTTCGGTGATCAGGTTGGTTTCGCTAACACGCTTGACGAGGCCTTGAACCAGGTGTTCGGTGGTAACTCTGGCGCACAGGCTGGCGACGCCTCGAATGCTGATTCGACTGGATCATCGGGTGGTTCAGCTCCTGCAGATACTTCCGGTTCTGCAGATTCAGCCAAGAAGCCTGACGCCGGCTCTGGTGCAGACTCGAGTTCCGATAAGAAGTCTGACTCCTCGTCGACTTCGCCTGAGCTCAAGTCGGCGTTGCAGGATGCTTCCGATGCTATGAAGGAATCCGATAAGGCCATGAAGAATGGTGACTGGTCGGCTTACGGACAAGCACAGAAGAAGCTGCAGGAGGCTTTGGATAAGGCTATGAAGCTTGAGTAAGGTTTCTGCTGACCAGCATCCATTGCAGAAGAAGCATGAATAAGACAGTAGTCTGATTTATATTTCGTCTGTGAATATTAGGGCATGAACTTTGTATGAAAAGTTCATGCCCTTTTTGTGTAGTATTCCGGCTAAGAATGATTAATTTTCTTATGCTCCTTTTGCTGCTGTTTTGTACGAAAAGCGTTGTACTCCCTGGTAATTGAGGGAGAGAGCGGAGCATTGGCATGCTATTGTCATCGGATTTGTGTGAAGATGATTCACACGCAATATTCCTTTGTTTGTGATGTGTAATTCACTCATTGTTGGTGCATCTTATATACGCTGAAGATAAGCGATGCATCGTAGTTTTCTGAACAAGCGCTTATGCAATACACGGTTGAAATTCTTGTGAATGTAAAACTGTTCGAGGAGGAAGATCATGAAACGATCTATCCGCACAATGGTGTGCGCAGCTGCTCTTGTACCAGCAATGTTGATGAGTATGGTAGCGGGTTCAGCATCAGCAAATGAAGAGAATAATCTCAATGATGAGGTTCAGATAGGGATTACCGATCCTGTTGATGTTGATGCTCAGGTAGGGGTTACCAATCCTGTTGATGTTGATGCTCAGGCAAGTGTGAGCAATGGCAGTACTGTGGAAATTAAGCCGCAGCGTATTGAGTGGCAGCATACTTCTTCTGGTGCACCTTATGGATATGCTGTCGAAGATTTTCTCTGGACTCTAGGCGATGGCGGAACTTACGAAATAACTATGACTACTAGTGCAGAATTGTATTACAGGACCATCATTCGTACTGGTCCGTCCTATCATAAAGTATCGGTTGTCGTGAGATATAAAGGTGTTACTCCGCCAAAGGAGTTAGTAGTACATCCGTGGTACTCCCGCGAGTATCAGATGGCATGTTTCCCGTTCTTTCCAGCCATAAGTTTGGGCTATACCCCAAAAGAGATTGGTACAAAGATTAAGAACGAGGATCTCTTCAACTCTACGAGTTTTATTCAAGCGTACTTTGATTACAGTAATGTCTCGACCGCTGAAAGTCCTGTTACTGCAGCTGATCCTACACATTTCGTGTTATCGCCAGCGCATAACTACACCGTAGATTATGCAGAATCTGCTTGGTTTTATGGACGTAATCCCAGGAATCATGTTGCTCTAGATGTAGTACTTGCATCAGGTGAGAAAATTACTGGCAAGTTCTCAATTCAACTGCCATAGTAGGTATGTGCAATGAGATGAGCAGTGTATTTATCAGTTCTTACCATGGATTATTAACAATCGAATATTGCTATTGATAAGAGTTTGTTTGTTTAATATCAATATTACTCTGAGCACTTGTTATTCTGCAGAACAATGGCAAGCTGTTTATATCTGATATGCATAAAGGTACTCTTTGCATTTTGTTCTTTTGTTCTTTATATGTAATTCACGAACTGTTGGTTTGGCATATATATGCTGAAGCTAGCAAAATATTGTGTTTTGTTAATGGTGCTTATGCGTATTGTTTAGCTGCAATATTGTGTCCTCTGCTGTTCGAGGAGGAAGATCATGAAATGGTCTATTAGCAAAATGGTATGTGCTGCTTCGCTTGTGCCAGCAATGTTGATGAGTATGGCAGTTGGTTCAGCGTCAGCGAATGTTGAGAATAACCTCAATGATGAGGCTCAATTAGAGGTTACGAATCCTGTTGATGTTGATGCTCAAGCAAGTGTGAGCAATGGCAGTACTGTGGAGATTAAGCCGCAACGTATTACGTGGTCAAATACTGCTGATGGTACTGCTTATGGCGAGGCTACTGAAGAATTCCTCTGGCAACCAGATGTTGGTGGGGTGTACAAGATAGCGATGACTACTGGACCAGAAGTGTATTACAGGAGAATAATTCGTACTGGTCCGTCTTATCATAAGGTTTCGGTTAATGTGGTTTATATTGGTGCAATGCAGCCAAAGAGAGTAACGGTACGTCCGTGGTTCTCTCGTGAGTATAAGAATGGTTCTTGGTTCCCCGTCTTCCTAAGAAAAGGCTATACCCCAAAAGATTTCGGTAAAGATATTGTGGTTCAGGATCTGTACGGTTACAAATTTTACGATAATCTAGGCAGTAGCTATAAAGAGATCTCGAGTGCGGAAGTTTCTTTTACTCCAGAGAATTCTCGACATTTTTCGTTACCACCGGAATATGCCTATACTGTAGATTTTTCAAATTTTGGTTGGTATTACGGGCAGAATCCAAGGAATAATATTGCAATAGATGTGATAACTGCAAGAGGCGAAAAAGTTACTGGTAAGTTCTCGATTCAACTGCCATAGCAGGTATGTGCAATGAGATGAGTCGTGTATTTATCAGTTCTTACCTTGGATTTTTACAATCGAAGATTGCTTTTGATAGGAGTTTAGTTTGCCTGACATCAATGCCAAACTAAGCTCTTATTTTTTTTGGGGGGAGAGCACACGAAGTATGCATTCATTAAAAGTTGGTATTTACGAAAGTAGGTATTTACAAAATCTATGTATGTAAGCCACTCCATATTTACGTATGGCTTGTAATTTTGGCGTAACGATGCAAACCAGCAGATGCATACGTTGAGACGGCCAAACATTCGTAATGGAGTACAAGGCATGAAACATTCATGGAAACAACTGATAGGCGGTGCGGTATTAGCTACAGCCATGTGCTTGGGAACATGCGCTACTACCGTGTATGCGGATTCAATGTCTGCTGACACTGATTCCGTTGTTGAGCATCAGCCAATGAGCGATGGAATTGTGACAGCAATGCAGGGTGAGGGGAATGCGCTCTTTCAGAATGGTTGTTCTCGTACTATGCCCGAGAACACAGTTCGGCGATTGTATACCTGGGATGCTGGCGGTGGTAAATATCAGATATGTTTAGCTGCAGGTACGAAAATACTACGGCCTGAGCTATTCGGGATACCTTATACAGCATATCGACCAATAGATTTCAGTATGCATTATCTCAGTGGCGAGCCATTCGAATCAACTCGGATGACAATACAATACGGTTTCCAAACGTCCGGTTTTGGAACATATACCATGGGATACTCATATACCAATACCGATGCTAAAACTGATCTCCGTCCTGAATACGATCAGAGCATTGCATCGTTTGTATATGTATCGAAAATGCTTCCTGAGGTGCCAGTACTCTCAGTGGACTCAACAGAAATAATGTGGCCTGAACAGTTTAGTAATTTGGCTGAAGCGTATGGCTTTGGTATTTACAGTACTTCAGATTTCTATTACAGGCTCAAAATAGTATGTACAGATCAGGCTGGTAAACAATCCCAGCTCTTTGTGTCAATGGCAACACCTAACTAAATACCCATTGCGTACTTAGAGGGCATGAATTGCTAAGACAGCATTCATGCCCCTTATCCGTATTGTTTCAACGACCATTTCTTGGTCGCTCTGTAGTTGGACTGTAAAGTAAGTGAAATTGCTTCAATAGGTTGGGTCACTTTTCATTTACCTTGCTCATGTACGCTTCGAGATAACGATGCAAGCATAACAGCTGCATACGTGCTCTAAAGATATGGCTTCTTGATGGGGCGAAGGGCATGAACAGTGGGGTGATGGGCATGAACAGTGGGGTGAAGGGTATGAACAGTGGGGTGAAGGGTATGAAACAATCATTGAGACAATTGGTGTGTGGCGCAGTGACAGCCACAGCTTTATGCATGGGCACCTGTGCTACAACCGCGTATGCAGATCCAGTTCTCACTGATACTGATGCCTATACCAATAGTCAATCTATGAATAATGGAACTCTGACAGAAATTCAGGGTGTTGGGAATGTGCCATTTCAGAATGGCTGTTCTCGTGATATGCCTGATGGCACAAGACGCCGATACTATGCATGGAAACTGGACCGTGGAATGTATCAGGTATGCCTAGCTGCGAGCACTAAAATAGTGCGATACGGAATGTTTGGAATTCCTTTTACCTCGTATATGCCGATAGATGTCAGTATGCATTACATGAGCGGTGTACGGAATGTGAAATACACCACGATGTCAATTCGCGTTGGCTACAGTGAATACGGTTTTGGAAAATATAGAATGGGATTTTCGATTACGAATACGACTTCTAAAACTGATCTGAACTGTGCATATAAATTGAGTATTGCATCATTCGAATTGACTTCGAGAGAGCTACCGGAAACCTATATCCTTTCTGCAGAGAGTACCGAAATAGCGTGGCCTCAACAATTCAATAATATTGCTGAAAATTATGTTATTGGCTACTACGGTACGGCAGATTTCTATTACAAGCTCCGAATAGTGTGTGAAGATGATCTCGGTAGGAGAGGTGAAATAACCATTAATCAGGCCGTGCCTAATGCCTGAGCAATAGCATGTATGTGCAATACGCCGTATTGATAATTTGATTGTTTTGCATTGAGGTCGGATGCATGTCTTGCTGAATGGTGGAATTCCGCTAGGATAAGTGGCCATGAGTGCACAACTGGTTATGCGTATGGCAATGCACAGTGACGTTATTGCAATTACCGATATTTACAATGCTGCCATTGTTGAGGGCGGTATTAACGCACAGATTTCACCAGTATCATTCGAAAACCGAGAGACTTGGCTGTATGACCATAAAGATCCATACGGCGTATTTGTTGTAGAAGCAATTGATGATGCTACACAAACAACCTCAGTTGTAGCTTTTGCAGCCTGTTCCGAGTACTATGCTCTACCCGGTTATAAGGGAGTGACCGAACTCGCATTTTATGTTGCACCAGAGTGGCGTCGCCAAGGTGTGGGATATTTTACGTTGCATAATTTGTTACGCGAAGCACATATGCGCGGCCTCAGGAAAGCAATTTGTGTTATCTTTGCCGACAACCTTGCATCAATGAGCTTAGCTCGGAGTTTTGGATTCCGACCATTTGGCATGCTTGAACATGCAGCTACTGATGCCAAGGGCATTTTGCATGACGTTGCTTATTATGAATTAGATCTTATTTGACGAGCAGCAGAGAATAGTGAGCTGCGAAGGGAGAAACATGGCAGCGGAGTTCTGGCTCATTGCAGGTCTCGGAAACAAGGGTGTACGTTACGAAGGTACACGACACAATATGGGCTTTATGGTTGCTAACGAACTCGCTGAACGCTGGTCCGTACATTTCTCTCAGTTCAAGGGACTTTCGGAATTAGGCCAAGGCACGATGAATCTGCAGGGCAAGTCATTAAAGTTCTTGCTGTCTAAGCCACTGACGTTTATGAATAACTCAGGTCAGGCCGTTGATTCGATTGCTAAGTACTATCACATCAAGCCTGATCACATTATTGTTATTCACGACGATATGGATCTTCACTTTGGTCGTATCAAGCTCAAGTCTGGCGGCTCCGCAGGCGGTCACAATGGCATTAAGTCGATTGATGCTTGCCTGCACACGCCAAACTATGCTCGCGTACGCATGGGCACTGGCCACTCAAGCCGCGAAGGCGACGCACACAATAACACTGTGAACTTTGTGCTTGGTCACTTCGATGCACAGCAGCGTAAGCAGTTGCCTGAATTCGTTGCCGACGGCGCTGATGCTGCAGAAGCTATTATGTTCGACGGTCTCGTAAAGGCACAAGACAAGTTCAACAAGCGTTGATTATCGGCGATAAGCGATAAGCACCAGTACTTCACGCACATTCTTGGTAGAAACAGTACGTAATCAGTACGGATGCTCCGTGATAAAGAGCTAGTTCTTTTTCCAAGCAGTAGGGAGGGCACGGCACATGGCGCGTGCGCAGCAACAAGACAAGCATCGTACACACAAAACTGAGCAACAAGTTGACGAATACTTGTCTGGAACGCTGGCCAACATCACCGAAGAACTGCGTGCCGATCAGCAATTCGCCGCACTCGTCGATGGTCGTATCGAACCCGATGAAACCGATACTGATCCAAGCCTGTTTGTGAGTGCGCCAGAAGGCATTCGACCAGCGCTCGCTGCAGCAGCCGCCGTACGTAAACCAGTTGTTGTTGTGGTGCCAAGCTCTCGCGAAGCCAACGAGATGGTGGAAGCAGTACGTTCCTACTATGACGGTGACGAGCATGATATTGCTGTGCTTGATGCCTGGGAAACCCTGCCTCATGAACGACTCTCACCACGAGCTGACACGGTAGCTAACCGTATGCAGGTGTTCTCTAGGCTGTGCCATCCAAATGCGAATGACGAAATGTTTGGTCCAATTCGCATTCTGATTATGCCTGTGCGCTCGCTGATCCAACCTGTTGTAGCTGGTATTGGTGATATTAAGCCACTCGTATTTAAGGTTGGCGAATCTATTGAGCTTGAAGAGGCGAGTGAGGCATTAGTCCGTAATGCCTATACACGTGTTGAGCTCGTTATGGATCGTGGTGAGTTTGCAGTGCGTGGCGGCATTCTTGATGTGTTCCCGCCAACGGCAAAGCATCCAGTGCGTATTGATTTCTTTGGTGATGAAATCGATTCGATTAAGGAATTCCATAGCTCTGATCAGCGAACTTATGGTCCAGTTGTGGATCGAATTTGGGCTACGCCATGTCGTGAACTGCAATTAACTGAGCAGGTACGAGCTCGTGCAAAGTCATTAATTGGTGACATTGCCAACGCTGACGATATGTTGCAGTCTATTGCTGATGGCATTGCCATTGAAGGCATGGAATCGCTGATGCCTGCACTCGTCGACAAGATGGAACCAATTACGGGCATGCTTCCAAAGGACGTCATCGTGATGATGAGCGATCCAGAAAAGCTGCGTCGATCAGTTGATGATCTGATTAAAACCGCAAACGAGTTCTTGGCCACGAGCTGGCATGTGGCTGCTTCAGGCCATGGGGCAGCAGCACCTATTTCATTTGAGCAAGCTAATTTCTACGATCTTAATGAAATTACTTCAGCATTGCTGTACTCGACTCGTGAGTTGTGGCAAGTTACTGCATTCCCTGTAGATGGTGCTTTGGCAGGACACGTACAGCTCGGTGCCTTGGCACCACAGAACTTCCGTGGTGATGAGAAGCGTGCAGCCGATGGTCTGCAAGCTATGCTCGATGATGGCTACACGATTACGATTACCGCAGCCGCACATGGCACGCTGTCTCGTTTGAAGCGCATGCTCAATGAAATTGGCATTACACGATTTGAGCTGGTGCGCGCACAAGCCATTGATGGTTTCCTCGACGAGCAGGCAAAACTTGCTGTGCTCACCGAACGTGATCTTACTGGTCATGCCAGCTCTGCTGGTGTTAACGGCAAGACACCAAAGCGCCGTCGTAAGCAAATTGACCTGATGGAGCTGAAACCAGGCGATTTCGTCGTACACGATCAGCATGGTATTGGCCGATTTATTGAACTCAAGCAGCGCTCTGGCGGTGCTGGTCGTAATGGTGCCATGCGTGAATACTTGGTCCTCGAATATGCGCCAAGCAAGCGCAATGCACCACCGGACAAGCTTTATATTCCTACTGATCAGCTCGATCAGGTTAGTAAATACATTGGTGCAGAAGTACCAAAGCTCAATAAGCTTGGCGGTTCTGACTGGGCTAATACGAAGGCACGTGCTAAGAAGCATGTACATGAAGTTGCTCAGAGCCTGATTAAGCTCTATTCAGCAAGGCAGCGTTCTAAAGGCTTTGCGTTTAGTAAAGATACGCCTTGGCAAAAGGAACTCGAGGACGCATTCCCATATCAAGAAACCGCTGATCAGCTGACGACTATTGACGATGTCAAATCTGATATGGAAAAAGACATGCCAATGGATCGTCTGATCTGTGGTGATGTTGGTTTCGGTAAAACAGAAATTGCTGTACGCGCAGCATTTAAGGCTGTCCAGGATTCCAAGCAGGTTGTGGTACTCGTACCAACAACGCTGCTCGTACAACAGCATCTCGAAACATTCAGTGAGCGTTTCGAAGGTTTCCCTGTTGTAGTGAAGGCTATGAGCCGTTTCGAATCGACTAAAGAGATTAACGAAACAAAGAAGGGCCTCGAAGACGGCACTGTTGATGTTGTTATTGGTACGCACAAGTTGCTGAACCCAAATATTAAGTTCAAGGATTTGGGCCTCGTCATAATTGATGAGGAACAGCGTTTTGGCGTGGAACACAAGGAAACACTCAAGGCATTGCGCACGAACGTCGATGTGCTGAGCCTTTCTGCAACGCCAATCCCTCGTACGCTCGAAATGGCTATTACGGGTATTCGTGAAATGTCTACGCTGGCAACGCCACCAGAAGATCGTTTGCCAGTGCTGACCTATGTGGGCGCTTATGAAGATGCTCAGGTCACGGCAGCTATCCGACGCGAACTTATGCGCGGCGGCCAAGTTTTTTACTTGCACAATCGAGTTGAAGACATTAGCAAGGTTGCTCAGCATATTAGCGAACTGGTTCCTGAAGCACGTATTGGTATTGCACACGGCAAGATGGGCCGTAAGCAACTGGACACGATTATCCAGGACTTCTGGCATCGCGATATTGATGTGCTTGTTACAACAACAATCATTGAAACGGGCCTTGATATTTCCAACGCCAACACATTAATTGTTGACCATGCAGATCGCTTCGGCTTATCACAGCTACACCAGCTACGTGGACGTGTTGGCCGTGGCCATGAACGTGCCTATGCCTACTTCCTCTATGATCCAACAAAGCCAATGACCGAGGCTTCGCACGAGCGACTCGTAACGATTGCTCAGAACACCGCATTGGGCTCCGGCTTCGATGTGGCTATGAAGGATCTTGAATTGCGTGGCACTGGTAATCTGCTGGGCGATGAGCAGTCGGGTCATATTGAAGGCGTCGGCTTCGATCTCTATGTGCGTATGGTTTCTGAAGCTATTGATGAATACAAGGAACCAGAACGCGTAGAACCAATTGCAGTCACCATTGATCTGCCAATCGAAGCTTCGATTCCAGTGGACTACATCGATTCCGATAAGTTGCGTCTCGAAGCGTACCAGAAGCTGGCCGCCTCGCGAGATGAACAAGATTTGCAAGAATTGCGTGAAGAATTAACGGACCGCTATGGTAAGCCTCCAGTTGAATTCGACTCGCTGTTCAACATTGCTCGTCTGCGTGAAAAGGCGCGCTCGCTGGGTATTCGGGAAATCAATGCACAAGGCCGTACTATTCGTGTCACTCCAGTGGCTCCACCAGAGTCAACACAGATGCGACTTTCGCGTATTTACAAGGGTTTACAGTACCGTCCAGTAACCAAGACGCTGATTATTCCAACGCCATTCCAAGGCTCTTTGGGCTCTGGTCCAATGAGCTCAGAAGAGGTTGTGAAATGGACCGAACAGCTGCTTGATGACATCGGGTGGACCCCGAAGCCTAGAAAGTAACTCTCGCTGTTACACCGAGCCAATCGGTGAACAGTAGCTTGTTAGCGCTCTCATTATTTACACGGAGTTTACCTAGGAATCGTCCGGTTAACCCACTACGCTTGGGGATGTCATCACAACCTATATATACAAGGAGTAGTTGTGGCAGCAATTGAAAGCGTGTACGCACGCCAGATTCTTGACTCCCGTGGCAACCCGACCGTCGAGGTCGTGCTTGACTGCGAAGACGGCTCCCGCGGCATCGGTCTGGTGCCTTCGGGTGCTTCGACTGGTGAGGCAGAGGCTTGGGAACGCCGCGATGGCGACAAGTCCGTCTACCAGGGCAAGGGTGTTCTTGCCGCTGTTAAGGCAGTCAACGAGGAGATCGCTCCAAAGGTTATCGGTATGGACGCTGAGGATCAGCGTGCACTCGATGAGGCAATGATTGAGCTCGACGGCACTCCAAACAAGGGCCGCCTGGGCGCTAACGCAATCCTCGGTGTCTCGCTCGCTGCTCTGTACGCAGCAGCTGAGTCCGCTGAGCTGCCTCTGTACCGTTACATCGGTGGCACCAACGGCCACATCCTGCCAGTGCCAAACATGAACATCATGAACGGTGGTGCTCACGCAGACTTCGCAACCGATATTCAGGAGTACATGATCTCCCCATACGGTTTCGAGACCTACTCTGAGGCTCTGCAGGCAGGCGTTGAGGTCTACCACACGCTGAAGAACGTGCTGAAGAAGGAAGGCCTGAACACGGGCCTCGGCGATGAGGGCGGCTTCGCTCCAAAGATGAAGTCCAACAAGGATTCGCTGAACTACATCATGGATGCAATCTCCGCTGCTGGCTACGAGCCAGGCAAGCAGATCGGCATCTCGCTCGATGTGGCTTCCTCCGAGTTCTTCGACAAGGAGACGGGCAAGTACCGCTTCGAAGGCGATCTGCGCGATTCGAAGTACATGCTCGACTTCTACGAGCAGCTCATCGAAGAGTACCCAATCGTTTCCATCGAGGATCCATTCCAGGAAGAAGGCTGGGACGACTGGGCAATGATCACCAAGAAGCTCGGCGATCGTCTGCAGTTCGTGGGCGACGACCTGCTCGTGACCAACCCTAAGCGTCTGGCTAAGGGCATTGAGCTCGGCGCAGCTAACTCGCTGCTCGTCAAGCTCAACCAGATCGGTACCGTTACCGAGACGCTCGACGCTATCGAGCTCGCTACGAAGAACGGCTTCACCTCCATGGTGTCCCACCGTTCCGGCGAGACCCCAGATACGACGATCTCTGATCTGGCTGTTGCTAAGAACACCGGCCAAATCAAGACCGGCGCTCCAGCTCGTGGTGAGCGTATCGCTAAGTACAACCGCCTGCTCGAGATCGAGGAGGAGCTTGGCTCGACCGCTCAGTACGCTGGCTACAGCGCATTCAAGGCTTGCAAGAAGTACATGTGAGTCTAACGCTCTAACGCTGTAATTAGAGCATTTGAACAACCCCTATCTATTCACAGATAGGGGTTGTCTTCGTCTTAAGTGTCGCGTACGTTTGGGAGTTATGGCACAGCGTAGGAAAACTCAAGGTTCGTCTGCCCGTCGTCCTCAGCAGACACGTCACCCAAGTGGTGGCCCAATAGCGCTGTTTATTTCTTTATTTATTATTGCGTTGGGTGCAATCCAGCTCGTTTCAACATTCCACACATACGCGCTGAATTTGTCTGAGCTCAATGGGCTCAAGAAGCAAGAAGCCGCACTCGTGGCTAAAAAGGGAAAGCTAGAAAACGATATTGGCCGTTGGGACGATAAAGCATATGTGACGGCACAAGCTCGTGAGCGTTTAGGCTATGTATTCCAAGGCGAGCAGCCAATTCGTATTGAACATCCTGAAGCAGTAACAGGCCAAACTGTTACTGAGGATCAAGATGATGATGACAAGTCAGTGACCGAGAAAGTGCTGCCTTGGTATAGCGAGTTGGCTTATGCGTTCAAGAAAGCTGATGAACCTCGTCAGCCACAGGACGCATCCACTCAGCAGTCCAACGCTGGTCAGGATAATGCGCAACAGCAGCAATCAAATGAAAATCCTGAACAAAACTAGTGTGATGAACGCACACTGAAGTCTTTACTGTCTGCACTTACGCACCCCGAGCGCAAGTGCGGGCGAAACCTTATGGCTGAAGAAATGGGAGAGTGATGAACGAATCCGCACAGACGATTGAGCAAGAAATGCACGATCTGCTCGATCGCATTATGCAAGAGCCTGCTACTGAACACGATATTGAAGAGGTTCAGGGCCAGCTTGGCCGTTACCCACGCGGTATGGAAGCTGTTGGCGCACGTTGCGTGTGCGGCAGGCCATTGGCCGTTGTGACGCGTCCACTGCTGCCTGGCGGTGTTCCATTCCCAACTACGTGCTATTTGACGAATCCTGTGGCAGTGAAGGCCATGAGTCATCTTGAGGCAAATGGCGTGATGGCTGAGTTCAACCAGATGCTCGCCGAGGATGAGGAACTGCGCGCTCAGTACGAGCGTGCACATCAGTACTACTTGGCATTCCGCCATGCACTGGCTGAGCGTACTGGCGATTCCGAGGAGCACATTGAGGGCATTAGCGCTGGCGGTATGCCTGTGCGCGTGAAGTGCCTACATGCTCTGCTGGCTCAGACGCTGGTTATGGGTCCTGGCATTAATCCGCTTGGTGACTTGGCTCTGGAACGTGCTCGCGATGAGTTTGATCCAAAGGTGTGCCGCTGCGAGCAGTGAGCATTCAGCATGAGGTGCTGAACAGATAGTGTTTCGCGTTAAGCACTTATGAAATAAGCTGAACCCTGTTCTGGTTATTAGGCTGGATAACAAAGCTTAGGTTGAGTCAGTAATTGAGCTGATTCTAACAATCATGCTGGTTTCGGAGATCTGGCTGATTCTAGCGATTGTGTTGGTTTCGGAGATCTGGCTGATGCTAATGATTGTGCTGGTTTCAGAGGTCCGGTTGAAATCGACGAGTTGGCTTTAGAGATCTGGTTGAAATCGACGTGTCAGTTTTAGAGATCCGGCTGATTGTTGACGTGTTGGTGGATGGAAAAAGAGGAGTATATGGTGCAGCAAGCAAATGATGAGTCTGCAAAGTCAGTAGTTGTTGCAGGCATTGATTGTGGCACGAATTCTATTCGATTGAAGATCGCGCGTATTTCTGCCGATGGTATGGAAGAGATCGTGCCTCGCGTGCTGCGCGTAGTGCGTTTGGGTCAGGGCGTTGATCAGACGCATCGTTTCGCTGATGAAGCTCTGGAACGTACCTATGCTGCTTGCCGTGAATTCGCTGAGATTCTGTCTGAGCACAAGGTGGATGCCATTCGCTTTGTTGCAACGTCTGCAACGCGAGACGCTAGCAACCGTGAAGAGTTCGAAGATACCGTGGAATCGATTCTGGGTGTGCGTCCAGAAGTGATTTCTGGTACTGAAGAGGCACGACTGAGCTTCTTGGCTGCAACGGGTACGCTGCAAGTTCCTGATGCAAAGCCACCATATATTGTGATTGATCTGGGTGGTGGCTCTACGGAGCTTGTGCTTGGTGGCGACGGCGTGACAAAGCCAGCAACCGAGGTTGTGGCCGCTTATTCGATGAATGTCGGTTCTGTGCGTATGACCGAGCGTCATCTGCATGATGATCCACCAACGCAAGCACAGATTCACGATGCACTTGATGACATCGACCGTCATATTGATGAAGCCAGCAAGGTCGTGCCAATTGGCGAAGCTCGCACGATTATTGGAGTTTCTGGCACGGTAACGACGATGACCGCTTTGGCTATGGGTCTGGAAACCTATGACCACACCAAGGTTGATGGTGTTCGCCTTAACTTTGAAGAAACGTTTGCAACGGATGATCGCTTCCTGCACATGACGCGTGCAGAGCGTTCTGAGTACAAGACGATTCATCCTGGTCGTATTGATGTTGTTGGTGGCGGCGCAGTTGTGCTGAACCGTGTGCTTGATCGCATTGGTCAGGCTGCTTATAACGATCATGGTCAGCAGCTTGATTCGTTCATTGCTAGTGAGCATGGTCTGCTTGATGGCATTGTGCTGGATCTTGGTCATCGTTTGCTGGCTGATCAGGAGGACTGAAGTTCTGCCTCATAACCGCTAATGCGTGCGAAAATGTGTGGAATCTACGCCATTTCGTGTGGATTTTACGCCATTTATTGAGAATCGCCGTCAATTTGCGTGAAATTAGCGGTAAGACCGTGTACAGTGTGCTACTGTTGCATGAGTGAAGCGGCAGCTTCACAAGCCTCCGTGGCGAAATGGTATACGCAGTCGACTTAAAATCGACCGCTTCGGCTTGTGGGTTCGAGTCCCACCGGAGGCACAGTTTTAGAAGTCCTAGGGAGTGATTCCTAGGGCTTTTTCTTTTCTCTCAGAAAGTCATCACACTGCTACGGTGTTGAAAATTCGTTACCGTGAATGTAGGTCTGATCGCAATGGCTATTTCTTGCGGAGAAGCGTAGTGCTGTACACACGGTCACGCAAAAAGTCGCGGTAGCAGTGTGTAAGATGACAAACATTTTCACACGGATACGGAGCATCAGAGCGTAACCGTGTGCAAGGGGAGTTTGCAAACTTGGTAAAACCATTGGGAATACTAATCTTCTCAATTCCTGCTACACACGATTAAGCGTTGGCCAGGTCGTAGCAGTGTGAGCAAGTAACGAGACCGCACCAATATGATGACTGAAGTGATCGCAAAGTCGCAAATATTCCCTTGATCTAGGAACGGTTCGGTTGATTGTGCGTGCGGAGAAACGTCTCTTTGGCTGGTTTCGTATGACGACTACGGTTACAAGGAGAGCATGTCTACGCGGTAATGGCAGTACTACGTGGCAACGGCATGTACAAGCGGCATACGCAAGAAGCAAGGATGCTCAAGCTTGCTCAAACGGGAGAGAAGGATCTGACTCGGATCATGATGAAGCAGACATTTCGTGGAGCAGATGGAACTCGATTCGTTCTTAAAGATCAATTTATTGAATGCGGAGCAGAATCACGAAGCCTAAGCGGCGTACATGCAGAGGTACTTCCTGGTTCGGAACTTGAAGCTCGTGTAACCGCAACACGTCTGCTGCTCATTGGCATTTTCGCATTTGCGTTTAAGAAGAAAAAGGGCGGTGAGAAGTACCTCCTCATTGAAGGACCTGATTTTGCTTGGATGAGTGAAGTCTCTCGCAAGCAGGTGAGCGAAGCTATGCACTTCGCAGTGGAAGTCAACAATCGAGTGAAGCAAAGGGAAGGCCGACCTGCCTTTATTGTGCCAAAGCCAGATGCAGAACCTGCCATCGAAACCACACATGCGGCGGCTAAGCCGATCTCTCAGCATCAGCAGGCGTCGCAGTATCAGCAGCCACAGCAGGATCAACAGACAGAATGGCTCCAGCAGACGCCGCAGTATACCCAGCAATCGCAACCAGTGTCTCATAACATTGACCAGGGCAATCAAGTAGGTGGTTACGAGCAGCAAACGACGTTCCATGAGCAAACGTTAGAACAAGAAAAGCAGGCTCTTGAGCAGCAGAAGCGTGATCTTGCACGTGCTCAGCATGATTTTGAGCAGCGTAAGGCACAGCAGCTTAAAGATTTGGAACGTCGCGAAGCACAATTGCGTCAACAGGAGCAGAAGCAGCTCAACCAAATTCAGCACACGCAAAAGCAGCTGGAACAGCAGCAAGCCAAGCTGCAAAAAGAATTGCAGAAGTTGCAACCGGCCAAAACAACGCACACGCTGATGATCTGGACGATCGTAATGGGTGCATTTGCTTTGCTCTGCATTATCGCGTCGTTGGGTAATCCAAGCCTGTGGTCAGGGACCATCTTCTTTGTCATTGTTACCTTGGCGTTGCTGGGTGCTTTGTTATATCGCATTAAGAAAATGCCAAAGATCAATGAAGCCATGCCTGCGATGTCAAAGCCTCAAATGCCAATGGAACAGCAGATGTCAATGAGCCCTATGCCAGTGGGCCAGCAGATGCCAATGAGCTCTACACCTATGACTCAGCAGATGCCGCATGCTAACGCACAGTCGTCAATGCCTACTTACCAGCCAGTACAACCTATCCAGAGTCCAACGGGTGAGTATTCACATTCCCAGCATGTACAGCCAAACCAGACAGTGCAGCAACCGCAGCAATTCCAGCAACCGCAATACCCGCAACAAGCACAGCAGCCACAGCAGCAGCCGCAGCAGTCTCAAGTGTGGCAGTCTCATCAGGGTTCTCAGCAGCAGCATTGAATGTATCGGTAATACTGAACGTATCGGTAATACTGAATACTTCGGCAGCGCTCACGTCTCAGATTCGATGAATTGTTACCTACTCGTTGCAATGCGTGGATAGACTGCACAGCAGCGCATATAGCAGTAATGCATCCAAATACAGCATAACCACATCAAAGAATGGTGATTCATGCCTCAGCAGCCAAGCAAGCCACAACAAGCACGCAGCGATTCAGCTCAATCGAAGCAGTCTCAGTCAATGCGCACTTCCGCAATGCGCATTAGCAAAGACGAGACGAGCGGCTTGCCAACCATGCTGGTACAGGCGATTCTGGTTGCAGTGGTGCTTATGATCGGCGAACTCATCAGCGCACCGATTTATGTGTCGCTGCAACCCGGCGTCTTCCCACTACTGCCATGGGCTGCGGTGGCTTGGCTGCTCGCCATCGGTTTTGCCTACGTCGTCGGCTTTGCACTGCTCTGGTGCGCCGAATCCTTCGCCTACCGCCTCAAAGCCAAAGCGCAGCCCCTTATTTACGCCGTTATTGGCGCCGTCTCATTTGCCGTCTGGACTGCTTGGGTTGTGCTCGGCATTATGAATATGATTTTTGTACGTGTGGGCATGGCACCTGTATCTTCGCAAGCGATGATCCCAGCCGTAGTGAACGGCGCAGTACTTGGTCTATGTGCGTTCTTTGTTGCAGCGACGGTAACACCACGCATCGCAAAGCATCGTGCAGCCGTGATCATTATGGGAATTGTGACTATTTTGGCAGCCGCACTTGGGGGATATGTGCTGTCTCAAATGATGCAGGTACTCGGATAAACCCCCGAGATCATGTACAATCAACGTACTTTCAGGATATTTTCAGTGAATCAGACTTCACTGAGTGCTATTGTGATTCGAGATTCGAAATGCATTAAGGAGGCGCTATGAGCGAACTGATGCCACAGGTTGCAGCAGAATTTGGTGGGGATCCTCAGATTACGTTCCCAGAGGCAGATGCACCAGCAGGACTCAAGGTTATTGAGCTTGAAGAGGGCAAGGGCCGCGTTGTTCGCCGTGGTGACACGATTACGGTGAACTATCAGGGTCAGGTCTGGGGTAACGAAAAGCCTTTTGACTCGAGCTTTGCTCGCCAGGATCCAACGAGCTTTGGTATTGGCATTGGTCAGGTCATTCAGGGCTGGGACCGTGCAATTCCAGGTCATAACGTTGGCTCTCGTCTGCTGATCTCGATTCCACCTGAGTACGGCTATGGTACGCGTGGTATTCCACAGGCTGGCATCGGTGGCGGCGATACGCTCGTGTTCGTCGTCGACATCATCGAGACGCGATGAGACGCCCCGTGGGCAATCCACGGAAATAAAAGACATCGTTGACGCCGCTGGGCAACATGCCTAAGCGGCGTCTTGAAATGAGTAGAGCACTTTGCTCGTAAAAGGAGACCGAAATGGCAGAGGAAGTTGAAGAAAAGACCGTGCTGCTGACGCAGGACGCTGTTGACAAGCTGCAGGAAGAGCTGAACTGGCGTCAGGGCGAGTACCGTGACGAGATCACCGAGCGTATTGCTGCTGCACGCGCTGAAGGCGATCTTTCAGAGAACGGCGGTTACCAGGCTGCACGTGAAGAGCAGGGCAAGAACGAGGGCCGTATTAACGAGCTCATCGTTAAGCTGCGCAACGCCAAGATCGTTGAGGCTCCTGAAGACGGTACCGTCGGCAACGGCTCGGTTGTGACGATCGACCTGGCTGGCAACGAGATGACGTACGTTATCGGTTCACGCGATATCGCTGTTGCAACCGACATTGACGTGATCAGCCCAGAGTCCCCAGTCGGCGCTGCAATTATCGGTGCTAAGGTTGGCGATGAGGTTGAGTACAAGGCACCTAACGGTCGCATGATCAAGGTGACGATTAAGGACTCGAAGCCACTGGCTTGATTCTTAAGAGCTGCTTGAATACACAGTGCTGAATTCATACTGAGTGTTAGCGAGCGGTACATAATACATAACCCCACTTCCTAGAAACGGTAGGAAGTGGGGTTATGTATTTGGTAGGGGTACTCAGGGATACGACTAATAGATGCTTGCTTTAGTAGATGCCATGAATATGAGCTAGTGACACAATCACGAGGTAAATAGCAACTACATGGCAGGCATATCCGGCAATTGTGCCGCAGTGGAAGATCTCATGGAAGCCGAACACTTTTGGCCATGGATCAGGCTTACGCAGTGCGTACACAATAGCGCCGAGAATGTAGCACAGGCCACCTGCGGCGATCAGAATAACTACAGCAGGACCAGCGGCAGGAGATGTCCAGAACAAGCCCATAAAGGCGACACCAGAAACACCAAAGATGATGTAGACAATCGTGTACAGCCAACGTGGCGCCGTAATCCATACCACATGAATAATCAGCGCTACAAGCGTGCAGCTCCACATGCCAATGATGATGGCTTTGCGCCAGAAGTCATCGAGAGCAAACGAAACAGGTGTGTAGGTGCCAGCAATGAGTAGGAAGATATTCATATGGTCCACACGACGCAGAATATCGGTTACGCGTGGAGACCAGTCGCCAATGTGATATATGGCGGAGTTAGCGAACAAAATAAGCGAAGCCGTCATAAATACGGCGCATGCCCACTTGAGTCCTACGGTTGGGGCAATACAAATCAATACGATGCCAGCGGCCAAAGCGAGTGGGGCAGTACCGGCATGGAACCAGCCACGGAGTAGTGGCTTTGGACGACCGTGTACATCAAGGCGGATTTTGCGCTCCACTTCTTGTGGTGCAATACCTTCAATACGGTTGGCCTTATTTTCTGCCTTGGCTATTTTCTTCAGAGCCTTTGCTTCAGCTTTACTGCGGATGCGCGTAGCCTTCACTTCAGCTTTAACTCGAATAGCTTCAGCTTTTGCCTTCAGTGCGCGCTCGCGAGCCTGTATTGCTTCTTCGTGTGCGGCTAATGCGCGCTCACGTCGTTGCGCAATATCTTGTTCACTCAATCCCGTCATGGCTCTCCAGAGATTGTAGATAAGTGTTGTGTTATTTGGTGTGGTTGGTAGGAAATACTCTGACGAAACTTGTGCAGAAATCACCTTACGTAACCGTAAGCTACGATAGCGTAACTTTGTGACATAGTAGCGGTAGATGGTCGGAATCTGAATATGTTAGATATATTTACAAACGCCGCTAATAATTCGAACAACGTCGGACGTACAATTGCGGCATGGCTGTTTTCTCTGAAGTGATCAATACGCGACCAGATTTCGATGGATCTGATCGTGAAATGTTGCATCATCTTGTTGCAGATTGGCAGGTTATTGCTGATCTGAGTTTTGCTGATTTGTTGCTCGTATTACAACGCGGTGATGGCGTTTATGTGGTCGCTGAACAATGTAGGCCTTCTACGGTTATGAGCTTGCGTGCTGAAGATGTTGTTGGCACGCCTCTTGATGAGGGCTATTTGCGAGAGATTGAAGCAGCAAGTAAGTGTGAGGGCGTTTATCACTCGACTATTCTGCGCACGCTGGGTAGGGCTACCGTGTGCAACGTGTATGCACCAATTCGCAACAATGGTAAGTTGCTTGGTTTCGTTATTCGTGAGACCAATATGGCTACGCGTGAATCGAATGGCCGTTATGAGTCGGAGAGCATTAATGCTGGTAAGCAGCTCTATGAGATGATTCCTCGTGGTCAGTTCCCATACCGTGATGCTGTGATGAATCAGCGTCATAATGCTCGCGTTGCTGATGGTTTCATTATTCTGACGTACGAAGGCATTGTGCGTTATGCATCACCAAATGCAGTGAGCTGCTTCCGCCGCCTGGGTATGAATGGCACGATGCAGGGCCAGTACTTGAGCGAAATCGGTGCAGGCTTGCTTAAGGAAAACGATCCTGTTCCAGAAACACTGCCACTCGTGTTGGCTGGTAAGGCTCCAATTGACTCGGATCTTTCTACGAATCGTTCGTTCGTATCGATCCGTTCGCTGCCATTAATGGATAAGCAGGGTCGTACGGGCGCTATTGTGCTGTGCCGCGATGTGACTGAGCTGCGTCGTCGTGAAGTCGAATTGCAGACGAAGGATGCAACGATTTCTGAGATTCACCACCGTGTGAAGAACAACCTGCAGGCTGTTTCTGCTTTGCTGCGTCTGCAGGCACGTAAGACGCAGAATGACGAAGTTAAGAAGGAGCTTGGTGAAGCACAGCGCCGTGTGCAGACGATTGCTCTGGTGCATGAAGGCTTGAGCCAGACTGCCGACGAAATCGTCGACTTCGACAAGGTTATTTCGAACCTGCTGCGTATGAGCGTTGAACTGGCTTCTATGCAGGATCAGCATATTGACATTGACTATGTTGGCCGCTTTGGCATGATGCCTGCACAAGATGCTACGCCACTGTCGCTGGTGCTGACTGAGTTGATTACGAATGCAGTTGAGCACGGCTATGAAGGTCGTAAAGAAGGCCACATTATTATTTCGGTCACTAGGGAAGGCCGTAATCTCAATGTGGTTGTGGACGATGATGGCATTGGCATTGACCATGAGGCTGATGGTGGTATGGCACGTCCATCTGGCTCTGGTCTGGGTACACAGATCATCAATACGTTCGTGACGAATGACTTCGGTGGCACCGTGCATTGGGAGCCACGCCCAGAAGGTGGTACCCGAGTTGTTCTGCATATGAAGCTGAGGGCTGCTAAGTAAAGCAGTGTGCAGATAAACGTGCTACAAGAGTACGGGTTCTAATAAGAAAGATGCCGCTAACCAAGATCATTGGTTAGCGGCATTCTTCATAGGTGAGTAACTGTTGAAACCGTTACTCCAGTCGTTAGTTGTTGAATCAGATATGCATCTGCATCGACTGCGAACGACGTGCACGCATAGCGCGACGCTTCAGTGCGCGGCGTTCGTCTTCGCTCAGACCGCCCCAAACACCGTAATCCTGATTCGTATCAAGTGCGCAACGCAGGCAAGCATCCATCACCTTGCACGTGCGGCACACAGCCTTAGCTTCTTCAATTTGCTGATAAGCGGCGCCCGTGTTTCCAACAGGGAAAAACAGCTCGGGATCCTTATCTCGGCAAGCCGCTTTAGAACGCCAATCAAATGCACTGCTCATAATCGAACCCATCTTTTTCGCCCGGGCGGGCACTAGCTCGCCTGATTCTCCTCTTATATAGTCGAGTTTCATGCTATGCCGTATCTCAACCAATTTCAAGGATTTTTTAAAGGTTTCTTGAATTAGGGGGTATTAGGGGGTGTAATTTTTTCAAAAATATGGTATAGAACGCATATTTATACATCAAAATCCTTATCCGTAGTAGCAGAAGTAAAAATTATTCATGCGGGTAATCGGGCACAATGAGACGTAACAATGGAACGGGAACTGATCCCAAACATTGCACGAGTCGAGCTTGACCAGCGTTAATGAGCACGGCACGGCCAGGAATTGAAATATCTTCAGCAGTGAGTAACGAGGACAGCGATGAAGGCACACCATCTGCCAAATCAGTATTGCGATCGCCTGTGGGGAAGATTAAGCGAGTAGCAGCGTGTTCAGGTACGCGTAGCCAGCGCGTCGTGCGCACCGTGAAAAGAGTTCGGTGCGTAGGATTTGCGAGTTGCTCCCGAAACTGTTGTGACTCGGTACTCATAGCCATAGGATCGAGCAAGGCGTCGGCATCATCTACGAAATGTATAGAAGACTTATGGCACTGTTTGCGAAGCGTCGTAAGCGTGGTTGTTTTTCCTCGTTCTGGAAGACCAATAATGGCTACATTACCTTGGGTCAGATCAATGGTCGCTAAATCAAAGCTGACGCCGTTGTCGGCAATCCCAAGCACGAGCTCAGGAAATTGCGGCTGAGTAGATGAGGAGCTATGAGAGCGAGTTGATGAGATTTGAGGTTGGATTGGGTTTGCGCTGGATTGAGCTAGTGCAGCATGAGCTTGATCTGGTGATAGCTGGTAAGTGTTGAGCAGCATTTCGAACAGATCATCAGGTATGTGAGCGGGCAGTGGAGCAGTAAATAACGGTGGCTGCTGTGCAATATTGAGAAAGCGAGCAGCCAAGGTGATGTGCTGTATAAGGCGCTGATCGTTATGACAATAGGCAACACGAAATGGGTGAGACTGGGTAACCGTACTGCAGGCCGTACCAGCTGGCTGAGCGGGTAGTAGCGCCGCGATATCGCTATTGAGTAGCTCTTGTGATTGCAGCGCATCTTGCACGCGTAAACAGATGCGGAGATTCATATTGGCCTTCATCGATGAACTCACTTGGCCAAGAGGATTCTGCGTGCACACAATAACATGCATGGCAAGCGATCGACCTAATGAAGCGACGCGAACTAGGCGCTCAATATAGTCAGGCAGAAATGCATGAAGCGCATGGAATTCGTCAACAACAATAACGAGGCGTGCTACATCGGCAACGTCGTTGAGATCAGAGCGACCGAGTTGTGCTGCAAGTTCTTCTCGTCGTTTGAGCTCATGTTCTAAAGCTTCTAAGGCACGGATTGCATGTGACAACTGGAGATCAGATACACAACCACGAACATGGGGCAGTTGCATAAGGCTATCGAACGTGGAACCGCCTTTGAAATCCATAAAGACAAATTGCAATTGTTGTGGGCTATAGTGCAAGGCCATGGTTAAGCACCAGGTCTTCAGCAATATTGATTTTCCTGCGCCCGTTGTTCCAGCAACAATGGCATGCGGTCCATCATGAATTAAATCGATGCTGACAGGCTCTTCATGCTGCATACCAACTGTGGCACATAGCATCTGACGAGCTGTTTGTGCATGCATCCAGTTGCTGCAAATGCGCTGCCAAGGAAGATCGCACGTATCTAGAGCATTAAGCTGCTCAAGAGTAACCGAGGGGAGCATAGCGGTATATGCAGCTACTGCATCAGCAGAGACGTGGTGCATGTCTGCTGCGTCTGAAGGTATCAAGGCTGCGGCTGCAGAAGCAGCGTGTGTCGACGCATCTCGTGGCCTTGCTCCATAGCTTCGCGATTGGGTGAGCTTGTGATTGTGTTGAGCTTCGGTCGATCCATGGTCTACCTGGTCAGATCTTTGCAAGTTCATAAGAACCGTGGCTAAGCAGCCAACACAACCAGAGAACACCATAATGGCGAATAACCACTGGCGTTGTACTACTAAGGCTATGAGCAGCACGATTTGCGCAACGAGCGGCGCGATTAAAGCAAAACGTTGTATCGACTGTAAACGTGCAGCAGAAGAGGATATTTTGGTCTGTGAAGTAGCTCGACGTGATGGAGAAGTATCGCGCGGTGACGAGGAGACGTCTGGCGAGGAGACGTTGTGCGATGACGCATGCCTTGATACATGCCGTTGTAAAGCATGTTTGTAGCTAGAACGACGTGAATGAGAAAACCATGCAGCTGCCATAGCATGAGCATGATCGAAGTACTACAGAAAAACAAACGGCAGGTGACGTGCACCTGCCGTTGAATTTGTGAAGTTTATATGCTAGCCGAGGCTTGAATGTACCAGAATGTCCTAGTAATACTCAGAAGTACTAGTAGGTTCTAGCAAACCTCAGCGAGCATTGTTGAGATTTTACTGCTGCTGTTGTTCTGCCATTGTGCCCACCTTGCCTGGAGCGTGGGAACCTTCAGACAGCTGCTTGAACAGTTCAACATTCTTTTCGTTATCGAGCAAAACCGTAGAGCCGACGCCTGGAACACTGTAATCCGGATCAGTCCAGTATGGCGTACCAGAAATACCCTTATCTGTGGAAGCAGAGTGGAAGGCCATCAGCATCTGCAGCAGCACGAATGGGTTCGTATCTTCGTCAACAGTTACCGAAGCCAGAGCTGCATCGCCAATATTCTTCACCTTGCCAATATTGGCCAGGGTAGAGGAGGAAACAGCCTTCTTCGTAATTGCATTAATAACCTGACGTTGTCTATCAGCACGGCCGAAATCGCTATTTGGATCGGAATAACGCATACGTGAGAAGGCCAGAGCATTGAGACCGTCTACAACATGGCAGCCGGCAGTCCACTGCATACCTGACTTCTCATCGTCAACGTCTTGGTCATAGCACAGCTGTACGCCGCCCAAAGCGTCAACAACCTTGACTAGGCCACCGAACTCGAGCTCAGCAACATGATCCACGCGCTGGCCGGTAATATCCTGAACCTCTTTGATGAGCTGCTCATTGCCATATACCTGCTTCACGGCATTGAGCTTCATGTAGTTGCCGTCAATTTGCACGAGTGCATCACGAGGAATAGAAATTAAAGCACTTGGACCATGCTTTGGCTTCACGAGCACGAGCATCGTATCGGTACGAGCACCATCATTGGAATCTGGCGTCGTACCATCACGCTCATCAGAGCCAAGAATCAGCCACGTAGTGGCATTACCCTTAGCCATGGTTGTTGGCCATGCTTCCTTTTTGAGGCTGCCATTGACCCACGAATAGGTGCCAATGCCAAGTGCCACAATTAAAGCCAAAATAACAGCCAGCAGGCCGACTAGTGTGCGACGCACACGATGAGGCTTCTTAGTCTTAGCTTTCATGCCACCACCATTTGGAGTAGAGAACATGCGAGCAGACGAGTCGCTGCTATTCATGTAGGAATTATTTGGTGAAGCAGAAGCACCGCTACTTGCGGTCCTATTGCTACCAGACCTGCGTGCTTCAGTACGCTGGCCATTTGGCTGGAATGACTGCGGCTGGAACGACTGTGGTTGAGCCTGCTGTGCAGCAGACTGCTGTGATCCTACCTGGCGTGGAGAAGATTGACGCGAAGAAGACTGACGCGCAGCAGACTGTTGATTACCAGCCTGATGGTTACCAGACTGACGCTGGGGGTTTGGATTAAAACTTGGTGGCGCAGCATTTGCCGCAGATGAGTGTGCGGCATTAGCGCTGTTGCGTGTTGCATTTGGCTTGCGCTCAGCCATGGGCACGAAGCTCGGTGGCGCAGCGTTTCCTGCGTCAAACGAATCTGATCCATTGGATCGGACATTCATGCTCGGTAGTCCTTCCTTTGCCTATAAGAGGCGATAATGCTCATGCCGTAGCTTTATTGCTGGCTCAGTAGTGTAAAGCTAAGAAAGCTAATAAGTACACGGCTGAACTTAAGCATAGCAACATCTCATAATAGTAGAGCTGTTGTGAATGCAAAGAATGCTTCACAACAGCTCAACGTTTGAGTCTCTTTAATTATTGATTATTTGGCACACCGCAGACCACATTATCGAGATACTTATCGGCCATACCAATGTATTGACCCGTAGCAGGATCACGAATTGCACCAGATTCTGCTTCAACGATGCCATTCGTATTCGGATCGATCATTGTGCCATCAGCCTTAATAATCAAACCGCTACGCTCATCGAAGTGGTCCTGCTCAGCTGGCTGCGACTCGTTTGGTGCAGGCTGAGTATTCTCCGGTGCTGGCGTCTGTGTTGCTTCTGGCGATGGGGAAGCAGTGTTCTCCGGTGCTGGCGACTGCTCATCCGACTTATCAGAGCCATACAGAGGCTGATCATGACGGATCTTGGCCCAGAGTTCATCAGCAGCAGTTGGCGCCCATACGACTCGGTTAGGATCCGTTGGTGCTGGAACGACTGGTACGGTCTGTGCATAAATATGATCAACATGAAGGTTACGCAAGCTCCATGCGAGACCAGCCAGAGCACCCGTGTGAGCCATACCGGATGAGAAATTCAGCGAGTGAAGAGCGTCAAGCGCGAGCTTGTACAGCTGGTTCGACTGAGTCAGCATATTCTTCTTCGTAACCTCTTTGAACAGAGATTTAATTAAATATTGCTGACGAGTTGTACGCATAATATCGGAGCCGTCAGTGCCGGTACCGTGACGCATACGTGCATACTCAGTAGCCTGCAGACCGTAGAGGTGGTTCCAACCCTTCTTGAGGTCGAGCTCGGTGTACTGATCCTTCATATCAACAGGAATGCAGACGTCAACGCCACCAATAGCGTCGATCATGTTGAACAGACCCTGGAAGTCAACGACGACGAAGTTCTGAATATCGAGGCCCGTCATATCGTTTACGGCATTCACGGTGCAGCTTGCTGCAGAAGCGAGATCGCCGCCAACGCTATAGGCGTTCGAGAAAATCGAATTGAACATAACGCCGTACTGCGCTGGAATCGTGCCGTGCGTCGTCTTACATGAAGGCGTATCTACAATCGAATCACGTGGAATCGAAATAATATTCACGAAATCACGGTCAGCGCTAATCTGCACGACCATGGTCGTATCGGAGTTGTGAATACCTTCTTCCTCGGCAGTGCCGCCTGACAGTGCCTTGTTTTCACCATCGCGGGAGTCCTGACCAATCAGCAGGAACGTGATTGGCTTATCCGCGTTTGGATCAAGGATTTCTTCGCCTTCACCATGCTGAGACACAAAGTCGATTTTGTTCTCTTGAACAGCACCATCAATGTGTAGATAGAACATAGCCGCAGCCGTGCCAATGAATGCAAGTAAAGCCACGAGGATGCAGGCAATAACTCTGCGTCCTAGTCGTGTTGCTGCATAGGCGGCGGTGTGCTGTGGAGGAACGCCGGCAGTTTTACCAATATGAGGCGTTTTACCAGCGCTATGTTTCTTACTATGGGAAGCCACGTCCCTTTACCTTTCTGCATGGTGGCAGCAACGTCCATGTGACGCGCGCGAACAACCGAAAGACCGTGCGTTAGCACGCAGTCCGTGTCGGTTCAGCGTATTTCAGCATGATTCAGCGCGTTTCACATAGTGCTGCGATGCGATTGGTGCTTCATCAAATTGTGCGATTCATCACACCCGTTGTATGCAAGAGGCGTGCATGGGGCACGCATGAGGCATGCAAGAGTGATGCATTCAGCAGCCATCTGACGAAGGTTTTACGTCGGGCAATGCTTGCGATTATAGGCCTCTCGTCTGAAAATTGGCCTACAGCCTTATATATTCACACGAACTCCATATATATAAGGACAAATTTTGGGGCTGCAAGAACGTCTCCGCATCAAGACACCAAAAGCCCTGCAACAGCGCCAATTACAATCGCAAAGAAGCACAAGGGCTAAGCGAATTACGAGGGGTATATCAACGCACCGAACTATTCCGAGCACAAAAACGCTGTATCTTGACAAACTCTTGACAATATCTCAACCATATGTGAACGAACTTGTGGACCCGTTGCGTACACTTGTGCTTATGAGTTCCACGGGTACCACAGAAATTCAACAAATAATTGCTGCTGCTTTAGCGTCAAAAACATTTGCGCATTGCAACCGTGTTGAACAAAAGCTCTGCGCAGTTATCACAGTGGAACGCGATATGCGTTTCTTGCCATATACGTTAGAAGCCTTGTTCTCACAAACAGTGCTGCCTCAGTCAATTATTGTTGCTGACTGCTCAGGCGATACATTACAAGGCCAGCAGCTGACGTTTGATGTAACAGCTTTAGGGGAGGGCACGCTTACTGCGTACCCACAAACCGTTCCTATTTCTATTGAGATTGTGCCAGTCGGTCAGGCTCGTTCATTTGGCGATGCCGTGACGAAGGCACTGCGTAATTCTTCTACAAATCCAGCCACGACGTCACTGTGGCTGCTGCATGATGATTCACGTCCAGCCGATGCCCAGTGCTTGGAGCATTTGCTCGATGCCTACAGCAACACGCCAACGGCTGCCATTTTGGGCGCCAAGCAGCTTGACTGGGAAGGCACGCATCTGCACAGCGTCGGTGCTTACGCTTCGCATCATGATGTTCGCTCGCTGGTTGTTGACGGTGAGCCAGATCAGGAACAATACGACACTCGTAGCGATGTCTATGCCGTTTCGCTGGCCGGCGCACTGATTCCAGCACACACGCTGCCAACATCCCGTGGCATTAACTCGTGGTTCTCTACGTATTTTGAAGCAGAAGATTTCTGCCGTCGCCTCTGCGTTGCCGGCAAGCGTGTGGTTGTTGTGCCACAAGCTCGCATCGCTCACCGTAGGGCTCGTTTTGAAGGTGTGCGTACAAAAGACGGCCGCCCATTAACGACGTTGGACGCAACTGATCCAAGTCTGCAGGTGCTGCATGCTCATCAGAAGTATGTGTTCTCAGACTTACGCGTTTGGATGTGGCCTTTTGCTTGGATTGCGCTGCTTATTGCATCGATTTTCCTGGGTATTCGTGCGCTGTTCCGCAAGCGCCCGCTGCGTGCAGGCTGCCGTTTGCTGTTGCCTTGGCTTGCACTCATTAATATTTCTGGTGCTTCTGCGGCTCGTTTCCGTATCCGACAGCAAACACGTGTTTCGTCGTCGGCACTGCAGAATGTGACTGCTGATCGCTCGCAGATTCGTCAGTGGAAGTCGCGTCGCCGCGCATTCGAAGATCAGCGCAACGACACCACGCTGAACCCACTGGTGGTGCGTCACTTACACAAGCGTGCGCTGATCCGTTGGTCGCTGGCACTCGTTGCCGCACTCATCGCATTCGGCGTGGTCGCTGGCCTGTTCTGGAACGAGTTCCGCGTTGGCTGGTCCGGCGGATCGCTGTATTCCAACACACTGCTGCCAACAGGCGCAAGCTTCAGCCAGCTCATGCAGGCTGCAACGACACCATGGGTCTTCGGCGTTGGTACCGGTGTTCCAGCTCCTCCTACGCCTTGGCTGTTTGTGTTGGCACTGTTCTCGCTGTTCACGGGTGGCAATGTGCCAATGGCACTGTCGCTGATGTTCTTCGCAGCCGCTCCAATTATGGTGCTGTCGTTCTGGGCTCTGGCTGGCGTTGCTACGCGTTCGGATCTCGTTCGCACGCTAATCTCACTCGCTTGGTTCGGCCTCGCTCTGGCATTCGGCCTGTTCTCGAGCGCCAACCTGCCAATGCTGACTGTGTTCATGTTCCTGCCAGCTGCATTCGCCTTCACGTTCAAGGCTGTTGGCATGTACCGTACGGAACAACCAGTCAATCCTCGTACGAGCGTGCAGTGCGCAGCAATTTCCGCTTTGCTGTTCATGCTGCCTGTGGCTGCTGAACCTCAGCTGCTGCTTGCATTGGTCGTTATTTTTGTTGCATTCCTGATTTTCGTGCGCCGCGCTCGTATGATGCTTGCGCTGATTCCATTCCCAGCGGTGTTCCTGCTGGCTCCAACGCTCGTGAACTCGGTGCGTTATGCCTCCATCGGTATGTGGCGTCAGCTGTTCGGCAGCGTTATTGTGCCAAGCGCAGCTGATACGGGTCATTCCTCGGCTCCGTCCGCACCATTTATTGTTATGCGTGCGTTCGGCCTGACGCATCTCGATCCGCACATGTCGGTGCGCTCGACTGATTTTGCAGCGCTGCTGGCTGTGGCAGCATTCCTTGTGCTTGCCATTATCGCGTTCATCGCGCTGCTGCGTCCGTCACTGATTCGTCCAAGCCGCATTGTGTGGACTGTCGTGCTCTGCGGTTTGCTGCTTTCGCTGGCTTCATCGTCTGTTGTAGTCGGTCTTGACACTTCGGGTCAGATTTCCGGTTCTGTGCTGCCAGGTATGGCTCTGGTCGCGCTCGGTCTGCTCACCGCCGTGGCACTCATGGCTGGTGCATCGACGGCTCAGTTCAGCCAGTTCGCTAAGCCTCGCGCTCATCACTCGGCTTCCGCTGTGGCTACGAAGTCGGTTATTTCCGTGCTGATTGCTGCGTCGCTGGCCGCTTGCGGTCTGCTCGGCTTCCGTACGGCGTACAGCAACGGCATCGGCTACACGACTGGTGGTCTGCCAGTTATTGCTCAGGATTACTTGTCTGACAATCCTGACCGTCGTGTGCTCGCTTTGTCTGCTCATAGTATGACTTCTGTTGAATACGCCGTTATGCATACGAGCCGCGGTGATCTGGTCGATGCTTCCGCCGCTTGGCGAGTTCGTGAAGCATTTAGCCACGAACCAACGAACGAAGATGACCATATTGCAGATTTGTCTGCTCGACTGTTGGCTATGGCTGATGACGATGCATTAACGGATCTGTCCAACATGGGCTTCGGCGGTATTTATGTTGTTGTCGATGGATCGCAGACATCGAGTAAGCAGGCTTCGGAGCAGTTGCTTGCCAACCTGACGTCAACTGGTTCGGCTCGCAACATTGTCAATAGTGAACAAGGATCGTATTTCCGCATCATCTCGGGCGAGGCAACGGGTCCTCAGGTAGACACTGCATGGCAGCGTCACGCTGAGTCGAGTCCATGGCGCATTGCTTGGCTGTGGTGCTTGGGCATTATTACGGCGCTGTATCTGGTGGTCTCCATTCCACGTCGTCGCGTCAATATGGAAGGTAATGAGTCATGACAAGGGCAATTGATCCATCGCAAGAACCAAAAGAAGCGAGCACTGGCCTGAAAGTCACGACCACAGTTGTTTCAGCAGCCATTGTTGCCGGTTTAGTCGCGGTTATGTGCATTGTGCCTTCGGGCTCCGGCGTTGACCATGCTGTTAAGGATTCATCTTGGGTTTCTGAGCAGGTCAGTACACGACGTATTCAGCAGGTGTGCCCAGCCCAAATGCAGCTTACGGATACTGAATCCTATGGTGATGCTGAGTTCCAGGCCTCTACAGGTAATTTGACATCGCATGTGCAGTATGCGGCAATGGGCTCTATTTTCCATTCGCAAGTACAGCCATTGTCGAATGAAGGCGAATCAGCCGATGCTACTGTGCTGGATGGTCAGCACACTGATACTGATTCGGTGGTGACGGCATCGTCTGATGAACAGCGCACGCCTACTGAGTTTGAAACGCGATTGCTTACGGCTCAAGATGGTACGGGTGCTGTTGGTGCTTTAGCCTCGTATGCAACCAAGGGCGATGTTGAGGGCATTTCTGGCGCCACTTGCGCTAGGGCTGCACTGACGCAGTCGTTCTTGGTTCCTGCAACGACCACTGGTAACACACAGCAGTTGGTAGTTATGAATCCTGAAGATCAGGCCACGAAGGTGACTGTAGAGATCTGGGGTTCTAAGGGCCAGGTTGCATCGGCTACGAACAGCACGCTTGCCGTTGGTGCTAATTCAAGTACGACGTTGAATTTGTCCGCAGCTGCAAGCAATGAGCAGGCACTGTATGTGCGTGTGCAGAGCTCGAATACGGCTGTTTCTTCGGTAGTGCGCAGTGTGCGCATGGATGGCTTAACGCCAAAGGGTTCTGACTTCGTCATGCCTTTGGAGAAGCCAGCAACTGAAGTGACTATGCCATGGCTGGGCGAGCATGATGAGATTTCGATTATGGCCTATAGTGAGCAGACTACGGCTATTAAGATGTCGTGGATTACGAACCATGGTTTGAAGTCGATGCACGAGATTGAAGTGGAAGCGCACAAGCCATTCGTATACTCGCCAGACAGTATGCCTAAGGATGCTGTTGGTGTGGTAGCGTACGCAGATACACCATTCGTTATGAATGCGTTGACTGGTACGGTTCGTAGCGGCAAGCAGACTGATTTCGCTATGGTCAACGGTCATCAGGCCATGAAGCAGTCGGCAGTTGCAGTGCCTCATGCTTTTAAGGCTACGGTTGCTGTTGCGAATACGTCTTCTGACTCGCAGAAGGTAGAGTTCCAGGGTATTGATGCTTCTGGCTCGGTCACTGATTCAAAGACCGTGGAACTGGATGCCAACTCTGCTGACACGTTCAATGCAACGGATCTCGGCAAGGATGTTGTTGCCATCCGTACTACTGGTGATGCCTCCAACATTGTGTGGGGTATTGCACTCGAGAATTCTGAGGTTGAAGATGCCGGTCTGGATGGTGTGACATTCCTTGAGGCGTCGTCGCTGCAAGTGCCACAGCAGACTATCGCAGCATCGCGTAACCAAGGCATTGTGCACTGAGTATAGGTAATTCATAGGTACCGTGCATTGCATCAGTACTGTGCAGTGCACAAGCAATACCTAAACAAGAAGCTTGATGAGCGCTGTTCAACAGCATCTCATCAAGCTTCTTTTGTTAGTGCACCTGTTGACAAGTGTGCTTCGTGGAGCACTACTTACATTGTCGTGCTTTTATATTGATCGTGTTTTACTTTGGCATGTTTTTATTGATACATCTTGTAGGAATGCATCTTGTATGAATGCATCTGGTAAGAGCACATCCTATTGAGTCACGTCGTACTCTTCATCGATTCCAGTTTGGATCGATATCTTCTGGCTTTTGGCTAAAGAGCTCTGCTAGTCGCAGTACGAGTTCTTCTCGAATAGCTAGCTGTTGATCAAGACGCGTTTGACAATGCATTTGAATAGGCAAGCGATAGAGCACAATACGTGCGGGGCTACCGTGCATAGCAGCAAATGCTTGCGAATAAATACGTCGCTGTGGCTCCCACGGTGCAGGATCACTTGGTGGCACATCTTCAACGGCGAACTGCAAATCTCTAAACATATTTGGCCAAGCACGGGCAAGTCTGCGAATTTCCGACGACATCATATCGTCGAACATGCCAGCGCGGGTACGATATCGTGGCATTCGTGTACCGAACATAGGTGTGCGCATGCCGCGTCCATGACGGTCTCGATATACTCGCTTTTCCCAAGGTGGAACATACATAGCTTCTTATACTAGGCAAAACTTTGCAACTCGCATAGCTGAATGAATATGCTCTCTGAATAGGCTACGATTACACGAGTATTGAAATACGTGGATTTTAGGGGAGAACACATGACGAATGTGCAGGTGCCAAACTGGCAAGATGTTAATGCCGAGGCACTGTTTGCGCAAATTCGCGTTGCGGCTTTTGATCTTGACGGTACGTTGGCCCGTTCGAAGAAGCCAATGCTGCCTGAAATGGCACAGGCATTAAGCACTATGAGTACAATTCTGCCAATTGCTATTGTGTCTGGCGGTATTGTCCAATTGCTGCGCAGTCAGGTTACTGATGTGTTGACGCCAGAGGCTAATAAAGCCAATATTCATTTAATGCCAACAACAGGTACTCGTTATTACCGTTGGCAAGATGGTGATTGGAAGATTGTTTATAAGCACGATCTTTCCGAGCGAGATCGTCAAGTGGCTATGGACTCTTTGCGCCGTCATGCGCAGGAGCTGGGACTCTGGCCAGAGCATTCTTATGGTCCTGTGCTCGAAGATCGTGGCAGCCAGATTACGTTCTCTGCATTGGGTCAGCAGGCTCCTGTTGATCTGAAAGAGCAGTGGGATCCTACGAATGAGCACAAGAATGAGCTTGCCAAGCTCGTACAGCAGGATGTACCTCATTTGGAAGTACGCTCCGGTGGTTCTACCAGTGTTGACGTTTCGGCAAAGGGCGTCGATAAAGCATTTGCAATTCGCGAGCTTGCTGAAGAACTCCAAGTACCTATTTCTTCAATTCTGTTCGTTGGTGATCGTATGGATCCTGACGGCAACGATTATCCAGCAGCATGCATTGGTACAGCAGCTGTTCGTGTAACCGGTCCAGAACAAACGCTTGAGCTTTGCCAAGCCTATCTGGCATGGCATAAGCGACACACACAGCAGGCGTAAGACCAATGACTGGCAGGCTTACGAGGTTGCTCAAAACGGGATGTGCAATGCGCGATCTCTTGCTTCCTCGGGCCTGCGCTGGTTGCGCAGCACCAGACGAAGTCCTATGTGATCACTGCTCTACACTGCTGCATCAGCCACAAGCCATTGCTATGCCATTACAACGCTTCGGCTATGCCTTGAGTTGTGGCTTGTATCAAGCGCATATTCGTCAAGCTATTCTGCAATGGAAAGATCATAGTGATGAAGAATGTGATCGTCCATTTGCTCAAGCATTAATCGATGCAGCAGCATACATACAGCTAGACAAATGCATTAACGAATACTGTGCAGCACAGGGGATTAACAAAATACTGATTGTCCCAGCACCATCATCAGCCGCATCGTTACATGAGCGTGGCCGAGTGCATCTCAAACCTTTAGCACATGCTTTGGCACAAGCACTGGCTCAGCCATTATTACAGCAGTTATCAGAGCCATTGCCTCAACAATTAACCCAGCAATTTCCACAGCAATCACCGCAGGCACACAAGAATGCGGAACAAGTGCCAGTTGAAGTTTGTATGGCACTATCAATGCATCGCCAACGCATAAAAGCAGTACAAACACAATCCGCTAGTTCGCGTTCTGAACGCGTACAACACAGCATTCGTATGAACGAACGCCAACTGGCTAGGGGAGTAGAAGCACATGCAGCGGTGGCTGCCATACTTCTCGATGATATTGTGACCACAGGCGCTACGATGCGCCAGTGCACACGAGTCCTCGCACATCATGGCATCGATGTACTCACGGGTTTATGCCTCGCCTATACACCAAGCAATACTGATACGCCAAGCGGTACTCAGCAGAAATAAATATTGAAATAATACGGAAGAGCAGGAGCGGTACCGATTCGGCAAACGGTACTGAACGGCTGCTCACATAACAAAAACTCCTGAACCAGAATGCTGATTCAGGAGTGAGTGTTGTATGTCAGTTCGACGAGTTATTGCATGCTTAGTGCCGTTAACTTTAGTCTTCGGGATTATCTTCTTCGAGCACAAAGTGACGAGGCAGACGAATCTCAAAGTTGACGCCACGGTAGTCATCAACCACCTGCACTGTACCGCCGTGCAAGCCGGCAGCCCAACGTGCAATCGACAGACCCAAGCCAGTACCACCAGATTCTGTACCAGGACCGCTCTTGCCTTTAACAAAGCGGCGGAAGATCTGATTACGAACTTCGGCAGGAATCTCAGAACCGTAGTTGATGATATTCGCGACGATCTCATCGTTCTCATCATCTTGACGAGCTTCAACGAGAATGCCCGTATTATCAGCCGAATGCTTCAAAGCGTTGGCAATAATATTCGTGAACAGCTGGCGCAGACGATCCTTATCACCTTCGAGCATGATGTCATCAGGAACATGCAGCTCAATTGTGTGGCCGTGACCAGCATCAGCGATTTTGAGAGGAGCAACCGTATCATCAATGAACTCTGCAAGATTGAAGGTCTCCACGTGCAAACTAGCAGCGCCAGCTTCCACACGGCTCATATCAAGCAAGAATGCAATCAGATCACTTAAGCGTTGTGTCTGCGCAAGAATATTCTCCATATTGCTTTGCGAAGGCTCAACAACACCATCAGCCATGTTCTCCACCATGGCCTGCAGAGCAGCCACAGGAGTACGCAGCTCGTGGCTCACATTAGCGACCATATCGCGGCGCAGCTGATCAGCATGCTCAAGCTCGTCAGCCATCTCATTAAACGCATGGGCGAGCTCTTGGATCTCATCGCGATTCGAGGCGTACGTATCAACGCGAACAGAATAATCACCCTCAGCCATAGAAACGGCTGCGTTACGCATTTCAGTAAGAGGCGTAGTTAAGCCTCGTGCAAATGAGTAGGTGAAAATAAGCGTGACAATAATCGTCAGAGGCAGGGCAGACCAACCATTCATATGAAGGTGCGTCAGAAACCATGCCATAAGGAACGCTAAGACAGTCGAGATAAGAATCAGAATACTTAACTCAACGCGAAGCGAGGACAATAGACCGACAGGGCGCTCCACCCGCTGTGCGGAAGAGGAGCGCCCCTGTTGTTCGGAATCGAGCTGTGCCATTACTTAGCCGGTGGTTCGAATGCGTAACCGACGCCGTGCACAGTACGGATCATGGTCGAGACCAGCTTGTGACGCAGAGCCTTGACGTGAGAGTCAACGGTTCGCGTACCCGAAGCATCGACCCAATCCCATACATCCTCGAGCAGCTGCTCACGAGTGAGCACGGTCTTAGGCTTACGAGCCAGCGTGGTCAGCAGATCAAACTCAGTTGGAGTCAGATGCACAACCTGGCCGTTGAGCGTAACAACGCGCTGCGTTGGATCAATAACCAGAGGACCGAAGTCGAGAATCTTCTCGTGCTCGGAGTTCTTAGCAATGACCTTGGCACGCTCAACTCGACGCAGCAGAGCCTTGCAACGTGCAATAAGCTCACGCATCGAGAATGGCTTCGTCACGTAGTCATCTGCACCTGCGTCAAGACCAATAATCTTATCGGTCTCATCATCGCGTGCAGTCAGCATTAGCACTGGTACTGGGCGTTCAGCGATAATGCGCTTTGTAGCTTCCAATCCATCCATGACTGGCAGCATGACATCCATAATGATCAAATCTGGCTTCAAAACGGAAGCAGCCTGCACAGCACTTGCACCATCAGAAGCGACACGTGCTGCCCAACCTTCCGCCGTGAGGCGTTGCGCAATTGCAGTGGCAAGCGTTGGTTCGTCCTCAACAACAAGGACCGTCAGACGTGGGCGCTGCTGCGGTGCGGGAGTTGGATTCATAGTTCAATGACCTTCCTTAATTTTCTGGTTTCAAGAATACAGCGCCCAAAGCTGGAACCTTGATGTTAGCTGAGAATTCCCTTGAATGATACGGACCGGCGTCTGCCACAATGTTTTCGTTGTGGATGTCAGAACCGCCATATTTCGCGTCATCCGTGGTTAAAACCTCAGTCCAACGACTACCCTGAGGAAGTGCAACTTGATAGTTGTCCCATGCGCTACCGGAGAAATTGACAACGACAACGACCTGTTCGCCGTCCTTACCAATACGCATGAAACTCAGCGTATTGTGGTCGCTATCGTCGCTCGTCAGCCACTGGAATCCGTCAGGAGTGAAGTCCTGACTCCAGAATGCTTCGTTCTCCTTGTAGAGCTTGTTCAGATCAGCAACCAGACGCTGAACACCCTTGTGGTCATCCCAGTTCAGGCTGTCCCACTCAATCTGGTTGTTGTAATCCCACTCAGCAAACTGTGCGATCTCGTTACCCATGAACGTCAGGTTCTTGCCTGGGTGAGCCCACTGGTATGCGAACAGTGCGCGTACTCCAGCAAACTTCTGCCAGTCATCGCCCGGCATCTTCGTGAACAGAGAGCCCTTGCCGTACACGACTTCATCGTGGCTGATAGGCAGCACGTAGTGCTCGGAGTAGGCATACACCATCGAGAACGTAATCTCATCGTGGTGCCAACGACGGTTAATAGGGGATTCCTTGAGGTACTCAAGGGTGTCGTGCATCCAGCCCATGTTCCACTTGAGTCCGTAGCCAAGTCCGCCGTTTGCAGTTGGCGCCGTCACTCCTGGGTAAGCCGTCGACTCTTCTGCAATCATCATGATTCCAGGATTATTTTTGTATGCCGTTGCATTGGCTTCCTGAATGAAGTTAATGGCTTCCAGATTCTCTCGGCCACCGAACTTATTAGGGCGCCACTGGCCATCCTTACGGCTGTAATCCAAGTACAGCATCGAGGAGACGGCGTCAACGCGCAGACCATCGACGTGGTATTCAGACAGCCAGTACAGAGCGTTAGCAACGAGGAAGTTGCGAACCTCATTACGGCCGAAGTTGAACACGTAGGTGCCCCAATCAGGGTGCTCACCACGCAGAGGATCTGGATCCTCGTACAGAGGTGTGCCGTCGAAGCGGCCTAATGCGAAGCCATCCTTAGGGAAGTGGGCAGGAACCCAATCCATAATGACGCCAATGCCTGCTTCGTGAGCCTTCTCAACCAGGTACTTGAACTGATCTGGCGTACCCAGACGAGAATCAACAGCATAGTAGCCCGTAACCTGGTAGCCCCAAGAGCCCAAGAATGGGTACTGGGCGAGTGGCATGAACTCAATGTGAGTGAAGCCCATTTCCTTAACATAAGGAATCAGCTTGTCTGCGAGCTCTTCGTAGTTATGGACGTCCTTACGCCACGAATTAGCGTTGACCTCGTAAATCGAAATAGCACCCTGATGTGGATCAGTCGATGCACGCTTCTTCATCCAAGCGTCATCGTTCCACTTGTGTGTCGATTCAACGACAACGGAGCCAGTACGAGGTGGAATCTCGTGCGAACGCTCCATAGGATCAGCCTTGAGCTCCCACTGACCGTAAGCGTTCAAGATCTTGTACTTGTACAGCATGCCGCTTTCGACACCTGGAATGAACAGTTCCCAGATACCGGTGGAACCGAGCGAACGCATAGCGTGACGGCGGCCATCCCAGCCGTTGAAGTCGCCAACGACCTGAATAGCATGAGCGTTTGGAGCCCACACCTTAAACGAAGTACCAACAACTGGCTTGCCCTTCGTGCCGTCCTGCGAACCCATTGGATCATCGAAGCGCATAACGTGGGCGCCCATGAGCTCCCACAGACGCTCGTGACGGCCTTCGCCGAACAGGTACATATCAATATCGCCAATGGTTGGCAGGTAACGATATGGCTCGTCTTCCACAATCGTGGTGTCGTCGCTGTACGTGGTACGCACACGGTAGTCAGGTACAGTGGCCTTGCATTTTGGACCGAGAGCAGCAGGCATAGTGGCCACAAAAATGCCATTGTGCTCGTGAATTGCTTCTACCTCGCCCTTTTGGGTAATGATGGTGACCGTCTTCGCGAATGGGCGCAGCACACGAATAGTGACTGAAGCAGGTTCAGTATTTTCGTTGATATGTGCACCAAGAATTTCGTGGGGGTTATAATATGCGCCATTACTCACTGCGTCGAGCTGGTCTGCATTGACCTCAATCGGGACTGCGGTTTTTGAGATATTTGGTGTATTCATGGCTACAGCATACGCATAATTCGGGGGCATTTGCCAACGTTTTCGGAAAATTCCTGCGAAAATACGAAAAACAACATAACTTCATTACATTTGACTGATAAAGACGTCGTATGCGGTCCAAGCTCTTTGGCATAATAGCTTGGGTTTATCGTCAATTCACGGAGGATACATGGGCTACAAAGTCGGCGATATGGTCGTCTATCCGCGTCACGGCGCGGCCAAAGTGGAGGCCATTACCGAACGCACGGTCAAAGGTGTAACGAGGGAATATTTGCAACTGTCCGTGCTCTCGTCAGACGGATTAGTCATCAACGTGCCAGTTGAGAACGCTAAGAAGGTTGGCGTTCGTGACATTGTTGATGCCCATGAAGTGGCAAAGGTTTTTGAGATTCTGCGTACGCCAATCATTGAAAAGGAAATGAATTGGTCGCGTCGTTACAAGCTCAATGTTGAGAAGCTTGCAACTGGTGATGTGAATAAGATCGCTGAAGTTGTGCGTGATCTGGCACAGCGCGATGTTGATGAGCATGGCCTGTCTGCAGGCGAGAAGCGCATGCTGACGAAGGCTCGTAGCGTGCTGACTTCCGAAATCGCATTGTCGGAAAAGCTTGATGAAGACGAAGCACAGCGTCTGCTTGATGTCAATCTGGGATATGCTGATCCACTGCCTGGTGATGACAAGCATCATACGTGCGCTCCTGATGAGCCAGCAGCGAATACGCTTGCTCGTCTGGAAGCTGAAGGCAAGGGCAAGAAACGTAAGTGAGTATGAACACTCAGCAAAGGGTGGGCACCGGTTTCGATGCCCACCGTTTTGTTTCTATAGACGATGGTCAACCAATGCACTTGGCTTGCATTGAAGATTGGCCTGGTCCTCGTATTGAGGGCGATTCTGATGGTGATATTGCAGTGCATGCACTTATTGATGCACTGTTAAGTGCCTCAGGTCTTGGTGATATTGGTTCAATGTTTGGCGTTGGCCATAATGCCAAAGGTGCAGGTATGACTGGCTCTTCGATGCTTACAGAAGTTAGAGAATTACTGCATGAGCATCACATTGAACCAATTAATGCCTCTATTTGCATAATTGGCAATAGGCCAAAGTTCAGCCCGCGTCGCTCCGAAGCACAACAGCGTATGAGTGATATCTTGGGTTGCCCAGTATCAATTACGGCAACAACTACTGATGGTATGGGCTTTACAGGTCAAGGTGAGGGCATAGCAGCCATTGCAAATTGCTTAGTACAGTTGCCATAACTCCTGATTAGCTGCTCGGTTATCGCACAGCGTCGTGCGATAACCATGCCCTAAAGTCCATCATGTGACGTCCTCAGATTATGCGGTGATCCTTTTCTTGTACCGTGAATAATACGGTTTGGAATTTCGTAAGGAATCCATGACGCATTTATACGATGTCTACTTATTACTTTGAGACAACCGATGAGTTACTAAGGATCGGCGAAGTTTACTGCGTTTTACGCCTGTACTGCTGATGCAAACCACAAGCTTGAAGCTGGTGGTATTGGGATCAGATGTGTAGGCAATCGGTATTTGGGGGCACCGATTGGACTCAGTATTACCGAAATCGATGAGTAGGTGAGAGGAAGGGAAAATTGTGAAACGTTCAAAGAAGATCATGGCTGCATTGACTGTGTGTTGTTTAGCAGCATTCTCCCTTTCTGCGTGTGGGAGTAAAGGTGTACCCTTCGAAAGCATCAATATCAGTGAATATAAATGGGCCCTGAACTATAACCCCGAAATAGAGTTAGGCCGAATATTTCCCCAAAAAGATGGATATACAATCCTGATTCGTGAAGATGGCACTTATGATGCAGTACATCATGACGGTATATATTTGGGAAAGATTCGGTGGACCAATAATGGTCTGTTTTATGTAGATCGACATAACGATTATTGGATGACCGAGCGGGGCAATATTAAAAATAGGCATCCACAGATGGATGAAAATTTGGATATTGTCACGTTAAATGACGGTACTAATGTTCCTCTGTATAATATCGGCGGCGATGATGCTTCTTATAGAATCGGTCTTTCTATATCAACGCCACAAGCAAGTAACTACGGTGAAATCCGGACTAAGCATGGTTCCAATGATGTGAATGCAGCATGTGGTACTAACGTTTACAGTGGCTATCCACGAGAAATAGAAGATGAAGAACATCAAGGTATTGGCCGTGAACGTGTTCTTGATCAAACTGTTAGTAATAAAACAATTCAGCAAAAAAATATTATTACGCAAGATACGATGCCTGCCTTCACCAACACCTCGGATGGAGCTCAAAATGCGCCATGTTTGAGTGAACACGAAGTTGTGTTCATAGCCCAAAAAGGATTTGATGATACGAATAAAATGCCATCTGCAGATGATCCAATATATCCATTGTTGCAGGCAGGACCATTCGGTCGCAAATATATGTATGGGATAGAAACGGTTGATACGCAGGAAAGTAAGACTGATTTTATTCCATTGATAGATAGTAATGGTCATGCTTGGCCAATGCACTCAGGGCATTTTGCTTTCTCTGATTCTGATAAAAATGCTATGACCGATGATCATCATTTATTGTGGGTGGATAATAATGCGAGGCTTCTCCGCACCGACATAAATTCAGGCGTAACCGAAGTGATCAATGATGATTTCCAGTGTGGCACTGTTGAAGATGAACAGCAACAATGCCAAGTCTATATGACAACAAATGCCTTGGAAATAAGCATGGTTATCAGCGATGATGACTCTTTATACAATAACGTCAAAATAGTCACGCTTGACAAGGCATCAGGGAAAACGAAGAAGGTTGTCAAACTTGAAGGTCTTGACGAGTTTTTGCCTGACAAGATGATGACCTTTGACATCGCTATGAAACCATAACGATATTCGTGGTTGCTTACTTTGTTGGCAACGTACAAAAATAAATAAAAAAACAGTGCCGAGCTCATTATTTTATGAAGCTCGGCACTGCTGTTGTATTGCTGATAACACTTAGAACGTTCAGAAGCTGAACTTAGTTGCGATTCTTCTCAACGACTTTGCAGATACCCCAAATAACAACCGAAATCGTAACAATAACGAAGCTTGGTGGGGCGGGGAACATGGTTGCAACCACAAGGCCACCCCAGATTGAGAACAGGCAGATGGCGGTGGCAACAACCATAGCGGCAAATGGTGAAGTCGTTAGCACGTTTGCAGAAGCGGCTGGAGTAATAACGAGCGCGAAAATCAGCAGCGTACCAACTGCAGGAACGGCAATCGTAATAACACCAGCAAGCACGGCCATAAACAGTACGTTGAGTAGACCAGTTGGAACGCCCTTAGCGCGAGCGACTGGCTCGTCAAGCGAGCTGAACAGTAATGGACGATAAATAAATGCCATAAGAATGACCAGCAGCACGTCGAACACGGCGAAACTAATAATTTGATCATCGGTAATCGTCAGAATCGAGCCGAACAGAATAGACTGCAGCTGCTGCGATGCCGACGAAGACATACGTGCGAAATACAGACCTAAACCAGTAGCAAAGGCGAGTACCGTACCCGTCGCAATTTCTCGCTGGGAGGCCTTCTTGCCAAGAGCGGCAATAACCAGAGCACCGCCAAGTGCAAAAACACCTAAGCCAAGTTCTACTGGCACACCCAACAGCACAGCACCCGTAGCGCCAGGTAGTGCAATATGAGCCAAAGCATGGGAGGCAAATGTGGACTTGCGCGCAATTGTGAAGTAACCCACAATGCCAGCGGCAAGCGAGATGAATAAGCCAGCGAGGAACGCATTCTGCATGAAGGCAGCGTTCAGCGTGGTCATCCAATCAGGATCATAAGTCATTGCAGAAGTCACTGTTCCTCCGATGCAGATGAGTGAGTCGATTGTGCTGTTGCGCATGCATCCATAGCAGCACTTGCGGTAGTTGCAGCTGGGGCGGCGCAGTGTGGTGTTGTTGCCTCAGTATGAGGTGCTGCAGCGTTATTCGTATCAGCGTGATCCTTATCAGCAGCGTGTGAGCCATTGTGCTCGTGGAAGTGCGTGACTTCGCGGACCGTATGAGTATCAGCCTCACCAGTATTCGTGCCGAAATGCAGATCTGATTCAGGAGTGACGAACATATCACCCTGAGGAGTTTGCACTACCTGAACCGTAGTTCCATACAAATGGGTGAGGAGCTTGGCATCAAGCACTTCGTTCACGCATGCATAGTGTGGATGGCCATCGAGTAGATAAATAGCGCCCGTAAGAATTGGAAGCAGCATATTTAGATCGTGTGCAACAACCTGAATCGTCATATGCAGTTCCTGGTTCAACTTGGCCAGAATATGCACCGTAGTGTGCTGGCTCTGCAAGTCGAGGTTAGCCAGAGGCTCGTCAAGCATAAGCAGCTTAGGCTCACTGACCAAAGCCTGTGCAATAGCCACGCGCTGGCGCATACCGCCAGACATCTGCGACAGACGCAAGTTAGCATCTTTAGCAATACCCACGTAATCAAGTGCTTCAAGTGCTTTGGCCTGCTGCTTCTTCGTAACTGGGTGGAAGCCAAAGCGGTTTCCAGTTAAACCCAGCAGCACAGACTGCAGAGCCGTTAAACTTGCATCGATTTCTGTGGTGTACGTCTGTGGCACATAACCGATCTGAGCATTTGCTTCTCCGGCTGGCTTACCAAGTACCGTAATGGAACCGCCCGAAAGTGGAATTAAACCGAGCTCAGCGTTCAACATCGTGGTTTTACCAGCGCCATTCGTACCAACAATTGCGGTAACAGAGCCAGTAGGAATCTCAAAAGTACCGTGATCCCAAACCGTTCGGTTGCCATGTTTGACCGCTGCGTCGCGAGCCACAATACATGGCTGCTCATCAGGAGAAGTCGTCGTTTTCGTCATGTCACCTTCTTAATAGCTCAATCAGCGTGGGTAACCCTTAAGTTTCAGCAATAACCGACTCTTAATGGTAGCGCGCATGATAAGCGTTCTCATGCAATACCTTTAAAAGTAATAGGTAGTCTGGTTATTTCATTGCAATTGTTCAGGTTATGGGTTTTGCAGCTATACAAAAAAACGAGGCCTCACAGTAGGTGAGACCTCGTTGATGTATTCATCTGCTCCGGTATTGAGCTGGATTACTCAGCATCCTCTTCGGAATTAATCAGATCATTCGTCTGTTTGACCAGCGACGAGATCCAGCCAGTCAGATCCTTCTGATCCTGAGGCATTTGCTCAGTGACCTTCAACACTGGAATAGGATCGCTACCAGTTGATGCAGCATCAACAATTTGATCAGTGGTGCTGCTTTCTTGCTGAGGATTAATCACAAGCAGCTTCACCTCGCGGTCCTTCAACAGAGTCTGGAACGACTTCAAATCAGAAGGAGCTGGTTCGGAGTCATTCTGCACAGCCTGCAGATAACCCTTTGGCGTTTCATCTTTAAATCCCATATCGCTCATCAGATAGGCGGCAATTGTTTCTGTTGCTGCATACGTCAGATCAGAGTGTTCCTTGCGGAACGTCTTCATCGTATTCTCGAGCTTCTTTTCGCTAGTCTTCCAAGCGTCATAGTTCTTCTCGAAGTTGCTCTTATCCTTTGGACGCAAGCGGCACAGCGTATCAAACAGTTCACGAGCCACCGAGCTACGTGCTTCATTCGAGAACCACAGATGAGGATTGTCGCCGTCAATGGCGCCAACTGTTTCTGCAGCAGAAATAGTGGAAGCATTCGATGGAATCCACTTCGTAGCCCAGTTGTCATAACCAGCACCATTCACGAGCACAACATTGGCCTTAGAAAGCTGGTTCAAATCTTTGCTTGTTGGCTCAAAATCGTGAGCATCAACATTTGTAGAAGACAAAATAGACGTGACCTTCACGTCGTCGCCGCCGATGCGCTCAGCAAGCGAACCCCACTGATTCAACGTAGCCACAATAGATACTGGACCAGTTGATGCACTTTGCACTGGAGATGGGGTATCTTTGGTGTCGGAAGTGAAAAAGCCACAGCCACCCAATGGTGCAAGCATGCAGAGGGCGGCCAGTAAGGCAAGCCATCGCGAAACATATGAACGAGCAACTTGGGTTGTACCAACGCGCTTGTTGGTGTGTGAAACATGGCGTTCCATACGATGCATAGCTAACGAAGCCTCCTCAGCGGTCCACCTCAACATAGGTGTTTCGTGGGTCGGACGTACCAGCAGCAGTTACGCTCACCAACGTGTAACAGCTACAGACACGAATGGATGCTTGTATTGGCACGTTTGCTGTGCGCCAACATGACCCCGTGAAAGGCATCCGATGGCAATCATACTCGACGGCAAATCCGTATCGTCTCAGATCAAGAAAGGGTTAGCCCAACGCGTGGCTGCTTTACGTGAACAGGGCGCCACTCCGGGATTGGCCACGGTGCTTGTAGGGGAGGACCCCGGATCACTGAAATATGTGGCCGGAAAACACCGCGATTGCGAAGAAGTAGGCATTGCTTCACTGCGTGTAGATCTTCCAGAAGATACAACACAAGAGCAGCTCATTGCAGCTATTGACGAGCTCAATGCTGACCCTCAATGCACTGGCATTATTGTGCAATTGCCACTGCCAAAGCATCTTGATGAACATGAGGCACTGTGCCGCGTGAATCCAGCTAAAGACGCCGACGGCTTGCACCCAACGAACTTAGGTGAGCTTGTGCTGCATATTGACGGCAAAGTCAGTGGACCAGAACCATGCACACCGCGTGGCGTGCTCGCTTTGCTTAACGCTTATAACATCGATTTAGCTGGTAAAGAAGTTTGCGTTATCGGACGCGGCATCACGATCGGTCGAACGATTGGCCTGATGCTCACGAGTCGTGCCGTCAATGCCACAGTGACGCTGTGTCACACAGGTACCAGTGATGTGCATGCACTCATGCGTCGCGCTGACGTTATTGTGGCTGCTTGCGGCCAAGCAGGCTATGTCAAACCAGACGACATTAAAGATGGGGCAGTGCTTGTAGACGTTGGTGTCTCTCGTGTATGGGTTGAAGCCGAAGGACGCTATCGCGTGAAAGGTGATATTGATCCAGCTTGTTATGACAAGTGCTCGGCATACACACCTAACCCAGGCGGCATTGGACCAATGACTCGCGTCATGTTGCTTGACAACGTTGTTCGTGCCGCAGAGCAGCAGCTGCAGTAAGCAAAATCAGGGGTTTGCAGTCCTGATAATCCGCTGCAAATTCCAAGGTTTCGAGACACGACACGCCCGAAATTTGGCTTTGATATTTAGGTAGAGCACCCAGTAGAATGGCCCACTGTATGCGCGAATTGCGCCTACATTCATAACTGAATATCGACATTATCCATCTACTAGTTGCAAGAAACCACATTTCATGGCAGAGAACAATAAGGGAGTCGAAAAGGTCGCCATTAACGATATTGGCACCGTTGAAGACTTCATCAAGGCAGTCGATTCCACCATCAAGAACTTTGACGATGGTGATCTCGTCGAGGGCCAGGTCGTCAAGGTTGATCACGACGAAGTCCTGCTCGACATCGGCTACAAGACTGAAGGTGTAATTCCTTCCCGTGAGCTTTCCATCAAGAAGGACGTCGATCCTGATGATGTCGTCAAGGTTGGCGACACCATTGAAGCCTTGGTTGTTACCAAGGAAGATAAGGAAGGTCGTCTGATTCTGTCTAAGAAGCGTGCACAGTACGAGCGCGCTTGGGGCGACATTGAGAAGATTAAGGAAGACGATGGTGTTGTCGAAGGCACCGTCATCGAAGCTGTCAAGGGCGGCCTCATTGTCGACATCGGTCTGCGCGGCTTCCTGCCAGCATCCCTGGTTGAGATGCGTCGTGTGCGCGACCTGTCCCCATACATCGGCCAGAAGATCAAGGCTAAGATCCTCGAGCTCGACAAGAACCGCAACAACGTGGTCCTGTCCCGTCGTCAGTACCTTGAGGAGACCCAGTCTGAGGTCCGCGAGACGTTCCTGTCTCAGCTCAAGAAGGGCCAGATCCGTGAAGGCGTTGTGTCCTCCATCGTTAACTTCGGCGCATTCGTCGATCTCGGTGGTGTTGACGGCCTGATCCACGTTTCCGAGCTTTCTTGGAAGCACATCGATCACCCATCCGAGGTTGTCAAGGTTGGCGACAAGGTCACCGTCGAGGTTCTCGATGTCGATCTCGATCGCGAGCGTATCTCGCTGTCGCTCAAGGCAACGCAGGAAGATCCATGGCAGCGCTTCGCACGTACCCACGTGCCAGGCCAGATCGTCCGTGGCAAGGTCACGAAGATCGTGCAGTTCGGTGTCTTCATCTCCGTCGAAGACGGTATTGAAGGCCTCGTGCACATCTCCGAGCTGGCTAACCGCCACGTCGAGAACCCTGAGACCGTTGTCAAGCCAGGCGAAGAAGTGTTCGTCAAGGTCATCGACGTTGATCTCGATCGTCGTCGTATCTCCCTGTCGCTCAAGCAGGCTAACGACTCGGTGGATCCTAACTCTGAAGACTTCGATCCAGCTCTGTACGGCATGCCAGCAGAGTACGACGAAGAGGGCAACTACAAGTACCCAGAAGGCTTCGATCCAAACACCAACGAGTGGATCGCTGGTTACGAGAAGCAGCGTGAGGAGTGGGAGTCGCAGTACGCGGCTGCTCACGACCTGTGGGAGCAGCACAAGGCATTCGTTGCCAAGGAGCTCGAGAACGCTGAAGCATCCGCAGCTGAGGATGGTCAGAACACTGCCGCTAAGCAGGAGCCAGTCGAAGAGGCTTCGAACTACTCTTCCGACAACACCTCCAACGGCACGCTGGCTGATTCCGATCAGCTCGCTGCACTGCGCGAGCAGCTGCTCTCCGAGAAGAAGTGAGTTTGTTCTAGCTTGCTGATTCTCTAGGAGAACGCTAAGAAGGTCCGCATCTTGCGAAAGGTGCGGGCCTTTTTTATATATTCTTATTTCTCAACAGCCACGGCTTACTTTTATCCCGGTTATGGGTATACCAGTCGTAGAACGATCAACCGATATAACGGTTTCCTGATTCTTGCTACAGTGCTGCTATCAGTGTTCTGCAGTGACCAGTGTGGCATGAAGCACAAGCGTGCAATGTGACCACCACAACATTGACAGCACTGATAGTGAGGAGAAGGAGCACGAGGCATGAAATATGCACTATCCATTATTGGCTTTGTTTGCGAAGTGGTTGCTGTAATACTGCTGTTTTTACCAGTGAATCCTTTTATGAGTGCCGTATTTGCTACAGCTGGTTCAGCAGCAATGTTGCCAATTATTCTTATGGATATCAAAGCCACGAGTAAGTTCAAGAATGCAGGCGTGACGGATCTTACTGACGATGACATTCAGCAAATACGTCAAATGCGCATCGATAATCCAGGACTCTCATTGGCCGATGCATTCACTCAGTATGTATCGATTAAATCCGCAGAGTGATGCTGTTTCCAAGCTGGAACAAGCACACGGTTCAATCGATACTCTAATACGGCGGTTTGGAACCTCCGATATGCATCGGTTATAACCGGTACGCCCAAACTTGTTGTAGGAATACTCTGCATAACCTGTTGGAACGTATCTGAATCGTATCGTTCAATAAAACGATCAAGCGCAGCAATGCAATCAGTATTATCGGTGCCCGTAATATATTGCAAAGCTTGAATCGGCGCGCCAGCATCCGTCGTATATACCGACTTCACATCTAAGGCTTCTTGTTTAATAGCCTGATCATCATTGGCAATCTGATCTATTGCGTCCAGTGATTGTTGATATGAGAACGAACAGGCATTGCCATATACGGGAGCAAGCGAAAACGTACCGTTGCTATGTGCCAGTAGGCCCCAATTCATGTTGTTTCTCTTGGTGTTATGCGTGAAGGCATCAATAACAAACATGTCCCAAAACCTATGACGCACTTCAGGCATATCCATGAACTGTGGAATATGATGCAGTGCTGCAATAACATCGGTGAGTACTACGCCCGATCCATATGATGGGCGCTCTACAAATACTTCGAGCGTATCACTCAATGTATTACGAAGCTTTTTAAATTCAATAAGATGCTCGCCAGTTGTCGCAACATCCTTGCATGCACAAACAACGCGGCCATCACGGAGCCCTAGAACTGTGTCTTGTACTGCTATGCCGAGTTGCCGATACAGATGTGAACTCAGAAATTCGGAAAGTGGGGCAGTAGTATAGTGCTGATCTGGCTTGGTTCCTTTATGTGAGGCAAGAGCAGGGTATTGTAACGCCCAATAGTTGGTATGCCATTGAATGCCAACCTTGCGGCCAACAGTTCCATAATAAAATCGGTCTGATTGTGGAACCGATTCAAAATCAACTAACCAAGCCATATCTATCCTCGCTACTACCAGTGTACGGAGTGCAGAACTGTGCAGCTGAAATAAATATTGCTATGCGTATGAATTGCCTATACGAGTTGTGCTGATTAAGGTACCAACTATGCAGACGCACAATAAGCGCATACAACGGTGTAGCTGGGTACAACTTGATGATCCACTTATGGTGGCATACCACGATACCGAGTGGTGCAAGCCACACCACGATGCACACTATGAGTTTGAGATGCTCATACTCGAAATGTTTCAAGCAGGACTTTCGTGGCAAACGATTCTGCGTAAACGCGAGGCATTCCAGGATGCGTTTGCTGATTTTGATGTTAATGAGGTAGTTCAGTTCACTGATGCTGAGATTGACCGATTGATGCAGAATACAGCAATAATCCGCAATCGACGCAAAATAACTGCGGGCATAATCAATGCTCACGTTGTGCAACAGATCGAATCTGAACCAGGTGGATTTGATCATTACCTATGGTCATTTACCAATGACAAAGTTGTTCACCAACCATGGCAGCTTGCACAGTCAGCATTATCTGAACGAGTTTCCAAAGATATGCGCAAACGTGGTATGAAATTCGTTGGGCCCGTTATTGTGCAGTCATTTCTTCAAGCAGTTGGCATCATTAATGCCCACGAAAAGGGATGTATTTTTTCCTTCGACATGCCGTAAATTTGCTTGTGACGCTACGTAATACGGCAAAGTACAGCGTGAAAGGAGATAGTCGTGGCATCAATAGCAGATACACCTGAACCTCAAGACTCAGCCATCCCAACAGACATGGCTGAACAAACCTTCTCAACAGGACAGATTGCAAAACATTGCGGCGTAACTGTTCGCACCGTACAGTATTACGATCGTCAAGGATTGCTCGAACCAAGTGGTCAAAACCAAACTGGTCGACGCCAATATACGTACGATGATGTGCGCAAATTGGAATACATTTTGTTACTCAAACAAGCAGGACTATCTCTTGCAGCAATTCGCACTGTTATGCAAAGTCCGTACCAAACGCGCATGCTCATAGATTTGCTTGCTGATGCACAGACCACGTTGAAACAAGAGATTCAGGAACGTAAGCATAAACTCACGGCAATCCGTGAACTCGACAATGATGTACAACTGCACGGTCGCATGACATTGCAGTCTCCAGAAGATATGGAAACAACGATGAACAATAGGAAAGCAGCGAAGCGTTTTATTATACGAATGGTTATTTGGTCAGTTATTGCTGATGTACTTTGGGTCGGTACATTAGTTTGGGCTATTCTCACGGGACTCTGGTGGATTTTTATTATTGGATTTGCACTCGCAGCAGTTATAGCTGGTGTGGCAGTGAAGCGTTACTACGGCCACGTTTCCTACTGGGATCCGGCTTCCGAACAAGAATTTAAGCCACCATTCTGGCAGTGGTTCTTTGCTATGCATACACCACATACACGAAAGCTCCGTGCTCCTGGTGCTCAGGAGAAAACATGGTGCGTTGAGCATTTTCACGCATAAGCAAAATCCCTGAACAAACACTGTTCTGGGTCACGGTTCGCGGCTACGCTTTTTGGCATGATAAGAATTGCACTCACGGGAGGCATTGCTGCCGGCAAAAGTACAGTGTCTCGCTATCTTGCCCAACTTGGTTTTGGCGTTATTGACTATGACGAAATAACGCACGAACTGCAGCAGGCAGGATCCTTTGCAATCGAGCCGTTGCGTAACGCTTTTGGCAACGAAGTTATTAATGCTGAAGGTGCCGTGAACCGTAAAGCTTTAGCTGCACAAGTATTTGGCGATGATGCCATGAGTAAAGCAGCATTACAACAACTGGATAGCATTATGCATCCGCTTATTGAGCAACTCGTAGCCGAGCGCGAGCAGGCTATTGTCGAGCATTGGCAAGAGCACGAGCTTCCTCAATACGCTTCGCACAGCAGTGCTGTGGTTGTACACGATATCCCGCTCTATACAGAAGTTCATCAAACAATTCCACTAACGTTCGATCACGTCGTCACTGTTGAAGCGCCAGAAGAGCAGCGTATTCAACGCATGATTCAGACGCGAGATATGACACGCGAGCAAGCGGAAGCGCGCATCGCAAACCAAGCGACGCAAGCACAACGAGAAGCGCTCGCAGACGAAGTTATTGACGGCAGTGTTACAAAAGAGCAGATGTACGAGGCTGTAGATGAGTTAATGCAGCAGTGGCTCACAGCGGATGAAGTTGTCGCAGAGAACGTACAGAACGAACGTAATGCACAGCAGACGTCATCCAATCAGAAGCACGAGTAAGCAGGGGAGCAGCATGGGATTTAATATTGAGCGCACGAACAAACCATTCGTTGTCAAGTCGCCGTACAAGCCATCGGGCGACCAGCCACAGGCCATTGAAGAACTTGCCACGCGCATTGAAAACGGTGAGAACGACGTTGTGCTTATGGGTGCAACAGGCACTGGTAAAACGGCAACAACAGCCTGGCTCGTTGAACGATTACAGCGACCAACGCTGATTATTGAGCCAAACAAGACGCTGGCAGCACAGTTGTGCGCCGAGTTCCGCGAGCTCATGCCAGATAACGCGGTCAGCTACTTCGTCAGCTATTACGACTACTACCAGCCAGAAGCCTATATTCCGCAGACCGATACATATATTGAAAAAGACTCGAATATTAACGATGACGTTGAGCGCTTGCGTCACGCAGCTACAGCAAACCTGCTGACGCGACGTGACGTAGTGGTGGTCGCAACAGTGTCGTGTATTTATGGCTTGGGTACTCCAGAGGAGTATGCAGGCCGCATGCTGCTGCTCAAAGTGGGTCAGCAGATTGAGCGCGATGACTTGCTGCGTACATTCGTCAGCATGCAGTACAAGCGCAACGATATTGCGTTTACGCGCGGTACATTCCGTGTGCGTGGCGATACGGTTGAGATTATTCCTGTGTACGAGGAACTGGCTGTGCGCATTGAATTCTTCGGTGATGAAATCGATCGCATTACGATGCTGCACCCACTGACGGGTGACGTGATTGGCGAGCAGGATTCGGTACATATTTTCCCTGCATCGCACTATGTGGCCGGTCCAGAACGCATGGAGCGTGCACTCAAGTCGATTCAGCAGGAGCTCGACGAGCGCGTCGCCGAATTACACAAGCAGGGCAAAGAGCTTGAAGCACAACGTTTGAGCATGCGAACCACGTACGATTTGGAGATGCTTTCGCAGGTCGGCGTCTGCTCGGGCGTTGAGAACTACTCGCGTCACTTTGACGGCCGCGCACCAGGCACGCCACCACATACGCTGCTCGACTTCTTCCCAGACGACTTCCTGCTCGTTATTGATGAGTCGCACGTTACAGTGCCGCAGATTGGTGCTATGTACGAAGGCGACGCCAGCCGTAAGCGTACGCTCGTAGAGCATGGCTTCCGCCTGCCATCGGCTATGGATAATCGTCCACTTAAGTGGCCTGAGTTCCTCGACCGCGTGGGCCAGACTGTCTATCTTTCGGCAACGCCAGGTGAGTATGAGCTTGGTCTATCTGATGGCGTTGTCGAACAGATTATTCGTCCTACAGGCTTGGTTGATCCAAAAATCGACGTGCGTCCTGTTGATGGTCAGATTGATGACTTGCTTGCTGAAATCAAGGACCGCGTGGCCCGCGGTGAGCGCTCGCTCGTGACGACGCTGACGAAGAAGATGGCTGAGGACTTGACTGACTACCTGCTTGAGCGCGGTATTAAAGTTGAGTATCTGCATTCTGACGTTGATACGTTGCGTCGCGTTGAGCTGTTGCGTGAGCTGCGTGAGGGCAAAATCGACGTTATTGTCGGCATTAATTTGCTGCGCGAGGGTTTGGATCTTCCTGAAGTTTCGTTGGTGGCTATTTTGGATGCTGATAAAGAGGGATTCCTGCGTTCCTATCGCTCGCTCATTCAGACCATCGGACGTGCAGCACGTAACGTATCGGGCACTGTCATCATGTATGCCGATGAGATCACTGATGCTATGGACAAGGCAATTAGTGAGACGAACCGTCGTCGTGAGATCCAGATGAAGTACAACGAAGAGCACGGTATTGATCCAAAGCCGTTGATTAAGAAGATTTCTGACGTCAACGACATGCTTGCTAAAGAGGATGTGGATACGCAGGAGCTGCTGGCTGGCGGCTACCGCAATGCAAATAAGGCTGGTAACTCGCATCTAGGTGTACCAACTGCTGATGCAGATGAAGCTGCACGTCGCCATGAAGAACTCTTAAAGGCTGGTTTGCCTGCACAAGATTTGGCATCGCTGATTCGTCAGTTGTCTGATCAAATGCACACGGCTGCCGAGCAGTTGCAATTCGAGCTTGCGGCACGTCTACGCGACGAAATCCGCGACTTGAAGAAGGAATTGCGCCAGATGACCGAGGCTAATAAGTAGTGCAATTTGCACTAATGGTGACTCGCTGCTGAATTCGACGCGGCCCGCGGAACTGTGACATAAATCGTGGATTTATTGTGTGAGTATTACGCGGGCCGCCTTAGTTTGTTGTTTGGTCATCTCAGTTCCGTATGCTGAGAGTATGTCGGAAACTCCCATGCTGTTTATGCTGATCACCTATGTGGTGCTCGCAATCTTCTTTATTGTTGATTTATTTGTTATTGGACGTAGGCCACACGTACCTTCCACACGTGAATGTGTGCAGCACATTGTGTTCTTTGTGGCTATGGCATTAATATTTGCCGGATTGATGTGGTGGGTTGCCGGCTCACAACCATCAATTGAATTCTTGTCTGGATGGCTCACCGAATACTCGTTGAGCATTGACAACTTGTTTGTGTTCGTCATTATTATGGCGAACTTCTCGGTGCCAAAAGAACTGCAGAAATATGTGCTGTCTATTGGTATTACGATTGCACTCGTGCTGCGCGGCGTCTTCATTCTGATCGGTGCAGCTATTGTTGAACGCTTCACCTGGGTCTTCTTCCTGTTCGGCGCATTCCTGCTGTACACGGCAGTTAAGGTTGCTCGTGGTGAAGATGATGAAGAAGAGTTCCACGAGAACATTCTGATTCGTACGCTGCGCAAGGTCACGCACGTGACGAACGATTATGAGGGTCGTCATCTGCGTGTCAAGAAGAACGGTATGAAGTTCTGGACGCCAATGCTGATTGTGTTCATCACCATCGGTACGACTGATTTGATGTTTGCCTTCGATTCGATTCCAGCAATCTTTGGTCTGACTAAGGATCCATTCATTGTGTTCACGGCTAACGTGTTCGCACTGCTGGGCCTGCAGCAGCTGTACTTCCTGCTCGGCTCTTTGCTTGACAAGCTTGTATACCTGCCACTGGGTCTGTCCGTGGTGTTGGGCTTCATCGGCGTCAAGCTCATTATGGAAGCACTGCACGGCAATACGCTGCCATTCATTAACGATGGTCATCACATCACCTGGGTTCCAGAAATCCCAACGTGGCTGTCGCTTGTCGTCATCGTCGTCTGCATTGGTGGCGCTGCTTTGGCAAGTGTGCTGCGTATGCATGCAGATAAGCGCAACGGCAAGGGCAACGGCCCAAAGATCGATACGAAGAACGTTGAAGTTGCTGAAGCTAAGGAACAGTGAAATCCACGGCTTGTGAGCATCACGACAATCACTCAGAGGACAGCAAATAAGTAGTCCTCACACGTAAGAGCCATCTACCGCTACGGTAGGTGGCTCTTTTATTTTGACAACGTTTGTGGTGGAGCATAGTGCCGTATCCGTATTGCAACGCTAGGGAAGTGTGCGGGCGTTTTATGCTTGCGCTACTAGGGCTTTCCCATTGATTAGCTAATGGACATTGCTTGCTCGATAGGTGTGATAATCAGAAGAATTACTAAATTTATGCTGAATTACTGTAAACGTTTTCTGAAAACGGTAGACCAAGAATCGTTATTGATGGCAGATGCTTGCAATATCAGGGAAATTCTTTTGTTTTGAGCTTGCTCAGGGGTGCTAAAAATGGAGTATGTTAGCGCTAACATACATTGATGAAAATATGGCTTTTAGGGGAGAACTCTGCGTTACAGTGGGCATTAGCTGTTACGTCATAAGGCGTAACGAAGAAATAGAGAAAAGGTAAGGCATAGGCATGCGTAAAGCAAAGATCGTAGATACTATCGGCCCAGCTACCGAAGATTACGAGAACCTGAAGAAGCTTGTTGAAGCCGGCATGGACGTGGCTCGTCTGAACCGCTCCCACGGAACCCCTGAAGATCACCTCCGTGTTTACAACAACGTTCGCAAGGCATCCAAGGAGACGGGTCGTAACGTTGCAGTCCTCGTCGATCTGCAGGGTCCAAAGATTCGTTGCGGTTGGTTCAAGAAGAACGCTGAGGGTGAAGATAAGGTCCAGCTCAAGGCTGGTCAGGAATTCATCATCACGACCGATGACATTGAGGGCGACGAGCACATCACGTCCTGCACGTTCAAGGGTCTGCCAGGCGATTGCCATGCAGGCGATCCTATCCTGATCGACGACGGTAAGGTCCGCCTTGAGGTGACGCGCGTTGAAGGTAACAACGTGCACACGAAGGTTATCGTGGCTGGCCCAGTGTCGAGCCACAAGGGCATCAACCTCCCAGGCGTTGCTGTGTCGCTGCCTGCTCTGACCGAGAAGGATGAGGCTGATCTGCGTTGGGCAATCAAGACGGGCGCTGACATCATCGCTATGTCGTTCGTCCGCTTCGCTTCCGACATCGATCGCGCACACGAGATCATGGACGAAGAAGGCCGCCGCATTCCAGTCGTCGCAAAGATCGAGAAGCCACAGGCTGTTGAGAACCTCGAAGACATCGTTAAGACCTTCGACGGCATCATGGTTGCTCGTGGTGATATGGCTGTTGAGATGCCATTCGAAGAGGTCCCACTGGTTACGAAGCGCTGCATCGAGTACTCCCGCCAGTACGCAAAGCCAGTCATCGTGGCAACCGAAGTCCTCGGCTCCATGGTGCACTCGCCAGTTCCAACCCGTGCAGAGGCATCTGACTGCGCTAACGCAGTGCTCGATGGTACCGACGCAACGATGACCTCGAACGAGACCGCTGTTGGCGATTACCCAGACACCGCTGTGAACACGATGTCCCGTATCTCGGGCTACGCAACCGAGCACGGCTTCGATCGTATTCCAGAGCTCAAGAACCTCGATATGTCGAGCACGGGCGCTGTGTCTTCTGCAGCAGTTGATCTCGCTGAGAAGCTCAACGCTAAGGCAATCGTGGCTTACACGCAGACCGGTTCCACCGTGCACCGCGTGTCCCGCGAGCGTCCTGCAACGCCTATCTACGGTCTGACGACGCTTGAGCACACCTACCACTGGCTCGCACTGAGCTGGGGCACCGAGGCAATCCTGCTCAAGCAGGACTACCACGATATGTCCCGTAAGTCGCTGATGATCTTCACTGATAAGATCCTGCGCGATGCAGGCAAGGTCGACAACGGCGACAAGATCGTCGTGCTGAGCTCCGCACAGGGTGAGCACCAGCCAGGTCGTACTGATTCGATCTACGTCCACACCGTCGGTGCTTGCGACTGATTGTAAGCAGTAAATAAACTGTTATAACGGCTCTATTCCCGGAAAATATTTCCGAATAGAGCCGTTATTTATTTCTCGCTCAGCGTTATTTTGAAGGTTTTGGAACAAGTTGGGTTTGCTGTATGTTGATTGCAGTAAGAGGAAGTAGGAGGTAGCCATCGTGCAGATTCGTCGATGTCGGTATTACAAGAGCCTTATGGCGTAACACTCAACCCCTAGATTCACCAAACTTTTTTCAACTTACATAAGGAACTTTTTTATGAATATCGCAACTTCAGTAGATCAGCTCGTTGGCCACACTCCACTTATGGAGATGAAGCACATTGAGCAGGATCAGCACGTTGATGCACATCTGCTCGCTAAGCTCGAATACTTCAACCCAGCAGGCTCGGTGAAGGACCGCGTCGCCCTGAGCATGATCAACACTGCTGAAAAGGACGGTAGCCTCAAGCCAGGTGGCACGATTATTGAAGCAACCTCCGGCAATACGGGTATTGGTCTGGCAAGCATCGGTACTTCCCGTGGTTACCACGTCATCATCGTGATGCCAGAGACGATGAGCGAAGAGCGTCGTCGTCTGATGAAGGCATACGGTGCTGAGCTCGTGCTGACCCCAGGTGCTGAAGGCATGAAGGGCGCAATTGCTAAGGCAGAAGAGCTGCATAAGACGACTGAAGGCAGCATCGTAGCAAGCCAGTTCACGAACATGGCTAATGTTGCAGCACATAAGACGACCACTGGTCCAGAGATCTGGGCAGACACCGATGGTCACGTTGATTACCTCGTTGCAGGTGTTGGTACCGGTGGTACGATCACCGGCATTGGTGAGTACCTCAAGCAGCAGAACCCAGATATTAAGGTTGTGGCTGTTGAGCCAGAAACTTCGCCAGTGCTGAGCGAAGGCCACGGTGGTAAGCACGGTATTCAGGGTATTGGTGCAGGCTTCGTGCCAGAGATTCTTGATACTCACATCTATGACGAAGTGATGCGCGTCACTGATGAGGATGCATTCGAAACCGGTCGCCTGATCGGTCGCGAAGAAGGCGTACTCGTTGGTATTTCTTCTGGTGCAGCTATGTGGGCTGCAATGCAAATTGGTAAGCGTCCAGAAGCTCAGGGTAAGAACATTGTAGTGATTCTGCCTGATTCGGGTGATCGTTACCTGTCGACAGCTATGTTTGCCTGATAAACCGCCCCCGTTACAGTAGCCTGTGCAAAGCACGAGTAGGGAAGTGCCTTGCACAGGCTTCTGTGTATTGGAGAGTAGTACCAGTAAGGTGGAGACGATGAGAAATAGGAACGTACTAAGGAAAAATGCGGATCCACTGAGTTGCGCAATTGAGGTAGCTGGTTCGAAACTGCACAGGTTGAGTGATTTATTAGGTGCATACCAGCGTCGCGATCCAGCCGCACGCAGCAAGCTTGAAATTCTGCTGCTGTATCCAGGTGTGCACGCAATGATTATGCATCGCGTCAGCAATTGGTTCTGGACGCACCATATGCACTTCATTGCCCGCTTGAACTCGCAAATCGCACGACATATTACTGGTATTGAAATCCATCCAGGCGCCACAATTGGCCGTCGATTCGTTATGGATCACGGTATGGGCATTGTTATTGGAGAAACCACAGTCGTCGGCGATGACTGCATGATTTATCACGGTGTCACGCTCGGTGGTACTGGCAAGGAACGCACTGCGAAGCGTCATCCGACATTGGAAGATCATGTGCTCGTAGGTTGCGGTGCTTCGGTACTCGGCCCAATTACCGTGCACAGCCACTCCCGTGTGGCTTCTGGCGCAGTGCTGCTGCACGATGTGCCTGAGTACACCACGGTTGCAGGTATTCCTGCTAAGCCAGTGCGTTCAGTGAAAGATAAGCATCAGAAGGCCGCTTCGAGTGCATCGTTGCGTGTAGATGATGAAGACGATATCTGTCCAGATTGTCATGATAAAAAGCGTCATCTGAGCCGTGCCACGCATCTGTGAGATTTTGCCCACAACATATGGCAACACAGCAAAGTTTGCAATTGTCAGAAATTGTGGTATATTCTCACATGTTGCCTCGGCAACGCCCCTGTATCCCAATTGGTAGAGGAGACAGCCTCAAAATCTGTACAGTGTGGGTTCGAGTCCCACCGGGGGCACAGATTAAAGCCTTATGAACTGTTGAAATTACAACGTTTCATAAGGCTTTTCTGTTGCTACGCCATATTTATGCTTAATCCTTGAATTGTTACGTAAAATCTTTCGTCTTATCTCTTGCATAGATACCCCCGTTCTGGGCTACAATGAGAGCGTTATCAATCCAGTTTCAACGAAGAGATAGGAGACATACCGTGAGCAAACCAACGTATCGCAAGTTTGATCCATGGCGCGCTGCACCTGTTATTGAGGAATCGCGCGAATCGGTAGTCGACGGCCATTATTTCAACGTGGATCTGGTTTCGTATCATTCGCCTGATATCGGCAATTTCCAGCGCAATCTGTTGCACGCGAAGAACGGTGATTCCGTAGGCGTGTTGGGCCTAACTGATGAAGGCCTCATTCCGCTGGTGGAACAGTATCGTCTCCCAGTACATCGTTGGACGCTTGAAATTCCAGCCGGCCACTCGTATACGGGTAAAGAGGGTCCACTTCAGGTGGCTAAGGAGCGTCTGCTTGAAGAAGCTGGTTTTGAGGCGAAGAGTTTCCAGCAGTTCTGCAGGTTTATTAACTCGCCGAGCTTCTCCACGCAGTACACAACGCTGTTCTTGGCACGTGGCCTGAAAGCTGTTCAACTCGATGAAACTCGCGTTCATATGTCCGTGCGTTTTGTTGAGCCGGGAGAGGCACTTGAGATGGTCAATGACGGCATGATTATTGACGCAAAGACCATAATTGCTGTTCAAACAGTGATGACGCGTCCAGATTTACTGCAGTAATTTCATCTCTCTTATTGAACATTTTTATTAATGCAGTACGGCATTGGCTAAATTCTGTGATTAGTGTGGCCGAAGCGTAATGCTTGCATACGGGGCTTGTATTATACTTGCCATCGTTCACGGGGCATACTATTGCAAGGCAGAATAGCGTGCCGCCAGTGCATGCATAAGATGACGCCATCGCAGGCGCATGTGTGAAAGTGAAGAGAATAACTATGACAGAGCCTAAGACGAGCAACGCCGCAGAAGAGTCACAGAACGAAGTGCTATCTGCACAAGAGCTCGAAGAGGTAGCTCAGGACTCGCACAGCCAGTCCAAGGGACACGAGGGTACGAAGAAGCGTCGTGTTGTTGTTGCAGAAGATGAATCAGTTAATCGAATGGATCTTGTGGCCATGCTCGAAGACAATGGCTACGAAGTTGTTGGTGAAGCAGCAAACGGCGAAGAAGCTGTGGAACTGACGCGTAAGCTGCGCCCAGATGTGGTGTGCATGGACGTGAAGATGCCACGCATGAACGGCATTACGGCTGCAGGCATTATCTGCGATGAGAACATTGCACCAGTTGTTATGCTGACTGCATTCTCGCAGGCTGATCTGGTCAAGCAGGCCATTGGCGCTGGCGCTATGGCTTATGTGACGAAGCCTTATGAAGTTTCCAAGCTGCTTCCAGCTATTGAAGTGGCTTACGGCAGGTTTGCAGAAATTAATGATCTGCTGGATTCTGTTGAGCGTAACGAAGAGGAACTGCAGGAAACGCAGGACAAGCTCAAGGCTACGGAAGAGCAGCTCAGGAAGACTGAAGAAACGCTTGAAGAGCGTAAGCTCGTGGACCGCGCAAAGGGTCTGCTGATGGACCGCGCTAACTTCTCCGAGCAGGGCGCATTCCGTTGGATCCAGAAGACGTCGATGGATCAGCGCATCCCTAAGCGTCGTCTGGCTCAGGCCATCATTGACAAGTACTCGGACGCTCCATCGGAACGCGATGAGGACTGAAAAGTCAAGAAGACTAAGGCGAGTCGAGAGGACTGAATAAGTCGAGAGACTTGAATAAGTCAAGAAGACTGCTAGTAAAGGGTCACAACTCCTGCGTGGTGTTGTGGCCCTTTTCGCGTAATGACGAGGGCTTGGCGCAACATGAGAACATGACTGAAACGCCTTCAACTCAAACTGATCAGCAAGCACAAGAGAAGCTACTCGTTATTGATGGCCACTCGCTTGCATTCCGTGCGTACTTTGCACTGCCTGTGGAGAGCTTTACGAATTCAGAAGGACAGCCAACGAATGCTGTCTATGGTTTCTTCACGATGCTCAGTGACGTTATTACTAAAGAACGTCCTACGCATTTGGCTGTGGCATTCGATGTGAAGGGCGGAACGTTCCGTAACCAGCTGCTGGGCCAGTACAAGGGCACGCGTGAAGCTGCACCACAAGAACTGTTGAGCCAGCTGCCATTGATTCAGCAAGCGCTGAAGGATTTAGGCGTTACCTATATTGAAAAGCCTGGCTTCGAAGGCGACGATATTATTGGCACGCTCGCATCGATGGGCGAGCAGCATGGTGATCATGTGCTCGTGCTGTCTGGCGATCGTGATGCATTCCAGCTGATTGATAATGCGATTACGGTGTTGTATCCAGGTCATCATTTCAAGGACCTGAAGCATATGACACCAGATGCTGTGTTTGAGAAGTATGGTGTGACACCTCAGCAGTATCCAGATCTGGCAGCACTGCGTGGTGAGAATGCCGATAACATTCCAGGTGTACCTGGTGTGGGTGATGGTTTTGCCGCAAAGTGGATTAAGCAGTTTGGCTCGCTTGAAGGCATTATTGAGCATGCTGATGAAATTGGCGGTAAGAAGGGCGCAGCGCTGCGTGAGAACATCGATCAGGTGAAACTCAACCGTAAGGTGAATGCACTCGTTCGCGATCTGGATCTGGGCGTAACGGTTGACGATCTGACATTCGGCGATGTCAATATGCCTGAGGTTCAGGCACTGTTTAAGTCGCTGAACTTTGGTGCTCGTACGAAGAAGAAGATTCTCGATGCGTTTGCTGATGCCAATGCGATGAGTGCTATGAATGCTGGCGCATCGGTTGCTGAAGCTGATGAGGTGAAGGAACCAACGATTGATACGGTGACTTCGCCAGAGCAGCTGCAGCAGTGGGCTCATCAGTATTTGCCAGCTGTTCAGCCAGAAGATACTTCGGATGCTGCACAGGTTTCCAATGATGCAGCACAAGCTTCTGACGATGCGTCACAGCAGGATTCCTCTGCACAGACTTCTGACGATGCTGCAAATCTTGATGTACTTGCACAGCTCAAGGCACAGTCGAATACATGCGTAGCAGCTGTTGATGCGTCGTGGACGTTCTATGTTGCCGGCAACGCTAAGCCAGGTGCAAGCTCGGCTGATACGTTCGTGCTGTTGGCTCATGACCATGCTGTTTCGGTGGATGCTCATAATTCGGCAATGGTTGACGCTTTGAAGCAGATTGTGGCAAGCCACGCTAATACGGCATGCGTGTTCGATCTGAAGGCGACGATGCACATGTGCCATGCTGCTGGCATTGAACTGCCTATGCCATTGTTTGATGCCAAGTTGGCTGCATATCTTGTTGATCCTGAATTCCCTGATAAGCAGATCAAGGATAAGTCCAAGGTTATTGACACCTATGCTGAGCACTTCCTGCGCATTGCTCTGCCAGAAGTCGAAGAAGAAGCCCAGGGCACGCTTGGCTTTGATGACGAAGTGCCAACGTCAGATAATAAGGCGCTTGCTATGCAGGCAGCCCTGATTGCTGCGATGTCGCGCTCGCTAGCTCAGGATGTTGAGCATCGCGAACAGTACGCATTACTGCGTTGCCTTGAGATGCCTGTGTCTGTGGTGTTGTACCGCATGGAGCTTGAAGGTGCTTCGGTGGATCTGGCTCGTCTCGAGCAGCTGCGCGAGACTTTCGCTGAAGAAGCTGGTTCGATGCAGCGTGCTGCGTGGGATGCTGCAGGTATGGAGTTCAACCTGTCGAGTCCAAAGAAAATTGGCAAGGTTTTGTTCGAAGACATGGGCTTGACGCCACTTCGTAAGACGAAGTCCGGTAATTACACGACGAATGCTGCAACATTGCAGGCTCTGTACGCTTCTGCAGAGGAGGGTACTCCTGAGTTCACGTTCTTGGGCTCGCTGCTGCGTTTCCGTGAGGTGACGAAGCTTCAGCAGATTGTGCAGACGTTAATTGACTCGATTAATAAGCACGACGGCCGTATTCATACGACGTTCGAGCAGACTGTTGCAGCCACGGGCCGCTTGAGTTCAACTGATCCGAACCTGCAGAACATTCCGAATAGGAACGCTGAGGGTCGCGAAATTCGTTCGGCTTTTGTTCCAGCCTCTGATTTTGTTTCACTTCTGTCTGCAGATTATTCGCAGGTCGAGCTTCGCTTGATGGCTGACTTCTCTGGTGACGAGGCGCTTATTGAAGCATTCCGCTCGGGCGCTGACTTCCACCGCTATGTGGCCAGCTTGGTCTATGGCATTCCAGTTGATGACATCACCTCGGATCAGCGTAGCCACGTGAAGGCAATGAGCTATGGCTTAGCATATGGTCTGAGCTCCTATGGTCTGTCGCAACAGCTGGGTATTACGCCTCGCGAAGCAGAAGGCTTGAAACAACAGTACTTCAACACATTCGGCAAGGTACACGATTATCTGGAGTCGCTGGTCGCTACAGCCAAGCAGCGCGGCTACACGGAGACGATGTTTGGTCGTCGTCGTTACTTCCCAGCATTGCATTCGCCAAATCGCATGGTTCGTGAAGCTGCTGAGCGTGCAGCATTGAATGCACCAATTCAGGGTTCTGCAGCAGACATTATGAAGATGGCTATGATCCGTGCAGAACGTGCATTGCGTTCGGCAGGACTGCGCTCGCAGATTGTGCTGCAGATTCACGATGAACTTGTTGTCCAATTGGCACCAGGGGAGACCGAAGAAGCTACGGCTCTCGTCAAAGATGCTATGGAGAATGCAGTGCATCTGGCTGTGCCACTTGATGTGTCTACTGGTATTGGAACGGATTGGCAGCTCGCACAACACTGACCGATGTGTGGTTGCTGCAGAAATCAATAAAGAAAACAAACGCAAACTGAACGTAAGGAAGGAACTGCTGTGAGCACGAATCTGATGCAAGCTGTGCAGGCACTCGAAACGCTGTATCCATTGCGATACGCCGAGGATTGGGATCATCCTGGCTTAATTGTTGGCGATTTGGAAGATCCAGTCGATTCGATTGTGTTTGCAGCAGATCCAACAATGGACGTCGTTGATGATGCAATTGCATCGGGCGCTAACTTGCTCGTGACGCACCATCCACTGTTCTTCCGTGCTGTACATGAGGTTTCGGGACGTGGCGTACATGGTGCCATTGTTAACAAGCTCGTGCGTGCTCACTGTGGTCTGTGGGTGGGCCATACGAATGCGGATGCTGCATGGCGTGGCGTTGGTGTGGCTGCTGCTGATGCGTTTGGTCTGATTAATCAGCAGGCCATGGATCCGATTATGGATTCGACGCAGGAGCATCCTGTTGGTATGGGTCGTATTGGTATGCTGCCTGAGCCTATGCCATTAAAGGATTTTGCTCAGCGTGTGGCTGATGCGTTGCCTCATACGGAATATGGCATTCAGGTCAGTGGTCCAGAAGATGCCATGATCAGCACTGTGGCTGTGCTGCCAGGTTCGGGCGACTCGATGTTTGGTGCTGTGAACAAGGTTGGCGTGGATTGCTATATCACGAGTGATTTGCGTCATCATCCAGCAACTGATGAAATGCAGCAGGCACTGCATGAAGCACATTTGCGTTCGCACGGCTTACGAATTGGTCGAGGCAATGCTCAAGTTCGTCCTGTGCTGATTAATACGCCTCACAGCGCTATTGAGTCGCTGTGGTTTAACTATGCCATGGAAGACGTGCCAAAGGCTATTCAGCTGGTTAGCGGCGAGCGTCCAAAGGTGCGTTGGAACCAGACGCCAACCGATCCATGGACGTTTACGCTGTGATGCGAGGCATGCTCTGATGCAAGAAACACAGCACACCACTGATTGCACACGTATTGAACAGGCTCTTGCCGCTTCGGCATCGGGAATCCGTATGGATATTCCAGCCAAAATCATCAGTTCGAAGCAAGTGTATAAAGGCGCTATTTTTAGCGTTGAAGAGCGCGTTGTAGAACTGACCAATACAGCGGGGGAGCCAGTTCGTATTAACCGTCAGGTAGTACGCCATGCTCCAGCCGTTGTTATGCTCGTCCACGATGAATCGCGTGATATGTATTTAGTAGAACGCGAGTATCGAGCAGGTAACGAGCAATACGCGTATGGTTTGCCAGCAGGTCTTATTGATGCCAATGAGGATCCTAAGCTTGCGGCCCTGCGTGAATTGCAAGAGGAAACAGGTGTGATCTTTACGAACGACGATGATGTTCGTATTGAGCATGTAAATTCCTGCTATTCGAGCGAAGGCATGACGAACGAGCTTGCCCATATTTTTGTGATTCATGCGAAGTCGTTCGACCATACCAGCACGCATTTCGATGCTGATGAGCATGTAGCTAGTGCATGGGCAACATGGAATGAGCTGATGGCATTACCAATTCGTGCATCAAATTCAGTCATTGCACTACAGCATGAACAGTTACGCCGAGCACTGCTTGCACAATAAGCAAATTCTCTTGTGCACCAAGTGCGTTGTGCCATACTAGGGTGTATGCAAACACGACCTGGATCTATGTACCCCCTTGGTGCCACGTTTGATGGTGCCGGCGTTAACTTTGCGCTGTACTCACGAGTCGCCGAAAAAGTTGAACTCTGCCTGTTCGACGAAGACGACAATGAGACGCGCGTAGAGATGACTGAACAGAATTCCTATGTGTGGCACATCTACATCCCAGGCATCCAGCCACGCCAACGCTATGGCTATCGCGTATACGGACCATACAATCCAGAAAAGGGTCAACGCTGCAACCCAAACAAGTTGCTGCTTGACCCTTATGCCAAAGCAATTGTTGGCAATGTAGATGGTGACGAAAGCCTCTACTCATACTGGTTTAACGACGCAGAAAACCCAGATCATATCAACGACCTCGATTCAGCAGCACATACGATGAAAGCTGCTGTTGTCAACCCATACTTCGACTGGGGTAATGACACCCATCCATATACGCCATACAGCGACACGATTATTTACGAAGCTCATGTACGCGGCATGACCAACCTGAGTCAGCGTGTACCAGAAGAACTCCGCGGTACCTATGCAGGCTTAGCACATCCAAACGTTATCTCGTATTTGCAAGAACTCGGTATTACCGCACTCGAGCTCATGCCAATCCACCAGTTCATTAACGACCCATATCTGCAAGATAGGGGCCTCAATAACTACTGGGGTTACAACACCATTGGCTTCTTCGCGCCACATAATGCCTATTCCTACTCAGGAGACCGAGGCGAACAGGTTAACGAGTTCAAGGCCATGGTCAAGGCCTACCATGCTGCAGGCATCGAAATCATTCTTGACGTGGTCTACAACCACACAGCAGAAGGCAACCATCAAGGACCAACGCTCAGCTTCCGCGGTATTGACAACGAAGCCTATTACCGTCTCGTAGATAACGACCGCGAGCATTACTTCGACACCACAGGAACCGGTAATTCACTGTTAATGCGCTCGCCAGCAGCACTGCAAGTTATTACTGACTCACTGCGTTACTGGGTCGAAGAAATGCACGTAGATGGCTTCCGATTCGATTTGGCCGCAACACTGGCCCGACAGTTCCAAGAAGTCGACAAGCTTTCTGCATTCTTTGACATTGTGCAACAGGACCCAATTATTTCTCGCGTCAAACTGATTGCAGAACCTTGGGATCTTGGATCAGGCGGCTACCAGGTTGGCGGTTTCCCACCAAACTGGTCCGAATGGAACGGTCACTTCCGTGACTGCGTACGAGACTTCTGGCGCTCGCAGCCTTCTACGCTGCCTGAATTTACGAGTCGTCTGATGGGTAGCTCTGATCTGTATCAGATGAATGGTCGTAAACCAGTGGCTTCGATTAACTTCGTCACCGCGCATGATGGCTTTACGATGAATGATCTCGTCAGCTACAACGAGAAGCACAATCAAGCCAACCTTGAAAACAATAATGATGGTGAAAGCAATAATCGCTCGTGGAATTGTGGCGTAGAAGGCCCAACGACGATCAAAGATATTTTGGAATTGCGTGATCGTCAGATGCGCAATATGTTCGCGACCTTGTTGTTCAGCCAGGGTATCCCAATGATCTGTGGCGGCGATGAGGTTGCTCGTACGCAGCTTGGTAATAACAACGCGTATTGCCAAGATAATGAATTGTCATGGACGCATTGGAATCTGCATGATTGGCAGAAGGATCAGCTTGAGTTCGTGAAGAAGCTCATTCATCTGCGTAAGAATCATCCGGTATTACACCGTCGTAGGTTCTTCACTGGTCGTGTGGCACAGGATCCACCAGAGAAACTACCACAGGTGGAATGGTTCGAGCCAAATGGCGACCTTATGGATATGGAGGCATGGAGTAATACGCATGCATTCTCCATTATGGTCTATTTGAATGGAAAGAATATTCCTGAAGTTGATTGGTATGGCAGAAAGATTGAAGATAATGACTTCATGCTGCTGTTTAATGCTCACTTTGAGCCAGTGACGTTCACACTGCCTGATGAACTCTATGGCAAGAAGTGGCGCGTCAAGGTTGATACGTTTAACCCAGACGGCCCAGAACTCAACTACGAAGCTGGATTCAGTGTGACGCTCCAGCCTCGTAGCTTCATTATGCTTATGAGCGTGCCGGATTCTTCAGAAGCTGCTCTGTAGCATCTAACACTGGGTCCATGAGCTTGGAACCGTTGAGCACAGGGCCCTGGAGACTGGTCTCGAAGACGAGCTGTTCGCCGCTGCGAACAGCCTCTTCGAGCTCGAAGTCATTTGTAATACCAGTCTGGCTCTTGAGCAGTTCACGCTGAATACGATCTTCTTCAATGGCTGCAATCTGACGAGAGAACACAATGAACCAGCCCAGGAACAGCATGCAGGCAAGAGCTTCAACATTGGTCAATGTGTTATGACCTGTGATCCAAGAAACACCAGCAATTGCAGTTACGAGCAATGCCACATCACTCATCACATAAGTAATTTTCGACAACTGTGGAGCAAACCAAGGAAGGCCCACAAGCAGCACAGCCATTAAGCAAGGCAAACCACGTGCGAACACATTATGCAGGATTGGGTGAGGTGTGTAACGGAACGTACCAATACCAATAAACGCAATGCCTGCAAGGAACAGCAGCACAGCAAGAATGGCAATACGCGTGCGGAATGCTGGAATGCGGTATCCCACCTTGATTTTGCGAAGCTTTGTTTTGCCATTTGTTGAGACTCGATAAGTTGCAATGAGCTCAGAAAGCGCGAAGTAACTGATGATGATAATGCAGACGCCGCCAGTAATGAGCGTGAAATTAAACATGCTGGCTGCAAATGTTGTACGGTCGCCGAGCTGAGAGAAGTTGTTGTTGAACCAGTACGGGTCGGTGGTCGTGCTGCTGGCCGTAACTACGCCAGAAACAATGAAGAATGGCAGCAGGGAGGCGAGTGTCTTCGCGTCCATCAATTCTGCCTGGACGAACGTGACGTAACCGGCTACGCCGCAGAACATGGCAACCAGAGACGACACATATTCGTCGAAGAGTGAGGCGCCAATAGCGCGGTGCACTAGGCCGAACAGCATGAACGACACGAGGAACAACGTTGCGGCGTACACAATAGACAGTGCAAGAATCTCAATAAAGCGGCGAATAGAGCCGATCCACGAGCGCTTCGTTGCAAACGTACGCATACGATGCAGATAGCCGACAATGAACGAAATAACGCCGCATGCTGCCACGAATGCAGCAGAAATCATGAACTGACGCAAGCTCAGCAACCAGAATGGGGAAGCGAACTGCAAATAGCTGTACATGCCCAGACCGCCAACTAAGGCACAAACAAGGAATGAAAGTAAGCCTACTGATTCCGCCTTTTGATGACGTCCCATGTGCATGTTTTGCCGCCCTCTCTATGTCGAGAGCCATGTTCTCATAAGGTATGTTCATCAATACTCTCTAAGCTGTTCGATCATCGCGACACGCCGAAATAGGCGAACAACTTGCGAAAGTTCAAAGCGTGACTATAGTAGCTAATCGTGCTCAGCGAGATGCCTCGCAGGGTGTAGGACGAAAGTCTCGGGCTGTAGCGCAGCTTGGTAGCGCGTCTGCTTTGGGAGCAGAATGTCGCAGGTTCAAATCCTGTCAGCCCGACTTTTTAAGAACGGTTAGATTCCTTGAGAATCTAGCCGTTTTCTTGTATTTGAAGCATTCCCTGGTATGTGGTGGCTGTCTGAAATTCTATGTGCTAAAGCAAAAGCCGCTTGGTGTAGCGGCTTTGGACAGTAGTGGTTCTGAATAATAGCGGTTCCGAATAAGCGTGGCGTCGAAGAATCAGTCATCGAGTGGAACTGGTTTATCTTTTTTTATATAGTCAACGAACTCATCAGAGCCAACTTCTACTAGATATGGTGCATCGCCATTCTTAGGAACGCAATACATTGGCACATCGAATATCATCTGTGGTTCACCGTCTGGATAGTTAAGGATAAAATACCAATTCTGGTCGTTTTCTTTTGCACGCTTAGGAATCAGCCCAGTGAATCGTTGGCTGGCTATTTGTTTTGCTTGCTCAAACGTGACGTCCATGTCTTATCCGTTCTTATTTATCTTCTTGTGTTTCGTAGCGTAGGGCAGTGTACTCGATGTGAAGCGTTCCATACTCACTTCTTCGCTTGAGCCAAGATGCTGCTCCCATTGTTCCTCGCTTCACTTTAGTTCATCACCCTCTGGTGATCTCACACCTTTTGCTGATATCTGCGTTCAAGCTACTCTGGGTCAGAGTTTCTATATTCCTAGATATTGGTCGAAACTGACTGAGTCGATCTAGGCTAATAGGCATTATTTTTCTATCGCGACACGCGACACGTCGGTCAACTTGCCAAAGTCAAAGGGATGAGTATAGTAACTAATCGTTGCTCAGCGAGAGATCAATGAGCACAGGACGAAAGTCTCGGGCTGTAGCGCAGCTTGGTAGCGCGTCTGCTTTGGGAGCAGAATGTCGCAGGTTCAAATCCTGTCAGCCCGACTTTTATGGAACCGGAACGTGAAAGCGTTCCGGTTTTTCGTTTATATAACGAATTCTAAGCAGATAATACGTTTAAATTATTGAGCCTGTAATCTTCATCAGAGAAGCTCTCTGTGGAGATTCTCAAACTATCTACTACAGGACTTCTAGGTTAAGTGGTGGATTGATAAAGATAGGTAAGGAAAATAATCCTGCGCCATTAGGATTTAGCGTTGTTGCATTAATGTTCGGCGTCATTAATATTTGCAACGCTGGTTTTATGAAAGGCGGCTTTGGTCTTGCTGCTGGAATTATGAGCCTCACAGGAGGAAAACAAGAGGGATAGTTTCTAGCCACATAGAAAGCACTATCCAAGATATGGCAGATACGATAATTGCAATGCCAAATAGAGTGCATAATAAACCTAATAATGACGACGAGTGACGCTACATCAGAGCGGACATTCGTTATGGCGAAGGGGACAACAATGAAACCAAGAATGAAAAAGGTGCTAGCAACAGTCGTAATAGCGGCATTGTATGCGATTGTGGTTTTTGTTACTCATGCAAATGTTTTAGCTGTTGTTATTGCGAGCTGCATCACAGGCTTTGTGGGCCAGATTGTCTACACGATAATTGATCGCAATGCAACTAAAACAGATGACTAATAGGGTACGGACTACAAATAGAGCGTGGCCAACAAATAGAGCATGGATAACACCTACTGTATCTGCCATATAATTCGCTGCAGGGATAGTACTATACCTATCCACCCCTTCCAATTTTCGACCCCTCAGACATATACGCGCTGCGTAAATTTCCTTGGGGCGTGCAGCGAATCTATGAAAACTTTAAGCTTTTGCGTCAAACCCCTGATTACGATGAGACCTTATGACTCTTCTCAATCAGCTAGTTGCTGACGCCACGCAGGAAGGCGAAAAGATCGCCGACCCGTGGCCAGCACCGGTTGCCAAGCATGCACTTGCAGCTGAGGTAACGATTCCAGGCAGCAAATCACTGTCGAACCGCTATTTAATTCTTGCAGCGCTCAGTGCTAACCCTGTCAACCTTGTTGGCATGCTGCGTTCGCGCGACACGCGCCTTATGCTTGATGCTCTTCGTGAGCTCGGCGTGGCATGCATCGAAGATCCGTTTGAAGGTACGACTGTACAAGTAAATCCTCCAGCCGACGGCAAGTTCCGTGGTGGAGTAGATGTGAACTGCGGACTCGCAGGAACGGTTATGCGTTTTGTGCCAGGTCTCGCTCTCTTTGCCGATGGTCCTGTGCACTTTGATGGTGATGCACAAGCATATGCACGTCCTATGGGACCTATTCTGGACGGTTTAACGCAGCTTGGCGCTTCGATTCAGTTCGAAGGTGAGGCTGGCCGCTTGCCATTCACGATTACGCCTCCTGCTCAGTTGCCTGGCGGTAATGGTGAACGCCCAGTCATTACGATTGATGCTTCCGGCTCGTCACAGTTCGTTTCCGGATTGCTACTTATTGGTTCGCATCTTCCTGCAGGCCTTGAGCTGCATCACTCCGGTGAATCGCTACCAAGCATGCCTCATATTCGTATGACGATGGAAGACATCAATCAGGCCGGTGGCCATGTCACGATGCCAACGCCTGGTACGTGGATTGTTGAACCAAATAGGCTGAATCTGCCTAATGAAGTCGTTGTAGAACCAGATCTTTCGAACGCTGCACCATTCTTGGGCGCCGCATTAATTGCCGGCGGCTCGGTGAGCGTGCCTAACTGGCCTGCACACACTACACAGCCAGGTGGTTTGCTGCCTTCTATGTTAGCTGCAATGGGTGCTGACGTTACGCTCGACGATCTGCCATTCAATACGATCGAAGATGCCAACGCTTTGCCAGACGATTACTCTGGTCTACTCACCGTTATTGCTGGTCCGGAAATTCACGGACTTGGTGATTTTGATATGTCTGCAGCAGGCGAGATCGCCCCAAGTATTGCTGCATTGGCTGTGCTCGCTAATTCGGACACGGCACTGCACGGCATCGGTCACCTGCGCGGCCACGAGACGAACCGTCTCGCAGCACTGGTCACCGAAATCATGCGTATTGGTGGTTCTGCAGAGGAACTCGAGGATGGTATTGCCATTCATGCTGTTCCTGCAGATCAACTGCATGGTGAAGTTATGGAAACCTATGCAGATCACCGTATGGCAACGTTCGCTGCAATGCTTGGTCTGAAGATTCCTGGCATTCAGATTAAGGATGTGCTGACAACGCGTAAAACGATTCCAGATTTCGTGGGTATGTGGACACAGATGCTTGAGCAGTATCAGGAATAATCAGCTGCATTTCTTGCGGTGTGAATCGTAAAAATAGGGTAGGGCTTTACTGTAAACTTCGGTGCACAGTAAGGCCCTTTCTTTATCGCCGCATGGATCAAAGATTCGGCATTTGTCAAGTATTTTTGGCATTTTACGATAATTTGTAAAGACTTTGTAATGACACTAACAAGATACTTGGCACGGGGGTATTATTCTGGCAATATTGATCGCGTTGAGGGGACAATAAAGCGGCAGGGTACTAGGATCCTGGTCCCTGCCGTGCCTCACTTTTCATCAAAAACTTTGCCTGTGTAAGGGGCTCGCATTCGGGGGTTTGTGAGCCCCACTTTTTTTATTCTTTTTCGGTTGCTTTACAATTTTTATTTCTGCATAAGCACCATACAGTAAAGCGCCCTGAGCATTCCTATTGGAAACTCAGGGCGCTTCAATACGAAGCTATGAAAAACTTCTTATGCTATTGCCAAATCAGGCAGCAACCTTGTTGCCGTAAGCGTCAACGCCGTCAGCAGCAATCTTTGCAGTCTTACGAGCAATTGCGAGCTCTTCGTTCGTTGGCACAACAGCAATCGTGACAGCGGAGTCTGGAGTCGAGATGATGCGTGGCTCCTTCGAGCGCGTATCATTCTTCTCCATGTCGAGCTTGACGCCGAAGGCAGCGAGCTTCTCGCAGACCATACGACGCACGATCTCGTCGTTCTCGCCAACGCCAGCGGTGAACGTGATGACGTCCACGCCGCCGAGCTGTGCAGCGTAAGCACCGATGTAGCTCACGAGACGGTGGATGTACACGTCGAGAGCGAGCTTAGCGTTTGCGTCGCCTTCAGCGATGAGGCGGTGCACTTCGCGCATATCGCCGAAGCCAGTCATGCCCATCATGCCGGACTGCTTGTTGAACAGCGTATCAAGCTGATCAGCGTCCATATCAGCAACGCGCATCAGGTAGAACACGACAGCTGGATCGATGTCGCCCGTACGGGAGCCCATAACGAGGCCCTCGAGTGGGGTCAGACCCATGGACGTGTCGATTGGCTTGCCCGAGAGCTCTGCAGAAGCAGAAGCACCGTTACCAATGTGCAGCACGATCTGCTTGAGGCCTTCTGAATCCTTGCCAATGAGAGCAGGAACAGCAGAAGAGACGAACTCGTGGGACGTACCGTGAGCGCCGTAACGACGGATCTGGTACTTGTCAGCAACTTCCTTGTTCAGAGCGTAGGTGTAGGAAGATGCAGGCAGCTGGCTGAAGAACGAGGTATCGAACACGAACACCTGAGGAACGTCAGGCATGAGCTCGCGCATAACCTCAGCACCCTTAGCCTCTGGGCCGTTGTGCAGTGGAGCCAGCGTAGCAAGACGACGCACATCAGCGATCGTTGCATCGGTCACGAGAGCAGGATCGGTGAACGTTGCGCCACCCTGCACCACGCGGTGACCAACACCGACGATGCCAGCTTCGTCCAGCTTTGGACCGTATTCGTTGAAGAAACCGAGCACGCGCTTGAGGCCCTGCTCATGCGTATCGATCTTCTCGGTGAGCTCGTGCTTCTCACCGTTGTACTCGTACTTGTAGTGGCCGTCGATTGGCTCGCCGATCTTCTCAACGAGACCAGATGCGATGCCTTCGCCCGTTTCAAGGTCGACCAGCTGGTACTTGATCGAGCTAGAACCTGAATTGATGACCAGGACGGTTTTCGCCATTGTGGCTTCCTCCATATTGTTCTTTTGTTGAAAATCACCATTGGATAATGGTTGTTCCAATTGCACAGCCTACTACAGGCACATAACGCATATATGAACAATCCCCATGTCGTGTTACCAACATGGGGATTGTTCATACAAAATCTTTACTGTGCTTCAATAGCAGTCAGTGCAATTGTATTAATAATGTCTTGGACTAAAGCGCCACGAGACAAGTCATTAACTGGCTTATTCAAGCCCTGCAGAATAGGGCCAATAGCCACAGCTCCAGAAGTACGCTGCACAGCCTTATAAGCAATATTGCCAGCAGTTAAATCTGGGAAAGCAAACACATTAACGTGGCCTGCAACTTCATTGCCCTTCGCCTTAATCGAAGCAACAGCAGGCGAAACAGCAGCATCGAACTGTACAGGACCCACAACAGGAATCTCACTGTTGCGTTCCTTAACCAATGCAGTTGCTTCTTCAACGAGATCCACATCTGGGCCACGACCTGAACCGAGCGTGGAGTAGGAGAGCATACCCAGCTGAGGATCAAGACCGAAGGCCTTAGCCGTTTCGCAAGACTGCAAAGCAATATCGGCCAGCGTTGCGGCATCAGGATTCGTATTAATAGCACAATCAGCGAACACAGCAACATGATCCTTGAAGCACATTAAGAATGCGCCAGACACACATGCTGCATTTGGCTTCGTCTTAATCAGCTGCAATGCAGGGCGAACCGTATTAGCCGTCGAATTAATAGCACCCGAAACCATGCCATCAGCATGGCCCAGCACAATCATCATCGTGCCGAAGTAGCTCATATCTTTCAAGACTTCGCGAGCCTGCTCAGGCGTCATACCCTTCTTAGCGCGCAGTTCGCAAAGCTTTGTAATCATTGGCTCGAGCATCTGTTCATCATTCATCGACTGGAACTGTGCTTGCTCAATCGAATCCAGCTTGAGCTCACGTGCATGTGCGAGAATCTCATCACGCTCGCCAAGCAGCACAATATCAACGATGTCACGCTTTAGCAGGTAATCAGCAGACTGAAGAATGCGATCATCACTCGACTCAGGCAGCACAATCGTCTTCTTGTGTTCCTTAGCGCTACCAAGCAGACCGTACTGGAATGCATAAGGCGTTGTTGGGGCAGTGAAAGGCTGGCCAAGGGTCTGCAGAAGTTCATCAAATTGAACAGCGGACTCAAACGCAGCTTGAGCGGCGTTCAAATCCTTAGAAGCGTCCAAATCGACGAACGGAACAGCCCACACAGGAACAAGCGACGAACGATTCAGATCGGAAATCTCGTCGGCCTGAGTGTCCTTGCAATCGGTGACGAAAACGCCGATAACGGAAGTACCCTCGTTCTCGCAAACCTCAGTGCACGTATCAATAGTCTGCTGCACATCATCAAACGTGCGGCCCAGCATACTGACCGTCAATAAAATAGGGGAGCGCAAGTCAGCAGAAACTGCTGCATTAAACGCAAAGCGACCAGGATCGCCAACGTTCGACTTATCAGAGCCAATAATGACCATCGCATCTGGGTCGAGCGCAGCTTCAGTCTCCGTGAAGTTAGCAACAATTGTTGCTCGGCTCATTTCTGGATCAAGACGAGATTCACTTGGGGAAACACCCATAGCTTGTTCGCGCGTCTGACCGCAATTTGCAGCACGCAACAACGCATTAGTGAAGTGTTCATTCGAGTCCAGAGCAGGGCGGAAAATGCCCACGCGATTCTTAGTTTGTGCAAGCGCTTCTACAACACCAAGCGCCACAACATTGCGTCCATTGCCCGGCTCAGGGCTAATGATGCTGACGTTGAGATGGTCCACGTCCAAACTCCTCTGTCCGTTTTTAATGGGAACCTTTCACATCGTATCTCAAGAATTGCCGATAAAAAGCAAGTGTCCAGATAAAACAGTGATTTCTTGTATTTGTTGAATGAACTACCCAATTATTGGGGCTATGCTAACTGAAAATTTGCTGAAATATGCTGCGCCCATACATGAACTGCAGATGAGCGCCAGCAATATCTTCTACGATTGGCTCATTGAAATAGGACCAAGCATTATTGCTACAGACTTCACCACGGTAGAGGAGCGACAACATGCAGACACAGGACCAAGCTGCTGCAACGCGAAAACGCAAGCCGACCGTCAAATATCCGCGTATCGATTGGTATCAAGCTTCGAAGCACATGGCTTTCGCGATTATCTGCGGTCTTGTATGCGGCCTCGGCTCTATTGTGCTGTGCTTATGCGTGCAGTGGGCACACAATATGTTCGTCAATCATCATTGGCTGATCTGGACACTGCCTGCTATGGGCGTGCTTGAAGTGCTGCTCTATCAATGGTGGAAGCTGCCAGTTGATACCACAACTGAGTCTGTTATTAATAAGATCCGTACGGGTAAGCCAATTACGATTGTGCTCGCTCCAGCCATTATTCTGGCAACGGCCATGTCGATTTTCTCAGGTGGCTCGGTCGGTAAGGAAGCTGGCGCTCTGCAGATGGGCGGCAGCATTGGCTACAACGTTGGTAAGCCTTTCCACTTGCGTAACGTTTTTTATGAGCGCGAAGACGGTGAGATGTTTGCGAACCGTTATACAGCCGCAACTGGTATGGCTGCCGCATTCTCTGCATTATTCTTCTCGCCGCTTGGCTCATTAATGTTCATTTATGAACTTCTGCATTTTCAATGCCTGCGATATGTCGTTTCTATGCTCGTAGCCTGCTTCGTTGCATATTACGTGGCACGTCTTTCCGGTATCGGCGACATCATCGCTAAAGTTACCATTCCTCAAATCGACTGGAAGATTGTGGGCTTCTGCATCATTATTGGTGTGGCTTGCGCATTAGGCGGCACGATTTTCTCGTTCCTTGTACATCTACTGCATGAGATTTCGCAGCGTATTACGAAGCAGTATTGGATCTGGACGATTATTGGTGGCTGCGCAGTAACCGCATTAGTAGTGTCGTGCGGCTGGTGGAAATTCTCTGGCACTGGTGGCGAACTGCTTAATCAAACCATTATGGAACCGAATGTATCTTGGGACTTTGTACCAAAGATGATTCTTTCGGTACTGTGCTTAGGTCTGTGGTTTAAGGGCGGCGAAATTATGGTGTCGCTGTGCATGGGTGGTTTACTTGGTGCCGCCTGCGCAGCAATGACTGGTTGCAGCCCTATGTTTGGTGCAGCACTTGGCGCTATGTGCTTCTTTGCAGCATTCGACCGCTGCCCATTAGGTTCCTTCCTTATGGGATGCGAAATCTTCGGTTGGGCTATGGCTCCAATGCTGGCCATCGGTATTTTCGTAGCCTTTATGTTCTCGTACCCAGTTGGCATGTATGGCGCAGGTATTCAGCTCCTTATTACTAAGGACTGGATCAAGGTTCGTTCTACATTCCTGGGCGTTGAACAACAGGATGTGGCTGTTTCTAATAAGGGCCCAATTGCCATGATTGATGAATTGGCAACTGGCGTTGATGAAGTTATGCATACGCGTAGTGATGCTGCAGTACGCAAGCTCGAATCTGAGGTCGAAGCCGCTCAAGCAGCGCGTGCAGAGGCTACGCAACAGCATAAGAAGCATGAGCAGCATCAGTCGCAAACACAGAAATAAAAAAGGTACTTCATCATGAGATACCTCTAAAAAGGAGCGTTCTGAACTGTCGCTTGTTGAAAAAAGATTGAACGAGCGATGAGCAAGCACTGGTGAAAAGGTGCGGCATAGCGTGAGTAGTGCACAACGGCGGTAACTCAAGACTCAATAGGAGAGTAGAACAGAACTCCTTATTTCCCAAGCCTTCCGGTTAGCTCAACCGAGTGAACCGGAAGGCTTTTTCTATAGAGGTGCGGGAAATGCTCTGATCAAAATGTGAACTGGATAACAACTAAAGCTGAGAGTTTCCCGAAAATCGCCAATTATTTGCTGCCCGTATAATCAAAGGATATTCCCAGCATTCACACAATCTCCATTTTTAGAGTCGAAGCCATACAGATCACGAAAGATGGAGGTTGCAATGGCAGAAGCTACTGCAGAGACGCAAACCGCGTCGACCGAAAACAACTTGACTGATGCCCCACACTACTTGGCTGAGGCACTTATTAAGAACGGCGTGAAGCACATGTACGGCGTCGTCGGCATCCCAGTCACCGACTTCGCACGTATTGCTCAGGGCATGGGCATTCGCTTCATCGCAATGCGTCACGAGGCAGATGCAGTGAACGCTGCAGCAGCTGAAGGCTTCCTGACCGGTCGCCCAGCAGTGGCTCTGACCGTGTCGGCTCCAGGCTTCCTCAACGGCTTGGCTCCACTCAAGGAAGCAACTGTTAACGGCTTCCCAGTCATCATGATCGGCGGTTCCTCGACTCGTAACGTTGTGGATCTGCACGAGGGCGAGTACGAAGGCCTCGATCAGATGAGCTACGCAGTTCCATTCTCGAAGGAATCGATGCGTCTTGATCGCATCGAGGACATTCCACTGGCTGTGGCTCGCGCAATGCACATTGCTTCTTCCGGTCGCCCTGGTGGTGTGTACATTGACTTCCCAGACGACACCGTTGCACAGACGATGACCGTTGAGGATGCAGAAGCTAACATGTGGACCGCAACTGATCCAGCTCCATCGGTCCGTCCAACCGATGAGTCTATTGATAAGGCTCTGGAGATGCTGGCTGCTGCTAAGAACCCACTCGTTGTTATCGGTAAGGGCGCTGCAATCGCTCAGGCTGAGAACGAGGTTCAGGAGTTCATCAACAAGACTGATATTCCTTACCAGCCAATGTCTATGGCTAAGGGCCTGATCCCAGATACCGATCCTCACTCGACCGCATCTGCACGTGGTATGGCTCTGAAGAACGCTGATGTTGTGCTGCTGATCGGTGCACGTCTGAACTGGATGCTCGGCTTCGGTCGCGGCAAGTCCTGGAACCCAGATGCAAAGTTCATCCAGATTGATATCGATCCATCCGAGATGGAGAACGCCCGCCAGATCGCATGCCCACTCGTTGGCGACATTAAGTCCACGATGAAGGCTCTGAACGAAGGCCTCGAGAAGACCCCAGTCAAGGCACCTGAGGCATGGCGCCAGATGCTGCAGACCAAGATCGATGAGAACAACGCTAAGTTCGCTGCTCGCACGAGCGCTGACACTGTTCCAATGGGTCACTTCAACGCTCTTGGTGCAATCAAGAAGGTCACCGATCGTCACCACGACATCTACATTGCAAACGAGGGTGCAAACTCGCTCGATATTTGCCGTAACGTCATCGACATGTACATGCCACGTCACCGCCTCGACTGCGGTACTTGGGGCGTCATGGGCTGCGGCACCGGTTACGCAATCGGCGCTGCTGTGACGACCGGCAAGCCAGTTCTGTACATCGGTGGTGATTCTGCATTCGGCTTCGATGGTATGGAAGTTGAGACCGCATGCCGCTTCCACCTGCCAATCACGTTCGTTGTGCTCAACAACGGTGGTATTTACCGTGGCGACTTCGAGAACCTCGGCAACGATGGCGATCCATCCCCACTGACCCTGAGCTACGACGTCCACTACGAGAAGATGATCGAGGCCTTCGGCGGCAAGAGCTACTATGCAACGACGCCTGAAGAGGTCGAGCAGATGGTTGAAGAGGCAGTCACCTCCGGCAAGACCTGCTTCGTCCACGTGCAGCTGGCTATCTACGCAGGTAGCGAGTCCGGCCACATCGGCAACCTGAACCCTAAGCCAGTCGTTGGCCCTCTGGCAACCTCCGAGGTCACCGCTAACGACTACGTTCACGGCGCACACATGTGATCGGTGAGTGACTCGATCACTCAAAAATAATTAAAAACCTGACTTCGTCCGGCTCCGCCCTGTCAACATGAGCGGCGCGGAGCCGAGCGGGGTTTCCATTCTGGGAATATCAACGAGCCGTCTACCGATGGCGATGTTCCCGGGCTTTTTAACCCCCGAATTATTAGGACTTTTCTCATGGGAAAAATTATTGTTGATGACATTGTTCCAATCATCGTCATCATGGCACTCGGTTATGTATGTGGTAAGTTCCACTACTTCGATGATGATCAGCGACAGGGCCTGAACAAGGTCGTGCTGAACATCGCACTGCCTGCTGCATTGTTCATCTCGATTGTTAAGGCAACTCGCCAGATGCTCGCAGCTGATCTGACGCTGACGATCCTCGGCTTCGTCGGTATTGTGGTCATGTTCATGATCAGCTACTGGCTGTGCAAGCTCATGTTCCACCGTTCCACCCAGGAAGCAGCAGTCTGCGCATTGATTGCTGGTTCGCCAACGATCGGCTTCCTCGGCTTCGCAGTGCTCGATCCTATCTACGGCAACACCGTGAGCACCAACCTCGTCATCTCGATTATTTCCATCGTGGTGAACGCAGTCACGATTCCTATCGGCATGTACCTGATCAACCTTGGCCAGACCAAGGATAACGAGAAGCTCGCTCTGGCAGCTGCTAACAAGGCTCTGCCAACCGCTCCAAAGAGCGCAGGCGACATCGCTGTGGACCCAACTAAGGATCCAAAGCAGGACAAGGATGCTGAGATCTCCGTTGCTGCTTCTGACAAGAAGGGCAAGGCAAAGCGCCAGATTAAGAACAAGAACGTTGCAGCTCTTGTGAACGCACTTGAGCAGCCAGTCGTTTGGGCTCCAATCCTGGCAATCCTCTTCGTGCTTGTTGGCATTCGCATTCCAGAACAGGCAGCTCCAACCTTCGATCTGATCGCAAAGGCAAACTCGGGCGTTGCAGTTCTCGCTGCAGGTCTTGCACTGTCGACCGTTAAGTTCTCGCTCGGCTGGGAAACCATTTGGAACACCATCTACCGTCTGATCATCACGCCAGCTGCCTTCTTGGGTGTTGGCCTGCTCTGCGGCATGGGTCACGACATCAACAAGCTCGCAATGCTTGTTCTGTCCGTGGCACTTCCACCAGCATTCTCCGGCATCATCATCTCGAGCCGTTACAACATCTACGTCAAGGAAGGCGCTTCGACGACTGCAGTTTCGACTGTCGTGTTCGCTGTCACCTGCCTGCTCTGGGTGTGGCTCGTGCCACTGGTCTGATAACACCAGTACATTACAGAATTTCGGGAGGCTCGCTTTAAGCGGGCCTCCCGTTTTTGTATGCTGAGACAGATTTCGTAAGTATCATACGCATGATCCTCGTGAATACTCTGCGTATGTATTCTTTGTAACTATCTTTTGTATATTCTGCATAAGCAACAGGTTTGCTACATATCTGTGTACTTTGTTGTACGAGCAACAATCCTGCTGCATAATCAACAGGCCTGGTATGGTCATTCCTGGACTTGAGCGTTTGTGTTAGAGCACGGTCTCACATATTTGGCACACGCATACGCATTGCGAATAGCGTTACCGTGTGCGGTCTTCTTACTATTGCAACGTTCTGAGCGGTTCTATCACACGCTTACTGAGCTGAGCGTAATAGCAGTGTGCAAATTATTGGATTTAATCACACTGTTACGGCGCATCCATTGGTAATCGTGTGCATTGATACAGAACAATCGTTGGCATAGCAATGATCTGATATCAATGAAGATCACGGTTACCGTTTTGTCAGTCCATAGCAGTGTGGGTAAGTTCCGAGACAAAAAAATATGCGGAATGGAATTGCCTCTTCAGTCAGTAAGACCATCAAATGGAGAACTGAAGATGTCAGCAAATCAGTAGTAATAGGAAGAGTAGTAGAGGAGAAGTAGCACAACATCGGTATGGGAAGGCATACCTGTGAAGGTCCGTAGCAGTAGACCAGTAGAACGAACGTCAACCAGGGACGTTCCGTAACGGAAGACCCCCGTGAGAATGTAAGTGATGGAAAGTTAGTATTGCACGGCCCACAATTGATGGTTGTGCAACAAGACTAGTAAAACAGAAAACTCCTATATATAGGTATGGAATCAATATATAGGAGCTTTTGTTATGTTGCTCTGAAGTGCGTGAATTATGAATTCTTCACAACCTTTTGCGGACCGTACCAGTGCAGTACCGTACCGGTTTTGCACTTTGCATAGATCAGCATGGCAATGCCTTGCAATGCAACGACGACTGCGCAAGCAATTCGCGTTATAAGGAATACGGTGCTGACGCCTTCAATATTCATATGGAATGCATATGCAGACATAGCAATCGTGTCATTGTGCAGCATAATGAACGAGACAATAGCCATCACAATAACGAGGATTGTCTGACCGGCAACAATACCTGTACCAATCGTTTTCTGCGAAGATAGGCCTACATCAACGCGAGACAGCTCTGTGTTGCGACCAAAGATCGTATGAATAGACTGATCACCGATCTGGGATACGAAACCAATTAGGGTCATCGCAATAACACCAGTTACATAGGTAGGTATAGCGAACAATACGAGCAATCCAAGCATGCAGATGACGCATAAATTAGGAACGCTTAAATCATGCTTATGTAGTGCTGCAATAATGCGAGCACCTATAAGAATTGCAATGAACTGACCCAAGAACTGGAAGCCGTTGATCATAATGACGCCAGTGATATCGCCTTGTGCAATGAACTTAAACACGAAGAACAGCACACACATAATCAATACTTCATTGACATATACGCCGCGGTATTCGAAGACCTGCTTTGTAGTGTATTTCGAATGGGCTGCGACAATAATCAAAATAATTGCCGACAGAAGTACCACAATAATAATGTCAACTGGGCCTGCAGTTTGTTTGAACAGGCGCACGAAGAAAGCGATAAGCAACATCAGCAGGGCAGGAATGCCATCTTGCCAGCGGCCAGTGTTAGGAACGAAAATTCGAGCATGACGCTTGTCGGAGTCGACTTCGAACGACTGAACGGTAAGCAGAGCAGCAATCGTCATAACGACGTACATGGCAATAATGACGGTTTCCAGGCGTCCCATCTGTCCAAGAATGACGAATGAGAGCACAGTCATAATTGCGAAGCCGACTGCGTTCGCGTGAGGATAGTTGAACTTATGCTCAGCTGCCAGTTCTCCCTTAACGGTGCGGTACATCGTACCGAAAATCGAGGTACCGAAACCAATCAGAATAGCGCCGATATCATAGAACGCAATATGGAATGATCCGAATAGAATCGTGACAGCACCAATAATAACGAGCCAACCACTGATTTTTGCCAAACGATACGGGTTGTTGACTTTACCGAAAATACCAAGTGTAAATTCACCCATCTTGCTGAATGCATAGAACAGCACAAATGGGAGCACATACGTAAATTCGCCTTCGTGTTTAATAAATGATGTCACGAAGATAAACAACGGGATCATAGGCACACCAGTGATGGCAGCTTCGGTAATCCATACGCCAAGATGTTTGAGTTTTTCCATGTATTCCTCTACTTACACGATCTGTATTCAAGTGTAAGGAGGGGAGCTGGGTATTGCTTTGGACATAACCAGTGAAATGTTGAAGGCTGCACTTCGGCATTGGAATTCTGAACAGTAAGAGACTTTTGGAGTGAGGCAGTATACCCCCGTACAATGAATGGAAGAAGAGGGTGGGGGTGTTTTCAATGAAGAAAACGAAGTCCGCATTTATTGCATCGGTTGAGGCTGCCCGTAAGAATTTGGAAGACGCGCAGGCTTCGCATCAGCAGCACGTACAACATGCAGAACAACGGTTACAAGCGGTTATTCAGGAGTACCAGAAGACCATCCAACGCGTGCAACGAGAAAAGGACTATGCAATACAATCACGAACACGCAGAATAGGATCATTCCAGAATGCTGTGCTGTTTGCCAACCGTGTAGAAAGCAACGGTATTGTCGTTTCGTTCGAACAGCCTGTTCAGGTCAATGTCACAATCAGTGGAACGTTCTATACCACGCAAGATACAAAAAGCGGTGTAGGAGTCAGTCTCGGTGGCGCAGTACTTGGTGGAGTAGTAGCTGGACCAATGGGTGCTGTTATCGGCGGTAAAAAAGATAAGGTAAACACCACAACGCAAGTGCATGATAATCGCGTTGTTTATATAACCGTCACCGCACCCCGCAGCCAAATACTTATACAAGCTCCAGCAGGTGCTGAGTCACAAGCACGAGCATTTGCCAACCTCATCACCAATACCTACGGGTCGTATGAGAAAACATCAGTATTTATGGAACGACTGCGCCAGCTTGATCTGAAACTAGAATCTGTACGTTCCAGCATTGCTCCAATACGCCAAGCCGAACAACACGTAAATGCGGTATGTGCCAATGATGCGCCAGTACGACGAGCACAGAACAAACTGGCATCCATACTTGCATCAGCAAGCCCTGATGAGTTAGCGCAACTAGACGCGCATGACCAAGCACAAGATGACTTTATGAAAAAACGCAGAATCATGTTGCTCGTCATCCTTGTTGTACTAGGACTAGGTGTTATTACAGGAATCGGATATTGCTCATATCGAGCATTCCATACACAGATCGCTTCACCACATGTCTTAACAAGTGTCACGAGCAAAGAATCATTAGAGCTTTCTGTTTTACCGAGTAAGGAAACAGAACAACCTCCGTTAATTGTCATTCCAGATGTACTGGGGAGGGAGCAGACGATGAACTCAACAAAACATTAAGATCGTTTGCCGCATTAGCAGCAGTTCAAGAATATGGAAAAGCTCAGCATCCATACGGCATCTAACTTCATACCATCATGGGACATTTAGCAAATTACGCGAAAGATGGCCAATGGATTATGAAATACGAATGCGATGTCACTCACCAATACGGTGCCACAAACTATAGCCTGTGAGGCTATAGTTTGTGGAACAACCGATCATCCTGAGATCATTGACTTTATTGTCTATTAATTCGATTAGGGCGACTGCGCTCGCAAGATGCATATTGATTTGTTCTAGGTCAGTAGGAATGACAGATTCAGGTCAATTCGTGACTTTGATTGCAGCTACATCTTGATAATTGGATGCCTAATGATGGTTTTGAGTTTGTCAGGGGAGCAGCGGCGTGGATCTGAAAGATAGATCTCATGATGGTGACGACCGCTTGTCATATCGTTCGCAAAGCCCTGCTGATCAATGAATGCATCCATCTGTGCAATCGTTGTGGGCTCGTCGTCATACGATCCAATATGCATGACTTGGACGCACAAACCTTCATCGATGGTCTGCATTTGTGCAATAGAGCAGTCGAGCTGTTTCTTCTCGCTGGCTGTATCGACAGCCCATTTGAAGTTATCAGCGGTTATGAAATCGGGGAGGCGGATTGCAGAAATCCATTGGAATGAGGCTTTATTGCTGTAATCAATACCGTTGCTGCCGTCTTGCCACCAGAAGCCCTCAAGTGGTGGCACCACATAAGGGAAATAGCCATCGATGCTGTAGTCAGTTTTGTAACTCATCTTGAGCGTGTACGAAATGGCATACAGTACATTGAGTGCCTGCTGATATGTGCCATCAGCTTCATTAGGGTCGCCAACGCCCTGGACTGTAACGAATTGCATTGCCGGCACGGTAATAATTGATGGCTTACGCTTAGGTGCGTAGAGATCCTTACATTCCTTTTTGAAATCGTATGCCATAGTATTCACCTTTCTCAGGTTAGCTCCAACTCGTCATAGATCTCACGACTATTGCTGAATAATCGTGAGATCCTTGGCAAGCTCATACTGCTTGCCACCAACGGTAAGTGTGGTGCCATCAAAATCGGTTGCTTGGCCAGCAATATATTCCAACGTTTCCGGATTCTTTTGAACGGGGCCTTGTGTGGTCCACGAGAAGAGTGACGGCCTGTCTTTCCCCTCAGCAACGTAGGGACTGAAGACGTATGTCTTAGCATTATTAGCATCATTACCAATGCTCACAATAAAGGTTGGATAATCGGCATAGTTGTCAGCTTTAACGCCCCAGAACGTCAGTAGTTGAGGATTGTTTGGAATGCCAATCTTTTCCATTGGTTTGGCATACTGCGTGCCGGTCTTAGGATCCTTGAATTCCACGGAGATACATTCCTCGCCGTTTCTATCGGTGATATCGGCGAGCATCGTCCAGCCGTCGGGCAGTGTGCCACGAAAGTCACTCGGCAGTTTGTCGCTTGTAGTGCGAGCGTCATACACCTGTCCGGAGCAGTCTACAAGAATCGCGCCTGAAGAGGTTGTGCAAGCAGTATTCACAGTGGCTGCGTCGTTCGCAGAATCTGACGAGTCGTTTGATGATGAGCTACTTGATGATGAACTGCTCGGCGCAGAAGTTCCACTAGGAGATGGGGCAGATGCGGTATTTCCACTACATCCAGTAAGAGCCAGAGCGCAAACGATGCATGCAATACTGACCAGTGAAGCGCACCATAGTTTCTTCATTTGGCTCTCCGATCCCTTTTTCAGTGATATTTTTCAGTGATATTTTCCCGTGATGGTTGATTACAAATGCGTCCCGCCTTCACAAGGTTGGCAGGACGCATGGGGTGCTCGTTTGATTACTTGCAGTCTTCATTGAATGCAAGCTTGCACATCCTATTCGGTAGGGACAGCCTACTTGGTAGTAACTTCCTTCTTGGTAGGAATTTCGAAAGCAGCGTGGCTCGTTGCAGACGTGTAACCGTAGAACTCCAAGGTCACAGGATCGCCCTTCTTAATGTCTTTTGCATAGAAGCCAAGCTTCATATCGCCGGCCTTACCAGCGGCCAAGGTGTCGTCCCACTTAAGCATGCCTTTCTTAACTTCGTCACTCAGTGGGGAGCCATTGATCGTCTTCTGATCAGGACCTTGATAGCACCTATCCTGCAGTGTCCTCTGAATCTTCTGTTCCTTATCGGAAACATTCTTAATGTTTACCGTGACCAGAAGAATCTCACCATACTTTCCATCGGTAAACTCATGATCAGTAATTTCGATGGTGTATAGATCGCCATTTTCGTTGGTAATAGTTTGTGCTGGAATGCTTGGCTTGCTCTCTTCAGCAGGTGCATTAGCACTACTATTGCCACCCTGGTCACCACCCGTATTGCCGCCACAGCCGGCGAGAGCAAACACGGCAAGTGATGCGCACAAGGCGCAAGCGATAAGATCTACAATCTTTTTCTTCATTTGTCCTGCTCCTTTCGTCTTGGACCCGTTAAACGTGGTCCTCATATTGTTGCGCCGAGCTATGCGGCAACAATTGTTTCCATTGCCTGACTGATTTCAGGCGCCTGAGTAGCAGCAAGCGCTGCGGCATCAGGTTCGGTTGCACTGGTGTAGGCAACCATAATCTTGCATCCATAAACACCGTCAATAGCTCCGTTGAAGTTAACGAAGTAATAGGTGGTGTTTGGTCCATACCAGCTCTCGGCATCGGTAACCATAGTGACTGTGTATGGAGTGGTACCAGCAGATTTCGTATCAGAGTACTTGGCAAGTGCCTCTTGGAAATCTGCTTCATTTTCATAAATGCTGGTATCGCCAGGCCAAATACTCACTTTGTAGTTGGCATCGCTGTATCCGCCATCGGAATTAGGCGTAAAACCATCAGGCACAGTCATATGAAGTGCGACTGGACCATGGCCAACTTCTGCAGGTCCATCAGCGGCGCTGCTTGACGGACTAGAAGACTCAGATACGTCACTCGTTGTTGTTTCGCTTGGTTCTGGGCTGCTCGAGTTTGAAGGACTACCGCATCCTGCAAGAGTGAAGCACAGTGCAAAAACACAAAGAGTTACTGCGTGAGGTAGAAGCTTTTTCATAGGCCTTCCTTCCGTTGAAGACACAATTATTAGCTTGTAACCATCAACTGTACAGAAAAGCAAACAAACGGGGGTAAAAAGGTCACATTGAGAGAGCCCTATTTGAGAGAGCTCTATATGAGTCAGCTCCACACCTATACATATGAATAAACCCCTGAAACTGTATTGTTCAGGGGTTTCTTTGTTTACGTCCGTGCTATGCCATTACGCGTACACAACTGAGCAGGATCACTCCCACTCGATAGTTGCAGGTGGCTTCGAGGTGCAGTCAAGCACAACTCGGTTGATCTGGCGGCATTCATTCGTAATACGCGTCGAGATCGTTGCGAGCACATCGTATGGTAGGCGAGACCAGTCAGCAGTCATAGCGTCCTCAGAGGAAACTGGACGCAGCACAATTGGCATACCGTAGGTACGCTCGTCGCCCTGCACACCAACCGAGTGCACGTTAGCGAGCAGCACTACTGGGCACTGCCAAATATCGCGATCGAGGCCAGCCTTCGTCAGCTCTTCACGCACAATTGCGTCGGCCTCGCGCAGAATATCAAGACGTTCACGCGTAATCTCGCCAATAATACGAATGCCAAGACCTGGGCCTGGGAATGGTTGACGCCACACAATCTCATCTGGCAGTCCAAGTTCCGAACCAATAGCGCGCACCTCATCCTTAAACAGCGTGCGCAGTGGTTCGATCAGTTCGAAGTTCAGATCGTCTGGCAGACCGCCCACATTGTGGTGCGACTTAATATTCGAAGCGCCGTCACCGCCGCCCGACTCAACAACGTCTGGGTACAGCGTGCCCTGCACAAGGAACTTCACTTCCTTGCCCTGTGCACCAGCTGCTTCAATCACCTGACGCTGAGCCTGCTCAAACGTACGGATGAATTTTTCGCCGATAATCTTACGCTTGCGTTCAGGTTCTGAGACGCCCTTCAGTGCGCTCAGGAACTGTTCGGAGGCGTCAACAGCAATTAATTTAATTCCTGTGGCTGCCACAAAGTCGTGCTTAACCTGTTCGACCTCGCCCTTACGTAACAGGCCATGATCAACGAAAACACAAGTGAGCTGCTCACCGATTGCCTTATGCACCAAGGCAGCTGCAACAGCAGAATCAACGCCACCAGAGAGACCACAAATAACCTGAGCGTCGCCGACCTTTTCGCGAATCTTAGCGACCTGATCCTCAATAATGCCTTTCGAACTCCAGTCATCAGGCAGGCCTGCGCATTCGTGCAAGAAACGCACAATTAAGTCCTGACCCATAGGTGTGTGCTTGACTTCTGGATGCCACTGCACACCATACAGCTTGCGCTTTTCATCCTGCATAGCAGCAACAGGTGCGCCTTCAGTGTGTGCAATAACGTCAAAGCCTTCAGGAGCGCGGTTCACAGCAACGCCATGGCTCATCCACACATCCTGCTCGTGAGGGGAGTCTTCAAGCATGCCACAAGGCTTATCAATAATGGCCTCAGTCTTGCCATATTCACCAAGAGCAGCCTTATCAACATCGCCGCCGAGCTCATGAGCCATAACCTGGAAGCCATAGCAAATTCCGAGCATTGGAACACCAGCATCGAAAATAGCTGGATCAATATGTGGGGCACCTGGCTCAAAAACAGAAGCAGGACCACCAGAAAGAATAATGGCCTTTGGATCCTTGGCAAGCATTTGCTCAATCGGCATGGAGTGTGGCACAAGTTCGGAATAAATATTTGCTTCTCGAACACGGCGAGCAATAAGCTGCGCATACTGTGCACCGAAATCAACGACGAGGACTGGGCCTTGAGCCATGTGATGAAACCTCTATTTCTTCTTAGCGTCTCTCGAATGGTCTTCGTTTGCACCCCGAAGACCCTCTCTGTAGAACTTAGCATGTTTACAGAGAGGGGTTATGGGTGGTTCCATTGTGCTGTGCGAAGCCGACAAGGCTAAGAAGCGAGGAATTCCAATGTTTATTGAATTACCAAATTAATGCATTACAGCGTTGGATTATCGTTAAATGATTCGTCGACGGGGCCAATCTCTCCATCCCAGCATGGATCGTCATCCATGAACTGCACATTAATATGCATTGCATCACAGAATGGAGCATTCTGAGTAGAGCCAGAACGGCACAGTGCATAACGATTGCGATCTTCGTAACGGTGACCGTCAACACCGATCAGTGGAATACCACCGCGAACGAAGTATGGGCCAGCAACGCCCTCCTCATAATCATCAATAATGACAATAGATGGATCAAAGTGCTGCTCGTATACCTTGCCATTATTGACGTTAATAGATTCAAGGCGACCAGTAGGGCAGAGCCATGAACCCTGCACAGCTTCAGTTGCGAGTTCTTCAGTATCTGCTTCTTCAGTCAGATTCCACACATCACCGTCACGACGGTGGCAGAAGCGCGCATATGCACAGCGCTGATCATCACCAAGATCAACAATTGGACCTTCAACGAGCTCTGCACGTTCAGCATAAGGAGCGCGATCAGCTACTTCTGTACCATCAAAACCGATCTTTTCATGCGTGCCATCACAGAAAGGCTTGTGCGATGAAGCACCGCAACGGCACAGATATACATCACCGTGCTCATCTGGATGCGTTTCAATAGTGCGCTGACGGTGATATTCCATGTGCGTCTGCTCTTCATTGTGCAGGAACACATCTTCATACACGGCAACATCGCCGTGAACACGATACGGACCGTGAGCAATGATGCTAATGGAAACATCCTGTGGCTTTGGCTCAGGAATAGGCGAGACTACTGAATAATCAGGTTCCTCTTGATCATTGCGACGTGTGTGCTTTTCCGTATTACGGGTGTGATGCCAGCCGGTGCTGCGCGTCTGAGGGGACGTTGGCATACATGCTCCTTATCTATGTACTTCGTTGTTGACGAGAGTTCTCGAATTCAATGTGAGAAATCGAACAATGCAGGTATGTGCTCGTGCTGAGTGAACAACTACCTCTATATGTGCCAAGTCTATGGGTGAGCATTTTGCTTCATTGACAGTTATGCCGCGAGTGCAACGTTGAGCAGAGTCATGTGAAGTGTTGAAAATACTTGGATGACAGCGTATAACAACACGCCGTTTGCGTTCAGGGAAATGAACGCAGTTAATGAACGTTGAGATACTGCAAACCGTTGCAATAACGCCGTTTTCTGGTACTTTCAAAGGGAACATGAAGTGTTCACAAATCCACCGTTAAATTACACAAATGTGTAAATAAAGCGAACATTTACGCTCACACATACTCATTTTTCTTCCAAAAGTCGCTCAGTACCCGTACGATATTCAGCGATTGGGCGTGCACCCCCATGCTGCAGAGCAGATGAGCGGGCGCGCACCTGAATGGAAATAAACCACATGCACTAAATGTGCAGAAGTACAGGAGAACACATGACAAGTCCTGTTATTGGCACCCCTTGGCAGAAGCTGAACCGTCCAGTTTCAGAAGAAGCCATCGAAGGCATGGATAAGTACTGGCGTGCAGCCAACTACATGTCCATCGGCCAGATTTACCTGCGTAGCAACCCGCTGATGAAGGAACCTTTCACCCGTGACGATGTCAAGCACCGTCTCGTCGGTCACTGGGGCACCACTCCGGGCCTGAACTTCTTGCTGGCTCACATCAATCGTTTGATTGCTGATCACCAGCAGAACACTGTGTTCATCATGGGCCCAGGCCACGGTGGTCCTGCAGGTACGTCCCAGTCCTACCTGGACGGTACCTACACTGAGTACTTCCCAAACATCACCAAGGATGAGGCTGGCCTGCAGAAGTTCTTCCGCCAGTTCTCTTACCCAGGCGGTATTCCTTCGCACTACGCACCAGAGACCCCAGGCTCCATCCACGAGGGTGGCGAGCTCGGTTACGCTCTGTCGCACGCATACGGCGCTGTGATGAACAACCCAAGCCTGTTCGTGCCTTGCGTTGTTGGTGATGGTGAAGCTGAGACGGGCCCACTGGCTACCGGTTGGCAGTCCAACAAGCTCGTGAACCCACGCACCGACGGTATCGTTCTGCCAATCCTGCACCTGAACGGTTACAAGATTGCTAACCCAACGATCCTGGCTCGTATCTCCGACGAAGAGCTGCACGAGTTCTTCCACGGCATGGGTTACCACCCATACGAGTTCGTTGCTGGCTTCGACAACGAGGATCACATGTCGATCCACCGTCGCTTCGCTGAGCTCTTCGAGACGATCTTCGATGAGATCTGCGATATCAAGGCAGCAGCAAACACGGACGACATGACCCGTCCGTTCTACCCAATGCTGATCTTCCGTACGCCTAAGGGCTGGACCTGCCCTAAGTTCATCGACGGCAAGAAGACTGAGGGCTCTTGGCGCGCTCACCAGGTGCCACTGGCATCTGCACGCGACACCGAGGCTCACTTCGAGGTTCTGAAGAACTGGATGGCTTCCTACAAGCCAGAAGAGCTGTTCGATGCTAACGGCGCTGTGAAGGAAGACGTTGTCTCCTTCATGCCAAAGGGCGAGCTGCGTATCGGCGCAAACCCTAACGCTAACGGTGGCGTGATCCGCAAGGATCTGGTCCTCCCTGAGCTCGAGAACTACGAGGTCAAGGAAGTCAAGGAATTCGGCCACGGCTGGGGTCAGCTCGAGGCTACCCGTCGTCTCGGCGAGTACACCCGCGACATCATCAAGAACAACCCAGATTCGTTCCGTATCTTCGGACCTGATGAGACCGCTTCGAACCGTCTGCAGGCTTCCTACGAAGTCACCAACAAGCAGTGGGACAACGGCTACCTGTCCAAGGATCTCGTTGACGAGCACATGGCTGTCACCGGCCAGGTCACCGAGCAGCTTTCCGAGCACCAGATGGAAGGCTTCCTCGAGGGTTACCTGCTGACCGGCCGCCACGGCATCTGGAGCTCCTACGAGTCCTTCGTCCACGTCATCGACTCCATGCTGAACCAGCACGCAAAGTGGCTGGAGGCTACGGTTCGTGAGATCCCATGGCGTAAGCCAATCTCCTCGATGAACCTGCTCGTCTCCTCGCACGTGTGGCGTCAGGATCACAACGGCTTCTCGCACCAGGATCCAGGTGTCACGTCGCTGCTGCTGAACAAGACGTTCAACAACGATCACGTCATCGGTCTGTACTTCGCAACCGATGCTAACGTGCTGCTGGCAATTGCTGAGAAGGCATACAAGTCCACCAACATGATCAACGCTATCGTTGCTGGTAAGCAGCCTGCTGCTACCTGGACGACGCTTGATGAAGCTCGTGAGCTGGTCGCTAAGGGCGCTGGCGAGTTCGAGTGGGCTTCGAACGCTAAGACCAACGACGAGTGCGACATCGTGCTCGCTTCCGCTGGCGATGTTCCTACGCAGGAGCTCATGGCAGCTGCTGATCGTCTGAACAAGCTCGGCGTGAAGTTCAAGGTCGTCAACGTTGTGGACCTGATCAAGCTGCAGTCCGCTAAGGAGAACGACGAGGCTCTGTCCGACGAAGAGTTCACCGAGCTCTTCACGGCTGACAAGCCAGTCCTGTTCGCATACCACTCCTACGCACACGATGTGCGCGGTCTGATCTACGATCGTCCAAACCACGACAACTTCACGGTTGTTGGTTACAAGGAGCAGGGCTCCACGACCACGCCTTACGACATGGTCCGCGTCAACGACATCGATCGTTACGAGCTCACCGCTCAGGCTCTGCGCATGATCGACGCTGACAAGTACGCCGATGAGATCAAGAAGCTCGAAGACTTCCGTATCGAGGCCTTCCAGTTCGCTGTCGACAACGGCTACGATATCCCTGATTACACCGACTGGGTGTGGCCAGGCGTCAAGACCGATCTGCCAGGTGCTGTTTCGGCTACGGCTGCAACCGCAGGCGACAACGAGTGAAATTAGTTTCACTTCGCTAACGCTTAGCTAGCAAAAGCCCCGCATGGATTACCATGCGGGGCTTTTCCGTTTATTGGCTATGTTCTGAATGGTGCAACATGTTCTGAATGGTGCAACGTGTTCTGAATGGTGCAACGTGTTCTGAATGGTGCAACATGTTCTGAATGGTGCAACGTGTTCTGAATGGTGCAACATGTACTGAATTGTGCACTCTGTACTTCGACAACGCATAATTTTTAATTGCTTGGGGAGTATCCATCCTCAAATTGCCTCAGTACGTATGTATTGGCAATACGAAGTTATAACTGTTACTGAGGGAATTACGGAAATAACAATATGAAAAACTCTGTTGAATGAGAGCAAGCAAGATCTCAGGGAAGTGGAGTGAGTACAGTGAGCATAACAGTTGTCGAACCATTGCAGAGCAAGTATTTAGCGGACTTTAAGCGTGATATGCAGGATGCATTCCGAAAAGGTGTTGAAGCCGCGTTTGGTGAGAGTGGCTCGGAAATTTTAAACGAAGCTGAAATAGATGAAGCACTGAACCGTGAACATTCTGCCGCGTTTGCAGCGATGCAGGGAAGTGAGTTAGTTGGCGGCGCGATTGTTGATGTCAATCCTGAGACGGGGCATGGTGAGTTGACGCTACTCTATGCACGACATGATCATCAGAGCGAGGGGATTGGCAGAACGATCTGGCAGTGGATCGAACAGCAGTATCCAAAAGTGACCGAGTGGGAAACATGCACGCCATATTTTGACAGGCGCAACGTGCATTTCTATATCAATAGTTGCGGATTCCATGCTGTTGATCTCTCGCGCGACGATGATCTGCAAATTGAAGGCGAGACACCAATGCCTGAAGAGGAAGCATGGATGTTTACTTTTATTAAGAAGATGCAATAGGTAACGTAACGATATGAGGAACGGGGGAGAGCAATGGCTCATAAGGCTGAATTGTCTGAGTGGCGTATTGACGACCACATCACCTCGCAGGAGTATGCGGATGCACTCTATGCCGAGGCACTGAAGTCGCAGGATGAACGCTGTATCTCAGCAGTACGCGAGGCGATTACACAAGCGGGGTTCAATGTTCCGTTCACCATTGCTGAGTAAGCAAATAGGAAAATGTATACAACAGAATTCGGGCTTATGCGAGTACTTAAGCGTATGAAAAGGTCATTAATGTGACGAGCAACGAGTCGATTTCTGGGTGAATTCAATATGAAAAGTGCAGAGAATCTGGCCTGCCTGTATGAGGTCACTGGAGGTTTTCTGGGAATACGCTGAATATTCGACTGTGAGCAGAAACCTCAGCTAATTCCCATAAACGAGCGGTTATATGAAGCCATCGAAATCCTACAAGGAGGTCTCATGGCAGACGCAAAGAATACTGCACCACTCGCTGGTATCAAGGTCATCGATTGGACCCAGGTCCAGTCTGGTCCATCCTGCACGCAGATGCTCGCATGGCTCGGCGCTGACGTTATCAAGATTGAGAAGGTTAAGGGCGGCGATCCAACCCGTAACGAGATGAACGACGTTGACGGTTCGTACTCGCTGTACTTCCTGCAGCTCAACGCTAACAAGAAGTCGCTGACGCTGGACATGAAGTCCGACGAAGGCAAGAAGATCCTGACGGACCTCCTCAAGGATGCTGATGTGTTCATCGAGAACATTGGCCCTGGCGATGTTGAGAAGCTTGGTTTCGGCTGGGATGCAGTCCATGCTCTGAACCCACGTCTGATCATGGGCTCCCTGAAGGGCTTCAACAAGGGCTCCCGCTTCGAGAAGGTTAAGGCATTCGAGCCTGTGGCACAGTCCGCTGCTGGCGCTGCTTCCACCACTGGTTGGAACACCGGCGACCACACGCAGCCACTGCAGTCCGGTGCTGCTCTGGGTGATTCGAACTCCGGTATGCACCTGCTCATTGGTATTCTTGCTGCTCTGATGCAGCGCGAAAAGACTGGCGAAGGCACCTACGTCTACCAGTCCATGCACAACGCTGTTATGAACCTCGTGCGTATTAAGCTGCGTGATCAGCTGATTCTCGACAACCTGCACGAGCTGAGCTACTACTCGTCTTACCCAGGCATCAAGTTTGGTAAGGCTATTCCACGTGCTGAGAACGCAGAGGGTGGCCTCGTGCTTGGCTGGACCTACCGTGCAAAGGGTTGGGAGACCGATCCAAACGCTTACGTGTACATCGTTATTCAGCAGTCGCCAAAGGGCTTCGAGCTGTTCTGCAAGGCTCTCGGCTTCGAGGATTGGCTGACGAACCCAGACTTCAACACTCCAAACGCTCGTAACCTGCACAAGCAGGAGATCTACAAGCGCGTCGAAGAGTACACGATGCAGTACGACAAGTACGAACTGACCGAGAAGCTCGGCGCTGCAGGCGTCCCTGTCGGCCCAGTCCGCGATTGGTACGAGATTGAGAACGATCCTGAGCTCAACTCCGATGGCACGATCGTTACGATCGATCAGGAAGATTCTCGTGGCAAGTTCAAGACGATCGGTATGCCATTCACGATGTCGAACTACACGCCAGACTACGAGCGCGCTCCAAAGCTCGGCGAGAACAACGCTGAGATTCTGAAGTCGCTGGGTTACACCGACGACCAGATTGCAGAGCTCGGTAAGGAAGGCGTCATCGGCAGCAACGATGGTGTCAAGGCTGATCTGCTCGAGAAGTGATTGAACCTTCTTTAGGAAGCTGAAGTAATTCGGCTCAATAGATAAGGGCATTTACCTGGCTGTGGTTGGGTAGATGCCCTTTTTCTGTTATTGAAGTTTTGTGATGAGGAGGAATTATGGAGTGTATTCCTCTTAATTGGCATATGTTCCTTTTATGTAGGGTTCTATAGAGCAACGATCAAATTAAATCCTTGAACTATATCATTATGAATCCACTGCGAAAAGCCCAAGATATGGACATATTGCAAGAATTTGGAACAAATCATGGATTTGCTGTGGTATATACGGTTTCATCTAAATTGTGACGAAGGATATGCGAACAACCGCCTTTACCAATTTGGTATGGCGCTTTATGGAACGTGCAGCAGCACAACTTGTAGCCTTCGTTGTCTCAATTGTTCTTGCACGATTGCTCAGTCCGCGTGAGTTCGGTCTTATTGCGATTATTACAGTATTCACTAGTCTTCTCGCTGTGTTTGTCGATAGTGGACTTGGTACGTCGCTAATTCAGAAAAAAGATGCTGATGAACTCGATTTTTCTAGTGTCTTTTATTTCAATCTTTTCGCATGTGTAGTGCTGTATGCAGCGCTATTCATGAGTGCTCCGTTGATTTCGGATTTCTACCACATGCCGGAATTAACCTGGCCGGTTCGCATTCTTGGTCTGACGCTTGTGATTACTGGTGTGAAAAGTATTCAGCAATCGTTTGTAGCAAAGAATTTATTGTTCAAACGATTTTTCTGGGCAACATTAATCGGAACTGTAAGCTCTGCTGCAGTAGGCATTGCAATGGCTGTTATGGGCTTTGGTGTCTGGGCTCTGATTGCGCAGCAAATCAGCAATGCTGTTATAGATACTGCTGTTCTTTGGATAACCGTACGTTGGCGACCACATCTGTGCTTCTCGTGGGATAGGCTGCGTTCCTTGTTGAGCATGGGTTGGAAATTCTTAACAGCCTCGCTCATCGATACGGCGTATTCGAATCTGCGTGATTTTGTGATTGGTAAGCGCTATTCATCGGTTGATCTTGCGTTCTTTAACCGAGGTCGTAGCCTTCCTTCCTTTATCTTTAGTAATGTAAACATTTCGCTCAATAGTGTTTTATTGCCGGTGCTTTCTCGCGCACAAGACAGTGTGGATCGTTTGCGCCAAATTACTAGGCGCTCTTTGCAGATCGGTAGTTTCTTCGTATGGCCAATGGCTGTTGGCTTAGCGGTTACCGCGGGTAATATTGTTGATCTCTTATTTGGTCCGAAGTGGGCAGCTGCTGTTCCATATCTGCAGATTTATGCTTTTGTCAGCGCAACAACACCAATCCAGGTGGCTAACGTTAATGCAATTAAGGCAGTAGGCCGAGCAGATACATTCCTATGGCTTGAGGTTTGCAAGAAAATAATCGGCACTGCAATTGTATTTATTGCATTGCCATTTGGCGTTGTGGCCATTGCATTGAGTGCGATTGTATATTCTGCAATCGCATTCGTCCTCAATACTCGCATGACACGACGCATTGTTAACTATTCGTGCCTTGAACAATTGCGTGACATGTTGCCGTTTATGGGACTTTCGGTAGTGATGGGCATTGCTGTGTGGGCAATTAATTTCTTGTCAGTACCAGTATTACTGCAATTCACAATTCAGGTAATTCTTGGTTTAACACTGTATCTCAGTGCGGCAGCACTACTGCGCATAGAAGCGTGGCAATATACAAAAAATATCGTGGTTGGATTACTGAAAAAGAAGAAGTAACAGTGCAGAGAAACTTACACCAGCAACACGGATCATCAGAGAAAGGCATACTGTTGAAGAAACATGTGAGTGCATCAAATCTGTGCGAAAAAGAATATGTGCAATTATCAAATGATGATTTGCGTATTATCCATGAGCTTCAGCTGCAGATGGCGGTTGAGGTTCGTCGTATTTGTGAGAAGTATGGGATTCGCTATACGTTGTGTGGTGGTTCGTTAATTGGTGCTGTTCGTCATCAGGGGTTTATTCCTTGGGATGATGATATGGATATTGCCATGTTGGCGAAAGACTACGAGCGTTTCCTCGAAATCGCGCCACAAGAACTTGACCAGAAGTTCGCCATCATCAATTATGAAAATTCGCCAGAGATGGTGTTTGTTAATACTCGGGTTATCTGCAGAAATACTGTTATCAAGAATAATGCTGGTGCACGTGCTACAGCACCTCATGAAGTATTTATTGATATATTTCCATTCGATAACATGCCGGATTCTAAAATCAAGTGTTTTGTACATAAGGCAATAGAGGTTATTGGACGTCGTATTGTTTATTTGAAAACTGGATATCCGTTAAATGTGTCATTGTATAAGCGAATTATTATATGCTTGTTATCAATATTTGTTCCGAATGAAAGATGTGCAAAAAAACTTTATCGTTGGAATCAACATCGATTTGACCAGAACAACAGTAAATCTGTAGTTAATCTTTGCGGTACATACGGGTATCGTAAAGAGACCGTGCCTCGAAGATGGTTTAGCCAATTCGTGCCCGTGCAATTTGAGGGCGAAACGTTCTCTGCTATTGCGGAATATGATGCGTGGTTGAAGCAGGTATATGGCGATTACATGGCATTGCCACCAGAAAACCAGCGTGTTCATTCTCACTTTCAGCCAGTTGAGATTGATTTAACTGCATTCGGTGGAAGAAAAGCAGAAATTGAGTAGTAAGTATTGTGAATTTATTCGTAATCTAATACTCTCAATATTGTCCATCTCAGTACTAAGGAAATAGGAATTATCATGACTGTTATTGCCATGATTATTGCGGGTGGCCGTGGGGTGCGGATGAAGAATCACACACCTAAGCAGTTTTTACATATTTTTGATAAGCCTATGGCCGTCTACACGCTTGAGGCTTACGAGAAACATCCTGGCATTGATGAAATTGAGGTGGTTTGCCTTGATGGATGGCAGGATGTTATGCAGCAGTATGGCAAAGACTTCGGTATTTCGAAACTGGTGAACGTTACTCGAGGAGGAGCTGACGGTCAGTCTTCAATCCGAAATGGCCTAGAGTCTATTGCATCGCGCCATAACGACCATAAGGATGAGGTTATGGTGTTGGTTTGCGATGCTAACCGTCCAATGGTCAGCGAGCAGATTATTGATGACTGTATTCGTGTTTGCCAAACACACGGTAACGCCACCGCCTCGGTACCATGCGCAACAGCGGTATTACATATTGGCGATCAGGCACTTGTTGAGATGCCTCAGCAGCAAGCCTTGAGTTCCCAGACAGAGGTGCCGCGTCATGAATTACGATTGACGCAAACTCCGCAAGCCTTCTATTTAGATGACATTCTGGATGCACATCATGAAGCGGAGGCTCGTGGCATTACTGGGGCAGTAGCTTCGTGCACACTCTATGCGCAGATTGATCGTCCAATATATTTCTCTGAGGGATCGGATAAGAATCTGAAGCTTACAACGCCAGATGATATTGATATTTTTAAGGCGTTGCTTGTGGCCTCTGATCCAGAACAATATGTGCAGAAATTTAGGCAAAAGGAGATGGAGTGATCTCGATTCAAACATCGTCGTTATATCGAGATCAAATTCGTCAACTTGCAGCGTCAATTACCATGCCAGCTGGCGCCACAGTGCTCGTTACTGGTGCCACTGGCTTGGTTGGATCCTGCCTTGTGGATGTGCTGGCTGCTACCGATACAGGTATTCGAGTTATCGCAACTTCGAGAAGCCTCGAGCGTCTCACACAACGATTTGAATATCTGCTCAACGATGAGCGGATTAAGCTTATGCGATGGGATGCAGCAGATCCACTCCATTGCGACGACCCCGTTGACTATGTGATTCATGCGGCGAGTAATGCATCACCGAGCTTATATGAAGCACATCCAGTACAGACGCTGCTCACTAACGTCGAGGGCACGCGCCATGTACTCGATTTCTGCCAGGACAAGGGCGCTCGTATGCTCTTGACTTCCACATTTGAAGTATATGGGAATGTGATAGCTAGCCCGCAGGGTCTGCAAGAAGATGCTCCGTACACAGCAGATCTCAGCACGCCACGTTCATGCTATCCGGAGAGTAAACGATGCGCTGAGGTATTGATTCAGTCATATGCAAGTGAGTTCGGTACGGATGCACTTATTGCACGATTGGGTAGTGTATATGGGCCAACCATGCTTGACTCCGATAACAAGGCACATGCCCAGTTCTTCCGCAAAGCTCTTGCAAAGCAAGATATTGTTATGAATAGTGCGGGTCTGCCACGACGTACATATTCGTATGTAATCGATGTAGCAAGTGCTTTGTTGTTCCTACTGGTTCATGGTGAAACTGCTCAGGCATACAATGTTGCAAGCAGCGGTGAGAGTGCTAGCATCGCCGAAATTGCGGAGCATATTGCACACATAGCAGGAACATATGTACAAAAACCTGAGCTATCTGAATCGGATGCACTGCAAACAGCTCCAAACCACACGTTGAATGGAGCAAAGATCCATGCACTTGGCTGGGCGAGCGCCTACAGCCTTGACGAAGGTTTACGTAGCACTATTGCTATTCTGCAGCAATCATCGGAATAGAAGTTCCAAACGAGCACACTGCTGAAATATAACGAAGAGGCCAATACGGTGAAGATGCATCGTATTGGCCTCATATCATTTTCTGTATTACTTACCGAGTTAGAGCCAGCAGGACCTTGCTCTCTACAGCAGTGGCTCATACCTGCTACATCAGTAGCTCGTACCCGCTACATCATTAGCTATTACCTACCACAGCAGTAGCTTCAATGCTTTGCTTACTGCATCAGTAACTTATAGTGCCTTATTCACTTCATCGGTAGGAATGCATCCTTCTCGCAAGACCCGAATACCATTCTTTGCTGCTGGATCGGCTTCAACAACGGTACTAGCTACATGACCTGCTGTTGGGCCGCCATCCAAGTACAGATCTACTGATTCGCCAAACGCCTCAATTGCTTGATCAACGCTTTGTGCGCTTTCTTCACCTGACTGGTTTGCACTTGAACAAGCCATTGGACCGACTTCGCGCAACAGCTGCAAGCACTTAGCAAAGTTAGGAACGCGAATACCCTGAGTGCGCTTACCTGAAGGCGTGTGACGTAGCGTGCATAGTGCACAGGAATCTGATTTCGCTTCAGCAATAGGAGAGAAGGCTCCTGGCATGAAGTGTGCGGCTAAGTGTTCGAGTGGGCTTGGCAGTTCGAGACCAAGATCAGCGAGCGCACGAACATCATCTACAACAATCTGCAGTGACTTTGCTGCTGGACGATGCTTGGCCTCATAAATACCGTGAACAGCTTGCTCATTAAATGGGTCGCATGCGATGCAGTACACGGTATCGGTTGGTATAACAACAAGGCCACCATTACGAATTATTTGTTTTGCCTGTTTAATGGACTGGTCATTAATTGGCTGGACGTTGATGCTCATGTTCCGTATCTCCCCAGTATGGTGTGTTGGTGTGGCCGCCAATAAGTCTGAGGTACCGGTCAGTGTGCAAGGTCTGTTATAACGCAACTGTTCGCGTTATCGTATGTGCACGGTTTCAGCGTGTGGTTGCGTCGCATGGGTTTGCGTACGCATGTGCTGAATACTGATTGAGTCCTGCTTATTGAGGCTCGAGTTTTGTTTCTGTGGTTGTACTCTTCAGCTTACTCGGGGGTATTGGTTCCGTGTGGGTGTTTTTCACGATACGGAGCTCCATGATATGGAGTTACTGAGAATATGCTGGTGAATTCATAACGGCACCTTGAAGGTAATGTACACCTATCTTTTGTACTGTTTTTATACTGACTTTGTGCTGAGTTTATGCTGAGCTAAGCCTGTTCTATGTGCCAGTGTGACGAAGGTAAAGAGACTGGCACGCGCTCATGAATGTATAAGAATAGCTCCTTAGCCTCATAGATAGATGAGCTAAGGAGCTATTCGCACAATATACAGCACAACTGAGGTTGTTGCTTATTAGGGTTTTCTAGTAATACGGTACCTAGCTGTTACGTTGCTTTCTTAGTGCAACTATTATGCCGAAACTAGCAAGCACGATAATACCGATGCCTGCAATATACAACTTGGCTGTTCCTATACCGCCCGCGTCTGGGAGTACATTGCCTCCACGATTCAGAATTTGTGCAGTGATGGTACCCGTATTGATGGTGCCTTTCATGGTATCAACGACTATTTTGTTAGTATCGCTGGTCACTGTAGCATTGAGATCTTTTAATACTGGTATATCGTTGTCATCATTTTCGTGAATAGCAGTGATGGTGAAGAGCACGGGATGTTCTGGGTGAGTGAATCCTGCCGGTGTATACGTTTCTACGAGCTTATAGTTACCAGCGTCAATGCCTCTCCAACCGAAACGATATCCCAGGAACTGTTTCGGATCATTGGTATCGAAGTGTTCAGTAACTTTACTCTCACCAAGACTCTGCCAGACGGTTTTGCCTGCTTCATTAGTAGTCTCACGGAATAATTCGAATGTTGGGAGATCCTGTTTATTTGGGTCCACGGTAAAGCTTTTATTGCCGTCGAATTCATAGGTAAAAACCGTTGCAAAATCCTGAGGCGTTTTGCCGATATCAAGTGTGTTTGGATTATTGGCGTACAACAAATGTGCAGTATTGGTGTTGCCTTCAGCACCTATTTTTGCCTGAGCCAAGAGATACGCACTATACGTCACTTTAATAATGTCAGTCTGCCGAATATCAACAGTTTTAATGGACTGCACGTCACGAATACTCTTAGGTTGGAGACCTGGATCTGATGCTGGAACACCCTTTTTCGCACCAAGACTTAAGGAGAAACCTGTTTGACGGGTATCGGTTATTTTGTGTTCCAAAGAGTAATCGGTATTGGGTTTGAGCACCCCTTTAGGTGTAGTAGCAGTAGGTGAGGAGTACACTTCAACTTTCATATCAAGTGGTTGAGTCCCATCTTCTCCATAGAGGGAAAAGATGGGCATGCCTTTGTCAGTAACGTCAAAGTTATCGACGAATTGGTACTCGAAATATTCATAGTCATTGGGAATGCCCTGCATAACATTGCCGTTTTTAAATTGCTTTGGCAATGTTCCCGTCAACTGGAACTGAACCTTATCGCCAATTGCATAGTCAGCCGAGTCATCCCATGCATTATGCACACCAATTTCGTTATCTTTAACCTTTTTCGTCAAGGTCACGGTGCTGTTCTTGAGCTCAATCGTTACGCCTTTGGAACCGACTGTGTCCATCATGTATTTTGCATATGTTTCTTCTGATGAAAAGTCCGTATCTCCAGGATGTTCACCGCTCAACGTCGTATGTTCAATCAGATAATAGCCGACAGGAACATCTTTGGTGTCAGCGCCATTTTTCTTCAATTCAATATTCGTAAAGTCAGTATCTGGCGTTGGAGAAGACTTCATAAAGGCCCGAGCAAACTTATCAATGTTCATAGCATTGAGATATTTGGTATTAGACGAGTCAACGAACCAGTTTACTATTTTCGAATTCTCAATGGCGTAGGCAGGCAAGCGACCTTCAAACGTATCATCAATCGTTCGAATCGCAGATACTATGTTTTCTTTGTACGTGTCATTTACTGCAAAGATATATTTTGTTTCAATCTTCCCAGTGTCTGGATCTTTGATATCTTTTTCTGAAACGATATTAAGCAAGCGATACCCTGAAACTTTGTCACCTTGAGTCACGGTATTCTTGTCGAAAGTGATGGTACCTTGCCCTTCTGCAGCTGCCATAGCTGTGGTGACTCCGCCTATGCAGCTCGTTATGAATATAGCCGTAGTGACACTGAGAGTAATGAGCGCCTTACGTACTGTTATCATCATGCTCCCTTAGTGGTGTATCAACCTCGCAACAGTAGGGATATACGTGTGAACAGAACTTCTTTGTTTATCTGTTCTTCGGAGGAACATTCCGTTATTCCTGCTTTTTCTATCCCAGCCTTATCTATAACTATGCTTGCAGCATAGTTATTAACGAGGTTTGTGATGCATCATTGCATCGTGTTGCACCGAACATCCTAGCAATATGTACGTTTGGCGTCCATAATTATTATGTTAACAATATATTATTTTATATATTCAATGAACATAAATATGCCTATTAACTGTTCTTAACTTGTTGCAATTCAATCAGAAAAAATTAGAGCGAACATCTGCATAACGTTGCACGTCAATACCAACAACGTGGTACTACCAACAGCACCTCAATAGCAAAAGCGCCGCTCAAGCATTGCAATAATGCTCAAGCGGCGCTCGCAGTAAGTATTCGATCAGAACTCTGCGTGGCCCACAGTACGTGGGTGAGGCAGCACGTCGCGAATGTTGTCAACGCCCGTCAAGTACATGACGAGACGCTCAAAGCCAAGTCCGAAGCCTGCGTGCTCAACGCTGCCGTAGCGACGCAGATCAAGGTAGTAGCGATACTGTTCCTTGTTCATGCCGAGATCGTCAATACGCTTCTCGAGCAGTTCAAGACGCTCTTCACGCTGCGAACCACCGATGATCTCACCAATACCTGGCACGAGGCAGTCGACAGCAGCAACCGTACGACCGTCTTCGTTCATACGCATGTAGAAGGCCTTGATGCCTGCAGGGTAGTCGGTGACGAACGTTGGCTTGCCGAAGTGCTGTTCGGTCAGGAAGCGCTCGTGCTCGGTCTGCAGATCCATGCCCCACGACACTGGGTAGTCGAACTTGTGACCTTCTGCCACTGCCTGTTCCAGAATTGCAATAGCGTCGGTGTAGGTGACGCGTGCGAAGTCGGATTCAGCAACGTGGTGCAGACGCTCGAGCAGACCCTTGTCAACGAAGCGGTTGAGCATGTTGAGCTCGTCTGGGCAGGTTTCGAGCACCTTGTTGATGATGTACTTGAGCATGGCTTCTGCGAGCTCCATGTCGTCCTCAAGATCAGCGAATGCCATCTCAGGCTCGATCATCCAGAACTCTGCAGCGTGACGCTTCGTGTTCGAATCCTCAGCGCGGAACGTTGGACCGAACGTGTACACGTCGCCGAATGCCATAGCGAAGTTTTCTGCGTTGAGCTGGCCCGACACGGTCAAGCTTGCTGGCTTGCCGAAGAAGTCCTTGCTCCAATCCACGCTACCGTCTTCGTTGCGTGGTGGGTTGTCAATGTCGAGCGTCGTCACGCGGAACATTTCGCCGGCGCCCTCAGCATCGCTCGTCGTGATGATTGGCGTGTTAACGTACACGAATCCACGGCCCTGGAAGAACTCGTGAATTGCCATTGCGGCCACGGAACGAATGCGGAACACTGCGCGGAACAGGTTCGTACGAGGACGAATGTGCTGAATCGTACGCAGGAATTCTGGCGTTGCATGCTTCTTCTGCAGTGGGTAATCAGGCGTCGACGTGCCAAGCACCTCAATGCTTTCTGCAGCAACTTCGAATGGCTGCTTAGCATCAGGCGTCAGCTTCAGCGTGCCCGTTACTTTGAGCGAAGCGCCGGTATTTTGTGCGGCAATCTCGTCATAGTTGTCGAGTGCGTCCTTCTGCATAACGACCTGCAAGTTGTTAAAGCAACTGCCGTCATTCAAAATAACGAACCCGAAGTTCTTCATATTTCGAATCGAACGAACCCAGCCTGCCACGGTAACCGTAGTTCCGCCCAGCTGCTGACTGTCCGCATAAAGTTGCGCAATAGTCGTGCGCTTCATGTTCTACTCCCTTAGTAGTTGAACGGGTTTTCGATGTCCAACTGTGTAATCGTATCGCTAGGCTCAGCCGTTTCCGCCAGTTGAGTAGGGTCGGGGGCGTTGCGTGGGGTTTACAGAAATAAAAATTCAATTATTTCTGCCAAACCGAACGGGGCTGAATTAAGCGAGGATGCTGTTACTTTTCGTAGTTTTGAATCACGTGATGGAGCACCATGTAGCGGGCGATGAGGCTCAGCACGGTAACGAGCGCGCCGGCGATCCAGATCCACGAACCACGCAGCGTTGGCAGGTACACGTAACCAGCAACGGTTAACACGCCAGCGACCGTAGCGACGCGGCCGAGGCTGACGACGTAATCGCACAGATGCTTTTCCTTAATAATCATTGTGTCGGTAATACCGTTCACGGTGTGATGATCCAGCAGCTCATAAATATTGGCGTAACGCATCGAATTCACGTTGTAGTAGCGAAGGTTGCAACGTTCGTACCAGCAGCCAGCAAAAACGACAATCCAAGCGCCAGCCGCAAAGCTCAACTTTTGCAGGCCGCCGATCAGATCAGCGGGCCAATTAGCAAGGTGAGCGAAGTAGAGCAGACCCAAGCAGATCAGCACACCAAGCACAGCAATCAGCGTCCACGTCAAATGACGCTGCATTTGGCTACGACGCTCCTCAGCAGAGTAGCGGAAGTTTAGACGAGGGAACGCATCATGGAACTGTTCGGAATCCTCTTTACAGCTGTGCACCATAAACGAACCGATAATAATGAACGCAATCATCACGAGGAATGATTCAGGATGCGTTGGATTCGTATTGGGATGAATAAGCTCATAACTCTCGTGACCGATCAGCTCATTAAGCCAGTCAACAATCGTCTCCAAACCCTTATTATGCTGGGCTGGCAGCAACTGCATAAAGTTACCAATAGCCGTACCAAGTAGCATCAGGCCAACGCCGTTAGCCATATGGAATGCGCGCGTACGAGCATGCCATTCATACCACGTACGCTCCTGCTCATGACGGGTACGATGCGACGAATGCTTCGACTGCTGTTGCGATGATTGCAACTCGTGTTCTGTTGCTGATGCCTGTGCAGCTTGTTCTGATGCTGACATGCTCAATCCTTTACGTTTCTATAAGCGCCAATGCGCCACGAACTTTGTAAGCCGCATACCAATCTAGCGAACCCGTTGTCAGTACTTCATTTGCGAAATTCTGATGACACTAGATCGACTCATGCCTAGGGAGTACCACTGAGCCTGATACATGAGTCCAATCTTGCATGCTGGCATATTGCCATGCAGCCAGATTGACAGTCTGCCATGTTGACGGATCGCCATGTTGGCATCGTGAGCATATGCGCCTATGACGGGGGTAATGCTGGTAAGCTCAACGGTTACCCGAGGATATGAAGACGTATCCGATTCGGTAGGAGAAGAGTACGGCTTAAGCATTGCATGCTGAGCCAGCGTATGCGTTGCAATAAGTGGGGTAGTTATGGGCATCAAACGACTCGTACATACAACAACAGCGCGTCTACTCTATGCGCTTGTTATTGTGCTCCTTGGCTTGTGTGCGGGTGCATGCTGCTGGGCATTCTTCGCACTGATGAATGCGGGCATACGTCTGCTCTGGGCGACATTGCTACAGGCTCTAGGATTAACCACATCATGGTGGCCACTCGTACTCTGTACAATAGGCGGCATTCTTGTAGGCTTGTTCCAACGCCGATGGCCGGGGCTTCCTCGTGACATGCATGAGGTAATGGCTGATGTACGCCAACATGGTCGATTTGAATACCGATACTTACTCGTATCATTCGTAGGTGCATTACTGCCATTACTATTCGGCGGCAGCATCGGCCCTGAAGCAGGATTAACTGGCGTGATCGCAGGCTTAAGCACCTGGGTAGGCGATAGGCTGCGATTCCTTGGTATTAAATTCCGTGATCTCGCCTCATTGGGGCTTTCGGGCGTACTAGCGGCAATGTTCTCAGCACCGCTCTATGGTCTAGCTGTTCCGATCCTTGATGACGGACAACCCGTTACCCAGCATAAACGTATTGCAGGCAAACCATTGCGCATCACCGTATATATGCTGACGGTGCTCGCAGCGCTCGCAGCCATGATGGGATTGAATCATTGGTTCGGTCATATGGGAGGCTTACCACGATTTAGCGAGCTTAGGCTCACCGTATATGAATGGAAGTGGCTGATTCCACTTGCTGCTGCTGGTGCCATTTTGGGTTGGCTGTCTCACGGTATTGCCTTTGGTGCAGCAAGACTTTCAAAGGTTGTTGGGAATAGACCTATGACGAAGGCCATTGTTGCGGGTCTAGTACTTGGTGCTGTGGGCTGCTCCTTACCGTTGACAATGTTTGCTGGTGAGGAGCAAGCGTTGGAGTTGCAATCCACGTGGACGCTCTGGGGTATGGGCGCGTTATTGGCTACTGCTTTGGTGAAGCCGATTATTGTGCAAGTGTGCTTGCAGTTTGGTTGGCGTGGTGGCAAGTTCTTCCCAATGATTTTTAGTGGTATTGCACTTGGCTATGCGATGGCTATGTTGACGTCGGCTGATGCTGTGTTCTGTGTCAGTGTGTGTGCAGCTGCAGTTATGGGTGCGGTAATGTGTAAACCATTTACAGCAGTACTGCTGTTGATACTGTGCTTCCCACTGGAAGCAGTGGTTCCTATGATCGCGGCGTCTATGCTCGGTGCCGCTCTACCGCTGCCATACTCATGGAGGCAAACTGAGTAATCAGAAGAACCGTATAAAAAATATGTACGAAACCCAAGCAGGAGAACGCTTAAGCGAGCATATCAGAGCGTAACTGAGCGTGCCTCAAGTATCGGAAAATACGGGGAAAACACTTTTTCGAACAAATGTTCGAATGCAGTTGTTGAAGTTGCAAATTATACGGAAAACGGCTGTTGAAGAGCAAACTACAGGGAAAATGGCTGTTGAAGGAGCAAGCTACAGAGAACATAGCGAAACAGGAAGTTCGCTGAAGTTTATGTCAGTTCTTGCACGCAACTGTCAGGCTGCGCACTGAATCGACGTTTAGTGTGGGTATTACCAACCAAACGGAGGACAACATGACCGATATTTATTCAATTCCTGTAGAACAGCAGGACGGTACAATAACCACACTCGAGCAGTATCGCGGTAAGGTACTACTCATCGTCAACACGGCAACCGGATGCGGATTCACGCCACAGTACAAGGGCCTAGAAGAGCTCTACAAGAAGTACCAGGATCGCGGCTTCGTTGTTCTCGACTTCCCATGTGACCAGTTCGGCCATCAGGCACCAGGCACAGACGAAGAAATCAACAACTTCTGCGCCGTGAAGTACAACACAACATTCCCACGCTTCAAGAAGATCGACGTTAACGGCGATAACACGGCGCCACTGTACAAGTACTTGAAGGAAGAACAGAACGGCTTGTTTGGCTCGGCAATTAAGTGGAACTTCACGAAGTTCCTCGTCGGACGCGAAGGCCACGTCGTAGACCGCTTCGCACCAGCAACAACGCCAGAACAGATTGACGAAAACATCGCCAAGCAGCTCGGCTGAGTAAAAGCCTAAAAACAAAAGCTCGTTACGCTAGAACAATCTAACGCAACGAGCTTTTCGTTATATAGGCCGAAACTTACAAAGACGCTGATGTATACAACTCTTATTTACACAGTTTTGACCTACGAGACATTTGGCTCACATGGCCTTGCTACTAGGCAGCCTTTTCCATCGAGGAGGCTTGAATCTGAGCTTTTGACGAGTAGAGCACATACGCCCAATACGATCGCTAATCGGATCAAACAACAACATGCCAATCGTATAGAACAAGAAAAATAAAACAATCGTAGCTGCGGCCGCGCATCCTCCGATGAACGACACCGAGTCTAACGAACCCAAACAACAAAACAACCAAAAACAAGTAGATTTCACGTTCTGCTTACACCAAGCAACAGTCACTACGGTGGAAAACAGATTCCAAGCAATAAAGCAAAGGAGTTTTATGCAAACGGTCAAAACCACCAACGGCGTTGAAATCCCACAACTCGGCTACGGCGTATACGAAATGACGTCAGAAGAAGTCCGTGAACACCTGCCACAAGCACTCCAACTCGGCTACCGTCACGTAGACACCGCAAACGCCTACTTCAACGAAGTCGCAGTCGGCGAAGCCATCAACAACAGCGGCATCCCACGCGACCAAATCTTCCTCACCACAAAAATCTACCCAGCAGACTACGGTACCCAAGAAACCATGCCAGCCATCGACGCCTCACTCAAACGACTCGGCACCGACTACGTAGACCTCCTACTGTTACACCACCCATACGGCAAATACGTAGAAGCATGGCCAGTACTCGAACAAGCGCTCGCAGAAGGCAAAGTCCGCTCCATCGGCGTCTCCAACTTCCCAATCAAAAAAATCAACGAAATCGCCGAAGTCGCCAGCATCTTCCCACAAGTCATGCAAATCGAAATGAACCCACGCCACAACCAGCACGACTTCAAAGAACAACTCATCGGACGAGGCGTCGTCTTCGAAGGCTGGTACCCACTCGGCCACGGCGACCCAGAACTGCTCAATATGCCCGTGTTCACAGCGCTCGCAGAAAAGTACGGTAAGACGAATGCTCAGATTATTGAGCGCTGGCATATGCAGGAAGGCAATGTGATCTTCCCAAAGACGTTGTCGGTGGAGCATATGAAGCAGAATCTCGACATTTTCGACTTTGAGCTCACCGACGATGAAATGGCTCGTATTGATGCCATTCCACAGAAGCCATACTATGTGGTGCCAGAACAGGCTCCTGATTTCTTTATGCAGAAGTATGACTACTCCACACAGGTGCGTCCGTTTAAGAACACCTTGCTGCAGAAGTGAGCAGCTACTGCAGGTCATCAGTTACTGCAGTGAGTAAGTACTGCAGCAAGGAGTTGCGTAAAAAGTAACTGCTGAGCGGGGAGTCGTACTATAAACCTCACTATCGTTGGTTCAATGACAAACATTCTTGTTGTAGTGGGGCATACCTACCCACAGCAGAGCATTGCCAACCGCATGATCGTCAAAGAACTTGTGCGCCAGTATCCTGACGCACAAGTTGACGACCTCTATACGTTGTATCCAGATTTCAGCATCGATGTAGCTGCTGAACAGAGCAAAATCGAGTGGGCAGATCTGATTATTCTTCAGTCGCCAATGTTCTGGTATTCGGTGCCATCGATTGTGAACCGTTGGTTCGAAGAAGTCTTCAGCGCTGGATGGGCTTATGAAACAACTGGTCATGTGCTTGATGGCAAAAAGGTTATTTTCAGTATGACCGTTGGGGGTCCAGTCGAAGCTTATACCGACGAAACTACGGTTGGTATTACTGAAGACCAGGTGATTGCACCAATGCGCTCTTCATTCACATACTGCAATATGGATTGGCTGGGTTCGGTGGTGACCTACGATATGCCACAACCTGCAGATTCGGAAGCTATGAAAGAAGCTATACATGCGCATGTAGAGTCAATTGCTGCGTTCATTGACTGATTAACAATATCTATGCAACAGCTGGTGTATATGCATGCAATATGGCATGGAATACACCAGCTGTTGTGCTCTCAGATGGGTGTGCAGCATATATAGAGACCGTCGCTGTATAGATTATTGCTAGAACACCACATGATAAATACTGCAAACAGTATGATTTGCGTAATTTCATGTGTACTGGGAAGGACTATACAGCGATGGGTATGGATATACGACTGTTACGCTATTTTCTTGCAGTTTGTGAGGAAGGCAATATATCACAGGCTGCACGCTCGTTGTATATAACGCAGCCAACGCTTTCGCGACAAATTGCTGAATTTGAACGAGAAATTGGATCACAACTTTTTATTCGCAAAGGTAGGCAAATGATGCTTACTGATAAAGGTGTGTATCTACAGAGTCGTGCTCGAGAGATTTTGTCACTGGTTCAGAATACTGAAGAAGAACTCAAAACTAATGATGAAATCTTGGCTGGCACCATTCATATTGCAGCAGGCGAGAGCTGGGCGTTACAGCCTCTTGCTGCACTGATTCGCGAGTTTCGTGAACAATATCCTGAAGTAACGTTTGCTGTACATACTGGCAATGGTGAAGATGTAGCTATGCGGATCGAGCTTGGACTCGCTGATTTTGGCGTCTTTATGGGCAAACATAAGCATGCTGATTATGAAGTGTTAACGTTCCAAGCCACTGATACTTGGGGATTAATTATGCCCGAGGATGCACCTTTGGCTCAGCAAGAATCTATAACAGTTGAGGACTTATGTGATCTTCCTCTTGTTGCATCTGAAGGCACTTTGGACCATGGAGATCTTGCTACTTGGCTCAATCCTATCCGCAATCATCTCAACATTGCATGCACTTATACATTGGCTTATAACGCTGCAATGCTAGTCATAGAGCATGTCGGTTATGCCGTAACATTTGATCGAATAATTGCTACCAACAAGGGGAGTGGTTTAGTATTTCGCCCATTAGCTCCTGCTGTTACATCGCCTGTTGAATTTGCTTGGAAACAAGGACAACATTTATCGCATGCAGCACGTGCATTCCTTGAAATAGTACACTCGAGCGATATTGTTCGGCATAAGTAACATTTCTATGCCTGTAAAGCATGAATACCTATGCAATGAAACTATTTGCTTTAGCATAACAACATTTTCATAATTGTTGTATCGCAATATTGGATGCGAGATTTCATAGATAAGGGGCATGCTATGCAACTCGAACTTACTGAGCAATGGGACAAGGTATTTCCACAAAATGATGTAGTTACTCATACAAAAGTAACGTTCCATAACCGATATGGTATTGAACTGGCTGCTGATGTGTATAAGCCAAAGCAGGCCCCGAATACACTTGCTGCTATTGCAGTGAGTGGACCTTTCGGCGCTGTTAAAGAACAATCCAGCGGTTTATATGCGCAAGAGTTAGCAGCACGCGGATTCTTAACTATGGCATTTGATCCGTCATTCACTGGTGAGTCTGGCGGTGCACCGCGATATATGGCTTCGCCAGATATTAATACTGAAGATTTTTTGGCTACTGTTGATTATTTAAGTAATCGTGATGATGTTGATGCTGAAAAGATTGGCATTCTTGGCGTATGTGGTTGGGGTGGTATTGCAGTGAATGCTGCTGCACTCGACCCTCGTATTAAGGCAACCGTGGCTTCCACGATGTATGACATGAGCCGTGTCAATGCTAATGGATATTTCGATGCCGAAGATAATGAAGAGCAACGTATGGCAAAGCGTCGTGCGATGGCTCAGCAGCGTACTCAAGAATATACGGCTCGCGATTATGCTCGCGCAGGCGGCGTTGTAGATCCAGTACCAGCTGATGCTCCGCTATTTGTACAGCAGTATCACGATTACTATAAGACGCCTCGTGGCTATCATCCACGTTCTTTGAATTCTAATGAAGGATGGAATGTTATTGGTTGCCAGAGCTATCTGAATCAACCATTGCTTGCATATGCAGAAGAAATTGAAAGTGCAGTATTACTGGTACATGGTAGCGAAGCACATTCTCGTTACTTTAGTGAGGATTTATATAAGCGTTTACGCGGTGACAACAAAGAACTCATGATTATTCCTGGTGCTGTGCATGTAGATTTGTACGACAACTACGACTACATCCCATTTGATCACATTGAGCAGTTCTATACGAAGTATCTCAACGACTAATCGAATAAAAGAAAGGGATAGTATGACCGTTACACAGACAGCTGGTCGCGATCAGCTCGGTGATTTCGCGCCTCAATTCGCACATTTTAATGATGACGTATTATTCGGAGAAAACTGGAATAGCACCGGAATTAATATGAAAACACGTTGTCTAATTACGGTTGTTGCGCTTATGAGCCAAGGTATAACTGATAGCTCGCTGAAGTATCATTTGCAGAATGCTAAAACACATGGCGTTACACGAGATGAAATTGTGGCAACAATAACTCATGTTGCGTTTTATGCAGGATGGCCAAAAGCATGGGCTGTATTCCGTATGGCCAAAGATGTGTGGAATGATACAGCTCCTCGTGTGGGTGCAAATGATGCAGTGGCCGATGATGATGCGAAGGCTCGATTTGCTGCAGAGATGCTATTCCCAATAGGAGAGCCTAATGATGCATTTGCACAGTATTTTATTGGACAAAGCTATTTGGCTCCGATTTCAACGCAACAAGTCAATATTTTTAATGTGACGTTTGAGCCGGCCTGCAGGAATAACTGGCATATTCATCATGCAGAACAGGGTGGTGGCCAAATTCTTATTGGGGTCGCTGGTCGAGGCTTTGTACAAATTGCGGGCCAAGATCCAATTGAGATGCTGCCTGGTACGTGTGTCAATATACCAGCCAATACGAAGCACTGGCATGGTGCTGCACCAGATAGTTGGTTTGCCCATCTAGCAGTGGAAGTTCCAGGAACCCATACGAGCAATGAATGGCTAGAACCAGTAAGCGATAAGGAATATATCGAAGCTACGGCCTAAATCATTGCAGCCCATTTTTCTGTTACAGTTGAGGCAGAGGTTGGATGCTAATTATGGCATTCAACACTCTGCACGGGTTTATGTGCTGGTCTCGATTGTGCTGGTCTGAAATTGTTGTGTGCCTCTCGTTGTAGGGGGTGGCCGGGTTACACGGGGATGAGCATCGAACCCTTACCAACGCAGCATTGATATATGCGCAGTTGATGATTGTGCTCATCATAGGTTTGAAGGCGGGAGGCTACCGCCATGGAAGTTGCCAATACAAAGAAGTACCGCTCCATCCCTGTATCCGTTGCACTACTCGTATGCATGATGCTGCCATCATCTGCATTTGCAGACAGCGCAGCTCGTGACCTATCTGCTGCAGATATGGTTGATAGTAACGGTATTGCATATCTATTTGATGTAGAAACCGATCGGTATTTGCCAATTCGGCAGCGTGAAGCAAAAGCAGCGGCAATAACGCAACGGAATAGAACTCATCTGGAATTTGAACAACAACTTGATGGCAACCGTGCAACTGATACGAGGTTACTGAGTAAAACAGCACGGGCTCGTGCTGCAACAGAGGATCCTGTTCCTGGCGGTGTGGGATATGGAGCCTTTTTCCAAGATCAGTTCCAGTATGGATTTACTTCTGGAACCTCGTTGCTGTATAGCATTATCTGCCCATCTCAGGTTGGTGGAAATGTATATTCGCATCTGTACTTGACCAGTACTAATCGCGCGGCTAAAGGCGTTGAAGCCTTTATTTCGTATCTCGGGCAAGACACCTTAGTCTTTAAAGTTTTTGATTGGGCTCAGCCAGAATCTGATCGGTGGCAGGTTTATATGCCTTATTCCGAGCTCAGTGATTATTTGACAACGCAACCAGTGAATGGTGAAGGACGCCAAATAGTGACAGTACAGAATACAACCGTACAAGTGTCTTCAACACAGTGGATGAATGCTGTTTGGTTGAAAAACTATAGAACAAATTCTTTTGATCGTGTGTATTCCTATACCTATAACGTCACTCTTTCTGATCAAAGAGATTCACATTATGGAGAGTGGGGGCCAATTGTTGAAACGTTCCAAGAGCACTTTGAGAATACTAATGTTGTTGGCTTCAACAATGTGTATTTCAAGTCGAAAACAACAGACTATACGAGTAAGACTTGGAATGATTGGGAATTACTAACTGATGATGTCAGTTATATTCGCAATGACGGCTATGGTTTTATGACTGCTTTTCGACGGCCGAACTACACGTTCGGTGTGTACTCATGAATCTGTTTGGTACTGGATCCAAGGGGCGAGCTTGTAATAAAACAAAGTGACCCATATCGCATAGAGTTCGTGCGGTATGGGTCACTTTGTTATATAACTCAACGAAGTGCCAGAGCTGCAAGACCTGGACTATGGTCGCAACTTACGGTCTGGTATACGGCCGTTTTAGCATTATTGTTGAGTTGTAGCTGGCGATGGATTGGCATACTGGCCAGATGGGCCAATGCTGAATTCTGGGATAATAACAACCTTGGCGCCCTTCAGTGAAATATGTGCATCGTTGAGCATAGCAAGGAATTTACTGTCATCGAGTGTGGTATCGGCACCATCAATATACACAGTGGCAACATCATCTTGCACTTTGACTTCTTGCACAGACCAATTCGTGTTTTGTACCCACTGTGTAGCAACCTCTTTGACCTGGCCAGACTTAATAGAGCTTTGTGCAATATTCAAACTCGTAAACGTCAATGGCATAGCTACTACAGCAACACAAGCAATGACGAAAATATAACGCCATTTACGAGTGCCAAGACCTTTTTGTTGTGGGAAGTGCTTATCCAAATGCAGCGCAATGAACACAAGCATGCCCATAAATTCGATAGCGCAGTAGTTCGCTAGGAACAGCAACATAGAACCGGCAGCGGATCGCCAATCCTGCGCATATAAGCTAATACCAACCACACATAGTGGTGGCACCAATGATGCGGCAATTGCAACGCCAGTAATCGTATCTGGAATATCTTCTCGAATTTCTGCCAAAGCGCCCATCAAGCCAGAAGCAAGAGCAACAATCAAATCAACAAGACGAGGGGATACGCGTGCGAGCACTTCAGTATTCGTCGTAGTATCAATTTTGACTGGCAGCATTGCAGCAATAACGAGGCTAATGGCAATAGCACCAATAACACCAAGCCAAGTCATCAAAATTGTGCGCCAAACAGCTCGTTTATTACCAAGCACAATGGCTAACTGTGTACCTACCATAGGGCTCATCAGTGGGGCAATAAGCATAGCGCCAATCACCACAGCAGGAGACTGTGAAGCAATGCCACCCGTTGCAATAACTGCGGAAAGAGCTAAACGCCAAGCATAAGCAGAATATGATTTTGTGTGGCTGCTGACATCAACATACGTAGATTCTTTTGCTGCATCCAGCTGATCAAGCGATACATGTGACCCAACAAGTAGCCATTCCATGGGCGTAGCCATAAGGAATCCTTCTTCCAACTCTTTGTACAACCGTTATATAAACCGTTGCTGTAGAAAAAGAATAGCGCTACGAAGTATATAAGAATCTTCGCAACGCTATAAGAGAGTTGATAGATGATGTAACCGAACAGGTATAGGGACTACTTCAGTGCCACATCATTTGGAAGCAATAGCATCCAGCAGCTCATCTGCTTGAGCCTTCAAAGCTTCCATCTCATCAGGCTTCAAATCGAGCATATTCGACATAAATGCTTGGCCATCAAGCTCAACACCCGTTGTTGTTGTGTCCATAACATGCATACCAATAAAGCGCAGCACTTCGTTGAGATCACCCATCATGTAGTGACCACGAGAACGGCCTGCGCAGCTGGAATAAGTAACCAGCTTATTGGCAGCAACAGCAGGGGACTGCGAATCAGAAGATGTTGGACGGCTCAACCAATCAATAAGGTTCTTTAACACAGCAGGAATTGCATGGTTATTTTCTGGAGAGAACATCCACAGTGCGTCAGCATGATCCACTGCTTCACGTACGCGAGCCACAGATTCTGGAGTAGGGAATTCGATGTCTTGGTTCATAAATGGCACATCGGTATAGTCAAGCCATTCCACATGAGCACGATCGCCAATAAGTTCTTCAGCAACGCGTGCGAGCTGACGATTAAACGACTGCTTACGCAATGATCCAATAACAAATAACACCGTAGGCTGGCTCATGAAAACTCCTTACTCATGCGGCACAGAAACATCGGTAATTACGAACGAGCGTAGCGAGAATAAACCAAATGTGGCAGATCTTTCCCTTATGAGCAAACACAGTAATAAAAAGAAAAACACCGGGAATAACACCAATAAACGTAACGGTTGAACAAATAAGAAAAAATAGTAAGCAACAATAGACAGGCATGAATGCGAACTGAACGTACCACACTACTCAAAGCTGAGTCGGGCTACTACCAGCCACGCACTTGGTTTTTCTGGCGCACGCTGATTGTGTGCCTCGCAGTATTCTCTCTCGTTGGCCACTGGCTTGAGATCCCATACTGCACAGCAATGAACAATATGTTTGGCATTGTCTCCGACGACTATGCCGTATGGCATGACCCATGGTTCGTGCCATATTGGGTCTACGGCATTGGCGCTGTAGCCATGACGTTGATTGTTGAGCCACTCAAAGAATGGATTATTCGACGACGTAAAACACTTGGTGGCGCACTGCTCGAATCGTTCATCATTATGGTGGCATTGGCAGCCGTGCTCGAAACGGGTATTGGCCTGATTATTAATCAGCCAGACGCACAGGGCGTCTACCCATTCTGGGATAACTCGGTGCTTCCAGGCAATATTTTGAACCAAGGCTGGATCGTCAATGATTTCTTCATTGGCATTGTGGCCATGGTCTATGTGTGGCTGCTGTATCCGCTGATTTGCCAGGCCTTTAAGCATATGAGCGAAGACTGGGCCAATATTGTGTTCGCAATTATTGTTGTGGCCTTCTTGGTCTGTGTAGCAGTGACCTACACACCATGGTTCGGCGGTCCATTTGCGGCACATATGCAAGCCTAACCAGCAGCAACACTGCGCAAGCTTAAGTAGCTGCGCAACAGATATCAGGCGTTTCGTTACCGTAACCGTAACGAAACGCCTGATTCTTTTTGTACTCAAGCCAAGTTCATGCTGTTGGCTAGATGCGCAGATGGAGACGGTAGCGTAAACTGCTTCGAGTTAGATATCACTGCTGGAAAGGATTTGCATCCGTGCAAGACCCCGGAGTCATCACGCGTTCCCCGCAAGAACTTATCGGCGACCTCAATGAACGGCAAGCAATGGCTGTGCAATATGAAGGTCCTGCTTTACTCATTGGTGCAGGCGCAGGCTCAGGTAAAACGCGTGTGCTGACGCGCCGCATTGCATGGATCCTGAGCCAGTTCGGTGCATGGCCAAGCCAGATTCTGGCTATTACGTTCACGAACAAAGCAGCGGCAGAGATGCGTGAACGTCTTGAGACGTTAATTGGCCCAGTGGCACAACGCATGTGGGTCTCTACATTCCACTCGGCATGCGTGCGTATTCTGCGCCGTAATGGTGCTTCGATTGGCCTCGAATCAGGCTTCTCGATTTACGATACGGCTGATGCAGAGCGTCTGATTAAGCTCATTGCTACCGATCTCAACGTAGACATTAAGCGCTATACGCCACGTAGCATTCTGGGTCGTATTAGCGATTACAAGAACCAGCTCATCAGCTGGCAGACGCAGCTCGCTACTTATGCGGCTGATTACAAGCCAGGTATGCGCGGTTATCAATTCGGTCGCGTAGGCAATGTTGAAGAGCTGTACGCCGTGATGTACGCCGAATACCAGCATCGTTTGAAGCTTGCTAACGCAGTGGACTTCGACGATCTGATTATGCGTACGGTCGAGCTCATGCAAACCGATAAGGACGTGGCCGATTACTATCGCTCACGTTTCCGCTTTATTCTCGTTGACGAGTATCAGGATACGAACCACGCTCAGTACGTGTTAATTCGTGAACTGGCTGGCATTGATCAGGCTAAGGCAGGTGGCCGCCCACAGGCATCGGTTACTGTTGTTGGTGATTCTGATCAGTCCATTTATGCGTTCCGTGGTGCTGATATTTCGAATATTCAGGACTTCGAAAAAGACTTCCCGAATGCTCGCACGATTATGCTCGAGCAGAACTATCGTTCGACGCAAACAATTCTGGATGCTGCAAACGCTGTTATCTCGCATAATGAGGGCCGTAAGCCAAAGAAGCTGTGGACGGCTCTTGGTCAGGGCGAGCGTATTACGGGCTATGCAGCTGATAATGCACAGCTAGAGGCGCATTGGATTGCACAAGAAATTCTGCGTCTGAATGGCGAAGAAGGCGTGCCATTTAGCAATATTGCGATTATGTATCGCGCAAACGCTCAGTCGCGTGCGCTTGAGGAAGGCTTGATCCGCGCTCATGTGCCATATCAGCTCGTGGGCGGCACAAAGTTCTATGAGCGTCGCGAAGTTAAAGATGCTATGGCATATCTGCAGGCCATTGTGAACCCTGCCGATAACGTCAATATGCGTCGTATTTTGAATGTGCCAAAACGAGGTCTCGGCCCTCGTGCTGAATCGCTCGTGGCGTCGTACGCTGCTTCAATTAACCAGCCATTCTGGTCGGGTATTGAACACGTGGACCAGATTCCTGGTATGACGACGCGAACGGCAAATCCGCTGAAGCGTTTCCGTGAACTGATGCTCGAGCTTAAGCAGTTCGCTCAGGAGCATGACGCTAAGCCATCGGTTATTGTGGCGCATGTGCTTAAGGCCACAGGCATGCTCGAGGAGCTGCAGAAGTCCGAGGATCCTCAGGACGCCTCTCGTGTTGAGAATTTGTCGCAGTTACAGTCGGTTGCTGCTGAGTATGAGCAGAATACGCCTGATGCTTCGTTGGCTGGCTTCTTGGAAACCACGGCATTGGTGGCTGACAGTGATCAGCTGCCAGGGGAGCACGAGGACAGCGGCAAGGTGACGTTGATGACGCTGCATACGGCTAAGGGCCTCGAGTATCCAGTCGTGTTCTTAACAGGTATGGAGCAGGGTACGTTCCCTCACTCACGTGCTATGGAAGACGCTTCCGAACTTAGTGAAGAGCGTCGCCTTGCGTATGTGGGTATTACTCGTGCCAAGCAGCATCTCTATGTGACGCGCGCTGCCGTTCGTGCGCAGTGGGGCCAGGCTAATGAGATGATGCCAAGCCAGTTCCTCGACGAAATTCCAGACGAGCTTATTGATTGGAAGCGTCGCGAAGCTGGTATGGAGCGTATGCGCTCGAGCTGGTCCAATGATGACGACGAGTTCGGCGGTTGGGTAGAGGATGAGCCACAGGGCTACACGTTCGGTGGTTCTACATTCGGTTCCGCCGCTCCACGCACTGCCGCTCACGATTACGACGCTCAGGGACGTCGTTCTGGTTCATACGGCGGTTCTTATGGTGGCTCTTCTTACGGCAGTTCATCGTACGGTCGTTCTTCCTATGGTGGATCTTCGTATGGTGCGTCATATGGTTCTAGGTCTTCGCGTGGCTCGTACGGTTCTCGTGGATCGTCATACGGATCTCACGGATCATCGTATGGATCGTCTCGCGGCAGCGGCCACTCTGGCAAGGTAACCACTCGTAAGGTTGCTAAGTCTGCTTCGATTAAGCCAGCATCAGCCTTGGCTAATAACAATGGCCTCAATATTGCTGACTTCCATGTAGGCGACAAGGTGACGCACGATAAGTTCGGTCTTGGCACCGTTATCGATACACAAGATAAAGGTCCAAATTCCGTACTGACTGTTGACTTTGGTTCTGATGGTGTCAAGCGCCTGATGCTTCGCATGGCTCCAATCGAAAAGCTCTAGAGTTTTTCATCCACGCATTGGTGTAATCTATTACGCTGGTGCGTTCTTCATGAATGCACTGTCTGGAGTCACAGCCCATCAGTGGGTCGGCGGCCATGATTGGCCGTTCGTGTTGCGGCACGATGAAGCACTGGAGAGGCCGACTCAGCGAATAGCGGGAATTGCTGCGGTAGTTTCTGATCTATTCGTTCCGTTCAGACAACGACAGATTAAACAAAGGATTATTTATAATGACGAACGTTCAGCGTTCCCGCCGTCAGGTGCGTCTTTCCCGCGCCCTGGGCATTGCACTGACCCCAAAGGCTCAGCGCATTTTCGAAAAGCGTCCATATGCTCCAGGTGAGCATGGTCGTACCCGTCGTCGTACTGAGTCCGATTACGCAGTGCGTCTGCGCGAGAAGCAGCGTCTGCGCGCACAGTATGGCATCTCGGAGAAGCAGCTGCGCGCTGCTTACGAGAAGGGCACGCACACCGCCGGCCAGACCGGTAACGCTATGCTGACTGATCTTGAGACCCGCCTTGACGCTCTCGTCCTTCGTGCAGGCATCGCTCGCACGACCGCACAGGCTCGTCAGTTCGTGGTTCACCGTCACATCCTCGTTGACGGCAACATCGTGGATCGTCCATCCTACCGCGTCAAGCCAGGCCAGACCATCCAGGTCAAGCCAAAGAGCCAGACGATGGTTCCATTCCAGATCGCCGCTGAGGGCGTGCACCGCGACGTGCTGCCACCAGTCCCAGGCTACCTGGACGTGAACCTGCCTTCCCTCAAGGCAACTCTGACGCGCAAGCCTGAAGCAGAGGAGATCCCTGTTCAGGTGAACATCCAGTACGTGGTCGAATTCTACGCCCGCTGATCTGGATCCACTTACTGTAGATCAATACAGCATAAGGACATACATACCGACAAAGCCTCGCGATTTTTTCGCGGGGCTTTGCTCGTATTTGTAGCACGTGCAATAATCAAAAATATGCTTATTCATTTGCACTTAATTAGGCATGGCCAAACATTCTTTAACCGATACAACAGACTGCAGGGATGGTCGAACTCACCACTGACAGCATCGGGCATGGCGGACGCAGATAAAGCTGCACACATGCTGCAGGATATTGACTTTGCAGCAGCGTACTGTTCGGACACTACGCGAGCACAGATGACAGCCCAGCGCATTCTTGATGTGAACGAGCAGAATGGGCACAAGCGTCCAGAACTCATCAGTGATATGCACTTCCGTGAGCAGTTCTATGGATACTTTGAAGGACAAGACGCGTCGCTGGCATGGACGGCAGCAGGAGGTCCTCACGGCGCTCCTTCATACAACGCCATTGTGGAGCAGTATGGTCTTGCAGCAACGCGAGACTTCTTGAAAGCTGCTGATCCATTCCATGATGCAGAATCCGATGCAGAATACTGGCATCGTGTAGAAGGTGGTTTTGCACTGATTGCGAGTAACCCACAGTTACATGACGGCGACCATGTGTTACAAATCTCACACGGCAACACGCTCTTAAGTTTGATGCAGCGTTTTGCCCCTGCTGGCTATGATCTGTCAGTTCGACCACGTAATGGTTCGCATACATGGCTTGACGTGGACTTCGAAAAACCGTTAGATGAAGCCGTAACTGTACAAATCTATAACGAGCTTCACTGAATTCATACTGTGAAATAACTGTGGTTAAGATTCTGGCGTAATGAGTGCAGTCTTCGCTAGGCTTGAGTCTTAGCATTTAGCTACTGTGAATCGGTAGCTACGAGTGTGAAGTCTAAGCTTTACACTTCTCTAGTGAAAAGAGGTATACGAGATGGGTGTTGGTGAAATCGCAGGTCTGATTGCCGCAATTGTGTTTGCGGTACTCGCAGGCTTCCTCATCTACCCGCTAATTCGTCTTGGTAAATTGTTTGATCAAATTGCCGAAACGGTAAAGCAAACTGGGGATCATGCGATTCCAGCGCTTGACGAGGGTGTTACCACCGTTAAGCAAGTCAACAAATCATTGGCTGATGTTAATGACATCTCTTCAGCTGCCTCGACCACAGCAAATAATATTGGTGCCTTGACGAATCTGTATGGCTCCTTCCTTGGCAAGCCTGTTATTAAGATTGCATCAGTGTTCTATGCAGTCAAGCAGACGGCTCGTTCGTTCATGGATTCGAAGAACTCGACTCCAGCAACGGACGCTGCAGAAACCAAGGAGGCCTGATGTTCAAGCGACTACTTTGGATTGGCCTTGGTATTATCACTGGCGTTATGATCGTGAGTAAGGCTCAAGCATTCGTGAAAGCGAATACCCCCGATAAAGCCCGCCAGTTTGTGCTCGGACCAGACCAAGATCATGTGGGCATGCGCACATTAGAAAGCCTTGTGGCTGAATTTAAGACTGCACAGCGCACACGTGAAGCTCAACTCAACAAGCAATATTCCGGCATCATAGATTAAGGATTCACAACCAACCATGCGTACAGCTGAGATCGCAAAGCGATTCCTGAACTACTTTGATAAGCAGGGCCACTTAATTGTGCCTTCTGCTTCGCTGATTTCTCCGAACCCCACCACGCTGTTTACGATTGCCGGTATGGTGCCGTTCATTCCTTATCTGATGGGTGAGCAGACCCCACCTCGTCGTCGAATGGCATCGAACCAGAAGTGCGTGCGTACGCTCGATATTGACGAAGTCGGTAAGACGACGCGTCACGGCACGTTCTTCCAGATGCTCGGTAACTTCTCGTTTGGTGACTACTTCAAGGAAGAAGCCATCCACTTTGCTTATCAGCTGCTGACCACGCCACAGGATCAAGGCGGTTGGGGCTTTGATAAGGACAAGCTGTGGATGACGACGTTCACCGACGATGATGAAGCTCGTTCGATGTGGAAGAACGAGGGCGTCGATCCTGAGCATATCCAGATTCTGGGTATGGAGGATAACTTCTGGACGACCGGTGGCCCTGGCCCTGGCGGTCCTTGCTCCGAGATTTACGTTGATCGCGGTCCTGAATTTGGCGTTGACGGCGGCCCAATTGCCGACGAAAACCGCTTCATTGAGATTTGGGATCTTGTGTTCGAGAACTACCTCGTTGACAATGTCAAGTCCAAGACGGATCTGCACATTGCTGGCGAACTGGCTCACAAGAACATTGATACGGGTGCAGGCCTCGAGCGTGTGGCTTACCTGCTGCAGGGCAAGCAGAACATCTACGAAACCGATGAGGTTTACCCAGTTATCGAAGCTTGCGAGAAGATCACGGGCATTAAGTACGGCACGAACAACGAGGCTGATGTTAAGTTCCGCGTTGTGGCTGATCACGTGCGTTCGGCACTGATGATTATGAGCGATGGCGTGCGTCCAAGCAACGCAGGTCGTGGCTATGTGCTGCGCCGTCTGATCCGTCGTACGGTTGAGGCAATGCGTGTGCTCGGCTACGAAGATGCTGTTATGCCACAGCTGCTGCCAGTGTCTGAAGCTGCTATGGAGCCTAACTACCCAGAGCTCGCTGAAACGTTCAAGGACGTGTCTGAGGCTGCTTACGGTGAGGAAGATGCATTCCGTCGCACGCTGAGCAACGGTATCGAAATCTTCGATATGGCTGTTAAGAAGGCTAAGGATCAGAACGCTGACGAGACGAAGCCTGCAGTGGTGACGGGTGATACGGCATTTCAGCTGCACGATACGTATGGCTTCCCAATCGAGCTGACGCTCGAGATGGCTGCTGAGCAGGGCGTGAAGGTCGATGAGGCTAAGTTCCGCGAGCTCATGAACGAGCAGAAGTCCCGTGCACGTCAGGATGCTCTGAAGAAGCGTCACAACGTGGATCTGAGCGAATACGACGACTTCAAGAAGACGCTTGAAGCTCCAATCGTGTTCGAGGGCTACACCGAGGTCAGCACGCGTTCTCGCGTTCTCGGCATCATGAAGGAAGGCGAGGGCTCCGTTCCTGCAGTCACCGCTCCTGCCAATGTTGAGGTCATTCTGGATCGCACGCCATTCTATGCAGAGGCTGGCGGCCAGCTTGCTGATGAAGGTACGATTCTGGCTGACGATGGCGCTGTGCTTGAAGTGGACGATGTACAGAAGCCAATTAAGGACCTGATCGTGCACCAGTGCCGCCTGGTTGAAGGCACGCTCGTGGTTGGTGCTGATGTGACGGCAACAATCGATATTGAGCGTCGTGGCGCAATTGCTCGTGCTCACACGGCAACGCACATTGTGCACAAGGCACTGCGTGAAGAGCTTGGCCCACACGCAACCCAGCGTGGTTCTGAGGATGCTCCTAACCGTCTGCGCTTCGACTTCCAGTGGTCGAGCGCTCCAAGCAAGGACCTCATGAACTCGGTTGAGGCTCGCGTTAACGATCGTCTGCGCGACAACCTGCGCGTGACGACGCAAGAGATGAAGTTCGACGATGCAATCGCTCTGGGTGCTATGCACCTGTTCGGCGAGAAGTACGGCGATATCGTCCGCGTGGTTACGATTGGTGACGACGGCTGGAGCCGCGAGCTCTGCGGTGGTACGCACGTGGATTACGCCGGCAAGATCGGCCAGATCAACATCATGTCTGAGGCTTCGATTGGTTCGGGTGTGCGTCGTGTTGATGCACTCGTCGGCCAGAACGCTTACGAGTACGGTGCACGTGAGCACGCACTCGTGTCGCAGCTGTCCGACAAGCTCAACGCTCGTCCAGATGAACTCGCTGACCGCGTGAACACGCTGCTCAACAAGCTCAAGGAATCCGATCGTCGTCTGGCTGCAATGTACGAGTCGCAGCTGGCAGCTTCGGTGCCAGAGCTCGTGCAGAACACGAAGCAGGCTAATGACGCTGTGCTCGTGGCAGCAAAGAACGTCGGCCACTTCGGCTCGTTCGACGCACTGCGCAAGACGGCAATGGATGTTCGTTCCCGCTTGGGCAACGACAAGCCTGTTGTTGTGGCTCTTGCTGGTCTGTCTGAAGAAGATAAGCCAATGATCGCTGTGGCAACGAACGAAGCCGCACGTGAGCAGGGTATTAAGGCAGGCGCTCTTGTGAGCGCAGCTGCTAAGACGCTCGGCGGTGGCGGCGGCGGCAAGCCAGACTTCGCTCAGGGTGGTGGCTCCGACGCTTCGAAGATCGACGAAGCTCTGTCGGGCCTGAAGGCTCAGGTGCTCAAGGCCTGAACAACCGCCTGAGAAATTGGACAATTCCAATTTGAAGCGCTAATAAAAACATCAAAAAGCTCCGTTTTCGTAGCCAAAGGAATGCTACGAAGCGGGGCTTTTTGTGTATTGGGCTTACAAAGCTGCTAGGCTAGAGAACGTTGAGCGCAGTTGCAATGCGCTAAGGAGAGTTCGAGTGGAGGATAAGCCTATGGTTTGGCTTGGCGTTGATTTAGGCAATGCACGCATTGGCACAGCGCTATCCGACCCGCAATGTCGCATGGCTTATCCAGCCGGAAATATTGAAGTTCGAGGCAATTACGGCCTTGAATATGATGAAATCTTGAACATTATTGAAGACGAGCACGTTGATCATGTAGTGGTTGGCTTGCCATTACAGCTCAATGGGGCAGAGGGCGCCAGTGCTCATAAAGCACGTGCCTGGACGCAAGAATTGATACATCGTCTCGTTCAAGAAGTGAATGATCCACTGAGTGGAATTACCGTTATGCCTGATGTTACGCTGTCAGATGAACGCTTAACGACTGTTGATGCTCATCGACGTCTTCGTGATGCTCAGGTAAGCAGCCGCAATCACCGTGCTGTTGTTGATCAACAGTCAGCTGTGGAGATTTTGCAATCAGCTCTTGATGCTGCAAATCATTCGCGTAACGTGTCTTCCAGTAATTCAGACGAACAAACAAAGGGAGCCAATCAGTGACTGGCGAGGATTTCCACGATTTCTTTGAACAGAACACAGTCTGGGAAGATGGACAATCCTCATCAGATCAGTCTGGTCAACCGTCTTCTGCACTGCCTCCAGAACCGCCGCGCTCACGCCGTATGATGCGTAAGCAGCGTAAGGCACGCAAGAGGAAGCGCTTAATTACTGTTGTCAGCTGCGTTGCCGTTACTGGGTTATTAGTTGGCGGCGCTTGTTTCGGCGTGACGAAAGTCAGCCATTTCTTCCATGACCGTTCGTCGTCGTCTTCTCTTCAGGATTTCTCTGGTCCGGGCCATGGCAGTATTCAATTCACGGTGAAGTCTGGTCAGGGTGCTGACGTTATTGCTAAGAATCTGCAGAACGAAGGCATTATTAAATCGGCTGCAGTCTTTACGTCTTTGGTGGCATCGAATGAGATGACGATGTATCCAGGCACGTTTGCTATGAAGTATGAGATGTCTGCTTCAGAAGCAGCTAAGGTACTGTCGAACCCGCAAAATGCAGGCGGCATGGTTGATGTTCGCGCAGGCGAGCGCGTCAGCGAAGTTATTGCTAATGCAGCAAAGATTTCTGGTCTTCCTGAAACTGATTTCCAGAAGGTTCTTAACGAAAAGGGTCAAGGTATTTTGCCTGCTGAAGCCAAGGGTTCGTATGAAGGCTGGCTCGAACCTGGCATGTACGATGCCGCATCGACGAAGGATGCCGCAGTACTACTCAAGAAGATGGTTGATGCTCGTATTGCTCGTCTTAATGAGTTGGGCGTACCGCAGGGTGAAGAGCGTGAACGCATTCTGACCATTGCTTCTATTGCTGAAGCAGAAGTGAATAAGCCAGAATACTATGGCAAGGTCACGCGCGTTATTGACAACCGTCTTGAACACGATATGTCACTCGGCATGGATACCACCGTCGCGTATGGCCTTGGTATTAAGGCTAACCAGCTGACCAACGATCAGCTCAATGACGATTCGAATCCATATAACACTCGTTTGCATAAGGGTCTGCCACCAACACCAATTAGCAATCCTGGTGACAACGCCATCAGTGCAGCATTACATCCAGAAGAAGGCAACTGGTTGTACTTCGTCACTACGAACTTGCAAACAGGTGAAACGAAGTTCACCGATAGCGACGCACAGTTCCAAGAATTTGTGCACGAGTACAAAACAACCAATCCGGGTGCTAACTAAAACAACAGCCCCATAGATTTAGATCAGATGGCAGCAATAACCCAGTATGGCGGTTATTGCTGCCATTGTCATAACTGGCACATAAGCAATAACATCACGGTGTTGCAGTCGCTTCGCTATGAGTATGAATGTGCCAGCATATAAAGCCATACAAAACCACCACAAAACGAATGCACTCAGTCCAAACGGACCCATAATAAAGCCCAATAACAGCACTGCTGTTATATCGCCAAAGCCGAGTGCACCAGGTACGCAGCGGGCGAGTAGATATTGCAACGTAACGGCAGAAATTAAGCCAAAACAAGCATTCGCAAGCACCTGCCAACTCAAGATGTTGCACAGTGCTAAACCTACGAACGTGAGTGTCTGCAGCACGAGCCCCGCGGCAATGACGGCACGGGGGACTCGCAGCGCGCGTATATCCGTAACGCACGCCGTCAGCGCACATATCAAACCGGGGGCTATAGCTACCGTGTTCATGCTGTTACAATAGGCCCCAGTTTTCGTCTTAATCAAAGGAGTTGGCATGTTGCGTTGGCAAACAGCGGGGGAATCACATGGTGAGGCATTGGTTGCCATGATTGAAGGCCTGCCTGCTGGAGTAGAAATTACGACGCAAGATGTTGTGGATGCTCTGGCTCGTCGCCGTCTTGGTTACGGCCGTGGTGCACGTATGAAGTTTGAACAGGATCAAGTGCGTCTGCTGACGGGTGTGCGTCATGGTTCTACGCTCGGTTCGCCAATTGCTATTGAAATTGGCAATACAGAATGGCCAAAGTGGACCGAGGTGATGAGCGCTGATCCACTCGATCATGAGCTGGAACGCTCGGGCCGTAATGCACCATTAACGCGCCCTCGTCCAGGTCACGCTGACCTGACTGGTATGCGTAAGTATGGATTTGACGATGCTCGTCCTGTACTCGAGCGTTCGAGTGCTCGTGAGACGGCATCGCGTGTAGCACTGGGCTGCGTTGCTGGCAAGTTCCTTGAGCAGGTCTGCGGTATTCGCACGGTCAGCCATGTGCTGTCGATTGGCGGCGCTGGTATTACTGAGATTTCGCAGGCACTGCGTCCAACGCCAGATGATCTGGAGAAGCTTGATGCTTCTCCTGTGCGCACGCTTGATGCTAAGGCAGAACAGGCAATGATGCAGCGCATCGATGAAGCCAAGAAGAATGCTGATACGTTGGGCGGTGTTATTGAGGTTATTGCCTATGGCATGCCTGCTGGCGTTGGCACGTATGTAGAGTCTGATCGTCGTTTGGACGCAGCTCTGGCTTCTGCAGTTATGGGCATTCAGGCCATTAAGGGTGTAGAAATTGGCGATGGCTTCCTTGAGGCTATGCGTCCAGGTTCGCAGGCCCATGATGAGATGACGCTGGGTACTGATGGTCGTATTCAGCGACTGACGAATCGCGCTGGCGGCATTGAAGGCGGTATGTCTGATGGTGAGCCAATTATTGTACGCGCTGCAATGAAGCCAATTCCTTCGATTCCACGTGCACTGAACACGATTGACGTCACCGATGGTTCGGCAGCTCAGGCAATTAACCAGCGTTCTGACAGCACAGCAGTACCAGCTGCAGCAGTTGTTGCCGAAGCCATGGTTCGTTTGACGCTGGCCAAGTACGTACTCGAGAAGTTTGGTGGCGATAGCGTTGCAGAAACGCGCGCCAACATTGAGCATTACTTGGCTTCTTGGCCAGAGCACATGCGCTGAAATAGTAGCTGAGACTAGTAGCTGATACTAGAAGCTGACACAAAAACTTGACTTGCTCAGCAGCAAAGACGTACTCAAATGCGGTCGCGTAGGTAGGGAAAACCGAACCCACGCAACCGCACAAACCCCGCGAAAGCAGGACCCACTTGGCACGAAATACTCGTCGCACCCATAATCATCGTCATCATTCGCATCGTATTGAGCGACCAGCAGCCGTTATTATTGGCATGATGGGCGCCGGAAAAACGCGAATCGGCAAAGAATCTGCTCATATGCTTGGACTTCCATTTGCTGATGCTGATCATGTTATTGAGCATCGCATTCATATGAGCATCCCTGACTATTTCGCCGAGCATGGTGAACCTGCTTTTCGTGAAGTAGAGCGCGATATTGTCTGCTCATATCTCAAGCATTTCCGAGGCATTTTTGCACTTGGCGGTGGCGCTCCAATGACACCAGCCATTCAGGATGCACTTAAAGAGTACAAGCAGCACGGTGGCAAGGTTGTGTATTTAATGGCACATCCAGAAGAAGCAATGGAACGTGCTAACCGTGGTGGTGGCCGTCCAATGCTGCATGGCGATGCCAATGCGCGTTGGCGCAAGCTGTTTGTTGAACGAGATCCTACCTATACCAAGCTGGCCAACGTCATTGTGCGCACGCATAGTATGTCGCCAATTCGTGCAGCGGAAAGGATGATTGACGTGATTAACGAACGTATCGTGCATGTCACGGGTGAGGGCATTGAGGATTACGATGTGCAAATCGGTGAAGGTGCTTTGGCACAGCTGCCACACGTGCTCGGCTCTGGTCCTGTGCGCGTCGCGCTAATTCATACCACATCGGTTCGTCGTCATAGTGATCATGCTCGAACGCTGCTGCGTCAAGCTGGCTACGACGTGTTGGACATTGTGATTCCAGACGCTGAAATGGGTAAAACCATTGAGGTAGCCAACGGGATTTGGGAACGCCTCGGTAACGAAGGCTTCACACGTTCTGATGCCATTGTTGGCATTGGCGGCGGTGCTTGCACCGATTTGGCTGGTTTTGTGGCTGCAACTTGGATGCGTGGCGTACACTATGTGAACTGCCCAACATCGCTACTCGCTATGGTTGATGCTTCTACAGGCGGTAAAACTGGTATTAATACGCCTCAGGGTAAGAACTTGGTTGGTTCGTTCTATACGCCAGCCGGTGTGCTCGCTGATCTGCAAACGCTAACTACATTGCCAAACGATATTTTCATCGAGGGCCTTGGCGAAGTAGTGAAGTCTGGTTATATCGGCGATCCAGAAATTCTGAACATTCTGCGCGATCATGCCGAAGAACTACGCAACTTTGATGGAGCGTCGTTCTTGGGTTCGGATCTTGAGCCTGTTGTCGCCGAGCTGATTGAGCGTACGGTTCGTGTGAAGGCACGTCATGTCAGCGCTGATCTGCGTGAGGCTGGTTTGCGTGAGTTCCTCAACTATGGTCACACATTCGGCCACGCTATTGAGCAACTCGAGCACTTCCGTTGGCGCCACGGTAACGCCGTTGCCGTCGGCATGGTTTACGCGGCGGAGCTGTCTCGTTTAACGGGCTTTGTAGATACCGCATTCGTCGACGATATGATCGAGCTGCTTGAGTCGTTGGGTCTGCCAACGACTTGGCATCACCGTTCGTTCGACGACGTGCTTGCTGTTATGCATCGAGATAAAAAAGCTCGCGGCAATACGTTGCGTTTCGTTGTTGTTGATGAAATTGGTCATGCCACGCGTTTGGTCGATCCACCTGCTGACGCTGTTGAAGACGCCTTCCGTTTTGTGCAGGACTAAAAACAGCAGATTTATTGTGACGTTGATTATGTTGAATTTCTGCTCATGCGACATGGGAATGTTCAGCCCCGTGAGACAGAAATAAACATAGTGAGGAGGAACTGATGACGAAAGTACTCGTGGTTAATGGACCAAACTTGGGCCGTCTGGGTGTACGTCAGCCAGATGTGTACGGCAAGCAAGATCTGGCCGAACTAACAAGACTGTGCGAACAGTGGGGCAGTGAACTCGGCTTAGTGGTGGAAGTTCGTCAGACTGATGATGAAGCTGAAATGATTGGCTGGATGCACGAAGCTGCAGATCACGGATACCCAGTGGTGATGAATCCTGCTGCATTTACGCATTATTCGTATGGCCTGAGCGATGCTGCTCATATGGTTGGTGATGCAGGTCTGCCATTAATGGAAGTGCATATTTCGAATCCTTCGGCACGTGACGAGTTCCGCAAGCGTTCGGTTATTTCACCAGTTGCTACGGGAACGATCACGGGCCTCGGATTCTTTGGCTACAAGCTTGCACTCGAAGCAGTAGCACATATTATTGCTCAGGCTTGAGTACTGACGCCGTCAACGGCACTAACGTCAGAATCAGTACCAGCATCCGCGTCATAGCGTGCAAGCTTAAGCGCGTATCGACGGAATGTACGTTCTGTGAGAGCTGCACGCTCGTTTGCACGAGCAAACCTCAGCTGTGCACGCTGAGCTTGCAAATCTGCACGCATGGCGCGGATCTGATCACGCTGGGCACGAGCTTGAGCCTTTTTAGCCGCCTCTTCAAAGCGTTGATTGGCTTGGCGCTCATAGCGAGCCACATTAGCTTTGCGTGAGTGAGGCTTCGTCTGTGCCACATATTCAGCACGCGCCAATTTCTTACGCAATTCTCGATACGCACGAAGCTGTGCTGGATCGTAAAGTTCACCAGAATCAGCCATATGCAATGAACTAAATTGCAGAGCAGCTTGTTGTGTGAGCACAGCAATTTCTTGTGCCTTACGAGCACGCTCACGCGCATATTCGGCCTTGCGCATTTCCTTAGGCGTACGAGGTTCGCGAATAATAAACGCAAGACCTAATCCAATAACGCCAAAGACCAAGAAGATCCAGAATGCGGTAATAAAGGATCCCGTAGTTTGCTGCACACTCGAAATAATCATTGGTCCAATAAATGCGGACGGAATGAGCTCGAGCACAGAAATTGCATAGTTAATAGCAAAGTGCTTTGGTCCAAAGAATTCGCTGGCCATACTTGCCATGCTGGCCATGGAGCCACCGTAGGCAAGACCTAAGAGCACGAATCCCAGCACAATAAGCCAATAACTATTGACTTGCATAGCAATGCCGCTAATCAGCATAGATGCCAAGAACATAATCGAAATGCCAAAAACGCTGGCACGATATCCGAAACGTTCCCACACCACACCATTGAGTAGACGGCCGAAACCATTGCACAGTGAAACCGCGCCCATAGCTAACGTAGCCAGCAGTGACATCGTTGCTGCATCACCAATTGGATGCACGGCGAGCACAGCATCGGCTGCAGGAACTGCCTGGCTAATTAGAGCTAAGCCACCTGAGGTAATTAAAATCAGCCAAATAAAGAAGTACCAGAATGCTGGTCGGCCAACCATTTGTGCAGGCCTGTAATTATGCACTGGCTTCGAAGATCCCGCGGTAACAAGCTGACGGAGCTGACGCTCAGTTTCCGATGATGGCGCATGCACAATTGCAGCGGTAATCACCATAATGACAATAAATGCAATACCCAGCAGAATAAAGGTCTGCCGCCAACCCATGGTGGTTAACAGCATATCTACGAATGGGCTAAGTAAGAAGGAACCCATACCAAAGCCCATAAGCATGCCACCTGAGGCCATGCTGGACTTATCTGGATACCACTTCAATACAGTTGCCATAACTACATCAGTGCCCATGCCGGAGCCGAAGCTGGCAATAGCACCATAGGCAACATACATCGTTAAGAGATTGCTAGCGAAGGCCGCTGCAATAAAGCCACCGCCGAGCAGTACGCCGGTCGCAACCATAAGAGTGCGCCTTGAGAAGTGCTTCTCAAGAATGCCAGCAACAACCATGCCAATGCTCATAAAAATCATTGACAACGTAAAAATAAATGAGGTTTGGGTGCTATCCCATCCAAAATCTTGCTGAATAGGATCAGCAAAAAGGGACCAAGAATAGACAAGGCCCATAAGCAGCAGCGAAATAAAAGCTGTTGCAAGGTACTGGAATCGATGAATTTTCGGTTGACCTATAATAACAAAACTCCTTACAGAAATCATGAACTGATGCAGCCAAAAAATACTGGTCTACACAATGATTTCTTTACTGTTGATTGAGTGCTTTGCTTTCAATTATAAGTATGCGCTTTTCTGAGAGTGAACATAGAAATGAGATTCAACAGGTGAGACCGTGCGGTAATTGTGCCATTCATGCTTACAATAGGGGGTATGCAGATATCAAGTCGATTCACTATGGCAGTGCATGTACTTGTAGCCATTGATGTGTATGAAGAGCACAGCAAAGTCACGAGCACTATGCTCGCTGAAAGTGTGAATGCGAACCCTGTTGTTATTAGGCGACTTATTCAACAATTGAAAACAAGTGGTCTGATTAATGTGGTGCGCGGAACGGGCGGTGCAACGCTGGCCCAACCAGACACTGATATCACGTTACTGGATGTTTTTGTAGCCGTGCATGCAGTTGATGATGATGGATTCTTCCATTTTCATGAGCTCAATCCTAAGGATGCACTAGCTCAACAGATGCATAAGCTTCTCGACGAAGTGTTAGATGATTCTTACCATTCGTTAGAGAACGTATTAGCCCAAGTAACTATTGCTGACCTCGCGCAGCAAGTGCAGCAATAACTAATAATTGAAACCCCCAAAATTGAATAGGTATATAACTTAACAAAGACGCGACTTGAGGAAGCGCACCATAACTGAATAGACAGCAGCATGCAGTTTAAAAAACTGGTGTCTGCGCGTTCGAAAGACTGTATATGTCAATGGAACAGCACACTTGAAAAATTGAATACAACACAATTGAAAAACCGAAAATTCAAGAAACCGATAACTGAATCAATTCATAATTCAACAGAACAATTCAATTTCTTTTTATCGCTACGGCAGAGCCGAGCGAATACAGCACACAAGAGGAAATATTATGGTTACGTTTCGGGGAACAACAGCAAAAATGCTGACCGCTAGCGTGAGCGCAGTGGCCATGCTGTCTATGGCCGTCGCTCCAGCACAGGCCAATAGTCTTGACGACGAGATTCAAGACCGCTACACATCACAAAGCGGATCTGGCATGGTATTTGAAAAAGTCAGTCATCCTAAAAATGGATTGCAGCAACCAGATGGCATTGTTGATTACACTGGCAAAGGTCATATCACTGAAGACGATCAAAGCCAAGGTGACCGAGGTCAATCGTATCCATATGCCGTGGAATCGTATGGCGATTGGGTGTATATCGGCACGATGTATGGCGGCATTGGATTCGCACAGTGGATTCTCGAAGATGCGGTCAAACAAGGCATGAATCTGCAAGAGTTCCATGAGCTTATCAATGTCATGTATCAGGGCCATATGTATGAAGGCGAACCAGATGGCGTTGATGCTGGCGGCATGCTCGTGAAGTTCAATATCAAAACTGGCGAGAAGAAAATCTTGATGTCACAATTCGCTGGCATTGATGGTGGTAATGGCGTTATTCCAACGTTCCGTAATGCGTTCCGATATGGAGACAAACTCTATTTTGAGGGCATGGTTATGGATACGCATAACAAGGACCTGACGCCAGAAGAAATCAAGCATGCTATTGAGCGCCAGGATGGCTTCCCATGCATTTATGAAGTGGATCCAACGAATGACGACAAATTAACATGCGTCCATAACAGTGTGGATATTGATGGATTCCGCAAACTGATGGATCAAAATATCTTTACTTCGACGCGAGCTATTGCGCCATTTAAGAATGCTGTGATAGCTGGTGATGTCACCGTTGATGAGAACGGTAAGGGCACTACACAGCTGCTAGCAACCGCAAATCCATCGGATCCAAACTCGTATCACGTTATTGCCACGATGGAAGACTTCGACAATATGCCTGCTATTAATCGTGATGATTCCCAAGGTGGTAGCGGCATTATGCAGGTCACTGAATATAACGGCAAGCTCTATGTGGCAATGGTGACTGGCAATCTGGCAACGCGCAATAAGAAAACAGGCCTGATGCGTCCATTCGCTATTTATGTGGGCGAAAACAATGGTGATCCAACGCAGAAAGATGATTGGACGTGGCGGCCACTCGTAGGCGATAAGAAACTCGGTGCCAAGTACACATTCGGTATTGATCCAGAACGCATTGCATCAGGCACTTGTACGTTGCAGGTTTATAACAACCATCTCTATATCGCCGAATACAACGACTGGCCAATGCCATACCGATACATGCTCAAGGCACACGATATGAGGGGTGTCGCAAACGATATCGATCAAGCCATCAATTTGTATCGTATGGACGACAACGAAAATATTGAGATGGTAGTGGGCGACCCAACGAAGATGTTCCCAAAGGGCGGCATATCCGGTGTTGGTAGTGGTTACGGCGACCATATGAACCTCTATACTTGGCAAACCACAGTGCACGAAGGTCGTATGTATATTGCCACCTATGATGCATCAACATTTATGGAAAATATGGTCGGCGGATTTAACGGCGACTGGAGCCATATGACGCAACAAGAATGGGTGACCACAACCGAATCATTCGTCAAACTCATTTATATGCTGCTGCATCATAAAGATGCTCAGGGCAATGAGCCTCAGCTCAGTGCAGAAGACGAACAGGCATTTTCGACGCTGAAAACCAAGGTGCTCCACCTGCAGCAGAATAGGGCAGATCTCAATAATGAACTATTCATGCAGCAAATCGACAACGCACTTGATCAGCTCGACGCACATAAGCATTTGCCTCGCGTCGTAAAGAACATCATCAAAGTTATGAAGGAATTCCGTAGCCCTGCGAATAAGAAGGCTTTGAACACGATGATCCCACATTTCAAGCAAGCCAAGCGTGGATTCGGTCTTTACGAGCTTGAGGAACATAATGATGGTAAGGTCACAGTGCAAACCGTCAGCGATGATGGTTTTGGCGATCCATTTAACTATGGATTGCGCACTTTCTGCGAAACCGATGATTATTTCTTCATTGGCACAGCGAATGGTTTGTACGGTACTCAGATCTGGCGTGCAAAGAACAACACGCATCGTCTGGGATAAATGATAAGTTGGAGTTCCATGGTTAGAAGCAAACATGGCAATTCTCAAGAGCACGTTACCAAGCACATTTTTGTGACCGGTGGCGTTGTTTCATCACTCGGTAAAGGCCTGACCGCATCGTCGCTCGGCCGACTGCTGCGCAGCCGCGGAATTCACGTGCTGCAGCAGAAGCTGGATCCTTACATCAACGTGGATCCAGGCACTATGAACCCATTCCAGCATGGCGAAGTCTATGTGACTGAGGATGGTGCAGAAACGGATCTGGATATCGGCCACTACGAGCGATTCCTCGATGTGTTCCTGAGCCAGAAGGCAAATGTCACCACGGGCCAGATCTACCAGGAAGTGCTGCGCAAGGAGCGCGCTGGTGAGTACCTCGGTCAGTGCGTGCAGGTGATTCCTCACATCACGAACGAGATCAAGTCCCGTATGCGTGCACAGGCTTCCGATGATGTTGACGTCATCATCACGGAAATCGGCGGTACGGTTGGCGATATCGAATCCCAGCCATTCCTCGAGGCAGCACGTGAAGTGCGTCGTGAACTGGGCCCAGACAACTGCATGTTCGTGCATGTTTCGCTCGTGCCTTACATTGCAGCTGCTCACGAGCTCAAGACGAAGCCAACCCAGCACTCGGTTATGATGCTTCGCCAGCTCGGCATTACGCCAGACGCTCTGGTGCTGCGTTCTGACCGCAAGCTCAACGAGTCCATCAAGGCAAAGATTTCGCTGATGTGCGATGTCGATGCAGAAGGCGTGGTCAACTGCGTGGATGCACCAAGCATCTACGATGTGCCAAAGATTCTGTTCGAAGAGGGCCTTGATACGTACGTTGTGCGCGAACTTGGTCTGCCATTCCACGACGTTGATTGGGATGAGTGGGGCGACCTGCTCGAGCGCGTGCACCATCCAAAGCACGAAGTCAACGTCGCAATCGTTGGTAAGTACATCGATCTGCCAGATGCATATCTGTCGGTGACCGAGGCAATTAAGGCTGGCGGCTTCGCTAACTATGCCAAGGTCAACGTCAAGTGGGTCGCTGCAGATCTGTGCGAGACTGAAGAAGGTGCAGCAGCTGCACTGAACCAGGTCGACGGCATCGTTATTCCTGGCGGCTTCGGCATCCGCGGTATTGAAGGCAAGATCGGCGCTCTGCGCTTCGCTCGTGAACACAAGCTGCCAGCTCTGGGCCTGTGCCTTGGTCTGCAGTCGATGGTTATTGAGTACGCACGCGACGTGCTCGGCATTGCTGATGCAAACTCGACCGAGTTCGATCCAAACTGCAAGAGCCCAGTTATCGCAACGATGGAAGAGCAGAAGGACATTGTGGCTGGTCACGGCGATATGGGCCACACGATGCGCCTTGGCTCGTACCCAGCAGAGCTGCTCGAGGATTCGCTTGTTGCAGAACTGTACGGCACGACGCACGTTACCGAGCGTCACCGTCACCGTTACGAAGTCAACGTTGCTTACAAGGACGCACTGCGCGAAGGCGGTCTCGTTATTTCTGGCCAGAGCCCAGATGGCGAGCTTACCGAGTTCGTTGAGCTTCCACGCGAGGTCCACCCATTCTTCGTGGCAACGCAGGCTCACCCTGAGTTCAAGTCCCGCCCAACGAAGCCACACCCACTGTTTGCTGGCCTCGTCAAGGCATCGCTTGATCACCAGGAAGCACGTATTAAGTGACGTACCACAATTAGTCATGTGAGCTTTATCAGGCCCGTGGCTTGCAGAAATACAAATCTGCAGGCTGCGGGCCTGACTCATCTCTCATAACCAAGAAGCGGAATTATTAACAGAAAGAGCGGTTGAACGCTCTGTAGAACACCAAAATGTGCTGCATATACCCCCGAAAGTCCCAAGTAAAAAAGAGAAATTCTTGTTGAAAGTCAACGAAAATACTTGGATTGTGACAAGGGCTAGGGCATAATATGAACGGCGAGTGAACTCGCTGATCTACAAACGTAAGTATTTTTCGAGGCTGAATATGACAAATCTTTTCGATCAGAACCCAGAACAACCAGCATCAGCCGGTGGTATGGGAGCTAAGATTTCTGATCCTGCTGCCACTCAGCCTTTGCCACCACAGCCACCAGAAGATATTTTTGCCGGGGTAGTGTCCGCTCCGAAGAAGCAGCGTCACGTATGGCCTTGGATTGCAGGAACTGCAGCTGTGGTTATTGCAGCTGGTGTAGCTGGTACAGCTTGGTACTTCAGCTCACACGCACTGCCAGGCGTAAGCCTGTGGGGCGAGTCGATGGCAGGGAAGTCAGAAGCACAAATTGAGCAGTTCGTCACCGAACGTACCGATGCGGCAAAAGTGAATGTCAGCTATAACAATCAGACGCATGAAGTGACACTGCCAAGTTTGAATGTCAAGCCTGATGCAGCAGCTATTGCCGATCAGGTCATGAATGCTAAGCGTTCGGGCAATGTTTTCGTTCGCTATATGCCATGGTCAAAGCTTGATGTCAATGCAACAATTGATGCAAGCCATGCCGATGCATCGAAGCTCAATGCCATGTTCGGCATTGATACGCATGATCCAGAAGATGCTACCGTGGCGTTAAACGAGGATCATACGAAGTTCGTAGTCACCGACGGCCTAGAGTCAGAAGGCGTTGCAGTGCAACCAGTGACTGATGATCTGCTACGCCAAGTGTATGGCGATCCCAACTATTCATCGAAGCCAATTACAGGTACGCGTGAGGTATTAGAGCCTGCTGTAACAACAGCAATGGCTCAGCAAGCTGCCGATACACTGAACCACTATGTTGAGCACCCAATTTCGTTCACAATTAACGGTACGGAGTTTGCCAAAATTGATCCTGTTGAGCTCGAGAAGCTGACGACAATTGCACCAAAGGCGACGCTCGGTGCAAGTTCGTCGGCGACGGCTGAGGCGAAGTCAACGAGCCCGGTGAAGGTTACGAACGCCAAGGATTCGTCTGATTCTGCCGACGCACAGCAGAAGCCAAACACCGCTACGAATGATGACCCAACCAAGGTCACTACTGGTGGCGTTACCTTCGACGTACAAGGCATTCATGACTACTTCGTCAACAACGTGCAGCCAAAGCTCGTAGCAACGAAGGAAGATCGCGACGTTATTACGAACAACTATGGCGAAGTTATTAAGGTCAACGCAGAAGGCCATCCAGGCGTCAAACTAGCCAACGATGCTGCAAATGACATCGTCAAGAACGCAACGGCATTGTTGAACGGTAAGGCTGAATCGATTGATCTCAAGGGTGATATCGATCCAATGAACACGAAGACGTCGAAGCGTCATGTGGTTGTAGATCTGTCCGATCACAAGGTGTATGTCTACGAGAATGACAAGCTGATTCGTTCGTTCAACATGTCTGCTGGCCGCGACAATGATTATGCAACCGGTGCCTGCAAGGGCGATCTGTGCACGCCTCTGGGTGATTACAAGGTGTGGCTGAAGTACGAAAGCCAGAACATGAGCGGCAATATTAAGCTCTCGAACGGTAAAGAAGAGAAGTGGAACGCACCAAATGTGGGCTTCGTAAACTACTTCTCGCACTCGGGCTGCGCAATCCACCGCATTGCTACGGATTCGGCCATGTCTGATGCCGGCATTGTGGGCCTTGGTAACACCTCGCACGGCTGCGTCGGTATTGGCTGGGATGTTGCCGAATGGTTCTACAAGTTCGCAATAGATGGAACTTCGGTGCATATACAACAGTGATTGCTCGTCACGCAAGAGTAATTCACAATCAGCTATAAAGTAGTGCCAAAACTCGTGTCCTTCGGGTTTTGGCACTACTTTTTTGTGATGTTACTCATGTCCGGCGCACTGGCGTTTTGGATACTGAGCTGTTAGGTTAGGTGACGGAACTCCCTATTCATACGATGAATTTAGAAGAGGCGACGGTGGCAAATCCCCAAGAATCGAATGCCGCAGCTGACGTCGAAATGAGTCAGTACCTCGCTGACCGTGCTCGTGTCAACGAAGAAAAAATACGGCAAGACGACGAAATCATCGACCAATTCGGCGAATACACGTATGGCTGGCATGACTCTGATGCTGCAGGCGAAGCTGCTAAGAAGGGCATTAGTGAGCAAGTCGTACGCGAAATCTCTGCTGATAAGCACGAACCAGAGTGGATGCTTAATATGCGTCTGCAGGGCTACCGCGCATTCGTAGATGCGCCAATGCCTGAATGGGGCGTCGACTTAAGCGGTTTCGATGCCGATGATTTTAAGTATTACGTCAAGCCAGTAGGCAAGCAGGCAGCAACCTGGGAAGATCTGCCAGACGATATTCGTACAACGTACGATCGCTTGGGTATTCCTGAGGCTGAGAAGAGCCGCTTGGTTTCTGGTGTGGCAGCTCAGTACGAATCCGAGGTTATTTACAACTCGATTCAGCAGGACCTGAAAGAGCAGGGCGTGATCTTCGTCGACACTGATACCGCAGTGCGCGATTATCCAGAGCTCGTCAAGAAGTACTTCGGCAAGGTTGTGCCACCAGACGACAACAAGTTCGGTGCACTGAATACGGCAGCATGGTCTGGCGGTTCGTTTGTTTACGTGCCAAAGGGAGTGCACGTCGACATCCCACTGCAGGCATACTTCCGTATTAATACGCCTAACATGGGTCAGTTCGAGCGTACGCTCATTATTGCTGACGAAGGCTCGTATGTGCACTACGTTGAAGGCTGCACAGCTCCTATTTACTCAACCGATTCGCTGCACGCAGCAATTGTTGAGATCATTGTGGAGAAGAATGCTCGCGTTCGTTACACGACCGTGCAGAACTGGTCGAACAACGTCTACAACCTCGTGACGCAGCGCGCTTATGTGCGTGAGGGCGGCACCATGGAATGGGTCGATGGCAACATCGGTTCGAAGGCAACAATGAAGTATCCTGCCTGCATTCTGGCTGAGCCATACGCTAAGGCATCCACGATGTCGCTTGGTTTCGCTGGTCAGGGCCAGTATCAGGACACTGGCGCCAAGATGATTCACTTGGCTCCTCATACGAGCTCCACGATTGTCGCAAAGTCGATTTCTCGTGGCGGCGGCCGTTCGGCTTACCGTGGTCTTGTCAAGATTGTTGATGGGGCAGAGGGTTCAAGCTCGAACGTCGTGTGCGATGCTCTGCTCGTTGATGACTTCTCTCGTTCTGATACGTATCCTCATGTGGACGTTCGTGAAGACGACGTTTCTATGGCACACGAAGCCACAGTTTCGAAGGTCTCAGAAGATCAGCTGTTCTATTTGATGAGCCGCGGTCTGGAAGAGAAGGAAGCTATGGGCATGATTGTGCGCGGCTTTGTTGAGCCAATTAGCCGTGAGCTGCCTATGGAATACGCACTTGAATTGAATAGGCTTGTGGAACTGCAAATGGAAGGATCGGTGGGCTGATTCATGGCTACTGTTCAAGAAATTGAAATTCCTGTAGCGGACCCCAACGATCCGTACAAGATTCCGGCTGCTATGCCGTCGAGTGCTGACCGTGCGCCACGCTCGTTCGACATGTCGGCTTTCGCTGTGCCGACTCGTAAGCAGGAAGATTTTAGATTTACTCCTGTGGACCGCATGAGCGAGTTCTTTGTTCCATTCGACGCCTCAGGTACTACCGAGATTGCCGTCAGTGATATGAGCGGTAAGAAGCTCGATGCTGAGGATGTTGAAGTGGTGCGCGAAGCCATGGGTGAGCGTTATTCGGGCAAGGTTAGCAAGCCTAATGACCGTCCATCGGCTGTGCAGTGGAACGCATGCTCTGAAGCCGTTATTGTGCACGTCAAGCGCAGCATGACGAAGCCAGTGCTCGTCAAGATTACGGGCACGAACATGGTGATGGATGCGCTGCACATTGTGCTGCACGTTGATGATGATGTGCACGCCAATATTGTGGTGCAGCACTCGGGTTCTGTGAACCTTGCTGAAGGTGTTGAAATTAACACGGGCGCACGCTCGGTTGTTTCTACAACGTTCATTCAGGAATGGGATGCTGGCTCGAAGCATGTTGGTAACCATCGTATTCGTGTTGGTAAAGAAGCAAGCCTGCGCCATGCTGTGGTGACGCTCGGCGGTGACGTTGTGCGCATCCGTATGGATCAGGACTTTGGTGGTGACCACGGTGATCTCAATATGCTTGGTATCTACTTCGTGGATCCTGGCGAGCACATTGAGCACCGCACGATGGTTGTTCATAATGAGCCTGACTGCCGTTCACGCGTTGTCTATAAGGGCGCATTAAGCGGTAAGGGAGCTCATTCCACGTGGGTTGGTAACGCATTAATTGAGCCAACCGCTCCAGGCACTGACTCCTACGAGCTCAACCGTAACCTTGTGTTGACTCCAGGTGCCATTGCTGATTCTGAGCCAAATCTTGAGATTGAAAATGGCAATATTGTCGGTGCAGGCCACGCTAGCTCGGTTGGCCGCTTCGATGATGAAGAGCTGTTCTACTTGCAGTCTCGAGGCATTAGTGAGCAAGAAGCACGCAAGCTCGTCGTTCGCGGCTTCTTTGCTGAACTGATCGAAGAAATTGGTGTTGAAGAAATTAGCGGTCATTTGATGGATGCCATTGATAGGCGTCTGGCACGCAGCGAAACCTCCGCAACCGCACGTAACTGAGCTTCACGAGGAGAATGAATTATGCATACTCTCGAAATTAAAGATCTTTATGCTTCCGTAGAAACCAAGGAAGGCCGTAAGCAGATTCTGAAGGGCGTTAACCTGACTGTAAATTCAGGCGAAACGCACGCCATTATGGGTCCTAACGGTTCGGGTAAGTCGACGCTGGCTTACACGCTGGCTGGTCACCCTAAGTACGAAGTTGAGTCTGGTCAGGCTCTGCTTGATGGTGAAGATCTGCTGCTGATGACGCCTGATGAGCGTGCTAAGGCTGGTCTGTTCTTGGCTATGCAGTACCCAGTTGAGGTGCCAGGTGTTTCTATGACGAACTTCCTGCGCACGGCTAAGACTGAGGTTGATGGCAAGGCTCCTGCAATTCGTACGTGGACTAAGGAACTGACGGAGGCTATGAAGCGCCTCAAGATGGATTCGAAGTTCGCAACGCGTTCGGTGAACGAAGGCTTCTCCGGCGGTGAGAAGAAGCGTGCAGAAGTGCTGCAGCTGGAGCTGCTGCGTCCTAAGTTCGCTATTCTTGACGAAACTGATTCGGGCCTTGATGTTGATGCACTGCGCATTGTGTCTGAAGGTGTAAACCGTGCCAAGGAGAAGGACAACTTCGGTATCCTCATGGTCACGCACTACACGCGTATTCTCAAGTACATTAAGCCAGATATTGTGCACGTGTTTGCTGATGGTCACTTCGTTAAGACTGGCGGTCCAGAGCTTGCTGATGAGCTCGAAGAGCGCGGTTACGACGAGTACATGCCAGAAGGTTCTACGGAATCTGCATTGGCCTGAGTAAAAGTCATACAGCAATATTTTGAATAGCCTGAATGAGGATCCAATACGTTGGCCTCATTCAGGTTTTCATAAGGAGCAAAGTTCGTGACGCAAACGTTAGAGCAAATTCGACAAGAATTCCCAATTCTGAACGTCAAAGTGCATGGCAAGCCTTTGGTGTATTTGGATTCTGCTGCAACTGCACAGAAGCCGCAGTGCGTTATTGATGCGGAATCAGAATTCTATGCAACGATTAATGCTGGTGTGCATCGTGGTGCTCATGAGCTCGCTGCACGTTCTACGCTTGCGTTCGAAGAAGCTCGAGCTAAAGTAGCTGAACTCGTTGGTGCCAATGCTGAAGAGGGTAGTGAAGAGCTTGTTGTTACCGCAGGTGCCACAGCAGGACTGAATCTGCTCGCTACGTCGTTTGGCTATGCCTCTATGGGTCGTGGTGGCAAGGTTGCTGAACGTTTTGTTCTGAAGCCTGGCGATGAGATTGTTGTTTCGAAGGCTGAGCATCATTCGGTGCTATTGCCATTCCAAGAGCTTGCGGCACGTACAGGTGCTACGCTGCGCTGGTTCGATCTTGATACTGAAGGCCGTATTCGTACCGATATGGCTGATGAGGTTATTACTGAGCGTACGAAGATTGTCGCAATTACGCACATTAGTAATGTCACCGGTGCAATTACTGACGTTGCCACAGTGGTCAAGCGTGCTCATGAAGTGGGTGCACTGGTAGTACTTGATGCTTGCCAGTCAGTGCCACATATTGCAATTGACTTCCATGCCTTGGACGTTGATTTTGCGGCTTTCAGTGCACATAAGATGTATGGCCCAACTGGTGTTGGCTTCCTGTATGGCAAGCGTGAGTTGCTTGAAGCATTGCCACCAGCAACATTTGGTGGCTCTATGGTAGAGCTCGCTTGGATGGATAAGCCAGCTGACTATATGATGCCTCCAGCTCGCTTTGAAGCAGGTACGCAACCAGTGGCACAAGTGGTGGCCGCAGGAGTTGCAGCACAATGGATGCGTGAAATCGGTATGGACCGTATTGCACAGCATGAGCAAGAAATTACCAAGGAATTGCTCAAGATTAATGAGCTTGATGGTGTGCGCGTACTCGGTCCATTAAGTACTGAGCAGCGCATTGGCACAGTTTCGTTTGAAGTTGAAGGTGTTCACCCACACGATGTTGGCCAGTATATTGATGCACAGGGTATTGCAATCCGTGTAGGCCACCATTGCGCCCAGCCTGCACAGCGTCATTTTGGCGTATACGCTTCAAACCGTGCGTCTTGCGGCATCTATACAACTGTTGAGGATGCTCGTGCGTTCGTAGAAGCCGTGGGCAAGGTACGCGCGTTCTTTGAGGTATAGAAGCTAGGGGAGAAATAACAATGGTTGATATCGATGACGGTCTTGAACAGATGTATCAGGAAGTCATTCTTGAAGCATCAAAAAACCCACACGGTAAGCAACATTTTGCAGCTGACTTAGCCGACGAACAAGCCTCAACACAAGGTGAGGCCGTGGTCGTGGCTGAGCACGAGGCATGCTCGGCAGGTCAGTCGCGCCAGTTCAACCCAACGTGCGGTGATGAAGCAACTATTCGAGTAGAGATTTCTGATGCCGAACCGCACACTATTGAGCGTTTGGTATGGGACGGTCATGGCTGCTCGATTAGCCAGGCCAGCTTGTCGGTCATGGTGGATCTGGTTGAAGGCCGTAACGTGGACGAAGCCATGGAACTGTTTAAGGACTTCCATGACCTCATGCAGTCACGTGGCAAAGGACTTGATAACGAAGAAGAAGAGGAAGCACTCGGCGATGCCGTAGTCTTCCAGGGAGTTTCTCGATACCCAATGCGCATTAAGTGCGCACTGCTGGGATGGGAAGGACTCAAAGATTCATTAGCTCGCGCACTAGCCGAGACGAAATAACCGCGTCGACTACTACGAGAAAGAGGACATATGGCGGATTCTATGGTGCCAATTCCACAGTCCACCATTTTCGAAGCTGTGAATCGTGCAATTCCGAACACAGAAGAAGCTGAAGCGGTGATGGCTAATCCTGCTTTGGCAAAGCATTTACAAGGAGGCACGTTGCAAAACGACGAATTTACTGCTGTGCAAACCGAGCAAAGTGATGCATGCGGCAATGGTGAGGCCAACTGCACGTGCGGAGCGGATGGTATTGCCATGAAATCATTGAATGAAATCGGTCGCGCAACAGCGGAAGACGTTAAAGAAGCACTGCATCAGGTTATTGATCCTGAGCTCGGCATTGACGTTGTTGATCTGGGTCTCGTCTACGGCATTGAAATTGATGAGCTCGGCCGCGCTATTTTGACGATGACGCTGACGACGCCAGCATGCCCTCTGACTGATCTTATTGAAGATGAGTGTGCAACGACGCTGGCTGGCCTGGTTGACGAGTTCCGTATCGACTGGACGTGGAACCCACGTTGGACCGTCGATAAGATCACGCCAGAAGGTCGCGATCAGCTCGCCGCAATCGGCTTCAACTTGGATGCACTGCCAAAGTACTGAGTTATGTAAGTGGTATACATTGCTATACGCAAGGTAAGTTGCTGCAGTAACGATCTACAAGATATAAAGTTCCCCTAGTACCTCATGCATACGGGTACTAGGGGAACTTTGGTATAGAACAGTTATGTACTGTATGGCACATTCACGAGTGCCGTAATGGATGTACGATCCGCGAATGGGGTAGAGCTTTTCAGGTGCTAGTCGATAATTTGCGTGGCATAGAATGCAACAGCACTCGAAGCTGCAACATTCAGCGAATCAACACCATGGCTCATTGGAATACGAACAGTGAGATCAGCATTGGCAATCGTATGCTTGCTCAATCCATCACCTTCAGTACCGAAAATAAGCGCAAGCTTCTGAATATGATCTGGCTCAGTTGGATCATTCTTGAATCGACGTTCGAGCTCTTGCATAGGAATTGACTTATCGGTGAGAGCCATTGCCACCGTCGTAAAGCCGAGACTGTGCAGTTCTTCAAGACCCGCCTTTGGCCAGGCATGCTTATCAGCAGTATGAATATCGCCTTCGCCACCAATACGCGTCCATGGCACCTGGAACACCGTTCCCATAGAAACACGTACAGCACGCCTATAGAGCGGATCAGCACAAGATGGTGTAACAAGCACAGCATCAACATCAAGTGCGGCGGCAGAACGCATAATGGCACCAACATTCGTATGATCCACAATGTTTTCCAGCACAGCAACACGAGTTGCGTTCTTGCATACTTCGGCAACAGTTGGCTGTTGCCAACGGTGCATACAAGCCAAAGCGCCACGGTGCAGCCTGTAACCAGTTAAATCATGCAAGGTCTGTTCGCTGCCCACATACACAGGAACATCTGGACCCCAGTGTTCGTCAATGTAGGCGAATTCATCGACCATGCCTTCAATCCACTGCTGCTCAACGAGTAAAGAAACTGGTTCCACGCCGGCGTCTAATGCGCGGTCAATAACCTTCGTGGATTCGGCAATAAAAATGCCTTTGCTTGGTTCGAGCTTATTGCGCAGCTGCAATTCAGTGAGATTGACATAGGCATTAATACGGGGATCATCTACAGAATCAATTTCGATGAACTGCATACTGAGCAAGCCTTCCTTAGAACAGATACCAACGCGTATGAACCACCACAATTATTGATTTAACGAAACCAGTGGTTATACGCGTGAACGCATTTGACTAAACGCCGCAGTAGCGACATCACACAACATTCATGCGAGTAAGAACAACAACGCTCAGTAGTGAGTAAATTACCGCTTTGAATGGTGCTTACTCGATTATTGGTTGCTAGCGCTATTCGAATTATGCTGTATTGCGTCAAGCATTTCCTCTGCTGAGCTATAGCTCGAATGAGTATCAGGCTCGTTCTTCATTGCAGCAACTTCTTGGAGTGCTTGTTGTGTTGCTTCAGGCATAGCGGTGGATTCAGTATAGGTGCGCTTGTCGTCGCTCTGATTCATCAGTACTCCTTATAGGCTCTATATGCAGCAGCTAGTTCAAGAATATCAACGCGACACGCCGTAATTTGCGATTATGGAGTGATGCGCTTATAGTTCTTTTTCGTTGCTTCTAGCAACACTACCTGTCCGGGTGGCGGAATGGTAGACGCGCTAGCTTGAGGTGCTAGTGCCTATTTTATACAGGCGTGCGGGTTCAAGTCCCGCTCCGGACACCAGCAAAACCCTTGAGATCAATCTCAAGGGTTTTCTTGTATATACACGCATATGGCTGAATTAGGCCCGTGCTGCCGATACATTTATTCGTATGACAAGTCCATTGTTCCTCATTGACGAAACGAAAGACAACCTGCCGCTTGATGGCGATCAGCTCCAGCAAGGTTGGGTATTAGAACTCCCTGACGCTGTACGACGCCATGCTCTGGGTGCTATGCGCCTGAAAGCAGGTGAAGAGTTGCAGCTCTCCAATGGCAAGGGTCTGCGCATTAAAGCACGTGTGCTCAATGAGCAAGATGGTACTGCAGAAGTACAAGGCTTTGAAAAAGAACCAGAACCACAAATTAAATTGGCACTGATCCAAGCACTGGCTAAAACGGGTCATGATGAGCAGGCCATTGAAATGTCGACGCAAATTGGTGTAGACACGGTTATTCCGTGGCAGGCCGATCGTTCTATTGCTCGTTATAAGGCTGGCCGTACTGATCGCAAGTGGCGTCAAACACTTATTGCAGCAACCGAGCAGTCGCGCCGTGCATGGATACCAAAGCTCGAGGAGTGCGTGAACTCTAAGGGTATTGAAGCCATCTGCCGTCGTGCATGTGTGCATGGTGATGTTGTTGTGGTGCTGCACCAGGATGAAACGAATCACTGGTCCAATATTGAAGATGCAGTACGCGAAATGATGGATCGCACGCTCGAAGATAAGCGACCTCGCACTGTGTACGTCATCGTTGGTCCTGAAGGCGGTATTTCAGAAACGGAAGTGCTGCGATTCCGTGACGCGGGTGCTTTGTGCTGCGTGCTCGGCAAGAACATTCTGCGCGCCGCAACAGCAGGTCCTGTGGCACTTTCACTGCTAAGCCGTACTACGGGTCGCATTCTGTGACTGTAGTGATATTTGCAGCACAATCCCAGCCAGCAGCAAATATCGAATACTAAACTAGCGAATATCCAATAAATTCAATACGATAGAGCATTGGACGTGGGTGTACGACGTGCATCCGACAAACCACTATTTTTAGAGGAGATCATGAAAGATCCTGATTGCCTGTTTTGCAAGATTATCGACTGCGAAATTCCTAGCGAAAAGGTCTACGAAGACAAGACGACCTACGTGTTCAAGGACATTAATCCTCAGGCAAAGGTGCACGACATTATTGTGCCTCGCGAACACTATGCCAACGTTGCTGAACTCGCTCAGAAGGATCCAAAGCAGCTCGCTCACATGGTTGAGGTAGCTCAGCAGATCGCTAACGAAGAGTTCCACGGCGCATACCGCCTCGTATTCAACACGGGCAAAGACGCAGGTCAGACTGTTTTCCACGTGCATGGTCACATTCTGACGGGCGAAGTTCTCGACGAGTAAACTGCTAAGCCTGTTGAAGCAGAAATAAAAAATCAATAGGCAACCTAACGCAACTTTTCAACGTTTCCGTACCAAGGGGATGACTCAAACAACTGTGGCGACAACGACACGAACTGTGACGATTCCAGACCGACTCGACCCGGTCCGCGTGTTTGGACCTGCTGATGAAGTCCTTCGAGAAATTGACAACAGATTCGAAGCGATAACGATGCATGTGCGCGGCAATCAAGTCACGCTGCGCTCAACAACGCGTGAAGGGGAGACGCAAGCCGCCCAAGCTCAGCACGTGCTGCAGCAAGTTATTGATGCCGCTCATAGTGAGCCTCTGGACGCCGCAACGGTGCGCCGCATGCTTGATCAGAGTGACGCGCTGTCAAACGACGTGCGTCAGCGAGTTCCTGGCCACGGTCAGACTGTTGAAAAGTTGCGTGCCGCTGAACGCGTGCTGCAGCGCGAACGTGAGCGGGAACGTGACGGCCAGCGTGGGCCACATTTAGCCGGCACGATTACGTTTGCAGCCGGCGTGCCAGTCCGTCCAAAAACTGCTGGACAGACGGCACTGATTAACGCAATTCATAGTTCAACCATTACGTTTGCTGTGGGCCCTGCAGGTACGGGTAAAACGTATCTGGCCGTAGCCCAAGCAGTTCGCGACTTCCAAGACGGCCGTATTCGCCGCATTATTCTGACTCGTCCGGCAGTTGAAGCTGGAGAACGACTTGGATTTTTGCCAGGCACACTGAACGAGAAAGTAGATCCATATCTGCGTCCGCTCTATGACGCCCTGTCGGACATGCTTGGAGCCGACCAGCTCAAGCGATATATGGAAGACGGCACAATTGAGGTTGCACCACTGGCTTATATGCGAGGCCGCACGCTCAATGATGCGTTTGTCATTCTTGATGAAGCACAGAACACTACGGAACAGCAGATGAAAATGTTCCTGACGCGTCTGGGCTTTAATACGAAGATGGTTGTTACTGGCGACGTTACACAGGTGGATTTGGAAACGCCGCGCACGAAGAGCGGTCTTGCCTCAATTGAGCGTATTTTAGGCGGAATTTCAGGCATTTCGTTCGTCCATTTAACTGAGGGTGATGTGGTTCGTCACGCACTCGTGGGACGCATTGTGGCAGCATATGAGAAGGCAGATGCAGCTGCACAGGCAGCTGCAGATAAGCGCAATAAGACTCGAGCAACGCAGGAGTAAATAATGACCGTCGAAGTGACGAATGAAACCGCATGGGACATCGATGGCAAAGTCTTTTCTGATTTAGGTCTGTGGGTTATGGATCAGATGCGCGTGAGCACGCAATCTGATTTGACAATTACGTTTGTGGATCCAGATCCAATGGCAAAGCTACATGAGCGTTGGATGGGTCTGCTCGGACCAACTGATGTGATGAGCTTCCCAATGGATGAGCTGCGTCCTGGTGACGATCGCTCGTTAAGTGAGGGAGTGCTGGGCGATATTGTTATCTGCCCTTGGGTTGCTGCTGATCAGGCAGCTGCTGCTGGTCACAGCACGATTGAGGAAATGATGCTGCTGACGATTCACGGTGTGCTGCACTTGCTTGGTTATGATCACCGTGCCAAGGATCAGGAACGTCAGATGTTCGGATTGCAGCGCCAATTGCTGCTGACCTTCTTTGCTGTACGCCAAGGCACGCAGTATGCAGTTGAGGCACCACAAGGCGTGCCAAACCAACTGGAACTGTGGGATGCCGAGCATGGCGGAACGCGCCAGTTCGGTCACTGAGAAGAACTGAATAAGGGTTAAGAAAGGAATTACATGAGCGAGACGATGACCATCGTCGTATGCGTGCTGCTCGTAATAGCAGTTGTTTTGCTCGTTGCTTTATCTATGACGTTAGCTGCATTGGAAAACGCAGTGCGTTGGGTCACTCGAGCAGGACTCAATAACATGGTCATTGATATTCGCACTGATTCTGAGCTCAGCGAGTTTATGCGTAAGAAACGCATTACTCGCGTGCACCATATTCAGCGCTTGATTGTCGACCGTACGGGTACGGTTCGCTCCTGCAGTTTCTTCCGTCTGCTCTCCAATGTGTTCACAGGCACCTGCGTTGCAGCCATTATGATGCTGTTCCACTTAGATCTGTGGATTGTACTACTTGTAGGATTTGCAGTCGGCATTATTGCTGCTTTAGTGGCGCAGCTGACGCAGCCTCGTGATTTGGGCGATCAGCAGCCATTGCAGCTGCTTATGCATCACACAACGCTTGTTTGCATTGTGCGTGCACTGGCACCATTCTCGGCAAAGAAGGATGAGTCGAAAAGTGCTAGGAATGCGCGTCTGCGTTCCGAGCTTTCTGATGATGAAGAGCTTGAAAAGCTGCAGATGGAGCAGGGTCGCGCTGTTATTGACCGCATTGCTGAATCGAATCAGTTTGATGCCGAGACATCGGAAATGCTGCGCAATGTGCTGACGCTTTCGGATACGTTAACGCGTGAGATTATGGTGCCGCGCACCGATATGATCACAATCGGGGAGCAGCACAAGTTGTCGGCATTCCTGAAGCTGTGCTCGCGCTCTGGTTACTCTCGTATTCCTGTTATCGGCGATGATGTCGATGACCTTATCGGTATGGCTTATTTGAAGGATGCTGTTCGAGTCACAGCATTTAACCCATCGGCCTATGACCGCACAATTGCGACGATTGTGCGCAAACCAATGCTGGTGCCTGAATCAAAGCCTGTTGACGATTTGTTCCATGAAATGCAGCAGACGCGTCATCATGTTGCTGTGGTTATTGACGAATACGGTGGCATTGCAGGTCTCGTTACGATTGAGGACGCACTCGAGCAAATCGTAGGCGAGCTTGATGATGAGCACGATCGTACGCAGCACAATGAGCCAGAGCAGCGCGATGATGGTTCCTGGATTATGCCAGCACGCACGTCAATTGCCGACCTCGAAGAACTGTTTGAGGTTGACCTCGATGAAGACGATGTCGACACGGTGTACGGCCTGTTGACGAAGTTGCTCGGACGCGTTCCAATTGTGGGCTCGAGCGTTCAAACACATGGTATTCGACTTACTGCTGTTGATTCAGCAGGACGCAGGAAGAAAGTCTCAATGATTGTGGCAGAACCTGCTCCAGTCGAGACCGATGACAAAACTGAGTCTGAGCAAAGCAATAGTACAAACGATCACGCCACTGAACATGACGGAGCAGAACAGCATGAATGATCATCAAACAGAACAGCCTGAAGCACCATTGACTCATGAAGTCTATCGTTCAGGATTCGTGGCTGTAGTCGGTAGACCTAACGTGGGCAAGTCCACGTTAATCAATGGCTTGCTGGGTACCCAAATTGCTATTGCCTCATCTCGACCAGAAACCACGCGTAAGGCAATTCGCGGTATTCTGACGACGCATGATGCACAGATGGTGCTCGTGGATACGCCAGGTATTCACCGTCCACGTACACTGCTTGGCCAGCGTTTGAACGATATCGTTGACGAGTCGCTGGCTGATTGCGACGTTATTGCATTCCTGCTGCCAGCAGATCAGGAGATTGGCCCAGGTGATAAGCGCATTCTGAGCCGTCTGCGTTCTGACTTCGCGAAGAAGCGCGATGATGGTACGTTCCACTGGAAGGTGCCGCTGATCGGCATTGTGACGAAGATCGATAACCTCGATCGTGGCCAGCTGATTAACAAGCTTGTTGAGATTAACGAGTTTGCTGACTTCACCGATATTGTGCCAGTCAGCGCTAAGGAACACGATAACCTTGACGAAGTGCGTAAGGTCCTTATTGAGAATCTGCCAGAAGGTCCTCAAATGTACCCAGCAGAGCAGATCACCGAGGAACGCCCTGAAGAGACGATTGCAGAACTGATTCGTGGCGCCTTCCTTGAAGAATTGAACGACGAGCTGCCTCATTCACTCGCTGTTGTTGTTGATTCGATTGAATACCCAATTGATGAAGAAACTGGCGAAGCCTACGCAGGCAAGGCCGTAGTTATGGTCTCGCTGTATGTGGAACGTGATTCGCAGAAGCCAATTATTATTGGCCACAATGCTGAACACCTTGTGCGCGTCAAGAAGAAGCTGCGCACCGCGGTCAACCGTATTGTTGGTACGAAGGCCAAGCTCGATATGCACGTGAAGGTAGCTAAGGGCTGGCAGTCGGATCCAAAGAAGCTCGAGAGGCTCGGCTTCTGATCCATTGTTGACTCGGCTCCTGATCCGCGGCTGAGCAGCCTCTGGTCCGCGGTTCAGGACTACCGATTGCTACTGATCGGTTGCAGCTTCTACATATAACTTCATACACAAAAACCCGCATCCATGAATTACTCCATGAATGCGGGTTTTGTTTGCTTGAGCAGTCAGCGCCGATGCGCACTAGTGAGCTCAGTTGTGCTGAGCTTCAGTAGCAGGCTTACGCTTCGTGTACATCTGCGTATTGAGCAGGTTGGCGTAATACTTGAGCACCTTTGGACGAATAATCTTCATCGAGGCAGTCATCAGGCCATTATCCTGCGAGAACTCCTCTGGCACAATAATGAACTTACGCACCGATTCTGCACGGGAGACGCCTTCGTTTGCCTTGTCAACCCAAGACTGCACTTCAGCACGAACAGCTGCATTGTCGCAAGCTTCTTCCATTGGCATCTCTGGGTTCAGGCCCATCGACTGCAGCCACTGGCGCAGCATATCTGGATCAAGCGTAATCAGAGCAGAGATGAATGGACGCTTATCGCCAAGTACCAAGGCCTGAGACACGATTGGGCAGCGAGTAATAACTTCTTCCATTGGGCCAGGGGAGACGTTCTTACCACCAGCCGTAATAATCAGATCCTTCTTACGACCAATGATGTACAGGAATCCATCATCGTCCAAACGACCCAGATCGCCAGTGCTGTACCAGCCATCCTTAGTGAACGAGGTTTCTGTAGCTTCCTTGTTCTTGTGGTACTTGTGGAAGACTGGTTCTCCCTTGACCTGGATTTCGTTGCCTTCACCAATACGGATCTGGAAACCAGGGAATGGAATACCAACCGAACCCTCGTGGTAAGGCACGCCCTTAGGGTTGAAGGCACAAGGTGCAGTCGTTTCGGTGCAACCATAGCCTTCGTACACAGGAATACCTGCGCCGCGGAAGAATGCCATCAGTTCAGGGTCGAGTGGAGCGCCACCGGTCACGAACCACTGAGCGTGGCCGCCGAGCACTTCGCGGATCTGCTTGTAAATAATTGGATCGAAGGCATTACGGCGCGTGCTGACGAAGCGGCTTGCGCGACCCTTAGCACCGATTTCGTGCATGTACTTCTGAGCAGCAACAACAGAAGCAGCGAACACCATGCCCTTAGCGCCAGTGCCAGCCTTCTGCGAAGCAGCGTTGTACACCTTCTCAAGTACACGAGGCACCACAATCATGAGCTGTGGGCGAGCGACCTTCAGATCAGAGGTCATCGTCTTAATGCCGCGTGCAATATAAATATGAATATCGGATGCCACGCAAATGTAGTTAATTGCGCGAGCGAACGAGTGAGCCTGTGGCAGGAACAGCAGCACGCGATGCGTCTTATCACGCAGCAGCTGTGGCATATATGCAGGCAGGTTGACTGCAGTTGTACCGAACTGGCCCTGCGTCATTTCCACGCCCTTTGGTGCGGCAGTAGAACCAGACGTGTACACAATAGAGCACAGATCGTCGCGCTTCACCGAAGCAATACGCTTATCAAGCTCTTCATCAGAGACGCTTGCGCCATAGGCCTTGAGCTCTTCAAGTGCACCATTCTCAAAGTTAATAATGCGCTCGAGCTTAGGGCACTGCTCAGCAGCCTGTGGCGTCTTAGCCTTCATATCGTTCGTCTGCACAGCAAGCAGGCGAGCATCAGAGTTCAGGCAGATATCGCGAATCTGCTCAGCAGAATCGGTATCGTAAATCGTTGCCAGCACGCCACCAATTGCGAGCACAGCAGCATCAAAGATGTTCCACTCGTAGCAAGTACGGCACATGAATGCAACGCCGTCACCGCGCTTGAGGCCATGGTGCAACAGACCCTTAGCCACAGCACGAATATCAGCAAGCGTTTCATTACCAGTCTTCGTCAGCCAAGTGTCACCTTGCTTGTAGGTGTACAGCGGTTCATCACCCATACGCTCTGCACGGTCAGCATACAGATGATAAATGTTGAAGTTTTCTGGCAGTGGGGCATTGCCCTCAGTCGATGCCGTAATGAAACCGGAATCGGCATCAATAAACGTAGTTGTTGGTCGTTCTGGACCCCAGTAATCAACGTGAGGCAGATGATCATAATCGTGATGCTGAGGCATCTCGGATGGGTCTACATAATCAGCAGTACCCGAAGAGGAATCATCACTAATTGGATGAGAGAAGTCGGACTTCAAATCCAAAATCTTCTGCGCAGTTTTTGACGCAGTTTCGTGCAGAGATTTTAATAAAGACACATTTGCTCCTTGGCTTGGCAATGCACGCTGGAGTGCACGCTCGGGCATAGTGCTGCCCATTACATATTGGTGCTATGCCTGAGTTTAGCGTTTCATCATGTCAAAGTTTAGCTACGGTAACGTAAGAAAGCCTGAATTTCCGCCACTTTCCAACTGTTAGCGCATAAAGCTTGTATAGAACTTCGCTGAGCTCGAAACCTGTTGAAGGAATCGCCCTCTATCGATATGAAATTCGTGTTGTTACACTTAGCATTACATCGCAAAGAGGCGTAGGCGCACCTAACGTCATGGCAATGATGCCGAAACGTGGACGTATTCCGCTCAAAACAGCCATTTTCGTTACAGTAGTGCGCTGAATAATCAACACCCCCTTCGGGGTGCGAAGAAAGGGTTCTCATGGCTGAACAACCAGAAGGCCGTGTGCTTTTCGGTGTGCTTGACGAAACGTCAGCAACCGAAAGCCGTGTTGCCTTAACCCCCGATATCGTCACGCGCTTGCGTAAAGCAGGTGTATCTTGCCTCATCGAATCGGGAGCAGGGGAAAAAGCGTTCTATACGGACGCCGATTACGAGGCCGCAGGTGCAACCATTGCTTCTGCACAGCAAATTCTTCAGCAGGCTCATGCTATTGGATTCGTGGATCGTCCTTCTGAGCAAGTTATTGAACAGCTCAAGCCAGGCACATGGGTTATTGGCATGCTCGGTTCGTTTACCGACGAAGCCTATATCAGCAATCTCGAAGCACATGGCTTAACCGCAGTTGCTATTGAACGACTGCCTCGCCAGCTCAGTGCCGCTCAGTCGATGGATGAGATGACCTCTCAGAACTCGGTGATGGGGTACAAGGCTGTGCTCGAAGCAGCGAATGCATATGGCTCATTCCTGCCAATGATGACCACGGCTGCAGGCACGATTCGCCCAGCTAAGATGCTCATTCTTGGTGCTGGCATTGCGGGTCTGCAGGCCATTGGTACGGCAAAGCGTTTGGGTGCTGTGGTGACCGCATATGATGTACGTCCAGCATCGAAAGAAGAAGTTGAGTCGCTTGGTGCCAAGTTCCTCGATCTCGGTCTTGATTTCTCGAAGGGTCAGGGCGAAGGCGGTTACGCTCGTGCGCTGACGCCAGAGGAGCAGGCTGCTCAGCAGGCTGCTGTGGATGAGAAGGCCACGCAGTTCGACATTATTATTACGACGGCTAAGGTGCCAGGTCGTAAGCCTCCTGTGCTGCTGACCAAGCAGGGTGTGCAAGGCTTGCACCGTGGCGCCGTCATTGTGGACTGCGCCGCTAGTGAGCTCGGCGGCAACGTTGAAGGATCAACTCCAGGCACACAGATCACTGATGGTGGTGTCACCGTTATTGGTGCTCCATATTTGGCTAGTGAAGTGTCTACAACGGCATCGAATCTGCTGAGCCGTAATGTTGCCGATATTCTGACTCATTTCATTAAGGACGGTCAGCTGTCCATTGATATGACTGATGAAATCGATCAAGCGATGGTTGTCGCAGGAGCGAAGGAGTAAGCCATGCCAGATTTAGTGGTTTCTATTACCTTATTCGTGCTCGCACTGCTGATTGGTATTGAGGTTATTGGCAAAGTGCCAGCAACACTGCATACACCACTGATGTCAGGTGCGAACTCGATTCACGGCATCGTTATTGTCGGTGTCGTTATTGTGGCCGCTACGGCCGATAACTGGCTTTCGTACGTGTTCATTTTCTTGGCCGCTGTACTCGGCACGATGAACGTTGTCGGCGGTTATGTGGTTACCGACCGCATGCTGGAGATGTTCAAGTCGGATAAATCAAAGTCAGCAGATCAGAAGAAGGGTGCGTAAGTAAACTATGCTTGTCATTGAAAAACTTACTGTTGAGCAGCCATCTGCTTCTGCGCTCGACATTGTTGCTTGGTTCGTGTACTTGCTTTCGGCAGTGTTGTTCGTGGTGGGTCTTCACTTCATGAACTCACCTAAGACTGCGCGAAAGGGTAATTTCATCTCGTCTTATGGCATGATCATCGCCTGTGTTATGGCGTTTATTGTGTTATTTATGCAGGGCTTTATTAGCCCAATCGCCGTCGTAGTGTTGATTGCTGGCATAGCAATCGGCGCCGTTGCCGGTGTTGTTTCGGCCAAGAAAGTCAAGATGACTGACATGCCACAGCTCGTTTCGGTGTTTAACACCGTCGGTGGTGGTGCAGCAGCCTTGGTGGCTTTGAATGATATTCTCGCAGGCCAGCACGAGCCTTCGCTCGTGGTGCTGATTACGGCAGGCCTTGGTGTGCTGATTGGTTCGGTGACCTTCACTGGCTCGCTGATCGCAGCAGGTAAGCTGCAGGGCATTGGCTTCGTAAAGAAGATGTCGCTGCCAGGCAAGAGCGTTTGGAACGTGCTGTTTGCCTTACTGACAATCGCTTCTTTTGTTATGCTGTGCGTCGCTCCAGATCAGCGTCTGCTGTGGAGCATTCTGACCACGGTATTCGCACTGTGCTACGGCTTGGTGTTCGTTATTCCAATCGGTGGCGCCGATATGCCAGTGGTTATTTCGGTACTTAACGCTTGCACGGGTACGGCAGTGGCTATGTCTGGTTTGGCAATCGATAACGTTGCTTTGATTGTGGCTGGTGCACTGGTTGGTGCAGCAGGTGTGACGCTGTCGGTACTGATGGCCAAGGCTATGAACCGTCCGCTGCTGTCAGTGCTCGCTGGTGGTTTCGGCGGTTCCGATGCAGCAGCTGGTTCTGCTGATGGTCCAGAAGGCACGATGAAGGAAACCACGCCAGACGATGTGGCCGTGCAGCTTGTCTACGCCGATAAGGTTATTTTCGTTCCTGGCTTCGGTTTGGCTCAGGCTCAGGCGCAGCGTGAACTTGCTGATTTGGGTGAGCTGCTCAAGGAGCACGGAGTTGAAGTTGAGTACGCAATTCACCCTGTTGCAGGCCGTATGCCAGGCCACATGAATGTGTTGCTTGCAGAAGCGAATGTGCCATATGAGGAGCTTGTTGATCTCGACGATATCAACCCGCAGTTCCCATCGGCTAATGTGTCGCTTGTCGTTGGTGCTAACGATGTGACCAACCCGGCCGCACGCAAGCCTGGTACGCCAGTGTCCGGTATGCCAATTCTCGATGTCGATAAGTCACAGCACGTAGTCGTTATGAAGCGCGGCCGCGGTCGTGGTTACGCGGGCATCGAGAACGAGCTCTACTTCGAAGACAATACGCAGATGCTGTTTGGTGATGCAAAGGATGGCCTTCAGGCTGTTATTGCGGCAGTAAAGGAACTGCTGAACTAAACACCGCTGAACTCAGCAACTGATGTATCAGCAATGCCTCTTGATTCTGACCATGTAGATATCTACAGCAGAATCAAGGGGCATTGTTATATCCATAAGCAATATTGCTCTATCTGCAAGCAATACCGTTATATCTACAAGTAATGCTGCTATATCCAAAAAAATAATGGCAGCTACATCTACGAGTACTACAGTGCTAATCAATACTGGTTGAGATGCTCTGCAGCGGCTTGCAATACCGATGAGCGAAATAGCAATGAGGCTGGTTTCCAAAGTAGGGAACCAGCCTCAAAAAACCTGTATGTACAGGAAAAATATGAAAATCACATCAGCGAAGGCCACTACAGCTTGATTACGAACAACGCCACTGAAGTGGTAGCCGTCCTTTACTGACAATCCCTATCATAGTCGATACAATAGCCTTTGTCGATGTGCCTTTTAGCCGGGGTATTGAGACCGCTTTCTATACGGAAAGTGACGTTGCCGCGCTGAACAACGCGGCGCGGCCTTACGTATAGGAACAATATGAAAAAATATAAAGAAGGGCTCTATTGTGGCCCAGTTCTGATGTTGCTCATAATCCTAGCGATTGTGACCATAGTGAAGTCTGACTCAACCTATGTTGATGTTGGAATTTTCACGCTTACGGTTGCCTCCGTAAGTAAACATCTGAAGGATCGTACATAAGTCCTTCTAGTCGTGAGGCCACTTCGGCCTCACGGCCCTTCATAGTGGTTTTCTTGCATTTGTCTACGAGTTTCTTTACAGTAGAACAGTTGCTTTGGCGAGGGGAATCCGCACAAATGCGGTGAACCGTAATCGACTAGGCGCGAAGGCATTCCGTTCCGGTGTGCTTTCGGCTCGTTGATGCGCTGAAACCACACGAAAGGAACAAATATTATGGCAAACAACACCATTACTCTTGAAGGCCAGCTCCGTACCGAGTTTGGCAAGGGCCCAGCTCGTCGTATGCGCGTGGCAAAGCTCATCCCTGCAACCGTGTACGCAGGTGGCGAGCAGCCTCTGTACCTGGCTCTGCCAATGAAGGAAACGACGCTGGCTCTGCGTCACACCAACGCTCTGATCACGCTGAAGTACGGCGACGATCAGGTTATGGCTGTCGTCAAGGACGTGCAGCGCAACCCTGTGAAGCGCATCGTTGAGCACGTTGACTTCTACGCAGTCAAGGCTGGCGAGAAGATTGAGGTCGAGGTCCCTGTGTTCGTGACGGGTGAGCCTAAGGGCGGCGCTGTCGCATTCGTCGACATGCAGATGCTCAAGGTCCGCGCTGACGTGGCTAACCTGCCAGAGCGTATCACCGTTGACGTCACCGGCCTCATGGAAGGCGAGCACATTGCTGCTGACGGCCTTGAGCTGCCAGAAGGCGTTGAGCTCGACATCGCTGATCCATCCGAGCCAATCGTCTCCGTCAAGGTCCCTGAGGATGCAGGTTCTGCTCCAGTGGCTGCAGCTCCAGCTGCTGCTGCAGAAGCTCCAGCTGCTGACGCTGAGTGAGCATAACGCACTAGTTTTAGTCGCGTAAATCTTTTACAAATTCCCCGCTTGCCATGCTTGCGGGGAATTTTTGTATATGCGATGATGTTCATATTTTGGGTCACATGGTGAACACCCCGTAGGGCCAGCAACGTTGCTTGTGTAACAGTGGTCTGATGTTGCATTGTGTATATGCAAATATGCTATGTGCCCGATGCCAGCTTTTGATCGCGCATCAATGAGGAAAGGGATGTTTGATGACGAACAACACTCACCACGATCCTGCACGGCTTCAGCAGCTTGCCGAAGCATTCCATGTGCTGCCACATCCAAATAGGGTTTCTGATGTACGCCGTGAAGAACTCATTGATAAGCCAGCATTCGGTCAGGTATTTTCCGACAGCATGGCTCATATGAGTTGGACGAAGGGTGAGGGTTGGTCTGATCGCCGCATTGAGCCATATGCACCGCTGAAGCTTGATCCAGGCGCCTCGGTTCTGCATTATGCACAGGAAGTCTTTGAGGGCCTCAAGGCGTACCATCACGCTGACGGTTCAGTGTGGCTGTTCCGCCCAGATGCCAATGCTGAGCGTCTGCAGAACTCAGCACGCCGTCTGTATCTGCCGGAAGTTCCAATCGATGACTTCCTTGGTTCCGTTGCCGCACTGACTATGCAAGATGTGCAGTGGGTTCCTAAGCGTCGTGAGTACACGCTGTATTTGCGTCCGTTTATTTTCGCTTCCGAGCCATTCCTTGGCGTGCGCGCTCCTCAGGAAGTTGAGTACTGCGTTATTGCATCGCCTTCCGGTCCGTATTTCCCAGGCGAGATTAAGCCAGTCAGTATTTGGGTTGAGAATAAGTATTTCCGCACAGGCCCTGGTGGTACTGGTTACGCCAAGTGTGGTGGAAACTATGCTGCCTCGCTACTGGGCGAGTATCGCGGTATTGAGCAGGGCTGCGAGCAGGTTTGCTTCGTTGATGCTGCTACACAGACTTACTTGGAAGAACTGGGCGGTATGAACATGATGGTCGTACACAAGGATGGCCATGTGGAAACGCCAAGTCTGACAGGTACTATTTTGCCAGGTGTGACGCGTCGCTCGATTATCCAACTTCTGCAGGATCAGGGTCGTGATGTGGTTGAAACGATGATCCCACTTGAGCAGCTGCTCGACGATATCCGTTCGGGTGAAGTTACTGAGGTATTTGCTTGCGGTACTGCTGCAATCGTGACGCCAATCGGACGTTTTAAGTCGGAAACCTTTGATGTTGAAGTCAATGGAGGCGCACCAGGTGAGCTGACCATGGCTATTCGTAACCAGTTGCTTGGTATTCAGCTCGGTGAAATTGAGGATCCACACAACTGGATGTGGAAGGTCTGCTAAAGCCAGAAACTTCACTAGTAGTAGCTACTGCTATCGGCATCGGTAGTACTCGTATCTACTGGTATTGGAGTTGGTAGTACTTGTATCTACTGGTATCGGCATTACTAGTAAGCGCTGTTATTCAGCAGTATGCACTGGTATTCAGTAGTATTCACTGGTTTTGATGCAGAAGAGGTAATGCGTATCGCGTGACTTTTCTTGTAATTTTGAGATTCGTTGCATAGTCTCAAATTGCAGGGGAGTTGAACTGCTGCGCATTACCTCTTCTTGTTTGCTTCTTCAAGCGAATTTCGTTGACGCGCTTGTGATAGGGTGTGCTTGGCTATAGAGGTAATTGAGCAAGAAGCAAGGGGAGTACTGTGGGTATTGCATTACAAACGAGCCCGTTCTTCCAAGTCCTTGAGTATCTCGCAATTTTCTTCTGCGGTTTAAGTGGTGGTCTTGCAGCAATTCGCAAGAACTACGATGTGTTAACCATTATGATTACAGCTTGGTTAACTGGCTTGGGCGGCGGTATTATTCGTGACTTGATGCTCGGTGCAATTCCACCTGCTGGAGTTTCTGATATTGGCAGCATCTTCACTTCATTTGCTGCAGGCATTCTTGTGGCTTTACTTCATCCTGAAGTCGATAAGCTCAAATGGACAATGCTGATTATTGATGCATTATCGATTGGCTTGTTCGCTGTGAATGGTGCTAGTAAAGCATTGATGTATAACATGTCTGGCATTACAGCAGTATTCCTTGGAACATTCACTGCAATTGGTGGTGGCACGATTCGCGACATGTTACTTAATGATGTTCCTCAGATTATTCGCGATCGCCACTGGTATATTGTGCCTGCCATTATTGGTACTATTTTCACCGTTTTTGTATGGCGCCTTGAACAGTACAAGGCCATCTCTTTCCAAACGGAGTTTGTGCTCGATGCTGGCATTGTTGTGCTTGTGGTGTTGCTGCGTTTAGCATCCGTGCAATTCGATATTGAAGTACCAGGTGCTTTACAACGTAATAAAACGATTCTGAGTGGCCGAATTGCACGCCGCAAGGCTAAGGCTTTGGTTAATGAAACGGCTGATCAAGACGATGTAACAAACATTGCAACTCCAGAACAAGAGCGAACAGCTGATATTGGTGATTCAGAAAAAGTACTAAGTGACGAGAACAACGCCACACCGGCGCATCGAGGTCAGCACTGAGCAACAGTCCAATACTACGCGCTACGGGCATAGCCTATAGTGCTCAGCAGATTGATACTCTTTCAAAGAGTAAGTAGCAGGTATCTGTAGGTATCACAGAAATAAAACACAAATAATAAGAGCCTAATCAGCTGAGATTAGGCTCTTTTCTTTTTTGTAATACATGAGACTGACTCTGTGGCCGTAAATAACAAAACAGGGGGAGAGAATAATGATACTGTATCCGTTCGGATTTGTTATTACTAGATCACTAATTCTTAAGAATAAGTAACGAATTTCAGAATGGGGGTCATATTACGGACCCCCTTTTGTAATTATTTCGCGTTGATTTAAACTTGTGCATAGACCTCAACGCAGGTACTAATCATCGATATCTACGAAGCTTGCTCTGTTATAGAACAAGCTCGATCATATAAACACACTACTGTAATCACTCTGAGCCTACATACATCTCATGAACCGTACAACAAACGAGGCCGGAGATGATGGCGAAAGGATAATCATGCAGATTCAATCTCATGTAGCCCAAAAGGGCATTGGCATTACTCTGAGTGCATTGCTTGCTGTGACCTCGTTCGTTGGCGTTCCAGCATATGCACAAACGGCAGTCGCTCAAGATGAACCCGGACATATTTTAAGTGCTGGTCGCTGGGGTACCTGTGACTGGAGCTTTGATGAAGATTCTGGTGCGATGAGTATCGCTACAACGGGCGCATGTAAAGTTGATCCTGATAAGGGTAATTTCCTCAATGGTGATGCCGATGAGATTGCAACGCGTCATGCAATCAAAACTGCAGAAATAAAGAACACGATTACGGTGCTGTACGGTACCGAGTTCGAGAACATGTTTAAGGGTGCATCTGCATTTACTGAACTCAAAGGCATGGGTAATTTTGATTTCTCGCAAACAGGTTCAGGCTTGTCTATAGCAGGTATGTTCAGCGGTACGAATTTCAAAAAGGCTGATTTCAATAATCTCAAGATCGAGAATAATCAAATCTCCATGGCCCATTTATTAGATGGTGCAGTGTGCGATGAGATCGATACTTCGCAAATTCCGTTCGACAAGCATGTGAATAGTGTCGCTGGTATGTTCGCGAATATGAGGTATCTCACTTCTATAACGTTGCCTGAGGTGCAAGCAGAGGATCTTATGAACACTTCCCATATGTTCGAGAGCGATTATGCTTTGACTTCGGTGGATTGGAATATTGAAGCAAAGGATATCTCTGACATAGCAGCGATGTTTGCAGATTGCCCGCAACTCAAGTCTGTTGATTTATCTAAGATGCATGCACAGGCCATTTCAGAAAGTAGTTTCGTTTTTGGATCGTGCCCTAACCTGAAGGAAATCAATTTAGGGGATATGCAATTTAATCAACTGCAGCAGCCTGCACTTGCATCTAGCATGTTCTACCAAACAGGTGTCAAGAAAATTACGCTGACGCGTTCTGCCATCACGCGCTTCAACGATCTGTATGATCCACAGGAACTCTTTACAGGCACGTTCCCTGGCACACCGATGACCAAGTGGAGAGGTGAGAATCCAAATACAAAAACGGAAGAGGAAAGACTCTGGCTTCATTGGGGAAACCAAGCCGATTTCCCAGATGCAGGTCATATCTTCACGTTAACAGTTGTCGACTGACATATCGGCGATCTGACCGGTTGCAGTCCATACGATCATTGCCCCAAGCTTGAAGCTATAAGCATTGTTATGTTTAGGCTTATAAAAGCTTGGGGCTTTTGCATACTGAAGGGAGCATCTCTCAAAGGATGAAGCGGAAGTAGAGTTTAGACAGCCGTAATGTGTCGTACACCTACTGTTTGCAAAGATTTTGAGATTCATCATCTATGATGGAACTATCTTGCATATCTCTGTGATTGCGCCAATTTGCATATGCTGCGTGCCACAGAAGAGTGTTGCATTATGGTGAGATTAAGGACTGGACTGAACGGTACCTGGATCTCATAGGTATTTCAAGGGAGAAATTATGAGTTTACGAACGCTAATACGGAAGCATAGTTGGGTGTTGCCGCTATGTGTGGTGCTTATCGTATCGACGGTTGCTGGTCCAGCATATGCTGATACGAATCCTTTGCGTACTATTGCGACTGATCAGATTTCACAGGAACAATCTGCACCTGCTCCACAGGCGGAGGATGGAGAGCCTTCCGAGACTCCATCATCGGGTGACAGTACGAATGTATCCTCGCCTTCTGGTGATCCAACTTCTGGGTATTGGGGTACTTGTAAATGGGATACGTATGGTGGCAGCCAACATATATATCTTGCGACTACAGGGCCCTGCACTGTTCCTAGTACCGAAAGCAATTTCTTATGGGATCTTGACTATCGCAGAACGAACCTTTATGAAGCTTCAATCGTGAATACAGTGACACTGGAAGGCGCTCATTTGTTAAATGGAATGTTTTCAGATGCTTCAGAATTCACGAAGGTAGAAGGATTAGGAAACATAGATTTTTCTCAAATCCCGCTTGATCAGCCAATAGAATTTATGAGAATGTTTGAAGGAACAAGCCTTGAATCCGCTGATTTTGACAAGCTTAATTTGCAAGATAGAAAAATAAATGTATCTCGTATGTTTGCCCAAACACGTTCGCCGAAGATTGACATTTCCTATCTCAAAATAGAACAGCGTGCAGTCGATATAACTGGCTTGTTCTCTGGTAATAAATTTCTCAAATCAATGGAAATTCGATCTGCTATAAATCATGATATAAAATCATTGGCCGGTATCTTTTCAGGTTGCGAATCATTGAAATCAGTGAGGTGGGATTTAACTACACCAGAGGCCACGTCAATAGCAGGAATGTTTACGAATTGTAAGAATCTCAAAATAATAGATATATCGTGCGTAAAAGCAAAGCATATTGCGCGTACCCAAGAAGCATTTTCTGGCTGTCACAAAGTACATTCGTTATATTTAGGAAACATGGAATTCGATGGGCTAGAACTTGCTCCATACAAGTTTTATGCAGGGGATGCATTCAAAAGCATGTATGAGCTCAACGTTGTTCAGATGAGTAGAAACGCAATGACTAAATTGCTGAGCGTGTATGATGCGGCTGCTGCACCATATTCCTTCCCTGGTGATTTTAAAACCACATGGAAAAAAATAGACCTGAGAACCATGCACGAGGAAAGGGGCACGTGGACGCATTTCTCAGATGTCAATAAATTCCCTCAAGGAGATGAGATATTTAAACTCAAAATGGCTAATTACTGACATGAGATATACACGAAAGTAATAACTGTAATATGTTGTAATTTCTTGCAGTAGATGGACTAGAGAATGAGTCCTACCTTGCTGCTGTTAGTCACATAAAGAGCCTAACCAACCATGGTTAGGCTCTTTATCTGTAATGCATAAGATTAACCTGTGACTAAAAGGGATGAAAATAGGGATGCTATATCCTTTTGGATTCGTTATTGCTAAGTCACTATTGCTTAAGAATAAGTAACGAATTATAGAACGGGGCATATTACGTACCCACTTTTGTAAGTTTTTCACGTTGATTTAGATTTGTGCATGGACCTCAGCGCAGGTACTAACCATCGATATCTACAAAGCTTGACCCGTTATAGAAGGAGCTCGATCATATAAACACATTACTGTAATCACTCTGAATCTACATACAGTTTATGAACCGTACGGTAAACGGGGCCGGAGATGATGACGGAAGGATAATCAGGCAGATTCAATCTCATGTAGTGAGGAGGGTATTGGCATTAGGTGTTTCCTCAAAGGATGAAGCGGAAGTAGAGTTTAGACAGCCGTAATGTGTCGTACATCTACTGTTTGCATAGATTTTGAGATTCATCATCTATGATGGAACTATCTTGCATATCTCTGTGATGGTGTCATGCTGCATATGCTGTGTACCGCAGAAGAGTGTTGCATTATGGTGAGATTAAGGACTGGACTGAACGGTACCTGGATCTCATAGGTATTTCAAGGGAGAAATTATGAGTTTACGAACGCTAATACGGAAGCATAGTTGGGTGTTGCCGCTATGTGTGGTGCTTATCGTATCGACGGTTGCTGGTCCAGCATATGCTGATACGAATCCTTTGCGTACTATTGCGACTGATCAGATTTCACAGGAACAATCAGTACCTGCTCCACAGGCGGAGAATGAAGATCAACAACGGATGAGCCACCAACTGACCTTGAGATCTGCTCCACAGGCGGAGAGTGAAGAACTTTCTACGACTCCATCATCGGGTGACAGTACGAATGCATCCTCGCCTTATATCGAACCAACTTATGGGCACTGGGGCACTTGTAGTTGGAATACGTATGGTGGCAGTCATGTAGATATTGCGGCTGAAGGGCCCTGCACTGTTCCTAGTAGCGATCCAGGTTTCTTATGGCATCATTACTTTGTAAGAATAGGACTTCATTCAGCTAAAATCTGGAATAAGGTGACGATACAGGGCGCACATTCGTTAAATGCAATGTTTTCAGAAGCTTCTGAATTCACGAAGGTAGAAGGATTAGGAAACATAGATTTTTCTCAAATCCCGCTTGATCAGCCAATAGAATTTATCAGAATGTTTGAAGGAACAAGCCTTGAATCAGCTGATTTTGACAAGCTCAATTTGAAAAAAAGAAAAATAAATGTATCTCGTATGTTTGCTGATACACGTTCGCCGAAGATTGATATTTCTTATCTCAAAATAGAACAGCGGGCAACCGATATAAGTGGCTTGTTCGCAGGCAATAAATTTCTTAAATCAATGGAAATTCGATCTGCTATAAATCATGATATAAAATCATTGGATAATGTCTTTTCAGGTTGCGAATCATTGGAATCAGTGAAGTGGGATTTAACTACACCTGAAGCCACGTCAATAGCAGGAATGTTTACGAATTGTAAGAATCTCAAAATAATAGATATATCGTGCGTAAAAGCAAAGCATATTGCGCGTACACAAGTAGCATTTTCTGGCTGTCACAAAGTGCATTCGTTATATTTAGGAAACATGGAATTCGATGGGCTAGAACTTGCTCCATACAAGTTTTATGCAGGGGATGCATTCAAAAGCATGTATGATCTCAACGTTGTTCAGATGAGTAGAAACGCAATGACTCAATTGCTGAGCGTGTATGATGCGGCTGCTGCGCCATATTCCTTCCCTGGTGATTTTAAAACCACATGGAAAAAAAGAGACCTGAGAACCATGTTCGAGGAAAGGGGTACATGGATTCATTTCTCAGATGTTAATAAATTCCCTCAAGGAGATGAGGTATTTAAACTCAAAAAGGCCAATTACTGACTACTGACGCGATATATGTAAAAGTAATAACTGTAATATGTTGTAATTTCTTGCGGGATGGTCTATGCGGGATGGCCTAGAACATTAGTCCTGCTTAGCTGCTGCTAATCACATGAAGAGCCTAATCAACCATGGTTAGGCTCTTTTGGGTTATAGACCAAAATGTGTGTCTGTAGGTCAAAAATAAGAATGGGTTTTTGAGCGCTGAAGGGATTCTCTAGAAGGAAGAAGCAGAGGTGGAGTTTAGATAACCGTAATGTGTCGTACACCTACTGCTTGCGAAGATTTTGGGATTCATCATCTATGATGGAACTATCTTGCATATCTCTGTGATTGCGCCAATTTGCATATGCTGCGTGCCACAGAAGAGTGTTGCATTATGGTGAGATTAAGGACTGGACTGAACGGTACCTGGATCTCATAGGTATTTCAAGGGAGAAATTATGAGTTTACGAACGCTAATACGGAAGCATAGTTGGGTGTTGCCGCTATGTGTGGTGCTTATCGTATCGACGGTTGCTGGTCCAGCATATGCTGATACGAATCCTTTGCGTACTATTGCGACTGATCAGATTTCACAGGAACAATCTGCACCTGCTCCACAGGCGGAGGATGGAGAGCTTTCCGAGACTCCATCATCGGGTGACAGTACGAATATATCCTCGCCTTATATTGACTCAACTACTAAGTCTTGGGGCACTTGTAAATGGGATACGTATGATACGTATGGCAGTCGGCATATATTTATTGCGACAGAGGGACCCTGCACTGTTCCAGCAAACGAACATACCTTCTTATATTTTAATTACTATTTCAAAAAGACCCTTCTTAAAGCTACTATCGTGAATAAGGTGACGTTGGAAGGCGCTCACTTGCTAGATTGGATGTTTGCAGATGCTTCTGAATTCACGCAAGTTGAAGGATTAGGAAACTTAGATTTTTCTAAAATCCCGCTTGAGGAACCAATAGGATTTATCGGAATGTTTGCAGGAACAAGTCTTGAATCCGCTGATTTTGACAAGCTCAATCTGAAAAAAAGAAAAATAGATGCACGTTATATGTTTGCCCAAACACGTTCGCCAAAGATTGATATTTCATGGCTCAAACTAGAGCAGCGTGCAGTCGATATAACCTGCTTGTTCGCAGGTAACAAATTTCTCAAATCAATGGAAATTCGATCTGCCATAAATACAGACATAAAATCATTGGAGAGTATCTTTTCAGGTTGTGAATCGTTGGAATCAGTGAGGTGGGATTTAACTACGCCTGAAGTTACATCAATAGCAGGCATGTTTCAGGGTTGTAAGAATCTCAAAATAATAGATATATCGAGCGTAAAAGCAAAGCATATTGCGCGTATACAACAGGCATTTTCTGGCTGTTACAGAGTACATTCGTTATATTTAGGTAACATAGGATTCGATGGGCTGGAACTTGCTCCATACGAGTTTTGTGCAGCAGATGCATTCAAAAGAATGTATGATCTCAACGTTGTTCAGATGAGTAGAAACGCAATGACTAAATTGCTGAGCGTGTACGATCCGGTCAAATCACAGCATTCTTTCCCTGGTGATTTTACAACCATATGGAAAAAAATAGACCTGAGAACCATGCACGAGGAAAGGGGCACGTGGACGTATTTCTCAGATGTCAATAAATTCCCTAAGGGAGATGAGATATTTAAACTCAAAATGGCTAATTACTGACATGAGGTATACGCATAAGAAATAACTATAATATTTCGTAATTTCTTGCAGTATATGGCCTAGAAAATGAGTCCTACCTTGCTGCTGTTAGTCACATAAAGAGCCTAACCAACCATGGTTAGGCTCTTTTTCTGTCCATATAGATAAAAACGAGGTCCGATTTAGAAATAGGTGTTTTGACTAGTTGTAACTTGCTGAATGAAGTACATGTAGCGACAGACTTTTGTTATAGGGCACCATTGTGTAGTACGAAACGTACGTGTCGAAGTATATACCTAAGCAAAACACAAGTCCATAAGCTTATAGGCCTTTAAGCTGAGACTAGAGCGATAATGTTGAAAAATTCAACATGAGATTACCCGCAGTACATTTGTAGTTCACCGCGATACCCAGCCGAATCCCGTACTATAGAAATATCAGTTTTCACTGTGACATGGTCACAAGAGATTGCAGCACAAAGAACCGTGCTAACAAACAATGGACTGCGGAAAACATAAGTTGCCAGCAGTTCCTCAACAGTTCTAAGACCGCAACGGCACTCAATAGAAAATACGAGTGAAGAAACAAACTGAAAAATTCAGTGAAGTAGGAACAAGAACTGGTGAAGTCTTGATTACTATGGAGCACAGAGGGGAATACTACTATGTACAGGCTTAGTAGGAAATCAACAATGAGCTGTACAGCCTTTCATCGGCAACCTCAATCAAGCTCGCAGCATTCACGGAAATTCTTGAAACAAGCAATGGCATCTGCAGCAGTACTCGCCACATTATGTTGCAGTACAGTAGGCGCTGCTTCTTCTGCACAAGCGGCTAGTACGTTGACCTTTAATGATAGAAATACGAGCTTAAACCGCACTTTGCGCAATCCCACATTTGAAGCTGCCCGAACCTCGTATGGCTTAGCACAAGAGATGAAGCATGGCGCAATATTGCATGCATTTATGTGGTCGTTTAATACGATTAAGCAAAATATGAGGAGCATCGCTGAAGCTGGATATACAGCTGTTCAAACACCGCCGGTAAGCCAGATTGTTGAACCTAAAACTGACGTACATGGGCGCAAGCATTTTACCGAGAACTGGTATTACGTTTATCAGCCAGTTAACACTGATTTTGGAAGTCAGGCCGTAGGTACAAGGCAAGAACTTCAAGAACTGACTGCAGAAGCTCATAAATATGGTGTTCGCGTCATTGTAGATGCTGTTGTCAACCATTTCACCTCTGATTGGAAAGCGATTGATGGTAGCTGGCGCAGTCTTGATAACTTCCATTACTATCCAGATAAATGTATTGGTGAAATGGACTATAACAACCGCTGGAATGTAACACATTGCCCAGTATTAGGCCTATGGGATTTGTACACTGAAAAACAACCTGTGGCTGATAGAATGGCGCGTTTCTTGGATGCTGCCGTGAACGATGGTGCTGACGGTATGCGCTATGATGCTCCAAAATCTATTGAGCTTCCCTACGAATTCAAAGGCCAGTACTCGAATTATTGGGTAACAATTCTGCAGAATGGTGCACAGTTCCAATATGGGGAAGTTATTCAGGCTCCTGATGCTGGTCTTGACGTACCTGCGTACGTAAGACTTTTTGATCAATACAGTTCGAATGGTGGTGCCACAACCCCAACAGATTACGGTATGAATTTACGTAATATGTTGGCGAAGAATGATCTGAACCATAACGAAATCCAAAGCTACAGAATTAACGATGTTAGAGACGACCAACTCGTTACTTGGGTAGAATCACACGATAATTATGCAACAACATGGTTTGATTCCTCGGCTTATTTAAATGCCTGGCAAATCCGCATGGGATGGGGCGTTATTGGTGCTCGTGCCGGAGGTGCGCCTTTATTCTTGAATCGTCCTGCCGGTTCTGGAGGTCAAGGCAATCCAGTATTCGCTGAGATCTCACAGTTGGGAGACACTGGCGACGAAGAATGGAGAAGCCCAGAAGTTGTTGCAGTGAACCATTTCCGTAATGCTATGGAAAATAATGCTGAAGAGTTGCGCAATTGTGGAAGTAATCAGTGCCTTATGGTGGAGCGCTATCAGCAGGGTGGATCCAGCTTTACTGATGGTGTTGCAATAACCAATATGGGTAGTGATGTTGACCTCAGTAATACTGAAACACAGCTTGCTGATGGTGAATATATAGATCAAGTTAATGGCGGCATGTTGACTGTAAAGCATCACGTAATTACTTCTGGTACTGCTCATGGTGGCAAGATTTCGGTATTCTTTAACCGCTTGCCTAATAAGCATGGCGTAGCATATATTGCATCAAATGGAACAGCCTTCAAAACCAATACAACACAAGTAACATTGCATGCCGATAGCGTTGCAGATGCACGGTATACCACAAGTGAGGGTGACTCCGGTACCTTCACTGATGGCCAGACAGTGACAATCGGTGCAAGAACTGGTTATGAGCAGTATATTACGGTGACCGTTACTGGACGTTCTGCTGTTGATAACACTCCAATTACCTATACGGTGAGGATGTTTAAGCAAGATCCAAGTATCGTCTCAACCTACAGAGCATATGCCAAGCAAAGTGCTAAATGGCCGAATACCTACGCATATGTATATGTTGACAGCAAGGGTGCTACGCCAAAGGTTATTGAAAATGCACCGTGGCCGGGCGTGCTCATGACGCATAAACCTGGCACTTGCGATGGTAATGCTGATTATGTGTATGAGGTTCCACCAGAAATACTCAAACAATCGGGTTCATATCCGATTCGCGTTATTTTCAATAACGGTGGACCAGGTTACGTACACGGTAATAAGTTCCCACCAGATGACATGGCTGCAACACAAAATGCGCATGTCGATAAAGAAGGACTTCTTATCGATGGTGATTATTTATGGGATGGCAAGATTACTCCAAGTAGTCAATCGTGGACTATAGCGCCATGCAAGCCAATGTAATTATCGCGCCAATGTAAGGACGTACATTGGTGTTCACCAGATGAGCCCAGTCCGAAGCGACTGGGCTCATTCCATATACTCAACAAATCGGGGATATGAGGAGGAATGTATGGAATACCAGCAGTATGGTGACACCTTTTATGTGCGTATGGATAAGGGCGATGAAATAATCACAAACCTGTTGAATCTCTGTCAAGAACAGCACATTGCATCATGCACCTATTCGGGAATCGGAGGCTGCAGTAGCGCAGAAATTCAGACATTTATACCTCAGACCGGAACCTTCGAGACTCGGCTTATTGAAGGAATGCTTGAACTGGCAAGTTTCACTGGCAATATCATTACCGATCAGTCAGGGGAGTTGCGGAACCATTCCCATGGTGTGTTTGCCTATAAAGTAGGCGAGAGGCATGAAGTTGCCGCTGGCCATCTCAACGCAGTTGTTGTGCTCTATACAGCAGAAATCACACTCAAACCAGTAGTGGGCGGAACGATTTACCAACAATACGATGAGGAAACTGAGACCGGATTTTGGAAGTTACATGAATAACTCCCCATAACAACAATTCACTACTATTTCCTATAGCACCAATTCGCTTGCGCCTCTTGGACATAAAAAGAGACCGGATCATGTTGCCATAATCCGGTCTCTTGTCTACGACGTTATCGGTAAAAACCGATCAGATGTCACAGAGCGTTGATCTGAAGAGCAAGGCTGGACTTGCGGTTCGCAGCCTGGTTCTTGTGGATGACGCCCTTGCTGGCAGCCTTGTCGAGTGCGCGCGATGCGATTGCGAACTTCTCTTCAGCGAGAGCCTTATCGCCAGCGGCGATGGCCTCACGGACGTGACGCACTGCGGTCTTCAGCGCGGACTTCACGGCGACGTTACGCAGGTGTGCCTTCTCGTTGGTCAGCACGCGCTTCTTCTGCGACTTAATGTTTGCCACTATCTATTCTCCAAACGGCTAAGTGCTATAAGGACATACATCTCGAGATAATAACATGAATATCGGATAATGTTGTAATGTTCGGTGCGCGCATGTTTTCCATACGCAGCGACTACAATCAAGGGCGTTCTAGAGCACATTGAGGAGGATTGCGTGGCCACGCAGCACAACCAGCCAGGATTCACTGATCAATCACTGATTAGGAATTTCTGCATCATCGCTCATATTGATCACGGCAAGTCGACTGTTGCTGATCGTATTTTGCAGCTTTCAGGTATTGTTCCTGAGCGCGAGATGCGTGATAGGTTCCTTGACCGCATGGATATTGAGCAAGAACGCGGCATTACTATTAAGTCGCAGGCAGTGCGCGTTCCATGGACGTTTGATGGTACGGAATATACGCTTGGCATGATTGATACGCCAGGCCACGTCGACTTTACCTACGAGGTATCCCGTGCACTGGCCGCATGTGAAGGTGCCGTGCTGCTTGTGGACGCAACGCAGGGTATTGAGGCTCAGACGTTGAGCAACTTGTACATGGCAATTGACCATGATCTGACGATTATTCCTGTGCTCAACAAAATCGATTTGCCAAGTGCAGAGCCAGATAAGCATGCTGAAGAAATTGCTGGCCTTATTGGTTGTGATCCATCTGATGTGCTGCGCGTTTCTGGTAAAACAGGCGAGGGTGTGGCCGAGCTGCTCGATCGCATTGTCACCGATATTCCTGCTCCATCTGGAGATCCAAAGGCGCCTGCACGTGCTTTGATTTTCGATTCTGTATATGACTCTTATCGTGGCATTGTGACCTATATTCGTATGGTCGACGGTGAACTGCGTAGCCGTGAAAAGCTGCACATGATGGGCATTGGTATGACGCACGATCCAATTGAGATTGGTGTTATTAGCCCAGAAATGATGCCAACTAAGGCACTTGGTGCTGGTGAAGTTGGTTACGTGATTACGGGTGCAAAGGACGTCAGTCAATCCAAGGTCGGCGACACAATTACGTCGGCTAAGGATCCTGCAACGGAGCCATTGCCTGGATACCGTGATCCACAACCAATGGTGTATGCAGGTTTGTTCCCAATTGATAACGCACAGTTCCCCGAACTGCGTGAGGCATTGGATAAGCTTAAGCTCAATGATGCTGCGTTGATTTATGAACCAGAGACTTCGGTGGCTCTGGGCTTCGGCTTCCGTTGTGGCTTCTTAGGCCTGCTGCACATGGAGATTGTGTCGGAACGTTTGAGCCGTGAATTTGGCCTTGACCTGATTTCAACTGCACCAAATGTGCCATATGAAGTGACAAGCGAAGATGGCACGGTACATCGTGTGACGAACCCAAGTGAGTTTCCAGAGGGTAAGATCAAACGCATCGTGGAACCAATGGTTGCTGCTGACATTATTACGCCAAAGGAATTCATTGGTGCCGTTATGGAGCTGTGCCAGGATCATCGCGGCATTATGGGCACGATGGAATATCTGTCTCCAGAACGTGTGGAAATGCATTACCGCATTCCACTGGCTGAAATTGTGTTCGACTTCTTCGACCAGTTGAAGAGCCGTACGAAGGGCTATGCATCACTGGATTACCACGAAGATGGTGAACAGGCTGCAGACCTCGTCAAGGTTGACATTCTGATTCAGGGTGAAAAGGTTGATGCCTTTAGCGCTATTGTGCACCGTGATAAGGCCTATAGCTATGGCGTTATGATGACGAAGAAGCTGCGCGAACTTATTCCTCGCCAGCAGTTCGAAATCCCTATTCAGGCAGCAATCGGTTCACGCATTATTGCTCGTGAGAACATTCGTGCATTGCGCAAGGATGTGTTGGCTAAGTGCTACGGCGGCGATATTACGCGTAAGCGCAAGCTGCTCGAAAAGCAGAAGGCTGGTAAGAAGCGCATGAAGATGCTCGGCCATGTGGAAGTGCCTCAGGAAGCATTCGTTGCAGCATTGGCAACTAATGATGCTGGCACTGATAAGGACACGAAGGATAAGATTCGTGCCGCTCAGAAGACCGAGGGCTGAGGAATAGCTTTCGCTGATAACGAGTTGAGGTAACAGAGTTCTTGCAGTAGGTTCACTGCAAGAACTTCTGTGTACTTACGGGCTGTTGTGCTCGAATTATGGTGTGCCATGGTAATGGGAGAGTTGAATTATGTATGAAGTCTATATTCATGTGCCTTTTTGCCTGCGTAGGTGCGGATATTGCGACTTCAATACCTATACGGCAGTAGATCTTGGCAATGGTGCATCTCGCGATAATTATGCAAATCTAGCCATTGATGAGATGCGTATTGTTAAGCAATGGCAACTCGATCATGGTGTTGACGAAGGCCCAGCTTCAACGGTGTTCCTTGGCGGTGGCACGCCAACAATCCTCAAGCCGCAAGATCTTGCTCGTCTCGTACAGGCTATTGACGATACGTGGGGTATTGCTGCAGGAGCAGAAATCACTACTGAAGCCAACCCAGATACTGTTGATGCCGACTATATTCAGGCACTGGCGGACGCAGGCTTTACACGTATTTCGTTCGGCATGCAGTCGGCTGTGCCGCGCGTGCTCAAAACACTCGACCGTACGCACACGCCAGCGAATGTTGCTGCTGGAATTGCGGCAGCCAATGCAGCAGGATTGCGCTCGAGTGTTGATCTGATTTATGGAACGCCAGGCGAGACACTGGATGACTGGAGGACGTCGGTTCAGGCGGCAATTGATCTCGGCGTTGACCATATTTCTGCTTATGCACTGACGGTTGAGGCAACGACCAAAATGGGTCGACAGATTGCAGCAGGCACGTTGCCAAAGCCTGATGACGATGATGAAGCAGCAAAATATGAAATTGCTGACGAATTGTTAACCGCCGCGGGGCTTGAGTGGTATGAGGTCAGTAACTGGGCAAGGCCAGGTCAGGAGTCGCGCCATAATTTGGGATACTGGCGCAATGTGGACTGGGCTGGTATTGGTCCGGGTGCTCATTCGCACTATGGCAATGTGAATGGTCAGGGTTTGCGTGCGTGGGATATTCCTCATCCAAAGCTGTGGGCCGGAAAGATTCTCGACAATCAGGTGCCATGGGCCGGCAGTGAAACAGTTACGCCAGTTGAGCAGGCTGAAGAACAGTTGATGCTGGGTTTGCGTATTCGTGAGGGCCTTGATATTAATACGGTTGATCCGCGTATTCCGTCGACGATCTGGCAGCAGTTTGTTGATGAGGGATTGCTTGATGCTGCGGCTCTTGAACAGGGTCGTGCTGTGCCAACGCGTAAGGGTCGTTTGCTCAATGACGCCATGATTACGGAACTAATGGAGTATTTGGGCTGAGCTGAAATAGCTTCGAAACGCAACCGAAACAATTGCATGATGTGGCCGGTTTGAGCGAGTGCTCAGACCGGCTTTCGTATGATAAAACGGCTAGAACACGGCTGTATCGGTGCCTTATTAGTGTGTCCGTAGTTTGTCCACGCTGAGATTCGGTATGTGGACGCGAGGAAAACTCGAAACATCACTCTCACTAATGTTTGAACGCAAAAGCATCAGGGGGCCACTGCTCGGGACCCCAAAGGCGTTCAGAGAGAGGTGATCGCGGTGACGTTGAAGGCTCCGCTCGATTTAACAGCCCATGATCCGCAAGGTCTGTATGATCCACGCGCAGAACATGATGCCTGCGGTGTTGGCATGGTCACCACATTGAATCGTGTACCAGAGCGCCGCATCATTGATGATGCTATTGAAGTGTTAGTGAATTTGGATCACCGAGGCGCTGTTGGTGCTGAAGAAAACACCGGCGATGGCGCTGGCATTTTAATAAGCATGCCTGATGAGTTTATGCATGCGATTATTGATGCGCCGCTGCCCGCAGCAGGACAGTATGTTGCTGGTATTGCATTTTTGGATCGTGATTTGAGTGTCTGCGGCCAGCAAGAACAAGCCATTGCCAAAATTGCACAGGAAGAGGGGCTCAGCGTTGCTGCTTGGCGTACTGTGCCTACGAATCCTGATGGTCTTGGCTTGCAAGCACTAGCGAGTATGCCAGCATTTAAGATGCTCGTACTCGTTAACGCAGAAGGCGCAGTAACTGATCAACAAACTGATACTGCAACATCACAGCAGGCCAATACTGCGACAACAAAGCAGATCAGTACAGCAATCGATCGAAAAGCCTTCCGTGTGCGCAAACGTGTTGAACACGAAGTTGGTGTGTACTTCGCTTCGCTGAGCTCGCGTACGCTGACCTATAAAGGCATGCTGACCACGATGCAGTTGCGCCCATTCTTCCCAGATCTCTCTGATGAGCGTATGAAGGCGGTCGTCGCGATTGTGCATTCGCGATTCTCCACGAATACATTCCCTTCATGGCCACTAGCACAGCCATTCCGCTTAATTGCACACAATGGCGAGATCAATACGATTCAAGGTAACCGCAATTGGCTCTCGGCTCGTGAAGGCATGCTGAGTTCAGCATTGTTAGGCGATCTGAAGCCGCTGTTGCCAATTGATACGCCAGGATATTCGGATTCAGGCACGTTTGATGAGTGTCTGGAACTGCTAAACTTGGCTGGCCGCTCATTGCCACATGCTGTGTTAATGATGGTGCCTCCAGCTTGGGAGAGCAATCAGGCATTAGATCCAGATGTGCGCGCTTTCTACGCTTACAATAATTCGCTTATTGAGCCATGGGATGGCCCAGCACATATTGTGTTTACTGATGGCACGCAAGTTGGTGCGGTACTCGATCGCAACGGCTTCCGCCCAGGTCGCTGGCAACAGACTCGCGATGGCCATATTGTGTTGGCATCTGAAGCTGGCGTACTCCCACAAATTCCTGCGGATCAGATTGTCGCCAAAGGCAGGCTTGAACCAGGAGCCATGTTCCTTGTTGATACGGCAGAAGGCCGTATTATCAGCGATGAAGAGATTAAACAGCAGCTGGCACATGAGCATCCGTATCGCGAGTGGGTTGAGAATAATACTGTGCAGATCACGGATCTGCCTGAGCGTGAGCATATTAATTATTCGAACCACTCTGTTACGCGTCGTCAACGTGCATTTGGCTATACCGAAGAAGATCTGAAAATCATTTTGGGACCAATGGCACAAACAGGTAAAGAACCATTGGGCTCTATGGGTAATGACACCCCAATACCTGTACTGTCGAAGCGCAGCCGCATGCTGTTCGATTACTTTACGCAGAAGTTCGCTCAGGTGACGAACCCGCCACTTGATTGGGAACGCGAGAAAATCGTTACGTCGCTTGAATCAGCAATTGGCCCCGAACCAAATCTGCTGGATGATTGCGAACTGCATGCGAAGAAAATTGTTATTGGCAAACCAGTACTTGACTCAGTACAGATGAGCCAGCTCAAGCGACTAGATCGAGCTCGTATTGTGAACGGCTATTACAAGCCATTTGTGGTACGTGGTTTATATCAAGTTGCAGGCGGTGGTCATGCTCTGCAAACTCGTCTCGACGAGATTTTCGAAGAGATCGATCTGGCTATTGAGCAGGGGAGTAACTTCCTGATTTTGTCCGATCGCAACTCGGATCACACATGGGCTCCGATTCCGTCGCTGCTGCTGACCTCAGCTGTTCAGCATCATTTGCTGCGCAAACATACGCGAACGCAAATCTCGATGGTTGTTGAAGCTGGTGATGTGCGCGAAGTGCATCATGTGGCATTGCTCATTGCTTATGGTGCAGCTGCGGTGAATCCATATCTGGCGTTGGAATCGGTAGAAGATCTGTCTCGTAATGGCTATATTACTGTGGATCCAGCAACTGCTGTGCGTAATCTGAAGCTTGCGCTGGCAACGGGTGTGCTCAAGATTATGAGCAAAATGGGTGTGTCCACGATTATGAGCTATCGAGGTGCACAGCTCTTCGAAGCTGTTGGCTTGGATGCTGATCTGATTGACGAGTATTTCGAGGGCACGGTATCGCGCGTTGGTGGTGCGGATCTTGATATACTCGCTGAAGAAGTAGCTATTCGCCATCGTGTGGCCTATCCAGAACAGTGGACAGCTCGTCCGCATAGGAATTTGTTAACCGGTGGTAACTATAAGTGGCGTCGTACCGGTGAAGATCATCTCAATGATCCTGAGGCTATTTTCTTGCTGCAGCAAGCTACTGCTCGTGGCGACTATGCAATGTTTAAGCAGTATTCGCATCATATTAATGACACATCGAATCGCTTGATGACATTGCGTGGCCTTATGGAATTGACGTCGACGCGTCCACCAGTGCCACTGGACGAAGTCGAGCCGGCAACGGAGATTGTGAAGCGCTTCTCAACGGGTGCTATGAGCTATGGCTCTATTTCCCAAGAGGCTCATGAAACGCTTGCCATTGCAATGAATACGCTTGGTGCACGTTCGAATTCTGGTGAGGGCGGCGAGTCCGAAGACCGTCTCAACGATCCACTGCGATGCAGCAAGATTAAGCAGATTGCATCGGCTCGCTTTGGTGTAACGAGTAATTATTTGGTACACGCAACTGATCTGCAGATTAAGCTTGCACAGGGCGCTAAGCCAGGTGAGGGTGGCCATTTGCCGGGTGCCAAGGTGCCACCATGGATTGCTCATGTTCGCCATGCAACGCCTGGTGTGGAACTTATTTCGCCACCACCTCATCATGATATTTATTCGATTGAGGATTTGAAGCAGCTGATTAATGATGCGAAGAATGCAAATCCTCAGGCTCGCATTCACGTTAAGCTCGTCTCCGAGTTTGGCGTTGGTACTGTTGCCGCAGGCGTGGCCAAGTGCCATGCCGATGTTGTGCTGATTTCTGGATACGACGGCGGTACAGGTGCAGCCCCGCTGAACGCTATTAAGCATGCTGGTACGCCTTGGGAAATTGGTCTCTCCGAGACACAGCAGACGTTAATTCTTAATGGCTTGCGCTCTCGCGTTACCGTGCAGTGTGATGGTGAGCTCAAAACGGGCCGTGATGTTATGGTGGCCGCACTGTTGGGCGCTGAAGAATTCGGCTTCGCAACAGCTGCGCTTATTGTTGAAGGCTGCGTTATGATGCGCGTCTGCCAGAAGAACACATGCCCTCAAGGTATTGCTACGCAGGATCCAGAGCTGCGTGCGCGTTTTGCTGGCAAGCCGGAATCGGTTATTAACTTCTTTATGTTTATTGCCGAAGAGGTACGTGAGCTGCTTGCTCAGCTTGGCTTCCATACGCTTGAAGAAGCTGTTGGCCATGTAGAGTGTCTCGATCGTAACGAGGCTATTCAGCAGTGGAAAACTGCTGGTGTTGATTTAACGCATGTGCTGATGCAGCCGGGTCCTGTTCCAGGCACGATTCTACATAAGACAATTGAGCAGAACCATGAGCTTGAGAAGGCACTTGATAATGAACTCATTGAACTGGCTGAATGTGCGCTTGAGCATCAGGAACCAGTGCATATTGAGCTTCCGATTCGTAATGTGAATCGTACGCTGGGCACCATGCTCGGCTACGAAGTTACTAAGCGGTACGGCGAGCAGGGGCTTCCGGAGAACACTATCGATCTGACGCTGCATGGTTCCGGTGGTCAGTCGTTGGGTGCGTTTATTCCTCGCGGTGAAACCTTACGTGTGTTCGGTGAGGTCAATGATTACGCGGGTAAGGGTCTGTCTGGTGGCCGCATCGTTATTCGTAGCGACGAACAGTCCACGTTCGACACTCACTCGAATGTTATTGCCGGTAACGTCGCTGGATTTGGTGCAACTTCTGGCCAAATGTTCGTAGCCGGTCGTGCAGGCGAACGCTTCGCCGTGCGTAATGGCGGCGCCACAATGATTGTTGAAGGCGTTGGCGATCACGGTTGCGAATATATGACTGGTGGCACTGTCGTCATTCTCGGTCCAACAGGACGAAACTTTGGTGCAGGCTTCTCAGGTGGCCATGTTTATGTGCTGGATCTCGATATGACGAAAGTTAACCCTGCAGCAGCTCGTGGCCCATTACTGTTTGAGCCAATTGAACAGGGTAGCGAGCAAGAGGCAACGTTGAAGTCGCTTATTGAACAGCATGCTGCTGAAACTGATTCAGCATTTGCCCAAGAACTGCTCAATAACTGGAAGACCGCACGAACTCGATTCACCCATGTGGTGCCTCGTCAATTCGTTGCTATGACACAAGCTATGGCACAAGCCGAAACCAACAATATTGATTTCAACGCTCCTGGAGTCTGGGAACAGACCTATGAGCAGGTTATGGAAGGAGCACGCTGACATGGGTGATCCAAGAGGATTCCTGAAAGTTCGTTCACGCCACGAACTTGCCGAGCGTCCAGTCCAAGAGCGTATTCAAGACTGGCTTGATGTGCATGCAGAAACTGGTTTGCAACCTTGGACACAGGAACAAGCAGCCCGTTGTATGGATTGTGGCACACCATTCTGCATGCAAGGTTGTCCACTCGGGAACTTGATTCCAGAATGGAATGATCTTGTACGCCAAGGCCAATGGCAAGATGCCTATAACCGCTTGTCTATCACGAATAACTTCCCAGAAGTTACTGGTCGTATTTGCCCTGCATTGTGCGAATCAGCATGTGTGCTTGGCATTCATCAGCCAACCACAATGATTCGTAATGATGAATGCACGATTATTGATCAGGCTTGGGATCTGGATATTGTGCAGCCGTTAAAACCACAGCGTAATACCGATCAGACCGTAGCTGTTGTTGGCTCCGGTCCATCTGGTCTTGCTTGCGCTCAGCAGCTTACGCGAGCAGGACATACAGTTGTGGTGTATGAGCGTGATGATGCTATTGGCGGTCTTATGCGTTATGGCATTCCAAACTTCAAGCTCGATAAACATATTATTGACCGTCGTATTGCACAAATGGAAGCCGAAGGTACGCGCTTCCGCACGAATACAGAAATCGGAAAAGATATTTCTTGGGACGAGCTACGCGATCGGTATGATGCTGTGGTTGTTGCAATCGGATCCACAGTGCCTCGCGATATGAATCTTCCAGGGCGCGACCTTGATGGCATTCATTTTGCTATGGAGTTCTTGCCTGATGCGACTCGTCGTCTCTATGGCGTTGATCCAGTGCATAACATCACTGCGCACAATAAGCATGTGGTCATTATTGGTGGTGGCGATACGGGTTCTGACTGCTTGGGCACGGCTATTCGTCAAGGGGCCAAGGATGTGACGGTGTTGCAGATTATGCCTCAAGAACCTCTGGTTCGCCCAGATAATCAGCCATGGCCAACGTTTGCACGTCTCTACCAGAAGACGAGCTCTATGGAAGAAGGCGGCGAATACATATACAACACCGATTCGGTCGAGTACTTGGAATCGGCAACCGCAGAAGGCTTTATTGCTAACGAATCAGGTCAGGTAACAGGTCTGAAAATCGTTTCGGTTGCTCCTGGTGCTGATGGTCCATTTACGAGGCAGCCAGGAACCGAACGTATTATTCCTGCTGATCTGGTACTGATCTCTGTAGGCTTCTTACATCCTGATACAAGTTCGCTTATGGAACAGCTTCCTGTAGAACTTGATGCTCGTGGCAACGTGGCTCGTAACGACCAATTTGCTACAAACCAAGATGGTGTGTTCTCATGCGGCGATGCAGGACGCGGCCAAAGCCTTGTCGTTTGGGCTATTGCAGAGGGTCGTTCATGCGCTGCTGCAGTCGATGCTTATCTGATGGGCAAAACAGAATTGCCTGCTCCGATCCAAGCTTCTACGAAACCTTTGATGTTACCCCGTTGCTGAATTGCAAACGTTCGCTACACTGGTGTCCCAGCACATGCGGTTATCCGCGATTGTGGATAGCCGCATTTCGTATAAAGGAGCATCGATATGGCAAACCGTGCAGAACGTCGCGCGAGGGCTAAAGGTAATGGCGGAGTTCCTCCGCAGTATGATTCGACCAATGGTCGCGGCCGTAAAGGCATGATTGATGAGCAGCAGCTGCAGCAACGCTCGCAGCGTTTGGCTGAGGGTAAGAAGGGCCCATGGAAGCCAACATCGAGCGTTATTGAAGCTCAAGATAGTGTGCTCGATACCGATCCAAACGATTACAACCCGCCAGCAGTGCATGCCCCTCATTCGGCACGTAATTGGGCGCGAGTCATCAGCTGGATTGTTATTGTGCTGTCGGCCATCGCATTCTTCGTCGTGATGTGGCTGCCATCGCACCCAGACTGGGCCATTTTGATTGTGGCTGGTGTCTTTGCACTTGGCGTGATCAGCCTGTTCTTTACGGCTGGAAACCCGAAGAACAATCCAAATCTGGACCAGTACGGTACCGCCGTCTGATCGGTAAAGCGCATTGCACTAACTTGAGGAGCTGCCATGGTCGCTGTTATGAATTCGCCTCAATCCAAGGATTCACGAGAACAGACTGCCATGGCAGTTCGTCTATCTGATGTCGAGTTCCGCCGCCAGGGCCGCGTTATTGTCAGCGACGTGAACTTAGCGATTCCGCAAGGGGAGCGGTGGGTACTGTTTGGTCCTAATGGTATTGGCAAATCCACCATCGTTTCGATGATGGCAACGCGTACCTTTCCTTCGTCGGGAACTGTCGAGATCCTTGGTAACCAGCTTGGTAAGTCCAATGTGTTTTCGTATCGTCATCGTATTGGGCTTGCGTCAGCAGAGTTGCTGCGCACATTTCCTGACTGTGAAGACCCTCTAGATGCTGTGGTAACCGCCTTAACGGCCACAGTTGGTCGCTGGAAAGATACCTATGCTGACGAACAATATGCACAAGCTCGCGCGCTTATGCAGCAGTTCGGTATTGGGTACTTAGAGGGCAAGTCCATGGCACGGCTTTCAGAAGGGGAACGTACGCGTGTACTGATTTGCCGTGCACTTATGGCTAATCCTGATGTATTAATTCTTGATGAGCCGACAACTGGTCTTGATTTGGGTGGTCGAGAAACAACAATTCGGGCGCTCAGTCAGCTGGCTCAAACGCCCGATACTCGCGCTATTGTTCTGGTGACGCATCGTCTTGAAGAGATCCCGCCTGGCTTCAATCACATCGCTATTCTAGGACGTCAAGAAACGTCAAATTCCAGCGATAATCCTCCCGCGGGCACCGTACTGTACGCAGGTCCTATTGAACAAGGATTAACTTCCGACAGACTTTCACATGTGTTTAATATGCCACTTAAGGTTGAGCGTCACGATGGACGATATAGAGCATACTCCTGCTAGCGTTTTCAAGTTGCTTAACTGAAATAATTAGAAATATATTACCGCTTGTAGGACGCACATATAAGTATAATTCGAACAGTATTAAGGTCTTGTGCAATACATTTATTATTTGCACAAGACCATACTTGGAATAATGTAATACTACGAGAAGTAGCTCTTAAGTACCACCTATTAAATTACAGTATTAAGCTGTACATAACATTGAACGCTATGGCATATTAATTGTAAAATCCCCATGAACCTTTTGCCCAGAATCAAGTACGCTATCGATAACCAGATGGTTGACATAATCATGAGGCCATGCAAGAACTGCCACTTCGCCCATATAGTTGTACTTATCTGGCCAAAGCACCGTCGAAGGATCTGTTACACCGATACCATACGTTGGACTCGTGTGATCAGTATCCCAAAATGGTGTAGTGTTCCATCTACCATAATTGGGGTCAAGATCAGACATAAAGTATTCATGGGCAGTGGAACTATACCCATGCCTCATATGGCCAATACCCCAAGCTTTATAGGTAACATATGTTGAAGCACTTGTGGACTTGAATTTTGGTCCACTTTTATATGTCATGCTTCCATCCAGTGGATAAAAGTTCATGTTGTCGCCGCCAATGTGACGATAATAGTCACCTGCTGCAAGTCTTATTGTGTATACGGTATCTCCATTTTTCCATTCGTAGGTTTTAGTAGCGGTGCCATTAGGCATATCGTGTGTGCAACCACCGTTTTTGAAGTTCGAATTTGAAGTATTATCTATAGCTGTGATTACGCCATCTGATGGCTGCGCAATTGCCGCGTCGTATGTAGTGTTTTCTTGTTCAATATCAGATGTGTCTTCAGAATAGAGGTTTGTTTCTGCGAAAGCTGTTTCTGCGCCACATCCAATAATGAGTGCTAATGCAGCTATGCATGCGCTGATTGCCATATTATAATTTCGCATTGTTCTGCCTCGCTTTTCAGATAATTAATTCACGCGTAAACTTCATCATTGAGTTTTATGGATTTTGTAAAATAATTGCGTATGCACTCAAGTTTGTTTGCATCGCAATTTGTAGAATACGTAAACAAAGAAAATGTGCAGTTACGCTGATGTGTCCGATTTGTGATAACTGAAAAATATTTTTCACATATCTATCACAAATAGATAATAGTGGTTATCACTGTTTCGTTATGATGGCACGGCTATAGGCTAGGCTGTGACTTGTAAAGTGACTGTTACTACAAGGAGCATCATGCATCGCGGACCCTTAACTGCAGGGGAGAAAGTGCAATTCACGGACCGTAGGTCCAATAAGATTACTGATCAGCTTGTTGCTGGTGGTGTTACGCAAACGCCACATGGCATTATTTTGCACGATGATGTTATTGGTATGACTGAGGGCTCCATTGTTACGACAGTGAATGCTAAGCGTGAGGATCAGATTAATAAGGATCATCCTGAACGCGATGCCAATAAGCCATGGAAGGCTGCCCGCGCGATTGGCGGCTGGCAATTTGCTGTTATGCGTCCACGTTTAGCCGATTATGTGCTTTCTATGCCTCGTGGCGCACAGATTATGTATCCAAAGGATATTGCTCAGGTGATTCAGCTGGGTGATATTCGCACTGATATGCGTGTGCTGGAATCTGGTGCAGGTTCGGGTGCTATGAGCATTAATCTGCTCGATGCTGTTGGCGAGCATGGTTCGCTGACTACAATTGAGCTTCGCCCTGAATTCGCACGTGTAGCATGGGCTAATGCTTCGCTGTATTTCGGCTATGAACCATCATGGTGGAATTTGTTGACTGGTGATTTTGATTCTGTCGCAGCCACATTGCCTGAGCATTATTACGATCGTATTGTGCTCGATATGCTTGATCCTTGGAACAGGCTTGAGCAAGCATGGCGCGTTATGGCGCCTGGTGGCGTGCTATGCGCGTACGTAACCACAACAACGCAGATTTCTCGCCTTGCCGAAGCTTTGCGGGAATCAAATCAATGGACAGAACCACAAATCAACGAAACGTTGGAGCGCAACTGGAAGGCGCAGGGACTGGCTATTCGTCCGGATCACCAGATGATCGGACACACGGGCTTCTTAGTGACGAGCCGCGCAATGGCTCCGGGATTTGAGGCGCTGCATAAGCGAGATCGCGCAACCAAGGATACGCAGACCGATGTTGACTCGCTGAGCGCAGAGGAACTGACCGAACGTTGGGAAAGCCTCGAACTGCGAGATATCTCTGACCGTAAACTCTCGAGAGTATTGCGCGACTTGCAATCGCAAATGCGTAATATCGAATCAGAAGAGCATCCCGACGAGCAGGAGAGTGCCAAATGAATCTGAAGAAGATTGAAAAAAGCATAAAAGCTTACGACTATGTGCTCGTTATTATGCGTCACGCCAAAACTGAGCCATTCCATGCTGAAGGTGATTTTGAGCGTGTGCTTACCGAAAAGGGCCTGAAGCAAGCCAAGGCTGTGGCTAAGGGACTGCGCGCCATGGATTTGGTGCCAGACCAGATTGATTGTTCGAGTGCAGTACGTGCCCGCCAAACGTGCGAGCGTATGCTCAAAACCTTTGGTGATAAGCCAAAAGTGAATTGGCATAAGAGCCTGTATGGCGAAGGTATGCAAGCTATTTTTGATCAACTGCAGGGTTGTAAAACCAAGCGTCACGAGCTCATGGTTATTAGCCATGAACCAACCGTGTCTATGGCTTGCCAGTGGTTGGCAAACCCTTCGTCTGACCCGCATCTGCTAGGGTTACTAAACTTGGGATTGTCAACGGCAACATGCGTTATTTTCGGTGCTAATGTGCCATTTAATGCGTGGGATATTCATCAGGCACAGCTGCTGGCCGTGCTTGGTCCAAAGGATTTCTAAGCTCTGAAGTTTAGAACAATTATGATTTAACGGGCTAATGGGTGTACTACTGGTGATATGGCAATACAAGATCCAGTAATTACTACGCTTGCGTTAATTCATGCAGGATTCAGAACAACTGATACTGCGAAAGCACAGTTTGAGCGCTTGCGTCAGGCTGGATATACCGATGAGCAACTGGAGACGACGCTACAAGCGCTTTCAGTTGCTGATTCGCCAGATACTGCTTTGCAATCGCTTGTTGATATTGATGAGGGCTTGCGAGCTTCCGGGCATAAGCTGTGCCAAGAACTTGGATCACTTGATCATTTCCAAACATTAGTGCGTGTGCTGGGTGCTTCTGATGCACTCGGCAAGCTTATGCGTACGCGTCCGGCTTTGCTTGAAGCTGCAGCCTATGATCCACGTGGACTCGCAACGATGCGAGTTGCTGATCGCAAAGCCTGCTTATTACAAGCGGTGCACGCTGAGTCAAATCAGTTTGGTGTGCCAGTGAGCACGCTGAGTTTAGCTGAAGCTACTACCGCATTGCGTGCAGAATATCGCGAACACTTGGCTGCCATTATGGCGCAAGATGTTACCGCAACTGATCCAATAACACTGCAACCAACCATTAGTCGTGAGCTCTCTGACGCTGCAGACGCAGCCTTGGAAGCTGCTTTGGCTATTGCACGAAGTCAGGTTATGCAGAGTGAACGTATTCGTTTTGCTGTTATTGGTATGGGCAAGCTTGGTGCACGCGAACTCAACTATGTCTCTGATGTTGATCTGATTTATATTGTTGAGCCTCGTGACGTTGAAGATGAAGAGCCGCTGTCTGCTTTGCAACTGACGCGACTTGGCACCAAAATGGCTACAGCGTTGCAACGCGTATGCCAGTCAGTTGTTGCTGGTGTTACTGAGCCTATGCTGTGGCAGATAGACGGTGCCCTGCGTCCTGAGGGCAAAGACGGCGTACTCGTACGTGGCATTGAATCAACCAAGGCATACTACGAACAGTGGGCTGAAAACTGGGAATTCCAGGCATTGTTGAAGGCTCGTCCTGTGGCCGGCGATGTTGAGCTCGGTCAGCAGTATATGGATATGACTCGGCCATTCGTATGGTCTGCTGCAAAGCGCGATAACTTCGTCAACGATTGCCAGCATATGCGCGAACGCGTAGAAGACTTAATTGCTCCTGCTTTAAAAGACCGCGAAATTAAACTGGGTAAGGGCGGTCTTCGTGATGTGGAGTTCACGGTGCAGATGCTGCAACTGGTGCATGGCCGTACCGATGAATCACTGCGCACGAGCAATACGTTGGAATCGTTGCATGCTTTGGCTGAAGGTGGCTATGTTTCGCGTGAGCAGGCAAGGCGTTTAAGCCAGGATTATCGGTTTGAACGCGTGCTGGAGCATCGTCAGCAAATGTGGATGCTTAAGCGCACCCATTTGTTCCCAGACCTAGGTGAGGGATCAACGGGCGGTTTGGAAAAGCGCCGTAATATTTCGATTGAGCAGCTCAACCAAAATACCGAGCTAGTACGGTTGGCACGATCGTTGCATGTTCGTGCTGAACAGCTCGTAGAACGGTTTGATACCACGCGTCAAGAAATTCGACGCCTCCATATGGATATTTACTACCGTCCTATGCTGCCTATTAGTGCTTCGATTGATGGCGATGATTTCCGCTTGTCGACTGAGGCAACGCTGGAACGCTATGCAGCTGTTGGCTTTGCTGATGGTCAGGCGGCAATGCGTCATGTGCAAGCCTTAACCGAAGGTATTAGTCGTGCTGCAAAAATTAATCGCATTTTGTTGCCTGCAGTGTTGTATTGGCTTGGTAATGGTCAAAACCCAGATATGGGTTTGCTGAACTGGCGCAAACTTGAAGAACATTTTGGTAGCGAGCATGAGTATTTAGGTTTCTTGCGCGATAGCCCGTCGGCTTCGAAGCGTTTATGCCATGTGCTTTCTAATTCGCGCTTCTTAGGCGATGCGTTAAATAAGTCGCTCGAATCCATTACTTGGCTTGGTATGGATGAGCAGTTGGCTCCACGTTCACGCGAACGCCTTGACGTACAGTGCAATGCAATTATTCGCCGCTATGAAGGTGCTATGCGTGAAGCATCAACAGGTTTGCGTGCCATGCGCAGGCATGAAATAGAGCGTATTGGCTTAGGCTGGCTCAACAATGTTGTTTCGCTTGAAGACTCGTTAACGGGTATGACCGATGTTTATGACGCTATTCTGTCTGCTGCTTTGCAATGGGCTAATGCTGCATGCCTTGAAGAACAAGAACTGACCACGGCACCTGCTGTGCTCAGCATAATTGCTATGGGCCGTTACGGTGGGCGAGAAGTGAACTTCAGCTCTGACGCTGATGTCATTGTTATCTACGAGCCAGTTGAAGGTGCTGATGAGGCAGTGGCTAATCTCTATGCACGTAAAGTGCAGGAGAAGTTGCGTCAGATTGTGCAGGGTCCACAAACACTGGAACCGAAAATTGAGCTTGATATGGATCTCAGGCCTGAAGGTAAAAATGGTCCACTCGTACGATCCTATGCAAGCTGTGAAGAATACTATCGTTCCTGGGCAAGTACATGGGAACATCAGGCATTGCTGCGTGCACGATTCGCTGCAGGAGACGAGCAGTTGGCACAGCGGTTCTTAACGAATATTGTTAACCCTCTGCGCTACTCAACAACGCCATTAACAGAAGCAGAGCTTGCTGAAATTCGTAAGCTTAAAGCACGTATGGAGGCCGAACGCTTACCACGCGGCGTGCACCGCGACCGTCATTTTAAGCTTGGTAAAGGTGGCTTGTCTGATGTGGAATGGACGGTGCAATTACTGCAATTGCAACATGCCGGTGACATTGCAGAGCTTCGTACACAATCCACTATGCAGGCATTAAATACACTGGAGTCCTTGCACTTTATTAACGCGTTTGATGCACAAGCACTCCGCCAGGCATGGCAAATGTGCACTGCAGCACGCAACGGTAATTATCTGTGGAGTGGGCGAGTAGCACAGGCTGATATTTTGCCTGATGATCTCTATTCTCTGGGTGGCATTGCTGTGTACCTAGGGTATGAAGCGAATGAAGGCCAAAAATTCGAAAACGATATTTTGGCTGTTATGCGTCGTGCGCGCGACGTGGCAGAACGCTTGTTCTATGAACGCGAAAGCACGGCCACTGAGATTCGTTCATGAACTGAGTCTATCCAGCAGTATTATTGTGTGAATTCCAAGTGAATTCACGCTGAAGTGTCTCATTATTATGGGCAAGCTATGGCTACCCGTATACCGTTCTTTATACTGAGGGTAGTCATGGCAGAGATTTCGATACCAGATTTCCTGCCAATGACAGTAGTACGCAAAATACCATTCAGGTAATCGACCACTTGACGGTACAGACAATGACCGTGCAGGTGACGGACGTGATCGTCTATTAAGGCAGGGATGATGATGCCCATACTGACAGTTTTAGCCGAAGTGATATGCCCTTTGACTATGGTCATAGCGCTGACCTTATTGTGCGTTCATACCGAATCGCTTGATGGACAACTACGGCATGCAAAGCGTTCGCCTCATAATTCAGCAACTCCATTGAATGCTTTGTATCAAACCCACCATAGATAAAGAAGTTTCAGAAGAGAAAGCCTGTAAGGAGAAGACTGTGGGCTCATTTTTTGCAGCAACAAGCGGTTATATTTTGCCAATCCTTGTTTCATCCGTCTTGATTGTGAATTCGTTCTGTATTTTGAGTCACACCAAGCGTTTGGAAAAGATTGAGCAGTCTTTGCGAACGGCACCCATCTTCAATCCTGGAGAGCAGTCTGTGCAGCAGAGGGCACAGGAGCAAGAACGTCAACAACCTCAAACATCAGCGCCAAATCACGAATATTCAGCACACCAATTGGCACTGCAGAATGCCGCTGAGGCTTATGTAAAATGTAGATCATAAATCGCTTCGATGAGCTAATAATTTGATGACCCCCGTACATCATGCGGACATAACCCGTATGGAGCATGGGGGTCTTTGCTATGGTGATCAAGGTCCAACAGACCACCTCGAACTAAGACTTATCGGAAGGTGAGCAGTTGTTCAAGCACAGCGAATCCGAGCCACAATCCATGGTCGGGAGAAGCGTGGTATCGCTCGACGATTTAACCGTTACTGAGATTCGAGAATTATTAGATAAAGCTGCATATATTGCAACACATCAACGTCAAGTGGCGCACACCTGCGATGGTAGAGTGCTCGCCGCTTTATTTTATGAGCCAAGTACGCGCACCCGTCTGAGCTTCGAAACGGCCATGCTGCGCCTCGGCGGTAAAACAATCGGCTTTGCTGGAGCTCAGCTCGCATCAGTTTCTAAAGGTGAGTCGATTGCTGACACGATTAAAACGACGGCTAATTATGCCGATATTATTGCGCTGCGTCATCCTAAAGAAGGTGCAGCGTTAATCGCAAAAGAAGCTGCAGCTTCGTATGGCGTGCCAGTAATTAACGCTGGTGACGGCGGCCATATGCATCCAACGCAAACGCTTGCTGATTTGGCAACTATTCAGTCCCGGTTCGGCCGCTTAGATCAACTCACGATTGGCTTGTGTGGCGATCTTACGTTCGGCCGCACTGTGCATTCGCTTATAGAAACGTTGTGCCGGTTCGGCAACGTTCATTTTGTTTTAATCAGTCCAGAAGAACTGGTTACGCCGCGCTATGTGCTCGACCGCATCGAAGCCACGCCAAGCTGCAGCTATGTTGAAGTGCGTGATCTTACGCAAGTTATTGGTGATCTTGATGTGCTCTATATGACGCGTGTGCAAAAGGAACGTTTCTTCAATGAAGATGATTATTTACGTTTGCGCGACACATACATTCTTGACGAACAGAAACTAGCCCAGGCAAAAACCTCAATGGCAGTGTTACATCCGTTGCCTCGTGTCAATGAGATTGCTGTTGAGGTTGACGATGATCCTCGAGCGGCGTATTTCGAACAAGTCCGTAATGGCATGCTCATGCGCATGGCGTTAGAGAGCAGCGTACTCGGTGATGAACTACCTGGATATGTGCCGGCAAATAAGGAGTATAAGGTCTGATGGAAGTTACGAGCATCCAAGATGGCATTATCATCGATCATGTTCCAGCAGGAACTGCATTAAAAGTCCTGCAATACTTGGCAATTGATCCAGCACATACCAGACTTGCATTAATTATGAATGCGCCTTCTACCAAGCTGGGCACCAAAGATATGATCAAAATTGAATGTCACCAAGCAGGGACTTGCTGCAATGGATGCTCAGGCATCAGTGATATTGATCTCGATGTACTTGGGCTCTTAGCACCACAAGCCACTGTGGATGTAGTACGTGATGGTGCAATTGCTGAGAAAATCCATCCAGACAAACCTGCGCATGTTACAAACATAATTACATGCGTAAATCCGCGATGCGTTACAACCAGTGAACGTGGGCTTACGCAACGATTCCACCTGAGCAATTCAGGCCATGGGGAATACCGATGCGACTACTGCGATGAGGAGGCACAGGTGTAATGGCACTTACACTCACAAACCTCACTGTTTGGAATACTGACGAGGTGATTGATCTCGTACTTGATAGCGACGATGATCATCTCATTGATTGCACAGGACTGATGCTTTCACCAGGTCTCGCTGATCCTCATGTGCATTTCCGTGATCCTGGCCAAACCTATAAAGAAGATATGATTACGGGCACACTTGCAGCGGCTGCTGGTGGATATACGCAAGTGTTGATTATGCCTAACACTGAACCAGCAATGGATGGACGTCCAGTGTTAGCTGGACAACTTGGTGCAAGCGAAGTGCTTGATGCTGGTTGTGCCAATGTTATTGATTATTTACAGCACTACAATTCCCATCACGATGTGCAATTGCCTGTGCATTATGACTTGTGTGCAAGTGCCACTATTGGTCGTGCGGGCATCGAATCAGTTCATGCTGAAGATATAGCACCATACTTACGAGCACAAGCAGAGCACATGGATGCTGAGGCAAAACAACATCCTGTTATTGCGTTAAGTGATGACGGTGCGGCAGTGCCATCACGTGTGCTTGATGTTGTATGTGCCACGGTCCAGCAGCTTGGGCTTTTCTTAATTGAGCACTGCGAACACCATGAAGAAGGCGTAGTGAACGAAGGTCCAGTTGCGCGGCGTCTTGGCGTACTCGGCATTCCAGAACATACGGAACTCGATATAGTCAATCGAGATATTGAGCAGGCAAGACGGACTGGCGTGCATGTGCACTTCCAACACATCAGTACGGCAGTGGCACTTGATGCTATTCGTAAAGCTAAGGCAGAGGGCTTACCAATTACTTGCGAAACGGCACCGCATTACATTGCATTATGTGATGAATCAATTTTGGACTACGGCACGATGGCCAAAATGAATCCACCGTTACGATCAGTGAATGATCGTCAGGCCGTGCTTGGTGCAATAGCAGACGGCACTATTGACATGATTGCCACTGATCATGCGCCTCACACGTTAAAAGAAAAGCAATCAGGCTTTACTCAAGCACCAAATGGCATTATTGGGCTTGAATGTGCGTACGCCATTTGCCATACCAAGCTTGTTGATACTGGCATTATTAGTGAGCAGCGCCTTATTGAGCTGATGAGTATTAATCCAAATCTGCTCATGGGCCATCAATCTACTGATATTGCATCGCTCTTAAATATGCATCATACCGATCAAGCAGCAGCACAAGCAGCCGAAGAATATGCCATTTATTCAACGATTGATGCTGCTATGCATGGCGCAGCACAATCCGATGCTCATGCGCCTGATGCTGTTTCTGCACGTCGTGTGCTCGACATCACTACCATTGCGCAACCAACACGAATCGATTTAACGATTTTTGACACCACACAACCGTGGACCATAGACGCACAACAATTTGCCTCAAAAGCACGCAATACACCATTTGATGGTTGGACCGTTACTGGCAAACCAATGGCCACCATTGTAGATGGTCAACTGGTGTGGAGCCGACTTCAGACATCAGCAATTACGGAGTAGGAGACTGCAGTGGATCAACTGATAGAAGCAATACAACGCACGCAAAATCCAAGCATTATTGGACTCGATCCAACTGATGCGTTAGTGCCAGAGCCATTGCTCAAAGCCTTTGTACAAGAGGCTGCTGAGAATGTTGACGATCCAGCAGAAGTTGCTCCTGCAGCTCGAGCAATGGCATATTACCAATTTAATTGCGCCATAATTGATGCTATTGCCGATATCGTACCTGCAGTGAAGCCACAAATTGCTATGTACGAAGCACTTGGCCCAACAGGAATCGATGTCTATACGATGACCTGCGAATATGCGCATGATCAGGGTTTGTATGTGCTCGGCGATATTAAACGCGGTGATATTGGTTCCACAGCAATGGCATATGCGCAGCATATTAGCCAACCAACTGATGACGATGTATGGCATGAAGACGCTATTACAGTCAATCCATATTTAGGCTCTGATGGTATTGAACCATTTGTTGAAGCAGCTGCAGCAACACATAAAGATGTGTTTGCGCTGGTTCGTACATCAAACCCTTCGAGCTCACAAATCCAAGGGTTGAAGCTTGCTGATGGCAGTCAGGTGTATGAACGCGTAGCCGATCTGGTAAGCGATTGGGGAGCTGACCATATTGGTACGCATGGTTACTCATTGCTTGGCGCAGTTGTTGGCGCCACACATGCTGAACAAGGAGCAGCATTGCGTGAACGTATGCCGCATACGTTCTTCCTTGTTCCGGGCTATGGCGCACAAGGTGGAACCGCCGCAATGGTGCGCGGCATGTTTGATCGCAATGGTTCTGGTGCCATTGTGAATTCTTCGCGAGGCGTTATTGGTGCTTGGCAAAAGGCCATAGCACATGCTGACCACAGTCCTGATGGTGCAGGCATGAGTGTGCAGCAGGCCCTTGAGCTGGTATCCACAAATGCACGCCAAGCAGCAATTACCATGCGCGATGATTTACGCGCTGTTATGCCATAACTCACGTCCCACAAACAACCATTACCGAGGAAGGAACAGTGCAGTATGCCGTCTGCAGTGTTTAGGCCAACTACCACATTCAGTGCAACTAACAGCCAAGCAATAGAAGCTGGTTTCATGCCAGCACGACGTAGCGCTGTTATAACTGCAGTGAAGGAGCTCAGTGAAGGCATTATTCGACTGACCTTTGCTGATGCGTATATTGCCGAGCATGCTCAGCCTGCGCAATTCGTGAATCTCTATCTGCCAGATCCATTGCATACTGCACCGCGACCATTTGGCGTTAGTGAAGTCAATGGGGAAGAAGTTTCACTGATTTTTGCCGTCGTTGGTGTTGGCACTGAACGCTTTGCTCAATTGCAGCCAGGCGATACTGTGGATGTACTTGGCCCTCTGGGACGTCCATTCAATTTAGAACAAAGTGGCCATTATGTTCTTGTTGGTGGTGGTTTAGGTGTACCACCGTTGATAAAAGCTGCACAAGATTTGAGCCGTCGTGCTGATGTACAATGCACCGCAGTGTTTGGCTATCGTGATGATCATTTTGCTGATGAATATGTCAAACGCTATGCCGATTTTGCATTCAGCATTGACGAATCAGAAGGTAACGTTATTACACTGCTCGATCGTATTGAAGCGAGGCATGCAGGGCAGCGCAGCGCCCAGCCGAAAATACTCGTATGTGGTCCGCTCGGCATGATGAAAGCCGTAGCAGCTTGGACTTCGCGTCGTAACTTATCTTGCCAACTCAGTATGGAACAGCGCATGGGCTGCGGCTATGGTACCTGTGTAGTGTGCACGGTCGATACCAAATATGGTCGCAAAAAAGTGTGCTCCGATGGACCAGTGTTCAATGCACAAGATATGGGCTGGAACGAGTAACGAGATACCAGTAACGAAATACGAGTATCGGAATACGAGTAACGAGGTACAAGAAAGCAGAAAGACCTATGCAAGTACTTGATCAGACCACATCACATACTGATGATCTCAATCTCTATGCATCACACGCATGGCGTCATAGCACAGTTGTTGCTGGCGTGCATTGGAAAAATCCTGTTGGCACAGCCTCGGGCACATTCCAATATGCTGCAGTTCGCAACTTCTATGATGTCAGTCAGCTCGGCGCCGTCAGCACCAAAGGTGTTTCTCCAGAACCATGGGAAGGTAATCCTGGCGTGCGTACTGCAGAAGCTCCTGCCGGAACAGTCAATGCTGTTGGTCTGCAGAATCCTGGCGTCGACGCCTATCTCGAGGATGAGTTGCCTAAGCTCAAGGCCATTGATGCCACAGTAGTAACGAACGTGGCAGGTCATAGCGATGACGAATACGCGGAGGTCGTCTCTAAGCTCGAAGATTCCGACGCCGATATGCTCGAAATTAACGTAAGCTGCCCTAATGTTACGGCCGGCGGTATTTCTGTTGGCACCGATCCACAAGCGTTAAGCCGCCTTATTACACGACTGCGCAAGCTAACTACGAAGCCAATGGTCGTGAAGCTCACACCTAATGTCACCGATATTACGGTTATTGCTAAAGCCGCTGTTGAAGCTGGCGCCGATGCCTTGAGCATGATTAACACGCTGCTTGGCATGCGCATTAATATTCGCACGGGCGAGCCAATTATCGCCAATATTACAGGCGGTCTTTCTGGACCAGCCGTATTCCCAGTCGGCTTGGCCTGCGTGTACCGCGTTCGTACGGCGCTGCCTGATACGCCGATTATTGGTATTGGCGGTATCGATTCTGGTGAGAAAGCTCTCGAATACTTATATGCAGGTGCCAATGCTGTTGAAGTAGGTGGCGCCGCTTTGCTTGATCCGCTCGCTCCGCTACGTGTTGCTCGTGAGCTTGAACTGTTACTTGATGAACGTCCTGAGTTATCTGCAAAGCTCGCTAAAGGCGAGTCCTGGCGTTAAGTAAAGGAGAGTTACGTTGGCGCAACAAGACATCCGCTTCACTGAGTTCCTCCTGAAAACTGGAGCCCTCAAGTTTGGTTCGTTCACTTTAAAATCAGGAAGAATTTCTCCCTACTTTATTAACGCTGGCGCATTCAATACTGGTGCGCGTATCTATGAACTTGGTAGGTTTTATGCCAATCGCATTGAACAAGCCATGGCCGAAGGCAAACTGCCAACGCACATTGATACGGTGTTCGGTCCTGCTTATAAGGGCATTCCGCTAGCCGTGACCACAGCAATGGCTTTGTACCAAAATCATGGGCTTGAAGTTGGCTATACGTTCGACCGCAAAGAGCGTAAAGACCATGGTGATGGCGGCATGATGGTAGGAAAACCACTAGAAGATGGTATGCGCGTACTGCTGGTGGATGATGTGATGACAGCAGGAACTGCAGTACGAGAAGTTGTTCCTAAACTCAAAGCCGAAGCCAACGTAGAAATTGTTGGTCTCGTATTAAGCGTTGATCGTATGGAGCGAACTAACAATAGTGATAGTTCGGCGGTTGAAACAATCCAATCAGAATTTGGATTCCCTGTGCTCGCTATTACGAATGTTCGCGAACTGTTCGAAGCAGGGCAAGCAATCACCAAAGCCGATGGCACACCATATGTAACCGAAACGATTATGCACGATGCACAGCAGTATCTTGCACAGTATGGAGTTGCAGAAGTGTAACAGAGTCTTGTGCTGTACAGAGTTGCAGGGGCCTAACGGCAGTTTCGTTATATAAATAACGTACCAGTTACCAATAAGGCACCAGTTCATAGATCCGAACTGGTGCCTTTGTTGTTGTTATGGTGTTACGCTTCAGCTGTGCACACCAAGCGTACGAAGAGCCATGCGCGTTTGTGCAGAATTCACAAAATGAAGAGCTTGGAAACCAACGCGACGTGCACCCTCAACGTTCTTGACCGTATCGTCAATGAACACACTACGGGCTGGATCAATACCGAATCTCGTAATAGCAAGCTCATAAATAGCTGGCTCTGGCTTATGCAGACGTTCGATGCCGGAAACAATAGTGTCGTCAAGCAGATTCATGATTTCTGGATATTTGTCGTACATGACGTGGATCGTCTCACTCGACCAGTTCGTCAAACCAAACAGATGATAGCCGGCGGACTTCAGATCCTGCAGTAACTCAAGCATGCCTGGCATAGAGCGAGGAAGCGCATCATCGTAGCGGTTGATGTAATCCTTAAATACATCGGCAATGGCATGACCATACTGCTGAGCAATCAGCGGCAGCACATCACTGAGCAGCATGCCGCCATCCATAAGATCTTCGAAATGGAAGAAACCGAACGTATCCTCGTCAGAACAAATATCGTTGACGAGACGCGGATCATAACGACCATCAAGCGCAGCTCGGCATTGCCAATCGACGAGTACACCGCAGAAATCGAACACAATATTCGTAATATCTGCAGTACCCTCCGTAGTGGCAGCAGTTGAATAGGTGACATAGCGTTGTACCGATGTCACAGCATCGTTGGTGGTTACGGAATCAGTAACGATTGCGGAATCACTAGCGGTCATCGTTCAACCTTTCGAGATTAGTTGTTTTGCAGCTTACCGATGGCTGCAGCGATCTTCTTCACAACATCGGATGCAACAATTGGACGGCCAATAGGGAAGTGCTCTTCATCAAGATCATCAATTCCGAACAAATGAGCACGATGCCAACCGCGCTGCTTAGCCTTCGATGCCAATGCTGCGGCTAAACCATGCAGATACGCTGCAGCACCTGCGATTTCGGCAATAGCCTGAGCAACCTGAGCCTCATCATCATGATCAGATTCGTCACCCGATGGCACTGATGGCTGGACCAGATCTGCATTCTGCGCCAAAATTGCACCCAGCATGCCAGCGAGCACATCGCCGGCCCCAGCAGTTGCTAATTGTGCCGGAGCACGTCCAGCAACAAAAACCTGATCGTCGGCGAATTGGCCACCCTGAACCACAATCGTCAACGAACCCTTGAGCAGCACCGTTGCGCCAGTCATTTTGGCAGCCATACGTGCATACTGCAGTGGCTGATTACGCACGGTATCTTCATCAACGTCAACGCCCAAACGCGTTAACAAGCGTGTCAGTTCTCCCATATGAGGTGTGAGCACCACATGGGATGGCACATGATCAGGCAGCAGATCTAAAGCGCCAGCATCCACAACGATGGCAGGCATAGCATAAGCTTCTTCGTTCGAACCGTCTTCAGACAGTGCATAGTGGGCGAGCAGCGCTTCAATCGACTGCTGCTGCAAATCTGCTTCTTCTTCAGCAGTACGCACGGGAACGCCAGAACCAACGACCCACGATTGCACATGGCCCTTGCCAATAACGGCTTCTGGCAGAGCATGTAATACCAGATCCTGTGCACGCGTTGGACCCATATACCGCACCATGCCAATATTCGTGTGTGCGGCTGCGGTTGTTGACAACACTGCAGCACCTGGATACTGCTGAGATCCCGTAATTAAACCAGTAACGCCGCGCGAATACTTAGCATCGGTTGGCATGACCTGACGGATTGCAGCTGCAGCCAGATCCATACCCACAATACTGCCTGCAGGATCATGTGATTCGAGATCAAAACCAAAATCGACAAGCCAAATCTCGCCACATGCGCTGCAAGCAGGAGGCAGAATTGCGCATGGCTTCATAGCACCGAACATCAGCGTCATATCAGCAGGAATATATGGACCAGGTAGCGAGCCATCGTTAACGCCAATACCGGAAGGCGTATCAACGGCAACAACATATGGGCGCTGCATGTCATCGTTGCTATCGTGTGCACGCAACTCATCAAGTAGAGCACCCAGCGTCTGGGCTACTGAACCAGCAATACCACGCAAAGCGCCTTGAGCGCCAATGCCGGTCATAGCATCAATAATGATGTGTGAATTGCTGGCGAATTCCATAGCCTGTTCAAAGCGTTCGCCAGCCTCACCAGCGGAGAATTCAGAAGGGCAACCTGGAATAGTGTTTGCCGCATCTAATACCCAAATATGGCCGCCAGATTCAATAAACGTACGGTAGGCATCGTCATGCAGCGTGCGACCCACAGCAATTGCAGTTACGGGGAAACCACGCTTAGCTAATAAAGCGCCAGCGAATAAGCCGTCACCACCGTTATCGCCTGCACCAGCGAGCACGGTAATACGAGCATGCTCATCAAGATCAAAAGATTCGAGTAATTGCAGTACATTTGTTGCCACAGCTGCAGCGGCATGACGCATTAATGGCTCGCCCTGCTCAAGCAGAGGCTGTTCCATAGCACGTACGGTGTCAGTGTCATAAGCATGCTGTACGAGCATTTGGAGATGATCTTCATCAAGGCTTTCAACAATAGATTCTTGTGACTCTTGCGACTGTTGCATATCCATGGCATTAGTCCTTCCGCCTTGACGATTTGTGGTACACACTGTAGCTTACATGGTCGCGTTAGAGAGTAATCGTATTGCAAAATAAGCAGGATATTGCGACGGTATCTCAATAATCTTTCTAGATTATCGGTGAACTTTCAGGAAACCTCCAGAATGGCGTTCCTACAATCAAATCAACAACCACGGCACGCAGTCCTGAGTATGAGACTGCGGACCCAGTAGGAAAGAGACTAAATATGTGCACTGGTGTGAGCTTTGTTGATCCAGAGGGCAACCTGTACTTCGGTCGTAACCTCGATTGGACCGTTGATTACGGCGAGAAGGTTACGTATACTCCAGCAAACTATGAGTTTAAGACCCGCTTCGGTGCTCCAGATCAGAAGCGTGCAATTCTGGGCATGGGTATTACGTGCGAAGGCCTGCCACTGTACTTCGATTGCGTGAACGAAGACGGTCTGGCATGCGGCGGCCTGAACTTCCCAGGCTACGCTCAGTACGAAGAGGGCCCAGTCGACGGCAAGACGAACGTTGCTGCTTACGAGTTCCCTCTGTGGATTACGCGTAACTTCACGACCGTTGCAGAAGTTAAGGAAGCTCTGAAGGACGTTGCAATCGTCGCTGTGCAGATTGCTCCACAGTTCCCAGTTTCCATGCTGCACTGGTTCATCACCGATAACAAGCAGTCCATCGTTGTTGAGTACATGGCTGATGGCATGCACGTGTACGACAACCCAGTCGACGTTATGACGAACCAGCCAACGTTCGCATACCACCTGGAGAACCTGCGCAACTACATGAACGTCAAGCCAGAGTTCCCAGCAACTGTGAAGTGGGACAAGATGGAGCTGACCCCATGGGGTTCCGGCACCTCGATGTTCGGCATTCCTGGCGATTATTCCTCGCCATCCCGCTTCGTCCGCGCTGCATACGCAAACGCTCACTACCCAGCTCAGGAAGGCGAAGCAGCTAATGTGAACCGCCTGTTCAAGACACTCCAGAACTCCGCGTTCATTCTCGGCGGAGCAGAGGTCTCCACCGGTCACTATGAGTATACAATTTATTCTAGCTGCTATTCGACGCGCACGAAGACGTACTACTACACGACGTACGAAAACTCTGCTGTGCGTAGCCACTCGGTTGATGAGTTTGATCAGAATAGCGATCAGATTCAGCAGGCCGCCTGAGAAGAAGCACAAAACTTCCGGTTGTAAGTGGGTCCGTGTCCGCAGTCGATAGGACTTGCTTAATAATGCCTGAAAGCCGTTGTCGTCTTATAAAGTCTATGACGACAACGGCTTAACCTGTTTTTAGGATCATGCTAGGGCCAAATTCAAGAGCCATACAAAACTGCCTGTGTTGTATAAATAGAATGAACAGTTGCAACGCAGGGGAGTGATTCAATTATGTTCGACGAACTCAAGCGCAAAATGAATCGATTCTGGAACGATGACCGTACGCTCGAACAAACTGATCCTGACTATATTGAGGTATTCTCCCATTTTGCTTATGACGAGGTCGTCAATGAGCCAGCAGCCTCAGATCCTGAACTCGATGATCGACTGCGTTCGCTTGCTATTGCTGCAGCATTGCTTGGCGCTCAAGGCCTGGATGCATTCACGATGCTGCTACCTGTTATGTCTCGAAGTGGCTTAGAGTCACCAGCAATAAAAGAACTGATTTACCAGGCAACTGCATATATTGGCTTTGCTGGAGCTCTACCATTTTTAAAGGCCATGAATCTGTATTTGAATGCAGCGAATGTGGCCCAACCATTTGCCTCGGCAACAACTGTGGATCGTCAGAACCGTGAGCAAGCAGGAGCTGAGAAACAAGTCGAGATTTTCGGCGAGCACATGCAGCATTCTGCTCAGCACGGCTCTCAAGAAACAGCACATATCCGACGTTGGTTGACGGCTAACTGCTTTGGTGATTATTACACACGTGCTGTGCTTACGACTCGTGAGCGAGAACTGGCTACATTGTGCATGCTAACTGGCCTTGGTAGTGCTGAACAACAAATAAAGGCACATGTTGCGGGCAATCTTCATATTGGCAATTCACGCCAATTGATTATTGCCGTGCTTTCGCAACTTGTGCCTTATATTGGGTACCCACGAGTACTCAACGCATTATCGTGTCTGCCAGATTCGCCAGAATCAGCAGATTCATCAGATACTGACAGTTCAGCAACGTCAGCAGATTCTGAAAATTCTGCAGCAGAGTAGAGCAGAAGCCCTTACTCCTCAGCCACGAGCGACAGATACGAATCGTTCCACAGATCCTCATCGCCATCAGGCATAATGAGCACACGCTCAGGATTCAGAGCCTTCACTGCGCCCTCATCGTGCGTGACGAGCACAATAGCGCCTTCATACTTGGAAATTGCCTTCAAAATCTCATGACGCGAAGCAGGATCTAGGTTGTTCGTAGGCTCATCGAGCAGCAGCACATTGGCTCGTGAAGTCACGAGCGTTGCCAAAGCCAATCGCGTCTTTTCACCACCGGACAGCACACGCGCAGGTTTGAATGCATCATCACCGGAGAACAGGAATGAACCAAGAATAGAACGAGCCTGCGTATCCGTAAGTTCTGGTGCGACGGACTGCAAGTTCTCGAGAACAGTACGGTCAAGATCAAGCGTATCGTGCTCCTGAGCGAAATAGCCGACCTTGCAGCCGTGGCCGTAAACGACCTCACCGGTGTCAGGCTGCTCAAGATGAGCCAGCAAACGCAACGTTGTCGTCTTACCGGCACCGTTGTAACCGAGAATAACAACTCGAGAGCCCTTATCAATAGCCAAGTCGACGCCAGCGAACACAAGGTTGTCGCCGTATTCCTTAGAAATATCCTTGGCCTCAATTGGCGTCTTGCCACATGGAGCTGGCTCAGGGAAGCGGATATCAGCAACCTTTTCCTTGCGCTGTGCTTCCGACGTTTCAGCCAGCAGGTTCTCTGCACGACGCATCATGTTCTTAGCAGCCACAGCCTTCGTTGCCTTTGCGTGCAGACGAATGCCTTGCTGCATCAAGCGAGCAGCCTTCTTCTCAGCGACTTCACGTTCGCGGCGACGACGCTCCTCGTCAACCTCAACCTGCTTCAAGTACGACTTGTAATCCATCGAATACATGTCGATCATGCCGCGCTGAGCATCGAGGCGCCACACCTTATTAACAACCTCATCAAGCAGCTCAACCGAGTGGGAGATAACGAGGAAGCCGCCCTCATACTTCTTTAAATAGCCGCGCAGCCACTCAATAGAATCAGCATCCAAGTGGTTCGTAGGCTCATCAAGAATCAACGTGTCAGCATCGGAAAACAGAATGCGTGCTAGCTCAATACGACGGCGCTGACCACCAGACAGCGTACCGAGCTGCTGGCTCATCACTTCCTGAGGCAGACCCAGGCTTGCAGCCATCGTAATAGCCTCAGACTGTGCAGCATAACCGCCTGCCTTTTCGAAGTCCTGCATAGCCTTGTCATAACGATTCATTGCCTTCGTCATGATGTCAGGATCAGGATTCGTCATATCCTTTTCGGCCTTGCGAATGCGCGTAATAATCGACGAAATATCGCGAGCACTCATCATACGGTCGAGGGCCGTTTGTTCTGGATCTGCAGCATGCGTATCCTGTGGCAGATAGCCGAGCTTGCCGGTGACGCGCACTTTGCCTGCTGATGGCAGTGTTTCTCCTGTAATAACGCGCGTCAGTGTTGTTTTGCCGGCACCGTTACGGCCGACAAGACCGATTTTGTCACCTTTGGTAACGTGGAAGTTCGTTGGGTGCAGAAGTGTGCGAGCGCCAATCTGAATTTCGAGTCCTTGTGCATCAATGGCCATTCTGCTGCGTTCCTTTTGCTTCCTTGTTCTTCTTCTGGTATTTCTAACGACCGTCTATCATAGCGAGAGCGCCGAACGGCTGTTGTCTGCTGGTCCTGCGAGTGGCATGCCGTGCTGCAGTGCGGCGAGATCTGCTGGATCGATTCGTTCGCGGAACATTTCGATGATTTGATCTCGCGTTTTTGAGGCGTAGGCTGGGCTCGTGCTTGGCAGAGGGGTTACTGGCACTTCGAGTCCGGCTTCAGCAAGTTTTGGCTGGCAGTATTTTTCATAGAGCTGCATAGCTTTTGCACCTGACGGATAGATATGGTCGATGTTTGATCCAGCAATCATTGGTGCAAGATCTGCGGGCTTAACGTTTTTAATACTGGCATCGGAGGCGCCAAGAATGTCACATGCTTCGACGGTGTCCCAGAGGGCGAAGCCGTGGTGGAGTGCGAAGGCTTGTCGTGTTTCGCGTGTTTTTCCAACGCGATCGTTGGGATCGTCTGGATTGGCGAACAGTGCTTCCATAACTGGCCAGAAGCGGTTTTGTGGATGCATATAGAAGAATCCTGCTTCGCGTGACTTTGGGCTTGCCATAGTGCCGAGGAAGAGTACGCGTGAGTATTGGTTCCAGCATGGTCCGAAGCCATGTTCTACATGCGTCCATACGCCATCAGCAACTGGTTTACGTGAGCGCTTGCGTGTAGTTTTACGTGCTTTGGTTGCTGTTGTTTTCTTTGCTGTAGCTGGTTTCTTGGCTACCATAGTTTTCTTTGCTGTAGTTAGTTTCTTGGCTACCGTAGTTTTCTTTGCTGTGGTTGTGTGCTTTGCTGACACTGTTGTCTTTGACGTTGCTTGCTTTGTTGCTGGGGTAGTGCTCAATGCTTCTGCTCCTTAGGTTGAGCATTGTTCTGACGTGTTGCCATAACTTGTGCGATTGGCTTCCATGGCACATACATATAGATTGCAGCCAGTGTCATTTCAATGACGATGATGACGGCAACGAGCTTGGCAACGTTCATCAGATGAATTGCCACGGCGAGCAGGCTGAATAGTGCTACAGCACCGAACAGCCAGTTGTGATGCTTGGTCTTGAGTGCGCATGCGGCGAGCATCAGTGCCGCGCCGAGCAAAATAGTGAATACTTCTTGGGAGAAGTCGGAAACGTGACCGTCCATCATCAGGTAGTGCACCACGGCGCGGAATAAATCGACAATTGTCTGCACAACAAGCCAAGCGCCGAGCAGCTGGAATGGCCATTGTGCCCATGCCGTGTGATCGCGCTTATAAGCCATGCGTTCGAGCATCCAGGTCAGGACGGTCATAAGGACGACGAAAATAACAGCCCATGGCGCATTGCCGGCATGCCAGCAGAGCGTCCAACCAAGCGTGCACAGTGCGAGCACCACCATGGCGACGGTGAGCATGGTATAGGATTTCTTGACTTTGTTGGTGCCGTGATGCTTAGCGCGACCTGCACGCATAATCCAAATGGCAAGCAGAATAAAGGCAACAATCCAGATTAAACCTGCCCATGGCTCTGGCGTGAAGAAGTCATCAATATGAATGGTTGGAGAGATGCCAAGAGGGCCGAATTGCATCAGGGCAACGAATACGACCATAACGAGCAATGACACCCACATGGCGATCATGCCAAGATCGTGTTCTGCTTTCTCGGTGACGAGTTGTGACGTGATGACTTGGGAATTGTTTGCGTTGTGATGCTGTTGTTCGAGTTGATTGTTCTGTGGATCAGATGGCTGAGGTGCAGCAGGTGGCTCATGCTGGGTCATGCGAATTTCCTTTGAAAGCAATGCATACTGCTGTACATGCAGTAATGCTGGTACTAACTTCGTGTTCTATTTCGATTATGGCTCGAATGCTTTGGATTTCGGGATAAACCCGCGCATAGCACAAGAATTAGCACCACAAGCTTCGAACATCTGTTCGATTCATGTGGTATAACTTGGGTAGCAATTAGCTACTAGCAAGAGACCCTGAGGCCGTGGGTAGACTGAACAATATTGCGATATATGAGGTGTTGGAGGAATAGTGACTGATCAAGCACAAGCACTGAATGATCATGTTGTTGTTGAACATGTTATGGATAGTGACTCGTTGTTAAGCCAGGAGCTCGCCAAAGCACCACTGGTCGAGCACGATGGCTCATTAGTGGCACGACTCGATCATTTACCAAAAGATTTGAAGATTACGGTGCAGGGTGCACGTGAACACAATTTGAAGAATGCGGATCTAGAGTTTCCTCGTAACCGCATGATTGTGTTTACTGGCTTATCTGGTTCAGGTAAGTCTTCAATGGCATTCGACACCTTGTTCGCTGAAGGTCAGCGTCGTTATGTGGAATCGCTGTCTGCTTATGCTCGCCAGTTCTTAGGCCAGATGGATAAGCCTGATGTGGACTTCATTGAAGGTTTAAGCCCAGCAGTTTCTATTGATCAGAAGACGACGAATCGTAACCCTCGTTCTACAGTTGGTACGATTACCGAAATTTACGATTACTTGCGTCTGCTGTTTGCTCGTACTGGTATTCCACACTGCCCAGTGTGTGGTGCTTTAGTTAGCGCTCAGACGCCACAACAGATGGTTGATACGCTGTTGAAGCAGCCTGATCGTACGCGCTTCCAGATTCTGGCACCAGTTGTTCGTGGTCGTAAGGGTGAGTTCCAGGATCTGCTGGAGTTGCTGCGTGGCGATGGTTATGCTCGTGCGCTGATTGATGGTGAAATGCGTCAACTGTCTGATGACATTAAGTTGACGAAGCAGAAGAAGCACACAATTGAAGTTGTTATTGATCGACTCGTTATTAAAGATGGTATTCGCCAGCGTTTAACTGATTCGATTGAAACGGCACTGCGCCTTGCTAAAGGCATTATGGTTGCCGACTTTGTTGATCGTGATGAGAAGGATCCAGCACGTCGTATGCCATTCTCGGAGCATCGTGCATGCCCGAATGGCCACGTGCTTGAGCTTGATGAAATTGAGCCACGTACGTTCTCATTCAATGCACCATATGGTGCTTGCCCAGAGTGCACGGGTCTTGGTTTCAAGCTCGAAATTGATCCTGAACTCGTGGTTCCTGATCCTTCGAAGACGCTCAATGAGGGTGCTATTGAGCCTTGGACGATGACAAAGACCTCGGGTGATTATTACCGTCATTTGCTTGAGGGTCTGGCTCAGCAGATGAACTTTGATCTGGATACTCCTTGGGAAGATCTGCCAAAGGATGTGCAGGAGGCTATTCTGCATGGTCATGATTTCAAGGTTGAGGTCAGCTACCGCAACCGTTGGGGTCGTATGCGCGAATACACCACCGGCTTTGAAGGTGTGATTCGTTCGCTCAAGCGTCGTCATGAAGAAACTGATTCCGAGCAGATGAAGCAGTACTACGAGTCATATATGCGCGAAGTACCTTGCTCCGTGTGCCATGGCCGTAGGTTGAAGCCAGAAGTGTTGGCTGTCACGATCGAGGGTCAGTCTATTGCTGATATTTGTGATATGTCTGCGCAGCAGTCGCTGGCATGGGTCAACAAGCTCAAGCTTGAAGGTGCAGCTGCACAAATTGCTGGCGAAGTGTTGAAGGAGATTCGTTCAAGGCTTGGCTTCCTGAACGATGTTGGCCTGAACTATTTGACGCTGTCTCGTGCTGCTAAGACGCTGTCTGGCGGTGAAGCACAGCGTATTCGTTTGGCTACGCAAATTGGTTCTGGTCTGGTTGGCGTCATGTATGTGCTGGATGAGCCTTCTATTGGTTTGCATCAGCGCGATAATACGCGTCTTATTGATACGCTGCACCATTTGCGTGATCTGGGCAATACGCTGATTGTTGTTGAGCACGATGAAGATACGATTCGCAATGCTGACTGGCTCGTGGATATTGGTCCAGGCGCAGGTGAGCACGGTGGTGAAGTGGTGTACTCCGGTCCTGCCGATCATCTGATTGAAGCAAAGCGTTCAATTACTGCTGACTATATTGCTGGTCGCCGCAAGATTGAGGTGCCGGCAACGCGTCGTAAGACGAAGAAGACGAAGCAGCTCAAGGTTATTGGTGCTCGTGAGAACAATCTGAAGAATATTGATGTGTCGTTCCCACTGGGCGTTATGACCTGTGTTACTGGTGTTTCTGGATCTGGTAAGTCCACGTTGATTAATCAGATTCTGTATCCAGTGTTGGCTGACAAGCTTAATGGTGCACGTATTGTGCCAGGTAAGCATACGCGCGTTGAAGGTATTGATCAGTGTGACAAGGTAATTCATGTTGATCAGAATCCAATTGGTCGTACGCCTCGTTCGAATCCTGCAACCTATACGGGTGTGTGGGATAAGATTCGCGCACTATTTGCTAAAACACCTGAAGCTCAGGTGCGTGGCTATGGTCCAGGTCGTTTCAGCTTTAATGTCAAGGGTGGCCGTTGTGAAGCCTGCCATGGTGATGGCACGTTAAAGATTGAGATGAACTTCCTGCCAGACGTGTATGTGCAGTGCGAAGAATGCCACGGTAAGCGCTATAACCGCGAAACGCTGGAAGTGAAGTACAACGGTAAGACCGTTGCCGATATTCTCGATATGCCAATTAGCGAGGCTGCACAGTTCTTCAAGTCGTATACGTCTATTTCACGCTACTTGGATACGCTCGTCGACGTTGGTTTGGGTTACATCCGTTTGGGACAGCCTGCAACAACGTTGTCTGGTGGTGAATCACAGCGCGTCAAGCTGGCTACCGAATTGCAGCGTCGTTCGACGGGTAAAACCGTTTATATTCTCGATGAGCCAACCACTGGTTTGCACTTCGAGGACGTGAACAAGCTGCTGCACGTGCTGCAGGGCCTTGTTGATAAGGGCAATACGGTTATTGTCATTGAACATAACTTGGATGTCATTAAGAGCGCTGACTGGATTATTGATCTTGGTCCAGAAGGCGGCGACGGTGGCGGCACGATTGTTGCTCAGGGTACGCCAGAGCAGGTTGCACAAGTGGACGAATCGTGGACTGGTCGTTATCTGAAGACGCTGCTGAACGAGTCAGCAACCAAGTAAAGGAGAACCCATGGCATTGTTTGAACGTCATGCACCTGGAACATGGCGTCGTACAGCAGAAGCCATGCTGAACGATGAGTCAGCAACCCAAGCAACAGGCGAATCATCATCGACTGAAGTGAATGTCAATGGTGCGCCGTTGCTTGGTGACTCTCGTGATTTGTTCCGTCCAAAAACTTCAGACATTCCTGCCAAACCAGGCGTTTATAAATGGCGAGATGGCAATGGTCGAGTTATTTACGTGGGTAAAGCAAAGAACTTACGTAATCGACTGACCAATTACTTCCAGCCGCTCTACCAGTTGCATCCTCGTACACAAACCATGGTGCTGACGGCGCGCAGTCTGGAATGGACTGTTGTTGCCACTGAGCTTGAGGCATTAACGCTCGAATACACGTGGATTAAGGAGTTTGATCCACGTTTTAACGTTGTGTTCCGCGATGATAAAACGTACCCGTATTTAGCAGTGTCGGTTGGTGAGGAAATTCCTCGTGTATGGGTGACGCGTAGCCGTAAGCGTCGTGATACGCGCTACTTTGGCCCGTATGCCAAGGTTTGGGATCTGCGTAAGAGCTTGGATTCTTTGCTGCGTACATTCCCCGTGCGTACGTGCACGCCAGGTGTACTGAAAAAAGCACAGCTTACGGGACGTCCTTGTTTACTTGCTTCTATTGGTAAGTGCACAGCACCTTGTGTCGGCCGTATTTCGTTAGAAGATCATCGTCATTTGGTCAATCAGATCACTGGTGTACTCACTGGTCGCATTGGTAAATCGTATATTGCTGATTTAACGCGGCAAATGAAGCAAGCAAGCCAAGAGTTGGAGTTTGAGAAGGCTGCACGTTTGCGTGACCAAATCCAGATGCTTGGCAATGTTGCGCAGCAGAATGCTGTGGTTTTGGATCAGGATGTTGATGCTGATGTGTTCGGTATTACCTCTGATGAGCTTGAAGCTTCAGTTCATGCGTTCTTTGTGCGTTCCGGTTCGATTCGAGGCGAGCGCAATTGGAGTGTGGAGCGTATTGAAGATGTGCCTGATGCGGATTTGCTTGCTGACTTGATTGTGCAAGCCTATTCGGATCTGATGCATGAGCATCAGGCCACACCATTTGGTGAAGCACACGATGATCATGCACCTGCTGCCGTTATTAATGAGAAGCGTGATGCATTAGCACCAACGCAAACCGTAACGGCTACGGATGCGACTTCTCGTGCACAAGCGTCGCGTACGCGTTCGCAGCGTTTGGAGCAAACTGGTCGTCAAGACTTTTTGGCGCCTATTTCGCCAATTCCTCGTGAGATTCTTGTGCCAGTGTTGCCGAGTCGTGTTGAGGAGTTGGAACAGTGGCTGTCCGATATGCGTGGCTCTGCCGTGTCTATTCGTGTACCACAGCGTGGCTCGAAAAAGGATTTGTTGCAGCGTGCGCAAGATAACGCATCGCAGGCTTTGCAACGCAGTAAGTTAAGCCGCATTTCTGATATGGCTACGCGTACTGAGGCTATGAATGATGTAGCTCGTGCACTTGGCTTGGATGAAGCTCCACTGCGTATTGAATGCTACGATATCTCGAACACAATTGGCGGTGCCTTCCAGGTCGCTTCGATGGTCGTGTTTGAAGATGCTATTGCCAAGAAGAGTGAGTATCGTCGATTCGCCATTCGTGGCGATGATGGTAAGGGTGCGCTTGACGATTTAAGTGCATTGTATGAGACGCTGACACGTCGTTTCCGTCATGGCAATATTGCTGGTGACTCAGGCGACAGCATGGAAAACGAACGCCGTGCAACTGATGCACCAGCAGAGAGCGCTGATGTGGTGCAGCAGAATACGGATCGTCGTCATTTTGCTTATAAACCAAATCTGATTGTGGTTGATGGTGGCCATCCTCAGGTACTTGCTGCTGCCAAGGCACTCAAGGACTGTGGTGTGACTGATGTTGCTGTATGCGGTTTGGCTAAGCGTTTGGAAGAAGTATGGGTTCCAGACGATGATTATCCAATTATTCTGAAGCGCCAGTCAGAGGGCATGTATTTGCTGCAACGTGTGCGTGATGAATCACACCGTTTCGCCATTACCTACCATCGTCAAACGCGTCGTAAGGGCGCTTTGCGTTCGGCACTGGATGCCATTCCAGGTATTGGTGCAACGTATCAGAAGCGATTGCTCAATCATTTTGGTTCCGTGCGTGCTATGCGTGAAGCGAGCGTTGAACAACTCGAAGCCGTACAAGGTATTGGTGCAAAGAAGGCCCAGAGCATCTATGCTGCATTGCATGCTCAACCAAGCCAAGATGCTGAAGACGGAAATACTAATAATGAACAACGTCAGCTGAGTTCAGACAAAACACAAGAAAATGGCTGAAGTTGTGCACAGAGCGGACTGACTTGGCGCAAACGGGCTGCAGGTCAGTACGGTAGTAAGCACAAAAGGTACAACAACAAAACTGTGCTGTTGTGCGCGACGAACCGTGCCGCACAACAGCACAAACCCAATATGGTGAGGAGAACGAATGGTCCTGCATCGATGCGCAGTATTAGGACAACCTATTGCGCATTCGCTGTCGCCAGTGCTGCATAACGCTGCCTATATGGCGTTAGGCGTGGAAGACTGGGAATATACGCGTGCTGAAGTAGGAGAGCAGGACTTACCAGCGTTCCTCGCCGGGCTCGACGATACGTGGGTTGGTTTGAGTTTAACGATGCCACTCAAGCGCACGATTATTCCATACGGTAAGCTGCGTAATCGTTGGGCACGGCAGCTCAAAGTCGCAAATACAGCAGTGATGCACTATGACGAAACCGTGCGTTCCATAGATCTGTACAACACTGATGTGTACGGCATTGCTTGCGCATTCCAGCACGCGCTTTATGAGCAGGGCACAGTGCCTAAGCGCAATTCCACCATGCTGATTCTTGGTAACGGCAATACGGCAGCTAGTGCTGTGGCCGCGGCCGTGATGATGGGTTGTGTGGATCAAGTTATTGTTGCAGCTCGTCATGTTGAGAAAACTGAGACGCTGCGCGAGCTCGTTGCCGTACAGTCGAATACGATGAAGCCGCTGCAATCTATTGCACTTAGTGATGCCGCGCAAGCTATGGCTCAGGCGGATCTGATTGTAAATACGATTCCAGGTCTGGGTGCTGACGTTGTAGCCCAGCAGTTTATGGAGCTGAACCTGAGCGCCAAGCCTGATGCATTGCTGCTTGATGTGGTGTATGCGCCACGTGTGACACAGCTCATGAACGCTTTTAGCCAAGCAGATGGCACGAGCATTAGCGGCATTGAAATGTTGATTTATCAGGCAATTGCACAGGTCTTATTAATGACAGGTGTGGACCCATCGTTCAACGCAGACGATGTACAGTCCGGACAGCCTAATGTTTTAGGTATGCTTGAAAATGCGATGAGAACAGCACTTGAGGAGGCATTACAGCATGAGTGATCGAGTGAAGCAGCCGAAACCAGCAGAAGGTTTCGAAGTCATGCTCATTACGGGCATGAGTGGAGCTGGCCGATCTCAGGCCGCTCACAGTTTGGAAGATATGGGCTGGTATGTGGTCGACAATATGCCGCCTAAACTGCTGGTGCCAATGGTCGATATGATGACGGCCTCTGGTCAGGAGAGTGTGCATCGCCTCGCGGCCGTTATTGATGTGCGTTCGCGTGATTATTTCACCGATCTTTCGGCAGTGCTGGGTCACTTGGATGATTTGGGTGTGCGTACGCGCATTCTGTTCCTCGACGCCAGCGATGCTGAGTTGATTCGCCGCTTTGAGAAGGTGCGCAGGCCTCATCCACTGCAGCAGGGTGCTCGTTTAATCGACGGCATTCTGGCAGAGCGTGAGCTGCTTGCCAATCTCAAGGAACGTGCCGATTTCCATATTGATACGTCAGACTTAAGTATTCACCAGCTGTCTACTAAGTTGTACGACTCAATGATGGGTTCGGCTCCAAGTACCGTTTCGGTGCACATCTTCAGTTTCGGCTTTAAATATGGCATTCCAATCGACGCTGATTTTGTTGCCGATGTTCGATTCCTGCCAAACCCATACTGGGTGCCAGACCTTCGCGAAATGAATGGTCACGACGCACCAGTTGCAGATTATGTACTTGCCAGCGATGGTGCGCAGGAATTCCTTGATACCTATGCCAAGGCAATTGAAATAGCCATCCAAGGTTATGTACAAGAAGATAAACACTTTGTGACAATTGCTATTGGATGCACTGGTGGCCAGCATCGTTCGGTGGCCATGAGTGAGGCTTTAGCTGAACGTTTACGCAAGCAGGGCTTGAATGTAACCGTTTCAGCGCGTGAGCTCGATAAGCTGGAGCAGGGGATTGATCCAGCAATTGCTGCGGCTGCTGAACAAGAGCACGTAGCAGAAAAGTAACGAGCTACTTAATGAAAGGGGTGATCCTAAGGGTGAACCCCTTTACCATGTCAGTAATCGCTTCATTCTTAAGTTTTCTGATCATCTGAGGCTCTACAGTTGGTCATATTTCTTGAGACTGCCTACTTTTTGTCCAACTCACTGAGTAAACCAGTATGGCGTAAAAAGGGCGACACGCCGACACTTATCTATCTAGCGCAGAGCATGTTTCACAACCCAGGAGGACTTTGTGACACTTCTCGATGAGGTCAAAAGCGAGCTATCTCGCATTGATGGCGAATCGTTATCGGTTCGTCAAGCTCAGGCTACGGCCATGATCCGTTTTGGCGGTGGCCTCCGTCTTGTGCAGCGCCAGATTCTCGTGCAGGCGAGCTTTGATTCACTTGACGCGGCACAGTGGCTGCAGAACGCAATTCATACGCTCTATGGTCATGAAGCACACCTGACGGAGATTGAACGTATGTCTCCGAACGGTCCAGTGCATCGTTACCAGGTAATTGTTGACCGTGGTGGCGCAGCATTGGCACTGCAAACCGGCTTACTGGATCGCCGTAAGCACGTGGTGCATGGCCTGCCAGCAGATATCGTCGAAGGTAATATTGCACAGATTAAGAGCGCATGGCGCGGTGCATTCCTTGCTCGTGGCGGTATTTCTGAGCCAGGTAAAGCCTCGTATATGGAAATTATTTGCCCAACGCAGGAAGCAGCTTTGGCACTTGTGAAAACTGCTCACCGTTTGGGTATTACTGCACATCCACGTCAGGTGCGTAGTTCGGAACGCGTCACGCTTAAGGACGCTGATGCTATTGAACGTATGCTCATTTTGATGGGCGCTCCTATGTCTTCTCGTGAGTGGACGGGCAAGCGTTCTGATGGTGAAGCACGTGGCAAGGCTAATAGGCTGGCCAACTTCGACGATGCTAATATGCGTCGTTCGGCAAAGGCTGCAGCAGAAGCTTGTGCCAAGGTTCGTCATGCATTCAGCTTCATGGGCGACGAGATTCCAGAAAACCTGCGTGCAGCAGGACAGCTGCGTCTTGATCATCCAGATGCAAGCCTTGAAGAACTCGGCCGTTTGGCAAATCCTCCGATTACGAAGGATGCAATTGCTGGTCGAATTCGTCGACTCTTGCAGCTGGCTGACAAAACTGAAAAGGCTCGAGCACGTCAAGCTCAACAATGACAAATAGATTCGCCCCGTCGCACAAAATGCGGCGGGGCGAAATCGTTCACGATACCCCGTACTATGCTGTGATATGGCATTAAGGGCCATTCCCCGTAACCATACGGTTGCGGACAGGAAAGGAATTACTACATGAAGACACTTAAGGATCTGGGCGACCTCAAGGGCAAGCGCGTGCTTGTCCGCGCCGACTTCAATGTCCCGCTGGACGGAACGACTATTACGGACGACGGCCGTATCAAGGCTGCTCTGCCAACGATTGAAGAGCTGCGTAAGGATGGCGCCAAGGTTATCCTCATGGCTCACCTTGGCCGTCCAAAGGGCAAGGTTGTTCCTGAGCTCTCGCTGGCTCCTGTGGCAAAGCGCCTCGGTGAGCTGCTGGGCTGCGACGTTGTGCTCGCATCCGACACCTACGGTGAGGACGCACAGGCTAAGGTCGCTGCAATGAACGACGGCGATGTTGTTCTGCTCGAGAACGTTCGTTTCAACCCAGAAGAGACGAGCAAGGACGAAGCTGAGCGCGCTGAGTACGCAAAGAAGATCGCTGCTCTCGGCGAAGTGTTCGTGTCCGATGGCTTCGGTGTTGTGCACCGTGCTCAGGGTTCGAACTACGACGTGGCTATGGACCTGCCTGCAGCAGCTGGCAAGCTCGTTGAGAAGGAAGTGTCGGCTCTGTCCCGCGCTGTCAACGATCCAGCTCGTCCACTGACCGTGGTGCTCGGCGGCTCGAAGGTCTCCGACAAGCTCGGCGTTATTGAGAACCTGCTCGACAAGGCTGACCGTCTCGTCATCGGCGGCGGCATGGTCTTCACGTTCCTCAAGGCTGAGGGCTACGAAGTTGGTACTTCGCTGCTCGAAGAGGATCAGCTCGAGAAGGTCAAGGGCTACATCGAGACGGCTAAGAAGAACGGCGTTGAGCTCGTGCTTCCTGTCGACATTGTTGTGAACAAGGGCTTCCCAGCAGGCGATACGCCAATCGATCCACAGGTCGTTCCTGCAGATCAGATCCCATCCGACATGATGGGTCTCGACATTGGTCCTGAGTCCTGCAAGCTGTTCCACGACAAGATCGTCGATTCGAAGACTGTTGTGTGGAACGGCCCAATGGGTGTGTTCGAGATTCCTCAGTTCGCTGAGGGTACCCGCGCTGTGGCACAGGCTCTTGTCGATGCAACGGCTGCTGGTGCATTCACGATCGTCGGCGGCGGCGACTCGGCTTCTGCAGTGCGTAACCTCGGTTTCCCTGAAGAAGGCTTCTCGCACATCTCCACGGGTGGCGGCGCTTCTCTCGAGTTCCTCGAGGGCAAGGTTCTGCCTGGCCTGAAGGTGCTCGACTAATTTGAGTGTGAGCCGTCCCAATTTCCAGCCCCATGCTGGGTTGGGACGGCTTTGTTTTTCTTTTGATTTATCTATGCCGGAAGGTGAGTAGTCATGGCGTCGCCTAATGAGCGCGTTCCTATGGTCGCTGGCAATTGGAAAATGAATTTCGACCATCGAGAGGCCACAGCGTTCGTACAAAAACTCTGTTGGAATCTGAAGAACCGCAAGTTCCGCTATGACAAATGCGAAGTTGCATTATTCCCTTCGTTTACTTCTTTGCGCAGCCTGCAAGTATTAGTTGATTCTGATCGCTTGAAGATTCACTACGGTGCGCAAACTGTTTCGGTTACCTCCCAGGGTGCATTTACTGGCGATGTTTCTGCCGATATGTTGGCAGCACTCGGTTGCCACTACGTTATTGTTGGTCACTCGGAACGTCGTAAGTACCATCCAGAAGATGATGCCAATATTGTTGACCAAGTGCGTGCAGTGCTGGCTGATGATATGGATCCAATTCTGTGCGTTGGCGAAAGCTTTGAAGAGCGCCGCCAAGGTATTGAGCTCGACTTCGCAGTTGGCCAGGTCCATGATGTAACACGTGATCTTTCTGATGAAGAAGCTGCACGACTGATTGTGGCATATGAACCAGTTTGGGCAATTGGTACTGGCATGGTGGCCACGCCACAATCAGCACAAGATGCAGCACATGCTATTCGCGAGAGCATTCGTCAACGATTTGGTGACAAGGTCGCGAATACGATGCGCGTGCTCTATGGTGGTTCGGTTACGTCGAAGAATGCTGTTGAGCTGATTGGGGAGCCAGATGTTGATGGCTTCTTAATTGGTGGCGCAGCCCTTGATGTTGATGAACTCACGACGATTTGCATGCAAACGCTCAACGCAACATCGCGCTGATAAGAAGTAATACGAGGCATTTTATTGTCTGACCATGCTCTAGCACATGAGCACAAGACACTTGCATGATGAAAATAAAGCAAAAATTGTGCAATTTGCACATGCTTTTTACAAGACAGTGCAGCGGAATTCTTGATTATGCGCTATGGTAAAGGCAGAAACACACAACACTGGAGGTTCCAAGTGGGCACACTTGCTGTCGTCAAACTCGTTTTGCAGATTCTGCTCGTAGTCTTGAGCTTGCTGCTCACCTTACTGATCCTTATGCATAAGGGTAAGGGCGGCGGCCTTTCCGACATGTTCGGTGGCGGCTTGACGCAGAACGCAGGTTCGTCTGGTGTAGCTGAAAAGAATTTGAACCGCTGGACAGTGATTATTGCACTGATCTGGGCTGCCATTATTATTACGCTTGGCCTGTTCATCAAGTTCAACCTCGGCTGACACTTGCACAATTCGTAAATCCCGCAGATAATTTCTGCGGGATTTTTTTATTGTGTTTTATTTCATCTCGAATAACTTCAGTAGGCGTTGTACAATTTGATGCGAGATATAGGAAAAAGGGAGATTTTCCAGAATGCATCAGCATGTGCTTGACCCAACGCAAATGGTTGTCGCTGATTTGGATGGAACGCTATTACACGATGCCGCTACGTTTGAGCAGCGTGATTTATCACTGATGAGTGAGCTCGTAATAAATGAGTTGCATCGTCAACATATTCCATTCGCTATCGCAACTGCTCGTCCGGTCTCAACTGCTATGCGATTTGTTGAACGACTTCAGCCTGATGCATGTGTGTACCTCAATGGCGCACTTATCGATTTCGATCCTGCTCATTCCACAACCGATATGTTGAATCAGCAGGCAGATGCATTACCAGATACTGCGAAACTTATTGGCTTCCCATCCGATGAAGCAGCGAAGCTATGCTTGCAGATGCTTGATGTTTTTCCTGATCTGGAAATAGGCATCGTCATGAATGATGTGCGATACACGTCATTCGATCTGACGAAGTATTGGACTGATCAAGATTGGCAATACACTGACTTCACTGATATTCCTCAGGGAACAGCAGCGAAGATTATCATCTTCCCGAAGCCAGATCAGTGGGAGCCACTCCAGGCGATGATCCCAGATGATATGGATGTACATATTTCTGAAGGCATCCTGCTGATGATTACTCATCGTGATGCCAGCAAGGAGCATGCACTCAAACTTGTCGCCAATCATTTCTCATTAAAAGAAAGTCGCATGGTTACTTTCGGCGATGATTTGATTGACATTAATATGATGCGTGATTCTGGCCGAGGTATTGCAGTTGCGAATGCAGTGCCTCAGGTACTTCGCATTGCAGATGAAATCTGTGCACCGAATAATGAAGATGGTGTTGCACAGTGGATCCACGGCCACCTGCTATAAAAAACAAAACTTCGTTTCGCCCCTCGTTCGTTAGAATCGTTTCTACGCAACCGAGCAAAATCTGATGCACTACCAAGTAGAGTGCACCGAATTTGCATCGGCGATCACGAACGAGGGGAGTGGAGCTCATCCCTTATTCTGTTCCTACTCTTCTGTGATCTTGAACTATTTCATGCTCCATAGTCTTTATGTTCTTGAACCTATTCACACATCGTCTTCTTTGTACTATTGAACTTATACGTGCTTCATTCTTTTGTGTGTTGCTGAATGATCTTAAATTCATCATTCCCATTCTTGGATCGCTATACTCATCCACATATTCTGAACTCACATATATTTTGAACTTGTTCAGATTCACACTCTTATATTGAACTCTCTCAACTGCATCTTATCTTGAACTGTATTGAACTATCTCTACTATATCTAAATTGAACTTCAGTTCAAATAGTGTCCTATTTCGTTCTTGAACCGATCTAATTGGGTGCTGATGTTTAGTTCAGAATGTGTGCTTATTCGTATTACGTATATGTTTACTTACCATACTAATTATGAACTATAGGGTACGTACGCATTCCGTACTAAATTGAACTCACATCCCACAGGTAGAGAGAAGTTCAATGGCTACTGTGCAAGTACCTCTATGTCTATGGCGACTCCGCAAATTACAAGGGTCTAAAACTGTATGAATTCTGTGGAATATAGGGTAGGGTGGCCCCTTCATGTATTACGATCGTTCATATAACGAGCCAACACGCTTTGAACTAAAAATAGTTCAATATTGAACTTGTGCTGTGCTACAGTGTCCGGTACAGAGTTCAACACGGTTCCTCAACTGAAGTGAGTTCAAGATGACTGCTTTTCATAATCGCTTGTTACAAGCAATGAGCGACGCACATATGCGCCAAATTGATATCGTGCATCACGCACAGCAAGCAGGAATTAAACTAGGCAAGAGTCACATCAGCCAGTATGTCAGTGGCAAGAGTATCCCTCGTACAGAGATTATGAACTTCCTTGCTGATACGCTTCACGTTGATGCTACCTGGCTTCGAGGTGATTCAGAGGGTTCAACAGAAGTTCAAAATGATATTGAACCAACTGAGTTCAACGATGAATCTACAGAATTGAACCAAACTGAACCAGAAATTGAACCAATAGGACAAGGAACTGAACTGGATCAAGAATTGAACTCTGAACAGAATACTTATTCTGAACCACAACAGCAGTACGATATGCAGCAACCATCGAGCACAACAGTCAAGGAGACTAGGATGCGCACGTTTAACAAATCAAAGAAGCTTGATCATGTATTGTATGACGTTCGCGGTCCTGTTGTGCAGGAAGCTGCACGCATGGAAGCTGCTGGTACAAACGTGCTGAAGTTGAACATCGGTAACCCAGCACCTTTCGGATTCCGCACACCAGATGAAGTAGTGTACGATATGTCGCAGCAGCTGACCGAATCGGAAGGCTATTCGGATTCCAAGGGACTGTTCTCTGCACGTAAGGCAATTATGCAGTATGCGCAGATTAAGGGTCTGCCTAACGTCACGATTGACGGTATTTATACGGGCAATGGTGTTTCCGAGCTGATTAATTTGAGTATGTCTGCTTTGCTCGATAACGGTGACGAAGTGCTCGTGCCAAGTCCTGATTATCCTTTGTGGACCGCATGTGTGACGCTGGCTGGCGGTAAGGCCGTGCACTACACCTGTGATGAGCAGTCGGATTGGTATCCAGATATTAATGATATGCGTGCCAAGATTACGGATAAGACGAAGGCCATCGTCATTATTAATCCAAATAACCCAACGGGTGCGCTGTATCCAGAAGAAGTGCTGCAGCAGATTGTGAATGTGGCACGCGAACACCAGCTCATGATCTTCTCCGATGAGATTTATGATCGCTTGGTGATGGATGGTCTGAAGCACACGTCTATTGCAGCCATGGCTCCGGATCTGTTCTGTGTGACCTTCTCTGGCCTGTCGAAGTCGCATATGATTGCTGGCTACCGCATTGGTTGGATGATTCTGAGTGGTAACAAGCGCATAGGCCGAGACTATATTGAAGGTCTCAACATGTTGACGAATATGCGTATCTGCTCGAACGTGCCAGCACAGTCGATTGTGCAGACAGCATTGGGCGGCCATCAGAGTGTGAATGATTATATTGTGCCTGGCGGTCGTATTTATGAACAGCGTGAATTCATTTACGAAGCATTGAACTCAATCCCTGGTATTACTGCAGTCAAGCCAAAGGCTGCGTTCTATATCTTCCCGAAGATTGATACAAAGCGCTTCAACATTACTGATGATGTACAGTTCGCGTTGGATCTGCTGCGTGATGAGAAGGTACTCGTTGTGCAAGGTACCGGTTTCAACTGGCACGAGCCAGATCACTTCCGTGTGGTCTACTTGCCTCGAGTTGAAGTACTGAGCAACGCTGTTGGCAAGCTGCGTCACTTCTTCGATGGCTATCATCAGTAAAACGCTACGAAGTAACGTTGGTCTGCGAGTCTTTCAAATCAGTGTTACGAATTAGTGCCTCAGGCCAGTGGTATAAGTCAAATCCTTGAACAGTCGATAACACGATTTGTCTTAAAAACTGACGTTAATTTAGGTGCGCCAGTGCATTCATGATAAACAGGATATAAGAGTGCATTGGCGCACCTGTTATTTTCTGTACCGATGTTCGGGAAATTCTCAGTCGCGCACATGAACGAGGGGAGCGCGACATGAAGCGGTTCTTACAACAAGCGAGATCAACACGGATCATAATCAGTTGTGTTGTAATCGTTGCACTTGTTTGCGCTGTTGTTGCAACATTACTCGTTCATGATCATCAAGTTGAAATGCTTGAACAAGCACAGCAATCATGTGTGCAGGCTGTACAAAATCGCGAAACTCAGATCGATAACTATTGGAATATTAATTCATCGAAAAAAGTCAGCGAGGCAAACCGAAATACAAAACTTGATGTCAGTGATCCCGCAGTTATTGATGACTTTATGCGCATTAAATCAGAAACAGCACCGCAAGCAGAAGGTACCTGCTATGCGACTTCAACAGCAGAATTGCTAGAAATTGCTGCTCGCTACAACACTGCAGCACAATGGTATGAGCAGCAAGCCAAGCGCATCACTGAACAAGCTGGCAAAATACTGAAATCCAAAGAACAGAAAACGCTTGATGATCTGAAGGCCCAGGTCAATGATCTCCTCAGCCAAGCAAAAGATCTTGCTGCCTCAGCTCAGGATAACCAGGTGAACAGCGCTGCGATTGCGCAACTCAACAAAGCTATTCAAGATGCATTGCAAGCTGATGCCACTCGCAATATTGAAGCAGCTCGTGCAACAGTTCAGAATTTGCAGCATGCGATACAAGCTGCAGAAAATAGCTTGAACTAATAAATGCTAGTTAATGAAATGCAAGTCTAAAGACGAAATACAAATCTTTCTCTCAATAATATGCAGTCAACAATCGTTTGTATGGTGGTAGCTGTTCATAGCCATTCACGTGAACACGATAGAGAGAAGAGATAACTGATGTCTGACGAACAGTCAGAAAAGAAAAAACATAGTCGCCTATTTTTTATTGTGGCTATTATCGCGATAATAGTATGCGTACTCATACACTCTCGCTTTTCTCAAGCTCGGACATCCTGCAATGAAGCACGAGAACTCGTACAACAGCAACAGTCCGCTTTTGACGACGCGTTGAGTTCAGATCAAGTTACTCAAGCATCTGAAACAGACAAAGATCAAGTTCAAGATCCTAAGCTGATAGATAGTTTCAACAAGATAAGTACTAGCTCTGTTTCTGACGAAAAAATAATAGAGTGTAATGCCTCCTCAACGAAACAACTCAAAAATCAAGAGAGTCAGTTACGTAAGCAAGCAGACCGAATAAAACAACAGACTCAAAATCTTAATGATAGCGCAAATAAGGTTATTAAATCACGCGATGCAAAGTTCGTCGAAGATATGCATAATCAAGTGCAGGCTAAGATTAGAGAAGCACAAAGCTTACTCGACCAATCGAATGGCAAAGTGACCGAGGAACAAACTCGTCAGGATCTTCAAGAATATCTGAAGCAAGCAGATCAGCCTTCCGCCTATAAGGATGAGGATGCTACAGATAAAACTATTGAGGAAATCAGCGTACGCATGAAGCTTGTCGAAGATAGCATGCAGGTCTACGAAGATCAGCAAAAAGCACAGGCACAAGCACCAGCGCCAAGCGGAACTAGTGGGGCTCCAACTACATCAGGATCAGGAAGTAGCTCCTATTCATATTCTGGCGGTCATCATCATTTCCATTTCCATATTCATCACCATCACCATCATTGGCTCTAATTCATAATGATCCGCTCGATAACAACAGCAGGGTAGTAGCTATTTGAAGACTCGCCTATGATCTGAAGGCGACGGTTACCTTCGCTCTTTGCTGACTGAGCATATAAGAGAAAAATAGAGTACATCATAACTAAGGCATGCAGTTTAACTGTGTGCCTTTTTTATATCCGTAAGTGCCCGTCGCCAAACTCATGATGTATATCTGACATAACATTATGCATGGTTCAAAACAATAGTTATGTAGAGCTGAAACGACACCTGGTATTTACGGTTTTAGAGCTTATTTTTGCAGTTCGTCAGAAACGATTGAGAGAAATAACCTTAAGATAGACGTATAATTATAGGTCTAAAACGACGTTTCTTAGAATCGTTTCTGACGAACTTTTGAAGAAATCGGAAAAACTACCTGATATGCATTGAGCCAGATATTTCATAGCAGAAATACGAATTGAGGAATTCCATCAGCAATGATGAATCTCAACGATGCAAGATATCGAGCAAGAATAAAACCTAGCACAGAATAAACCTGGCGCAGTATGCAGCAGCATGAGCAATGTGTCTCAACAGAATTATGCAAAGACAACAACATGGTTGTCATATCAAATCTGTAGCAATATATGAATAAGTATCCGAGCAATATTTGTATCTAAGCATTGAATCCACAGGAACCGGCGGAATGAATATAGTACATATGGATGGATCATGGGGAGTACAAATCACGCTTTATCCGGATCCAATAATTACTAATCTGACATAACGTACATTATCGGATATTTATATATATCTTTATAAGGGTACTTTCTAGGTACTCTTATACCTATATTTATGGCTTCGTTTCTTAGAATCGTTTCTGACGAACTTATCGGTATTCAACATAATCGTTGATGCAGAGACATTTCTGTTATACAGATTTCAATGCAGCTTCACAGTAATGCACGTATGGAACTTTGCGCATCAATATAAGATCCACATACTCAAAGCTTTAATCTTAAGATCCATTTACTCGATGCTTTAATCTACTGAATATTCAAGCGACCAATCAGAATTACAGATCTTTAGCTTTTTTGAGCTTTCAGTGCTGTACCTGTAGAGTTCTACCTCCAGATGCTTGTCTAATTTCTTACGTCTTTTGCTTAGGCATTTTTCATAGCATCGTTTCAATGACTGATCCTGAACAATAATCTCGCTGACATACCTGGTGTAAATGCATCTTTTTGGAGCTTGAATGCCACTACCCTCATTTACTTATTCATAGGTAATCGTTATGTCAGATTTATTGTTTTTAACTTTATCAAGGCAACAATCGGCAGGTCGGATAATCGCACAGTATTTCAAGATATATATATAGGATCCATTTTGAATGTCGGTGTGAAAAACAGAGTATACAAGAGGTTTAGCTCATCCAATGCTAAGGCTTCTTTTCAGAGGTTGTTCGCGAGGACTTCCCTATTCATGGCGCTAGATACTATCAGAATTCCGCCCTAGTATTAGTACTCCCCTCGTCCATCTACTTGACAATCTATATACAGCATTCTTCTAGGTACTTACGAAAAGAATCGGCTTCTTCTTTTTACTATTTATATACATTTATTTACGTATTAGATGCGTATATTTTTCGACTAATGTACGCATTTATACTGAAGAGTATCACTGCTAAGCACTCATCAATACTGCGACAGCATTTCTAGGAAATGCGCCAAGTCCTGGGCAGAGACCCACCGTACATACGTTTGATCACGAGCACAAACTGCAAGATAATATGGGGAATCGATGGTGTGATATTCCGTTATGTGGAATCCGCTACTTTGCTGCTTAATAACACCGTGATCAATGAGATTGTATTTATTTGTACTGGATGTAACGCCTTCTCCTAACGCCTTAACGAAGGCCTCTTTGCATACCCAAATACGTGTTAAAGCATCCTCTTTATGCTCAGCACTCTCTACATACCGCAGCTCTGCTGAGCTCAGTGCTTGCGATAGATCAACATTTGCTTCGCTAACTTCATGAACATCGATGCCAATTGCATAGTTAGAAAAGGCACATGCAACTGCTTGGCTGCAATAACTGATATTAAAATGAAACTCGGTGCAGTGTTTAAAATACGGTTTATTGTGAGCATTATATGCTATCTCGGGAATACATAATTTCCCTTTATTATCGTAAAGCCCATATAGTAATAACACACGAGAGAGCAGCCAAAGCTGTTTAGCTTGGGTGTGCTGTAGCGCTTCGTATTTCCTAAGTTCCGCTGGTGGCACCTTATTTCTAAAGCATTCCAAAATGTCTATCAGAGTACATCGCTGGCTGAGTTCTTCGAAATCATCAAAAAGATAGACAAGCGAATGGGATAAATGTAAGTGCATTCTTCGATTCCTTGTCTCATACAATAAAAGCAGTATCGCGAGTTGCGATCTGACTCGAAGATAACACTGAAGATCCATGTACCGCTACTATGACTGGCACAAATCTTAATGGATGAACATAGATCGCACGAAGTATAGATCTCATGAAATGCATATACAAAAAGCCAGTACGGATTAACACGAAATAATTCGAGAATCCGTACTGGCTTACATCATTTTTGAGGAACAACAGTCGCCCTTAAGGAATAACTACTCAAGGTACTGAAGCACGCATACTCTAGGAAAGTATTTACCCCGAAACCTCATTTACCACGGGAATATATTTATCCCGAGATCATGCCTCCTCCGATATATCTGACCGCAGATCAGTGCTGCTCGTCGTTGAAGTATTCGTTGACGGCATCCGAAAGCTCATCGGTGGTTTCGATAATGCGATACACACCGTGCTCCTTGAGCTCACCTGGTTCCGCATAACCCCAGCCGCAGCCCAAGCAATCGATATCGCATGCCTTTGCACCATCGGCGTCGGTCCAACGATCGCCGACCATAAGAGCACGGTCACCCTTTGCAGCATCCCAGCCAAGCGACTCGAATGCGTAGCGGATAACCTGATCCTTATCAATACGCGAGTTATCGCGGCTTGCGCCGTAGACTTCGTCAACCAGATCGGTCAAACCGAAGTGCTCGCAAATTGGCTTTGCCTGATATTCAGGCTTGCAGGTTGCGACGACGACGGTGTAACCGTCAGCGCGCATCTTCTCAAGCTGCTCCTTAATTCCTGGGTACACCGTGTTGTACAGGTTGCCAGGAACCAGATGACCTGGATCGTTAGGATCATCGAACGTTGGTTCTTCACTGTAGTAGTGACGATAAATGCGAACAGCTTCATCAAGCTTATCTGCAGGAATTCCGTTACGCTTCATCGACTCGCTAATTGCAGGACCAATAAAACGCTGCAGCTCTTCATCATCAGGTACTGGGCAGCCAACTGCCTTAAACGCCTTAACTACACAACCAATAATTCCAGCATCAGACTTCGTTAACGTACCATCAAGATCCATCAAGACAACGCGCATTGGATGCTCTGCCATGGGTAGCACTCCCCTTTAATTTCTTTTTTGTACATAGAATAAGACTCCTTGAGCAGTTGCTGCATTCAAGGAGTCTATAAGCGAAAAATCACTCGTAATCTGGGAACCAACCCTCGTGATGCATCTTCAGACGCTTCTTCAACACTGCGTCAAGCTCTTCCATGCTTCGACGCTCGAGCAACATATCCCAGTGCGAACGAGTTGGCTTTGCAATTTCGTTTGCATCTTTATCATCGGCGTTCTCACGATGCGCTACCGAACCGCAGCGGCACTCCCACTCTGCAGGGAGATCAACGCCCTCAGCAAACGGCAGGATTGTACGGTGACCCTTTTCGCAAACGTAGGCCACTTCCTGACGAGCTGCAAACTCAACGTTATCATCGCTTTCCAAAGATTTGGCACCGATGCTCATTCCACGCAGGCTGCGCTCTGCCATTGCTTCCTCCTCATGATTAAACTTGCTTACCTAACGTACAAAACAGTTGGGACGTCTTATATATTCCCGCTTTTGTACTTCAGAACATTTTTATTTCTGTTGTTAGGCACTTATCTGTCAAAATTCAACAAATGCTATTCCGTGCTGTCAGTCAACACCCGAATAGGCAACAATACCGCGGTTCACAAAGTCGTATGCTTCATGAGCCACATCAGCAATATGTTGCTCATCTTCTGGCATATAGCTTTGAGCCACTGCAATTTGCTGCAAAACATCAGCTAAACGTTTAGCGGTTCGTACGAAGTCACCACCGGTTAATTCGCTATTGTGCAATACTTCAGCCAGCGACTTACCAGAAGCCCACTCGTAGATCACATCAGAAATACCAAAGTCCAGCATTGGCAGATCTGACTTCACATTCTCATCTTCGCACATCATGTTCAGACGAGTATCAAGCAACTTCAAATCGGTAACGGCTTCCGACACACGGCCATAAGGGCCACCTGGATAATAGCGAGGCTCACCGCCAGCGCCACGACGTGCTTCGTACACGATTGACGAGAGCACACCCGCCAATTCAGCAGGCTTCAACTCATCAAACACATGCTGCTCAATTGCTTCAGCAAGCAGCAAGTCACGTTCACTATAAATACGACGCAGCAGCTGACCGCGCTCAGTCAACACATAATCGCGCTGGCCCTTCGTCTCGGTCTGCTCCAAATAGTTAAGCTTCGTCAACACCGAGCAAATGCGATCAAACTGACGAGCCACCGAACCTGTACGTGACTCATAGCGATCCTTAATGCGCTCAAGTTCACGCATTTCACGAGCCCAACGATGACCCCAACGCATATGCTGATCGAAATCAGGGCATTCATGTGCAGGATGCTCAGCTTCTTGCTGCTTCAACTTTGCAATACGAGCATCGAGCTGACGATAAGCGCGGCTACGTGCAGCGTTATCTTCGAACTCCCTATGCTTCAGGTTCTTACGTTCATGCTTCTGCAGATCCGACAACTGCATACGAATGCGCATCAGATCAGCAATATCGCCATGCTCACACTTAAAAGCCTTCTCATAGCCGCGCAATGAATTCTCAATGCGCTGCATATCAGCTTCCAAGCGCCACGATGACTCATTGGCTTCCCACTGAGCAAACGAGTGATCCAGCGTCGTACGAGCCATCTCGTAATCACTGGAGTTCAGCAGATTGACTGCCATATTGAAGGTTGGCTTGAAGCTCGAGTGTAGTGGGTACACACGCTTACTCGACAGTGCTGCAGCAACTTCTGGCTTAAAGCCGCGATAATCAACGACCACGGCATGGCCGATCGTATCGATGCCTCGACGACCAGCACGACCAGTCAGCTGCGTATACTCACCAGGAGTCAGACCAACAATGCCCGTGCCATCATACTTTTCCAGCTTTTCGAGTACCACGGAGCGAGCTGGCATATTAATACCCAAAGCCAGTGTCTCGGTTGCAAACACAACCTTGACCAAGCCTTCTTCGAACAGGCGCTCAACAATCTGGCGGAACAGTGCGACCATACCGGCATGGTGTGGTGCAAAGCCCTGCTCAAGCGCATAACGGAACCTTGCAAAATGCAGCGTCTTCAAATCATCATGCGTAAGCTGGCCAACTATCATATCGTCAACAATCTCGCGAATACGACGAGCTTCGTCATCAGTCGTCAGTTGCAGGCCCGCACTTAAGCAGTGCTCAACAGCTTCATCGCAACCATTACGCGAGAAAATAAAGTAAATAGCAGGCAGCAAATCAAGGAAGTTTAATTCATCAACGACTGCCCAACGCTTTGGCACATAACGATCGGCACGTGGACGGTGTCCATGCTTATCTAAGCGATAGCCCTTCTTACGATGGTAAGGACGCCCACTTGCAGCGCGACGCTCAGCACGCCTATCGAACTCATCAATACGAGCAACTAAACGGCCATTAATCTTCGTCGTCTGCTGACCCTTATCGTTAAAACGATACAGATCAAACAGTTCTGGCTCAGTCTTTGGATCTTTCTGAATAATAACGTGCTGTTCAAGTGGCACAGGGCGATGCTCAGAAACAACAAGCTTCGTCTCGCCACGAACCGACTCAATCCACTTAGCAAAGTCCTCAACGTTAGAAACTGTTGCCGAAAGGCCAACAATCTTCACGCTCTTTGGCAAGTGAATAATAACTTCTTCCCAAACAGGTCCACGGAACTTGTCGGCAAGGAAGTGCACCTCATCAAGCACCACAAACTGCAGTGCTTCCAACGTTGATGAGTGTTCGTACAGCATGTTACGCAACACTTCGGTTGTCATAACAACAATGTCGGCTTCAGAATTGATTGACGTATCGCCAGTTAATAAACCGACCTTATCAGCGCCATAAATAGCAACGAGATCATGATATTTCTGATTACTCAATGCCTTAATTGGCGTTGTATAGAACGTTTTAACATTGCGTTGCTGTGCCAAATAAACAGCAAAATCAGCAACAACAGTTTTACCTGCGCCAGTAGGAGCTGCAACAAGCACATTCTTGCCCTGCTCCAGCGCTTCATTAGCTTGCGTTTGGAACTCATCAAGTTCAAACGGCATAGTCTGAGCAAACTCGTAGGCCACAGATCGGCGCTGCTGCTTCACTTTTTGGAAACGCTGGTAACGCTCTGCCGGGCTTTCTTCAATTGGTTCTTCAGAAGTTTGCGATACTTTGTGTCGACGATGTCGAGTCATGAGTTCTTACGCATTCCATCGGGGGCTTAAGATTCGTAGAGAACCTCAAGTTTCAGTTATTAAATTCTTCCCACTGCTGCCACGTTTCGACGTGACGCATGTGCTTGTTGTGCTTGCGACGCAGCACTTCTGCATGTGCCTGCGCGTACCTATCAGATGCTACCTGCAATGGCTGGGTGAAAATAGCTGGCTCAGTAGCCTCTTCAGTATCGTCATGATCTTGGAGTACTGCTGCACGTTTGGCAACTTGATTACCTAACGCCGATGCCAAACGTGCTGCATGGATTGCCTTGCGGATTGCATAAATGCAGCCAATTACGAGCATTGCAAGCCAGAATGCTGCAAGTACGAGCCAAATCCACCAGGGCATAACATCTCCTTGAGCTTGGAACAAGTGACAATACGCGATTATCAGAACGCTACTGTCAGTTCTTGTTCTGGGACTCCTCAGACACGGTCAGTTCACGCGTTGCACGGGCCACGATCATAGAACGCAGCGTCTCAGGTGCTACGGCCAGAATATGACGAGCATGAGAAATGCAGAATGCAACGAACCAAGAATCCGACTGAACAGTCAGATGGACCTTTTCGCCTTCACCGCATGGTTCTACATCAGCGTCTGGCAGCGACTTAATGAACTCCAGATGAGGCTGATCAGTAATGAACACAGCAGACGTGCCGTTATCAACAGCCCAACGACGCAGCTCGCTGACCGAAACATCTGGAATCTGAGGTTCAGACGTTGGCTCAACAATACGAGCATGTTCAATACGAGCCAGTCGCAGTACGCGCCACACGCGTGGTTCACCAGTGACCTTGTTCACACCATTGACCTTGTGAACCAGATTCTTGACGTTCTTTGGAGCAACGTCTTCAATATCAGACCACAGTGCTGCGTAGTAAACGCCCTCGTCAACGAAGATCTTTGCTGGAGCAACAAGCGTGTGCACGAGCGAACCAGCACCATCGCGGAACTCAACGTCCAGCAGTGCGTGGTTGTCAATTGCCGACTTTACTACCGAGAAGCTCAGTGGCTCTGCTTCGTAGCTCGTCAGGCTCAGCCATGGCGTGTCACCTGGCTTAACGTAATGACGCATACGCTCGTTGAGCGATGCAGCCTGAGCACGCTGCTCAGCAGGCAGAAGCCTCGAGTGTGCCAAATAGTGCACCGAAGCCGTCAACATACTCATATACTGAGGCGAAACACCAGCAAGGCGCTCCAAACCCAGCGAGTTCGTTGCCGACACAATACCTTCAGCATCAAGCAGCGACCAGTCAATATCGAAGAACTGGGAGCCTGCCATCTCGCCATCGTCAGAGACAGTTGTCAACGTATTAATGTCCTTGTGAATTGTGTTCACGGACTTACGCAGATCATCTTCCGAACGTGGCTTACCAATAAAGCGAACAGCCAGCTCATCGAGCGAATATTCTTCGCCAAGGTGAGCTGAAAGGAACAGCATCAGGCGCAGACGGCGATCAACTTCGCTACCTGTCTGGAACGAGTTCTTCTTCTGATGCGTCTTTGGCGTATCGTCATCGATGTCATCATCATCGGTAACAGCCTTAGCAAACACTGTTGCGCTCGAATTACCCTTCGTCTCATCAGCAAGCACAATATTGCTTGCAGCACGCAGACGACGGTTATATGCGTCAACAGCCTCTTGTGGGCTCACAATGTGCGTATTTGGATGTTCGAGCAAGAACATGGCCAAATCATCGGAGTCCGAGTATGCAACGTTCAGCAATTCACCGTCGACCATAACCTTTGCGGCGAAACGACGGGAATCAATCTCCTTGACCAGAGCCTCTGGAATAGGCTGCGTACCCAAACCAGGAGCGATCGAGTCGAGGCCGAGGCCTGGAACTGGAGTCTGTGGAACGCGAGGAGCCGTACGCGACACATGCTGTGGCTCTGGCTCGTCTTCCATAGAAGAAATCGAAACGGAACGTGCCAAATAATTGGCTGCAGCGAGAACAGGAAGATCTTCTGGCTGGAACTGCAGGCGAATACGTGGCTCGCTACCGAGTTGCAGACGGTACGAAGCGAAGTCCTGACCTTCGGACTTCGACGAGTACTCAGGCTGTCGAGATTCGATTGCAATACCCATAGCCGCGAGCTTGGCGCGGTCACGTTGGAATTGCTTAGCAAAAGCAGCCTTTGCTGCCTGATCTGCGAGTTCGCCATAAGAATCGGCATACGCCTTAACGCGTTGCGCAATCTGGCGTGAAGTGAGCCATTGTGGGAACGCGGAAGACAATACTGCCAGCACATCAAGTTCGTGTTTGCCCCACTTATCGGAGAAGCGGCGCCTTCCGTTACTTCCTTCTGCCATTAAGTCCTACCGTATCGTTATTGTTCTAAACAACTGTGCGTTGATGCACGTAACTGCTTATCTATCATAGTGCGTTTTGCGCTGCCATGTTTCAATTTCAGAGAATTTCGCGATTCACGATGAAACGTGACAAAACTCACAATGAATATTTAGAGCCATTCGTCTGGTTCGATGCCTTGTGGGCCAACATATTCACCATTTGGAACGTAGCTCGGCTTGCCATTATCCGTCAGCTTGGCGTCTCCATAGAAGCTCACATCGCGACCGAATGTCCAATCACCTTCAATAGTCACTGAGTTAGCTGCAGCAACTGAAGGAATCGAATATGGGAAACGTTCATCGAAATCGTGAATGTTCTTGTAATAGCGTGGATCGAGTGACACGTTCGGGAAGATGTAGTTGCCATCTTCCATCTCGTAGAGATCCGTCAGGTGGAAACGATCCGAACGCATAATAAACAAATCGTCGGTCGTCTTCACTGGCAGGAAGCGCATACGATCAACGAGTACGCATGTTGCTCCCTCGAACAGTGACACTGCAGCACCCATCGCCGTCTCGAGCTGCATGACTGGCGTCGAGTCTGGATTCGTTGGATCCACGGTCTTCTTGTTACGAATAACAGGCAGCGGCAGCACACCGTTATACTTGGCGAGCATATCGCGCAGTGCATCGATGCGTACCCAAATGTTATTCGTGTTGAAGTATGGATGCTTCTTAATATTCATTGCATCGTAACGATCATCAGGATGCACCTGAGACATCTCACGCAGTTCAAGACGATGCGTCACCTTGTTGAACACCAAGTGACCGCCCTTACGATCTGCATGCGTACGACGTGCAACCTCGATCATCATTGGAGCGCCCGTGTTCTCAAAATGCTGAGCCAGCGTCTGAGAAGGACGAGCACCAAGATTATCGGAATTCGAAATAAACAGATACTTAAAGCCACGAGCATCGAGCTCATCAAGCAGACCCGATTCCCAAATCGTCGAGAACAGATCGCCGTGTCCTGGCGGGCACCACTCGAGCTCTGGATTCTGAGGATACGAAACCGGCAGGCCCGTAGCAATCTCAATCTTTGGCTCACGGTGCTGAATAATCTCAACAGGAATACCGTGCTGCGTGAACTTAGGCGTATGTGCCAGTACCTTCATCGTATCTGCGGAGGTACGGAACGAATTCATCAGTGTCAGTGGCAGTTCCACGCCCAAGCGCCTACGTGCCACCATAACCTGGCCAAGAATAATATCAATAAAGCGCATCTGGCGTGCCTTGTGACGACGCACAGGCAGCAGCGACTTTGCGCAATCCAAACCCATAGAAGTGCCAAGGCCACCGTTCAACTTCAGGAACGCAGTCTTAGCAAATGCCTTCACAGCTTGATCGTGATCGATGGTTTCGTAAACATCATGGAAGCTTGGTACGTTATCAAGGCGCTCAACGTCTTCTTCACGAATCCAGCTCGTAGCATCGTTCTCTTGCCATTCGTGGTAGAGACGCTCGAACTGTGCAATGGCAACTTCGCTGAGACCCTGCTCGCGCATCTTCTGTGCCGATTGCTCGAAAAGCTCCGCCATGTCGACCCTTTCATACATCAAAATTTAGCGTCGTGGGAAATTCTGTTCGTCCAGACTTTCTGCTGTATATTCCCGCAACAAAAGTAGTACCCTACTCGTTTTTCCTTGGAATTGCCAAATTAAGGGTGTGAAAACGCTTGCAAATTCTTTGTGAAGAAACGTTGTTCAGCACCGCAATTGACGTCAATGTGTTGATTTTGTACGTAGAGAGATGCTGCTATATTGCTCCACGTTACCGTATGCAATGTACGGCTTTGCCGCATTCAAGAACGGCATTCACTCACTGTTGCGTCGTCATTTTCTGCAACTATTTCATTCGCAGTTTTCGTTGCTATCTCGCGTAAAAACCGTTGATTTTTCAATGATTTCCGTCTAACCAGCGTATGCTGCTACAGCTCCATGATGCTGCACTTGACTGAAGCGCTTCTGTTTAATTTGGAGTTCGTGGGTACATTGCTTAAACGATTTATCACAACAAAAACCGCACTTATGCAACGTTTGCAAAAGTGCGGTTTGATTGTTCAGTCGAATTAGTCAGAAATTCATCTGAAATACAACTTACTTACGTTTTTTCTTCTCGCGAATATTGACGGAAATCTGAATTGGAGTGCCCTCAAATCCGAATTCCTCACGCAACTGACGCTCGAGGAATCGACGATAACCGTGCTCAATGAATCCGGTTGCGAACACCACAAAACGAGGTGGACGCGTCGAAGCCTGCGTTGCGAACAGAATACGAGGCTGCTTACCACCGCGCAGAGGATGTGGATGAGCGGCCTGGATGCGACCCAAGAAGGAGTTGAGCTTACCCGTTGGAATACGCTTGTCCCAAGATTCCAGAGCCTGAGTCATTGCACGAGACAGACGGTTCGTGTGCCAGCCAGTCTTAGCCGACAGGTTGACGCGCTGTGCCCACGTCACACGCTCGAACTCGGTCTTCCACAAGCGTTCCATGCGCTGGCGATCGAAGTCGTCCATCAGATCCCACTTGTTGAAAACGAGCACAATAGCACGACCCGCATCAACAGCAGTGCTCATAACCTTGAGATCCTGATCGGAAATTGGCTGCGAAGCATCAAACAGCACCAAAGCAAGTTCCGAACGCTCAATAGCAGCCTGCGTACGCAGCGACGAATAGTACTCAGCACCAGACAGCTTGTGCTGGCGGCGCTTAATACCTGCGGTATCGATGAACAGATAATCCTTGCCATCGATGTCGACGATTTCGTCAACAGGATCACGCGTCGTACCTGCAATATCGGAAACCACAGAACGGTCTGAACGAGACAGCTTGTTCAGCAGACTCGACTTACCAACGTTTGGACGACCAACCAGAGCCACGCGGCGCAGACCCGATGGAGTCAGGAAGCCACTCGTACGCTCAGCCTTCTTGAGACTGTCAATAGCAGCATCAAGCAGATCACCAACGCCCCTACCGTGCATTGCCGAAATTGGATAAGGCTCACCGAGACCAAGCTTCCAGAATTCAGAAGCTGCATATTCAGCATTCTGATCATCAGCCTTGTTAACAGCAACCGTCACTGGCTTACCCGAGGAACGCAGCAGACGCACAATACGCTCGTCCGTGTCAGTCAGACCAACCTGGCCATCGACAACGAAAATAACTGCATCAGCCAAGTCGACTGCAATCTGAGCCTGCGAAGCAATTGCCGAGTCAATACCCTCAACATCAGCTTCCCAGCCACCCGTGTCGACGAGCTTGAAATCGGTGCCAGCCCATTCAGCGTCGTAGGACACGCGATCGCGCGTAACGCCTGGTGTATCTTCAACAACTGCTGCACGGCGACCCAGAATACGGTTGACCAGCGTTGACTTACCAACGTTTGGACGACCGACCACAGCAATCACACCAACGGCCTTAGCCTGAGCCTGCTGCTCATCGTCAACAAAGCTTGTGCCTTCGATCAGGCCTTCATCGCCCTCTTCGAGCTCATAGCCTTCGAGGTTTGCCGAGTACTGCTCGTAAGCCTGCTCTTCTTCAGCAGTCTCCACCAAGCCGATCAGCACATCAAGTGTTTCTTCGAACGTCAGATCGGAGTTGTCAACAGTCGTCACGCCTTCGGAAGCCGTCAGGAACGACGTAACCTTCGAATCCATCTTGTCGCGGGCAGCAACGTTCTCTGCACCAACGCCGCTCTTTGCCTGACCGTTACGACGGGCCTGGCGCACTTCTTCACGAGCAGTCAAGAGAATACGCACTTCAGCGTCTGGAGCCACAACGGTCGTAATATCGCGGCCTTCAGCCACAATGCCTAGACCATTGCTAAACGACTCTTCTGGACCCTGAGCTGCAATATAAGCGCGCTGTGCTGCAATCAGAATGTGGCGAACTGGAATAATGTTCGACACCTTGCTGACGTGCGTTGAAACTTCAGACGAACGAATTGCTTCAGAAATATCCTCACCATCGGCAAATACGCGTGGATCGTCTGGATCCACAGCAATATCGAAATGGCCTTCGGTAAAGAACTCGGCAACCGTTTCAGTAACGAACCGCTCATCAAGCGTTTCTGCATCAAGGTCAATGCCCTTGTGCAAGCACCACCATGCGCATGCACGGTACATAGCGCCCGTATCAAGATAGGCATAGCCGAAATACTTGGCTACAGCCTTTGACGTCGACGACTTGCCAACGCCTGCAGGACCATCAATAGCTACGGTAATCACAGACCCACCGCCTTCGACAGCGAGCGAACCTCAGTGCTCGAGAGCACACGGTACGAACCAGACTTCAGATCGCCCAGCTTAATAGGACCAATCTGCGTACGAACGAGTCGACGCACTGGGAAGCCAATAGCACCGAAAATACGACGCACAATACGGTTCTTACCCGAGTGCAGCACAACCTTGACAATCGTCGTATCGTGATGCGCATCAATAATCGAGCACTGATCAAGCTTGATCCAACCATCATCAAGCTGCACACCCGTGCGCACGAGTCGACGGCAGACATTGCCGCTCAGATGACCATCCAGCGTTGCAACATAGGTCTTCTCGACTTCGTACTTAGGATGCATGACGTGCTGGCTCAGTTCGCCATCGTTCGTCATCAGAATCAGGCCTTCCGAATCGTAATCCAGACGACCCATGTGGAAAATACGCTCGTACTTATCGCCGACGATGTCACGCAGCGTGTAACGACCCTTTGGATCGTCCATCGTGGACAGCACACGCTTTGGCTTATTCAGAGCCAGCGTAATATGACGAGTGTTAATACGAATACGAGATCCATCAACGCGCACTTGCTGGCGCTTTGGATCAACTCGAGTACCAAGTTCGGTGCACAGTTCACCATCAACTTCGACTCGACCATCAAGAATCATTTCTTCGCACTTACGACGCGAACCGAATCCTGCCTGAGCAAGGACCTTCTGCAGTCGAATGCCTTCATTTTGCGATGCATGGGCCTTTTTGGCCTGGCTATAAGCGTGTGGCATCGTTCTCCCAACGTGGCCATGACACTCCCCTGTGTTGGTGTTCAACGAAACGGGGGCATCGGTGAATAATAGAGCTGTACTGAAACTTCCCAGCAATTCGTAAGTTTGCGGGCTAGTATGGTGCAGCATGAGTCATCGCGCTAGGGTGATGACTGAAGTGAATCTTTCACTTCAAAATGTTAAGTATAAAGGATTGATATGACTGCAATGACTAACGGACCTATGCCTCAGCAGCAGATTGTTGTTGAGCAGGTCACGCGTCCTGACCAAAAGAACGGCTTGCATCACGGTATGTGGGCACGTGTACTTGCCGAACTGGCAGGTAGCTTCATGATTTGCTTCGCCATTTACATGATGCTTTCCTTCGGTACGGCTTTCTACGGCACCGATATGGCATTCGTGGCTCTTGGCACGGGTGTGGTGTACGCCGCAATGACGTTTATCTTCTCGAAGATTTCTGGCGGTCAATTTAACCCAGCAATTACCGTTGCTGCAATGCTGACCAATAAGACTCGTGTGCTCGATGGCATTCTGTACATCGTGGCTCAGGTTATTGGCGCAATTGCTGCTGGTGGTCTGTTCGCTGCTGTTGTTCCTACGTCCCAGTCGGTGCAGGCAACGCAGTGGTACTCGATGATCATTAACGGTTATGGCGAGGGTTCTGCAATGGCAACTCAGCTGAGCCAGCTTGGTATCAGCTTCAACATCACGCTCGCTATTGCTGTTGAGCTGATTGCTTCGATTATTGTTGTGGCAACTGCAATGGCAACGCTGCGTTCGAACGGCGCTCCAACGCGTATGCACAGCATTGCAATGGGTGTGGCTTATGCAGCTGCAACAACGTTCTCGTATGTGATTACGGGTGCTTCGATTAACCCAGCACGTGCAACCGGTATTGCTATCTTCGCTCACGGTAAGGGTCTGACCAAGGAACCTCTGACTCAGCTCTGGGTCTTCTGGGTTTGCGCAATTCTCGCTGCAGCTCTTGTGGCTCTGGCCATTATCATCGCTCAGGTGATTAACAACTCGCAGAACATTGCTGCTCAGGAAGCACAGATTGATGATCAGATGCAGCAGGACGAGCAGATCATGGATCCAGCTGCTCCTGTGGAAGGCGACGTTACGCTGCGTGAGCAGGAAGCAGATCTTGCTGCTCCTGATGGATTCGCTGCTTCGATGCAGGATCCACAGAACTCAGAAAACAAGTAAATGAGTACTGAGCTCTAACACAACAAGCACAATACCGAAGCCGATGCCAAGCGTGGCATCAAAAGCAACGGTACGAATGCGCCAAGGGCTTTTATCACGCATAACAATGCGGATCACGCCCGTTGCAATGGCCGTCACTGCCATTATGGTGGTGGCGGCCATTGTGTGTCCTAACCAGGCAATAACTGCTGCAAGCACCACGATGACAGCAACCGTCCACTCGAACCAAGGCTTACCTTCACGAGATTCGGACACAAATGGATGCGTCATACAGGATGCTCCTTGTATAGTCAGTTCACTACTTACTTGATTTGTTATAACACATAAGGCTCAGCAGAAGCTATTGCTCTGCTGAGCCTTATGCATCTTGCTAGTTCCACCATACACAGGGCACGACCTAGCGTTTGTTGACCTATGTTTGCTGATCTAGCGTTAATTGAAACAAGCGTTCGTTGGAGAACTCAGTGGAAGAAGTGACGCGTTCCTGTGACATACATTGTGATGCCTGCTGCGCGAGCTGCCTCGAACACTTCTTCATCGCGAATTGATCCACCAGGCTGCACAATGGCCTTGACTCCGGCATCAATCAGAATCTGTGCACCATCGGCAAATGGGAAGAATGCATCAGATGCTGCCACAGCACCTTGGGTTCGGTTGCGGTTGTTATCGAGCGTATTTGCGCGATCTACTGCAAGATGCGCGGAATCCACGCGATTAACCTGGCCCATGCCAATACCAACAGTCGCACCATCATGGGCAATCAGAATGGCGTTCGACTTCACACAGCGAATAGCACGCCATGCGAATTCAAGATCAGCCAATGTTGCTGCATCAGCGGCTTCGCCAGAAACCAGGGACCATGTTTGTGGGTTGTCACCTGGAGCATCAATCCGATCCATCGACTGCACAAGCAAACCACCATCAATCTGGCGGAACTGCTGCACGGCATGTTCTGGAGCTGCAACTTTGAGAATGCGCAGATTCTTTTTCTTATCTTGCAGCAGCTTCAATGCATCAGGCTCGTAATCAGGAGCCACAATAACCTCAGTGAAAATAGGACGAACCTGTTCGGCCATTTCATAGGTCACCGTGGAGTTAGCAGCAATAACACCGCCATAAGCACTCATTGGATCGCAAGCGTGTGCTTTACGATGTGCTTCTGCAACCGTGGCACCAATGGCCAGACCGCATGGATTATTGTGTTTGACCACGGCCACAGCAATATGACCAGTCATATCCCATACAGCACGCCATGCTGCATCAGCATCAACATAGTTGTTGTAGCTCATTGGTTTGCCGCCCAGCAGCTCGGCATGGGCAAAGCTTTGTGTATGCAATGGATCCACATAGAGCGCTGCCTGCTGATGAGGATTTTCACCATAGCGCAGTACACGTGCACGATCCCATGTACGCGTTAAGGAATCTGGGAACAGCGTTAGATCTGGAGTGTCTGTTGCTTCAGTCGTAGTAAGACTTGCTGGCTTCGTCCAATGCTCAGCAGTCCATTCACGAATAGTTGCATCATAGGCGGCCGTGTGAGCGAAGGCCTTGCCGGCGAGCCAACGGCGCTCTTCTAGTGAGAAGCCCTGGCCGTTGGCCACACGCTCAGCGACTAATGCATAATCGGCTGGATCAGTAATCACAGCAACTGTGGCGCTGTTCTTGGCGGCACCGCGCACCATCGATGGACCGCCAATATCAATTTTCTCAATAATTGCATCCGCTTCGGCGCCGGAACGAACCGTGTCAGCGAATGGATAGAGATTAACCACAACGAGGTCGAATGGCTCAATGCCGAATTGCTCAAGCTGTGCTGCATGATCAGCATTCGTCATATCGGCCAGAATGCCAGCATGAATATGTGGGTCGAGTGTTTTCACGCGACCGTCAAGGCACTCTGGGAATCCAGTTACGGTGCTGACCTCTGTAACTTGTACGCCAAGCTCACTTAAACGCTTGGCAGTGGATCCCGTGGACACCACTTGGGTGCCTGCAGCAATAAAAGCTTGTGCGAGTACCTCAATACCTTCTTTATGAAAGACCGATACGAGGGCTCGTCGTAATGGTCGGTTCATCGTCACCGTTGTGCTCCTTCATCGTGGGGTTCGAGTTGACCACACGCGGCGTGTGTGATTTCCTCTTCTCATCATGAGTTTCCGGCGATGGCTTCTTACCATCTTCGGTAGTTGTTTGAGCGGTGGCACGTCGTGCGAGCAGCAGACGAACACCAAACACAGCTGCTGCTACAACTGCAGCAATCAGCCATGCAAGTATGAGACCATATGCAGTTGGCTTTGCAACTGCATTCGTGGCATTGGCCACAGGTACACCAACATGAGCAAGCTCATGCTCTCCCAGTGCACCATTCGACAGCGTGAATACAATGTTCGCAACCAAGCAAACTACAACAGCAATAATGCAGAATGCACCTGCAGCATAAGCAAAGTTGAACAGCTGCTGCAATCCAGATGACTTAATTTGGGCAATCGCCTGATCTGAGGACTGCTGATCTTCAGACTTCTCGGTTTCTTCCTTCACTGCTTCTGCTGGCTTGGCGTCTACGCCTGCATTTGAGGAAGCCGTACGAGGAGCCTTTGGTGCTGATGCAGAAGTCAAATGAATATTGCGCAAAATTGGGAAGCACTTACGCAACATAAACAGCACCAGACCTGTAACCAAGCTCGTAACGAGCGGGATCAGAATAAACAGCGTGCGCACGGCGTCTTGGCCAACTGGCTGTGGGAACAGGCCGAAAATTGGCAGACCTGGCAGATCCTTGCTCGAGGCTTGCCACATGGAGTACGTGGCCAGGGTGCCGATGTTGAATTCGGCGCCGAACAGCCAAGCAATAGCCCAGATGCACAGATTTGGCAGCCAAGCCAGTGCCATAATGCTCATGCAGATACGCGAGCCAGTCTGCATATTCAGTACGGTGAACAGACGCACCATATTGTCGAAGTCCATGCAGATCCAGACGATAGCCGTAATAATGCCTGCGGCTGCATAGATGCCGAGCATAATGCCAGAGCAGCGGAATGCAATGCGGCAGACGCGGCGAATCTGTTCGGAAATGTGAGACGTGATGTAGGTCTTTGCACGCTCGAGCAGCTTCGAACCAGGCAGTGCGGCCCAGACGTAGCCAATCGAATACATGAGTGCGAGCTTAACGATAATGAGGAACGTCGCATCGATAAACATATAGGAAATCGAATGCGTGAATATCAGCTGGAGCACTACCCAAGCGAACACGCCACTCGCCCACGAGGCGACCGAACGCAGCTTGAAACGCAGCACAAACGCGCGAATCAGTACGATCATCAGGCCCGTGAGCAGTAACGGCATAATCGTCACAATAAGTGAGTCAGTGCGGTAGCCAACGCCTTCAGCAAGCATCATCACAGCCTGCGTTAATGGCACAGCAGACTGCGATAAATTCTGGCCGCTCTCTTCGATTGAGAAGATTAACAGCGCTAAAGCTATTAGGCAGCCTAACGATAAACCGAATACGACTAACGTTATGGCTGCGGCGGCCATTCCTTTAAGACATTGTTGAACGACGTTTTTGCTCATCACAGTTGCGCAAGTGTATCACGCATGAGTTCCGCACATTCGCTTGGTGTCTTCCCAACGCGAATGCCGTGGGCCTCTAAGGACTCTAATTTGTCTTGTGCTGTGCCCTTTCCGCCAGACACAATGGCACCCGCGTGTCCCATCTGCTTGCCTTCTGGAGCCGTGAAGCCGGCAACGTAGGCAACGACTGGCTTCGTCATATGATGCTTAGCCCAGTGTGCTGCTTCTTCTTCGGCACGGCCACCAATTTCGCCAATCATAACGACGGCCTTCGTGGCGTCATCGTTTTCGAACTCTTCGAGTGCTTCGCGCAGCGTTGTGCCCACAATTGGATCGCCGCCGGCGCCGAGGCATGCCGTGAAGCCAATATCGGCCAGCTCACTCATGAGCTGGTACGTAAGCGTGCCCGACTTCGAAACCAAGCCCAGTGGACCGCGGCCAACAATGCCATCAGGAATAATGCCGAGGTTGACGCCTGGGTGCTCGGCATCCTCGCCCACAGTCATCAGGCCTGGGCAGTTTGGACCGACAATGCGAATGCCACGCTGCAGCGCAAGCTCGACGCAATAGGCCGTGTCATTTACTGGAATGCCTTCAGTAATAACCACGATGAGCTTGACCTCAGCTTTAATGGCCTCAATCATTGCATCCTTGGCAAAGCGCGGTGGCACGAAAATAACACTGGCTTGTGCGCCAGTTGCGGCTTTAGCTTCGGCGACCGTGGCGAACACTGGGATCTCAACAGTGTTGCCGGCTTCGCGAGCCTCGAATGTAATTGCTGTGCCAGCCTTGCGCGGATTAACACCGCCCACAATATTCGTACCGGCCTTGAGCATGCGCTGCGTATGCGTCATGCCCTGATGGCCCGTCATGCCTTGCACAATCACAGGTGCGTTATTGGCAATAAATGCACTCATTGAAATGTTCCTCCTGTGATCGTGGTTTAGGCCTGCGTAGGTGCTGGCGCAGATGCTGGTGTTGCTGCCTGTGCAGCGAATGCAACGGCTTGGCGTGCGGCTTCATCCATAGTGGCCGCCACATGCACATTGGTCTTATGTGCGGCTTCGAGCGTGGCCAAGCCTTCTGCTGCGGCGTTGCCATCAAATCGAACAACCATAGGCACCGTAATGCCGAGCTCATCAACGGCTTGCAAAATACCTTCGGCGACGATTTCACACGAGGTAATACCGCCATAGACGTTAATGAAAATTGACTTCACACTTGGATTCGCGGTAACGGCCTTGAGGCTGCGACTCATTGCCTCTGCTGAAGCGCCACCGCCAATATCTAAGAAGTTAGCTGCTGTAATTGGCTGGCCAATAGCATCGCCGGCGAAAGCAACGGCATCGAGCGAGCTCATAACGAGGCCTGCGCCATTACCAATAACGCCGACCTGCCCGTCAAGCTGCACATAGTGCATACCCGCTGCCTGTGCACGTGCTTCTAATGTGTCACTGACCACAGGATCTTCGAATCGCTTCCAGCCATCGTGACGGAATGCAGCATTGCCTCCCAACGAGATTTTGGCATCCAATGCATAGAGCTGCGTAGATCCATCTGGCAGTTCCACATTTGCCAAAGGATTGATTTCTACAAGCGTGGCATCATTCGTAACAAAGCACTGCCACATCTGTTCGAGAATGGTTGCAGCCTGCTCAATATCAGCACCTTCAAACGCGATAGCCTCAGCCATACGCACGGCTGCTGCATGATCGAAGTTCTCGAGCATCGTAATCTGCATGCGCTTGACAGCTTCTGGATGATCATGCGCAAGAGTTTCGACCTCAGTGCCACCAGCAGATGTAGCCAGCACACAGAATGATCGGTTCGTACGATCAACCGAAATTGAGACATAGTATTCGTCTCGAATATTCATGGCTTCGGCAACGAGCACACCGTTAACCGCATGGCCATCAATCGACATAGGAAGAATATGATCAATAGCCGCACTCGCCTCTTCGCGAGTTTTGACGACTTTCACCGCACCAGCTTGACCACGATGACCAATTTTGGCTTGGCCCTTAATCACTGCAGGTAAACCAATGTGTTCCAGAGCCTGCATTGCTTGCTGCTTATCGGCCGCGTAAATTGCATCAGGTGTTGGAATCCCAGCTTCTTGTAAAAGCTCGCGTGCCTGATATTCGTAGAGGTCCATCAAGTAATCCTTGGTACGAGTGAGGATACGTTGTTGCCTCTAGTTATACAAAAACAGGGCGCAGCGCACCCTGTTTGTTTCATATAACGATTGTTAATCGTATCAAGCTGGCATCTTCATCAGCGACTCAACTGGGTAGTCGCCCAGTTTCTTGACGCCGTCGAGACCAACGAGCTCCATAACGAAGCTAAAGCCTGCAACCGTACCACCGCACTGCTCAATCAGATCACGTGCAGCCTGTGCCGAACCGCCAGTTGCGATCAAGTCGTCAACAATCAGCACACGCTTGCCCTCTTCAATGAGGTTGTCTTCAACTTCAATTTCGGCCGTGCCGTACTCGAGCGAGTACGAAGCCTGCTTGGTTGGAGGTGGCAGCTTGCCGGCCTTACGCACAGCAATGAAGCCCTTACCCAGGCGGTTAGCAAGTGCTGGTCCAAACAGGAAGCCGCGTGCCTCCAGACCTGCAATCATATCAATTTCTTCTGCAGGCACAGGAAGGGCGTCAATAAGAGCGTCCATAAGCAGACCGAATGCCTTGGCGTCGGCAAAGATCGGCATGAAATCACGGAACAGAATGCCTTGCTTTGGGAAATCGCGGATCGTGCGGACGCGCGAAACGAGATAATCGGCATCGGCTTCATTCATCTGAAGCGCGGCGTTCATCGTGATATCTGTGGAAAGCTGGCTGGAAGACATGGGAATTCCCATCTCACATTCTTGGCTTGGTCGGTATTCGGTCATTGTTGATTGTTTCGTTGAGTCAGTGCAGAGCACAGCTCAACAAGCATAAATGCGGCACGCCATATTATGACACATGGCATGCCGCAATATCGTCTCAGTTATTCGAAGTTGCTGGCTTTTCGGCGGAATCTTCAGCAGTTTCGGTGTTTTGCTCTACCTCAATTTCGCGGGCACCGTAAGGCAGACCTTCTGTGCTCGTCTCGATAACCTCGGTAGGTTCGGACTTCTGCTCGATTTCAGCTGGCTGCTGCTCTGCTGCAGCTTCAGCTGGCTCAGCTTCTTCTGATTCCTCGTTTTGTGGCAGTGGGTTACCATTTTCGTCGACTTCATCGTCACGGACGTAAGCCGGGCGGACGTACTGGCGAGAAATTGCCTTAGTCGTGAAGCGCAGCAAAGAACCTTCAGAGTCGATAACGACCTCGTCGTACTCAGGATCCGAGGACACAACCTTACCGATCACACCACCAATGGTGATGATCTCAGTGCCAGGCTCGAGTTCGTTAATGAAGTTCTGCCTTTCCTGCTGTTGTTGCTTAGCCTTACGACCCTGTACAACCATGAAAATAATCATGAAGAGCAGCAGAATAATCAGAATGGAATACTGCACTGTTTGGCTCCTTAGTCAAGTGCGTTTGTTATGTGGGCAAAACCCACGACCGGCCAAGTTTAGAACAACTTGCTGACATCTCCAACAGATTCATCAGGCATAGTTATTCCCAAATGTTGCCAAGCTTTACGCGTAGCAACGCGACCCTTAGGCGTTCGGATCATAAATCCTTCGCGCACCAAGTATGGTTCGCACACAGTTTCCACGGTTTCTGCTTCTTCGCCGACCATTGCAGCTAAGTTATTGAGGCCAACTGGACCACCATTAAATTGCTTCACAATGGCGTTGAGTACTGCAATATCGAGCCTATCGAGACCTTCTGCATCAATCTGGTAGAGCTCAAGAGCTTCACGCACATCTTCGTCAGTAACTACATCGAGATCATGCACTACTGCCCAATCGCGTACACGGCGCAGCAAACGGTTAGCAATACGCGGCGTACCACGAGAACGCAGCGACAGCTGGTGCGAAGCGCCTTCTGCAAGTTCTAGACCAAGAACTGCAGCAGAACGTGCAATCAACTTTTCGAGTTCTTCTGCTGGGTAAAAATCAAGATGAGCTGTAAAGCCGAAACGTGCACGCAGTGGCGAAGGCAGCATGCCTTCACGTGTTGTTGCACCAATAACCGTGAAGCGAGGCAGCGTCAACGGAATTGATGAAGCGCCTGGACCCTTGCCGACCATAACGTCAACACGGAAATCTTCCATAGCGATATAGAGCAACTCTTCTGCAGCACGAGGCAGACGATGGATCTCATCGATAAACAGGACTTCGCCTGCATCAAGCGAGCTCAGAATAGAGGCCAAGTCACCAGCGTGCTGAATTGCAGGACCAGACGTTACTCGAATTGGCACGCCCAACTCATTAGCCACAATCATGGCCAGCGTAGTTTTGCCCAATCCTGGAGGGCCTGCAAGCAAAATATGGTCTGGTGGTACCTCGCGCTTGCGCGCAGCATCAAGGAACAGCTGCAGCTGTGCCTTCAGCGTTGGTTGGCCAATGAAGCCGGACAGCACATGAGGACGGAGCTCCTCATCACTAATTGGCTCGTTGCCCATGGCTGTTGCTTGGACCATACGCAATGATTCTTCGTTTGCATCGCTATTCATGCCGTTGAATGCAGCTGCTTCATCAGCATTGTTCATAGCTTCTCCCCTAATTCACATGTTGATTGGTGTGTGCGTCAATGGCATCAACACCATGTGGGACTCAAGTATTTCTTGTTGTGGTTGAGTTTTAGATCAGTGACCCTGATCAAGCGCATTTAATGCAGCGCGCAACACTTCTGGCACAAGGTCCTGAGCCAGTGGCGTTTCCAAGCTGCGCTCCTGAATAACCGTGTCCACAGCGAGCTGAACATCTTGCTGACGCCAGCCAAGCGACATCAGGCCCTCAATAACATCCATGCGCGCATGATCCACTGGTTCGTTGCGCGTAGCTTCTGCAGACGAGCTACCACTCTCATTGCCATCGATGGCATCCAAATTAATAGAGCCCTTGAGCTCCAAAATGACCTTCTGTGCAGTTTTCTTGCCAAGACCTGGTGCCTTCACAAGCGCATTAACGTCTGCATCAGAAATAGCATGGGCCAACTTCGATGCATTCAATGTGCTCAGCAGTGACAGTGCAACCTTTGGACCAATGCCGCTGACCTTGAGCAGCTGCAGGAACATCTGCTTCGACGACGACTCCAAGAAGCCGAATAACGTAATAGCATCCTGCGAAACAGACATATAGGTATAGACGGTTGCTGGCATGCCAATATGCATTGTTGCTAAATCAGCACTTGGCATATGTACTTCAAAACCAATGCCATGCACATCAATAACTGCGGCATTAATATCGACGGCTTTTACTTCACCGCTCAGCAATCCAATCATGGCCATCCCTTCTGGCAAGAATGCTGTTGTTCATATATGAGCACAACAAAGTATAGCCATTCGAACAGATGTTCGCATGCGGCCGAGTGTAGGCATGTTGTGAAAATAAAAATGCGGCAGCCCACTCGAAGTGGACCACCGCAAAGGTGCGACTACATAGCACGTTTAGCGCTTGAGGTTTTTCCTGCACGTTGTGCAGCTTGTGCCCATTGGCGCTGTGCCTTCGTCAAATGCTGCTCTCGCTCACCACCTTGGATTGCACCTGCTGGGCGCAATGCATGGCAGATTGCAATTGCTAAAGCATCTGCAGCATCAGCTGGTTTTGGCAGCTGATTTAAGCCAAGAATTCGTGCAACCATACGTTCCATCTGAATTTTTTCTGCACGACCATTACCTGTAATGGCGAGCTTCGATTCCGATGGTGTATGCACTGCTACTGGAATGCCACGCTGCGCTGCTGCCAACATAGCGAGTCCTGCAGCTTGTGCAGTACCGAGCACGGTGTTGCGGTTTTCTTGAGCGAATACGCGTTCAATTGAGACCACGTCTGGTATGAATTCATCCATTTTGGCGCATAAGCCGTTATAGATTTCCAACAGACGTAAGTCCTGTGGCGTATGTGGATCCGAACGGACCACATCCACATGAATAAACGAAAGCCGGCGGTATGCGCCGGCTTCGATTACGCCGACTCCGCACCGCGTTAGTCCGGGGTCAACGCCAAAAATAATCAATGGAGACTCACTCCTCGTCGAGCTGGGCCATCACTTCGTCGGAAGCGGTCCAGTTGCTGTAGATGTTCTGCACATCGTCGAGGTCATCGAGAGCGTCGATGAGCTTCGAAACCTTGCGTGCATCGTCGAGCGAGAGGTCGATCTCGTTCTTTGGCAGCATCATCAGATCAGCGGAATCGTAATCGATGCCTGCATCCTGCAGAGCCTTACGCACGTCGAGCATATCGGATGGATCGGTGATGACTTCGTAGGTCTCGCCCTCATCCTTAACGTCTTCTGCGCCAGCCTCAGCAGCCTTCTCGAACAGGTCGTCAAACTCGACGCCCTCTGCAGGAACGACGATGACACCCTTGCGCTCGAAGTTGAAGCTCACGGAACCAGTCGTGGCCAAGGAACCATTGCCCTTGGTCAGCGTGGAACGCACTTCAGCTGCTGCACGGTTACGGTTATCGGTCAAGCATTCGATGATCAGACCAACGCCTGCAGGTGCGTAACCTTCGTAGACGATGTCTTCATAGTTTGCGCCGCCGGCTTCTTCGCCCGAGCCACGCTTGACAGCACGCTTGATGTTGTCAGCAGGCATCGAAGCCTTCTTAGCCTTGTAAATAGCGTCGTACAGCGATGGGTTACCATCAGGGTCGCCGCCACCTTGGCGAGCTGCAATCTCAATGTTCTTGATCAGCTTGGCAAACAGCTTGCCACGCTTTGCATCAATGGCAGCCTTCTTGTGCTTGGTAGTCGCCCACTTGGAATGTCCGGACATGAATTGCTCCTAGGCGTCGGGAATAGTATTCAAACATGTTGAGTCTATTGCAGTTTAGCGACAAGACTCTTTTTGGGCGCTTAATGCTTTCGCATAAACGTCAAGAATTTCATCTGTAATCGTGTTCCAATCAAAGGCTCGAGAACGCTCTAAACCGTTGGAAGAGAGCTCATCTTGCTTGGTTGGATCAACGAGTAATTCCAGAATAGCCCGAGCACAGTCATCGGCATTACCATTCTTGAATAACAGCGCATCCTGCCCCTGCTCAGTAACGTCCACAAAGGCATCAAGATTCGACGCCACAATTGGGCATGCAGCAGCCATGGCCTCAGCAAGTACAATGCCGAAGCTTTCGCCACCGGTTTGTGGGGCAACATAGCAGCTCAGCGAACTATAGAACGCAGCTTTATCTTCTTCGCTAATACGTCCTAAGAATTCAAAATGCTGTGCAATGCTGTGTGCTTCATCGTTACCCAGTTTGTTGTCGAGTTCACTGAGCATATGGCGTGCTTCAACTTCGCCATCGCCAGCACACAGGAATCGTGCATGAGGATACTGCTTCAGCACACGTGCTGCAGCGGCGGCGAAAATACGGAAGCCCTTACGTTCCTCACCCATACGACCTAAGAAGCCGATAGTTGGTGCTTGTTCAGTTGCTGCCCAGCGAGGATCAGCCACAGCCTCAGTAAACAGACTGCGATCGATACCATTAGGAATCGTATAGCGCGGAATCTGTCCTGGCAGATAGTGATCTGCCGTACGCTGTGCTGCTGGCGAGACGAAAATAGCTTCGCTAATTGGCGCCAAGCAGTTATGCAGATAATGCTCAAACATGCGCAGCGCACGAGGATACGGCTCAATAGATGCATGGAATGTAGCGACCAAAGCAGGTGCATCTTTCATCAGCACTGGCTTATGCGAAAGCGATGGTGCTTCTGGCTCGTGCACATGCACGATATCGAAATGGCCTTGGCGCACCCAACGACGCGTCTCATGGCCAGCACCTAAAAAGTAGCTCAAATGTGCCCACGATCCGTTGTATGGAATCGCAAACGAAGAATTCGTCGTCTGCACCCACAACGGCATATCATTCGTACGCCTACCTGGTGCAAACACCGAGACCTGATGACCACGTGCCATCAGTTGTTCAGCAAAATCGCGAATATGGTTCTGCACACCGCCCGGTGTCTCAAACGAATACGGGCACACAATGCCAATGCGCAGTGGTTTTGTAATTGAATGCTGTTCGTCTTCTACAAGTTGGTTATTCATATACGTCAATAAATATTCAAGCAGTTCAAGCAGTTTTCAATCGGTACGGATGGCAGTTTAGCAACCAGCCCTACAAATCCATCGCCTTGCGCAAACGCTGAATATAGTCAGGAACATTGCTTAGGCGCGTCATATCAAGGTCTTCCAAGAAAATTGGCTGCATCATATGCCAATCTGCTGGCGAACGTCGAATCGCTTGACTCCACACATCAACCCATGCCTGCGTTAGCTCATGAATTGCCTGAGCCTTGTCCATCGACGCCAAATCCGCATTCACCTGTACAGGCCCACTGACCTCGAGTACATAACGCCAATGGCTGTGTGCTCGGCGCCGCTCAGCTCCCGAAATTCGTTCGCGATGCATATTGACAACGTACAGTGGCAGTCCTGTTTCCAGCGCAAGCACAGCTGGACCTCGAGCGACGCGAATAACCGATCCGAAGGCTTCAACAAACTCGCCATGACGTCCAAGATCTCGATCAGCCAGCAACGGCACAATACACGACGACTGCTGCAGCTGGTCAGTCAGCTGTTGCGTTACGTGTCCTGATCCCTGCAGCAGAATATGGATGCCAAGCTGCTCACGAATACTCGTAAACACCTGCAGCAGCTGTTCGTTCGACAGCTTCTCAGCCACGGTCACCACAGGTGCAACATGTTCCGAGCCCCACAATCCCGCGTAATCCCAGTTTCCTTGGTGTCCCATGGCAATTGGCGCGCTACTACCCTGTTCTTTACACCACGACGTCAGTTCCTCGAGTCCACTGCCGCAGGCACGTACGCGCGCTTGGAGCTGCTCTTGCGTACGTCCGCCCACAGTCATTGCTTCCGCAAAGTAGCTGAAATACGAACGCATCGCTTGGTGCGAGATCTTACGTAAAGTTGAGCGGTTTATTGTTGATTTCTGCGTACCGCCATCGCTGTTCAGTACGTGTTGAAGATTGCGTTCGAGTTGACGCACAGACGACCCGTGCAGCATCCACGCCACATCGGCAGCACAATTAAAGACAGCATGCACAAGCGATTCAGGTAACCGCTTGGCATGCTGTGCAACCCAGACCATGATTTCGTCCATAGAAGCTATGCCTGAGGTGTTTCTTCGCTATTGCTGTAGTTTTCAATGCGCTGGTGCACACGACCATAAGCATCGGTTCGCGTTAGATGATTCTTCTCATCACCTAAACCATGGGCCACTTCGAGAATGCGCTGCACCACGGTAATCGTGCCCAGAATATCGAGCAGAGCCATCGTAATGACGAGCAGCAAGTTCCAGTGGAAAATACCGGTTAAGCCCATGCCGATCAGAATAATCGTCAAACGATCGGAGCGCGTTGCAACGCCGCCCTTCGCTTCAACACCAAGGCTTTCTGCCTTAGCACGCACATATGGCGTCACGAACGAAGTCATCACGGCATACATTGTGCAGCCCATGCCAACAATCGAGTAAATATCGTTCCTGCTCATATTGGTGACTTGGCTCCACGTGGTCTGCTGCACATAGAAGTAAATAAGCACACCGAGCATAACGCCCCAGTCAGCAACACGGTCCAGCGATGAATCCAAGAATGAGCCGAACTTCGTACCACCCGTCGTCAAGGCAGCTACCGAGCCATCAAGTGAATCAAACACCACAAAAATAGTCAGTACAATAGCGCCTTCAAGCAGCCATCCGGTCAGACCAGTGAGAATACCCACAATCGTCGTACCAACTGCTCCGATGATGGTTACTGCATTTGCAGTAACGCCCAAGCTAACAAGTCCGCGCGCAATAGGATCAATCAGGCGCTTCCAGCCTGGCCTCAACTTCTCTAACATGGGAGCAGTTCCTTCTTCAATTGGGGGTTATATATTCAAGCTGTCGTATGAAAATACAACACTCTCTCTACCCCCAACATAGGCTTAACCCTGCCTAAATATGCAAAATTGGCAGCCAGAGCCGAAAACTCTAACTGCCAATTCTTATGCTATAGCGATTGCTTTAGTGCAATGCCTTAGCCAAATCAGGCTTCCTGCAGATGACCTTCAACGAGTGCGCGGAAATCATCAGCGGAGTTGATCTGTGCACGCTCGTTAATGGCCTTCATAATCCATGCACGAGCATCATCAACTGGAACACCGTTCATCTGGCTACCATCGCGGAAGCGGAAGCTGACGGCGTTGTTGTTCATATCTTCCTCACCAGCGATGAGGATGAATGGAACCTTCGACTTCGATGCGTTACGGATCTTCTTGCCGAAGCGGTCGTCAGACAGATCAACTTCAACGCGGACGAGGTCTTCCTCGAGCGAGTCCATGAACTTCTGCAGATGAGGTGCGAACTCATCAGCAACTGGAACACCCAGAGCCTGAACTGGAGCAAGCCATGCTGGCAGTGCGCCTGCATAGTGCTCGAGCAGGATAGCGAAGAAGCGCTCGATCGAACCGAACAGTGCACGGTGGATCATAACTGGGCGCTGGTGCGTGCCATCCTTTGCGATGTACTCGAGGCCGAAGCGCTCTGGCAAGTTGAAGTCGAGCTGAATCGTCGAAACCTGCCACGTACGACCAATAGCATCGCGTGCCTGCACCGAGATCTTAGGGCCGTAGAATGCAGCTCCACCTGGATCTGCCACGAGTTCGAGGCCAGAGTCCTTAGCCACTTCAGCCAGGGTGTTCGTTGCCTCTTCCCAAATCTCATCGGAACCGACGAACTTGTGCTCATCCTTCGTGGAGAGCTCCAGGTAGAAGTCGTTCAGACCGTAATCCTTGAGGACCTTGAGCACGAACTGCAGCAGGTTCTTGAGCTCGTCCTTCATCTGCTCACGCGTGCAGTAAATGTGGGAATCGTCCTGAGTCAAACCACGCACACGGGTCAAGCCGTGAACCACACCCGACTTCTCGTAACGGTACACAGTACCGAACTCGAACAGACGCAGTGGCAGCTCGCGGTACGAACGCTGACGCGACTTGAAGATCAGGTTGTGCATTGGGCAGTTCATTGGCTTCAGGTAGTAATCGAAGCCCTGCTTAATGATGTTGCCGTCTGCATCCTTCTCTTCATCAAGGTGCATTGCTGGGTACATGCCGTCCTTGTACCACTGCAGGTGGCCGGAGGTCTCGTACAGCTTGCCCTTGGTGATGTGTGGCGTCTGCACGAAGCTGTAGTGGTTACGACGGTGCATATCACGCGAGTAATCCTTCATCGCGTTGATAATTGCAGCACCCTTTGGGTGGAACACAGCCAGACCTGGTCCAATTTCCTCTGGGAAGCTGAACAGATCCATCTCTTGGCCGAGCTTACGGTGATCACGGCGAGCAGCTTCTTCCATGCGCTGCTGGTATGCCTTGAGCTCGTCCTTGTTAGCGAATGCCACACCGTAGATGCGCTGCAGCATTGGGTTGGCCTCAGAGCCCTTCCAGTATGCAGCTGCAGTACGCTCCAGCTTGAAAGCCTTGATGTAGCGCGTGTTTGGCAGGTGTGGGCCACGGCACAGATCAGACCACACAACATTGCCTTCGCGGTCAACGTTGTCGTAGAAGCTCAGTTCCTTGTGGCTAATATCCTGTGCAGCTTCAGTGTCGAGTGCTGCTTCCTTATCCTCGATGAGCTCGAGCTTGTAAGGCTGATCAGCTTCTTCTGCCAGTGCCTCCTGCTCGGTCACAACACGACGCTGGAAACGCTGCGAAGACTTGATAATGCGCTGCATCGTCTTTTCGATCTTCTTCAGATCTTCTGGCGTGAATGGTTCTTCAACGTCGAAGTCGTAGTAGAAGCCGTTTTCGATGACAGGGCCGATGCCAAGCTTGGCATCTGGACGCAGTTCCTGCACAGCCTGTGCCATAACGTGCGTTGCCGAGTGGCGCATAATAGCCAGACCATCTGGGCTATCAAGTGCGATTGATTCGATGACATCACCATCGTGAAGTGGTGTGTAGAGGTCGCGAGGCTCGCCGTTCAAACGGACAGCGATAATGTCCTTGTTATCAGAGAACAGTTCAACGCCCGTCTGGCTTGCTTCCACCTCCTTCACTTCACCATCGATTGTCACGGAGATGCTGTTTTCAGCCATTGGGTGTCCTTTACTATCGGGGCCCGCGGTACAAGGTGCAGGCCTGGACGAATTATTCAACGCATAAGGCTAAAGCTGTGCATTGACATTACTGCCCGTCCTGTGTCTATCTCCAAAATATTTTTCTTCATAAACCGAGTTTGTATAAAGTCAGTACCTGATTTCATATAGATGACCTCATACAGCAGATCATTACTAAACAGACTATCTGCGGGCAATTAAGTTACTTAGTCATTTCCTGGCTAATAAATAATTGAGCTCAAAATATAGATATAATTTTTCTATCTTTTGTAATAAGGGGGTTATTATGGCATCCTCCGATGCAAACAAGCTCAATGATGAACAAATGGCGGAGCTCAAGCGTGATTACTATTACAGCGAATATAAGACAACAGATCTCGTGAAGAAATATGGTTTAGAGATAGCTCCATCCAGACTGTATACTCTGTTCCAGCCCATGGAATTACCCCAAGCTTGCATGGTTTGTGGTTATATTCCCCTCATAGCCAAGTATCCTTCAAGAACAGAATTCAAATGTCTATGCGCAAGCATGGATGCATCCAAAGCATTAACCAGTAATACGTATTGCCCAGAATGCGGCCATAAACCTAACGACACCCTATGTTCATGTAACGCTTGCGAGCAACGATACGAAGCAGAACGAGCTGAACGTCAAAAGCTTAGAGAGCAAAAACGAATTGCCGAAGAACAAGAACGTCAAAAGCAGCTCAATGATGAGCAAGATCGTTTCAATAACAATCTCAGAGCTACCCGAGAAGCATATGTCCCGTCTTCACAATGCTTCACGCTTGACCAAATTGATACCTACGATTTAATAATGTTAGCTTCGTTGTTCGTTAATTTCAGATCTACAACGGATCCGGATCACATCTCCCCTCTTATTCCGCCTGCAAACGAAGATAAGCAACCGGCAACTAAGAAAACGACTCAATACGATTTATCATTCACCGATAAAACATACTGTAGGAGATTAGCTTCTCGACACATTATCTATCCAAGTCCAATTCCAAGTACGCTGGACCTGTTCAGAACAACAAATATAGATAGTAAGGATCCGGAGATATTGTCTCACAAAGTTAATATCTCCGATCCTGTTGAAAACATTATGCCAACTTTGCGTGAAAGAGCTAGCAACCCAGACAATGCGGACGCACTATTACACGCTTGGGAGGACGTACAAAGAGCAGAATTAATTGCCTATTTTGAGCATCGTCTGAAGCAAAAAGATCTTATTCGCAGATCAGGATCTAAAACTGTAGAGGCAATTACTAAAGGACTTAACAATTATAGTGTTGCTGAAATGCATCACATAATATATGGAGCCGTTGAACAAGCAGCAGAACGCCAAGGTAAGGAATCATTGGACAGCGAGCATGCCGCAAATTATGCTGTCTATGTTTTGAATGGTCGAGTAGAGTTTTATATCTCAATACAAAAGGCTATCGATCCTTATAACAGTAGACCATTACATCCAATCCCTAAGGTTGCAAATATCCTTTTTCGTGATTTAACCAACCTGCACGATGATGGATATACCATAGTGAGGTCAAGGGAGAACCTCCTCAAGTACCTCAAGAGCTAGGTGTGGGACTCAAGTCCGTGAAAAGCATAAGGTCTACAAATTGCTTCACACTTCTGGAATTATGAAAACTCCTTAACCCCAAATACAACAGGGTTAAGGAGTTGAATTAAGCATCTCTTCGACTGTTAGTCCTCTCACAGTGAGCGACATTCCTGTTCATGGAGACTAAGAGCCGATCTATGACCATAAAACACTTTGCATTTGCACTACATATATAATGTGTCCTTCAATACTTAACGTAGCTTTTCTAATTTCTTCTCTAATTTAATGCGCTTCTTTTGCAGCAAAGTAAGCTGCAAAGCATGCTGAGCGATGAGCTTGCCAATATCATCTGAACTAGGAAGACTTAGCCTTGCAAGTTCTTGATCGATTTCTGCCTCTCTTCCACTCGATTTCATTTGCTCGATAATTGCCGTGGACTGTGTTATTACATCACTCGAGAGCGGATTACTATCGATTTCTTGCTTCACTTTTGCTAACTCATCATGAAGTTGCTGAGCACTTTGTTTAAAAAACATATTCCCCTCCTCAAATACAGGAATAAAAGATATGTTGGTCAAGATCATCCAAAATACCCATTGCATTGAGTCAAAGAATACGAATTATCTTCATGCTCATTCCCGCTGGGCAACTTAACTGCCAAGAGGAAATACCAATTGGGTTATAGACGATAAGGTATGCAACATTCCCTACAGTGACATGATCTACTACTCAAGTCAGAAGATTACCGTTAATCTCATAATATGACGGAACGGTATTGTCCTTAGCGTCGACAGTATATAAAGACTCAATTATCAAAACGTAAGTTTCCACGAGTATGAATACCTGATGGTGCCCTAGGTGTTTGATATTTTGACTATCTTCTCGACACTCAATGTGAGCCACAAATAATGATTTGGGCGAGAATCTATGTCCTAAAAATCTGTGTGCTAAAACTACCTTTCTACGCTAAACCTTGCTCAGTAAATTGAATTTTTGCTGTATAGAAGGTTTGGTCGTGCAGAAGATAGTGGTACGTTACCGTGCCAGGATACGTATCTGGCGTCAATTCTGAGCCATTCAGTGTGCCGCCTTGGATATTGCTGATTTTCGTAAGATCTAGCTGTGGCGCGATTTCGGTCAGATTCAGACTTCGTTCTGATGCAGGAACGGTATATGTCCGAGCGGAATCATCATCGGAATCAATTTCTAAAGTATGTGGCACAGCGTTGATGTTGATACCGAGAAGTGGGTTGTTATACTCCGAAAGATGCGAATTAGATGGATCATGCGTCCAAACGCTGCTTGGCTGAGGTAGGTCAAGGAACGTCAACTTATTACAAGGTGCAATAAGTGTACGAAGCTTGAGATTCTTTGATACATCAAGCGTTGCTAGGTTATTCACGCCAACGCCAAGACTCTTAAGCTCTGGATTCTTTGTCACATCAATATCGGTAAGCTTGTTATAAAAGGCTTCTAAACCTTGAAGCTTGCTATTCTTCGACATATCTATTGTTGCTATGCCGTTGTAGCTAACATCCAATACTTTCAGCTCTGCATTCTTTGATGTATCTATAGCATTCAGCTTATTTCTCGATACATCAACATATTCAAGCTTTGGATTATGCGATATATCAATGAACTCAAGATTGCACTCATGAATGGTAAGTGATTCGAGTTCCGGATTCTTTGATATATCAACTGTTGTCATATTGCCAGACTCTGCAGTGAGTCGCTTCAGATTAGGAAAATACTCAATTCCTTGCAATGTCGTTGTTCTATAGGGTTCAGTCCAAAACCAAGGTACCGATATCTCATCAAGACTGTACCGTTCCTCTCTGGTGATGACATCATTCTCTTCTTTTTGTAACCTAAACTCTAGGTACCAACGAAGCTGTATATCTGGGAAATGCTGTTCATCAAGCGGTATGGCTTCTTCATCAGCAACAGCGATACTTGTACCAAGCACATATGGCAGCACCATGGTCATAAGAATGGCAAGTGCAGCCACTACCCTCTGTCGTGTTTTTCCCATGATGCTGTACCTCCTGTGCAGGAAACAGAGCTAGGCGCGATATAGGAACATCCATAACCAAGATTTGATTTGGACTACTGCTGTATAGCGACTCTAGGATCCATATCATGCGTTTCTGCTGAGGTAGCCCCAAGAGTGACTCCTCTACGCACATACGGTTATATGGTAGTAAAACACGGTTGATTGAGGTACGACTATTCCACGAAACCGTGCGAGCAATTCCAAAATCTGTATAGTTACGCACAGAATTATGTGGATGAATTTTCAATGAGTTGATTTAACAGAAATAGAAAATAATCTAGATAACAAAAAAAGCTCACCGTTGAAGGTGAGCTAAATGGAGCGGACAACGGGACTCGAACCCGCGGTCTCAACCTTGGCAAGGTTGCGCTTTACCAACTAAGCTATGTCCGCAAATGGAACTGAAACATCAGTTTCGTGGGCGATACAAGATTCGAACTTGTGACCCCTTCCGTGTCAGGGAAGTGCGCTACCTCTGCGCCAACCGCCCAAAAGCGAGAACACAAAACTCAAACGTTATATTCAAGTTTCTGTTCTAGAGCGGACAACGGGACTCGAACCCGCGGTCTCAACCTTGGCAAGGTTGCGCTTTACCAACTAAGCTATGTCCGCAAATTAACCGTCAATCGGTTTCGTGGGTGATATAGGAATCGAACCTATGACCCCTTCCGTGTGAAGGAAGTGCGCTAGCCGCTGCGCCAATCACCCGAATCGGTTTGCTGCATGCCAGGCATGCAATTGTGGGCGATACAAGATTCGAACTTGTGACCCCTTCCGTGTCAGGGAAGTGCGCTACCTCTGCGCCAACCGCCCAAAAGCTTCGAACACAAGAAAACCCAGCCGCTTAGCTGGGTCTCTAGCTCTGGAGCGGACAACGGGACTCGAACCCGCGGTCTCAACCTTGGCAAGGTTGCGCTTTACCAACTAAGCTATGTCCGCATAACCGATATTCCGGTACGTGGGTGATATAGGAATCGAACCTATGACCCCTTCCGTGTGAAGGAAGTGCGCTAGCCGCTGCGCCAATCACCCAAAGAATAAACACTATTCAAATATCAATAACAGTCGAAACTGTTGAGTGGGCGATACAAGATTCGAACTTGTGACCCCTTCCGTGTCAGGGAAGTGCGCTACCTCTGCGCCAACCGCCCGGTTGTAGACTCCAGAGAGTCTAGAGGTGGGTACGAGAGTCGAACTCGTCTATACGGCTTTGCAGGCCGCTGCCTAACCGCTTGGCTAACCCACCGTAAGGTCTGTTAAACTCATCGGACCTTAGAGCGGACAACGGGACTCGAACCCGCGGTCTCAACCTTGGCAAGGTTGCGCTTTACCAACTAAGCTATGTCCGCATGTGTTCTCTGCAGTTCATCACTGCCTGAGCACGAGTCATAACTATAAACACATTCATGTGATTTGCAAACTCGGCGTGTCGCATAGTTACGCCCACATCATACGTAAATAGACACAATAGTCAAATTTAAGCAGTTAGCACATTAGATGTTTTCTATGTGAATAAATTGTGTTCAGCATTGGAGCATGCATTGTACAGCATCAATAACGAGTAGGGGGATGTCTTTGCAAGATATTCATCAATGGTCCGCAGGTGGCGGATAACTGTACGAACTCAATCTTTTAGCGGTAAAGTGATACTTATGTACAGCAAGGGGCCAAAGCCACAAGTAATTATGGTTGCTGCTTTTGATGGCTGGAATGACGCAGACCAGTGTGCAACCGACGTGATCCGACAGCTCGTATCACGCTACCCATCTGTTGAAGTTGGACATATTAATAGGGACGGATACTACGACTACCAGGTATCGCGCCCGATTCAGTGCAGCATACAAGGATTCCGCCGTATCCTTTGGCCACAAACTACGTTCTATGACATTACGATTAGTGATACCCTACAAATTCTTGCGCAGCTCGGCCCAGAACCTAACTACGGCTGGATGGAATACTGCAAAGAGTCACTCCGCATTGCTGAGGAGTTTGAAGTAGGTCAGATTTATACGATGGGTTCAATGTTTGCCGATTGCCCTCATACTCGCCCACTGCCCCTGGAGCTCAGTATCGAAGGTAATGGCTCGGATCAAACTGTTGAATATAGCGGACCTATTGGTATTCCACATGTTTTAGATGCAGCCGCCGATGAAGATGGCTTTGCTACTACGTCGCTTTGGATTTCTGTTCCTAAGTATTTAGGTACGGATCCTTGCCCACAAGGTACGTTGCAGTTAATGCAGACTTTGAGCAAGCTTATTGGTACTGAGCTCGAGCTTGGCGATCTGCCTCGCAAGGCTGAACAGTGGCGTGCTCGTGCATCGGTGCTTATGCACAATAATCCTGATCTTGAGCACTTCGTTGCAGAACTTGAGCATGAATACGATATGGCAGAGAAAGCTAGGTCCATTGCTAACTCGGACTCCCCTGCTGTGCAGCAGCTTGTGAGTGAGGCGGAGGCTTTCTTGCGAGAAATGCCAGATGACGATACTGAGAAATAAATAAAGAAATACAAAAGTAAGCAACAACAAAGGCCGGCAAGGAGCTGAAACTCCTTAACCGGCCTTTTGCGTACCGTAACGTGCGTTAGAAGCGGCTCATAGCTGCTCTCAGGCGTTTCCACCCATTGGCACGCCTTCATAAGGCTGAAGCACGCCGCAAATCAGCAGCAGGGCCACAATAATGGCCAGAGCGATGCGGTAAATAGCGAAAGCCTTGTACGAGAACGTCGAAACGAACTTCAGGAAGCCGATGATGACGAAGTAACCAACGATGAAGGCCACAATAGTAGCGGCGATCGTCGCTCCCCAACCTGGGAACCTCGCGTCGGTCGAAGCGTCGCCCACGGCCTTCACGGCCTCGAGAATACCTGCGCCGAACACAGCTGGAATTGCCATCAGGAAGCTGACGCGCACAGCAGATTCGCGCGAGTAACCCATTGCACGGCCGAACGTGATCGTACCGCCCGAGCGGGAAACACCTGGGATCAGAGCGAGCATCTGGCCGAGACCATAAATAATCGAGTCACGCACGGTCAGATCGTTAATCGTCTTGATCTGGCGCGAACGCTCATCAACGATCCACAGCAGCACACCGAAAGCAAACAGCACTACGACCGTGACCCAGAGGTTACGGAACGTCGTTTCAATAGCGTCCTGGAACAGCAGGCCTGCAATCAGAATCGGGATCGTGCCGATAATGATGTACCAACCCATGCGAGCATCTTTATTCGTAGCGCCCAAACGGTGCTGCCAATCCTTGCCCTCATGGCCGAACAGGCAGCCAAACCAGCCCTTGAGAATATTGATAATGTCGTGGCGGAAATACAGCAGCACAGCAAGCTCAGTGCCGAGCTGAATAATTGCCGTAAATGCAGCGCCTGGATCGCCGCCGATCATTAAATCGCCAACGATTCGCACATGTGCACTCGAAGACACAGGCAAATATTCAGTTAATGCCTGCACAAGGCCGAGCACTATGGCCTGGAAGAAATTCATGGAACCCCAATCATCTTGAATTGATTGCGTATGTGCAATACATTACCGCCGGCCCAGAACGGAAGAGAGCACAATGTGGAAAGTGGTGGAGCGGAGCGACCTCCCCGTAAGTGTCGGGTGGCACCCCAACAATGGAGGCAGCTGACAGAACGAATGGAGGCAGTATGCAGACGTATCGTAAAAGCCGACTGTACAGTCCTAAGGGATTTTTTGAGTGTGAAGGCAAGGGATTGCAGTGGCTTGCTCAGGCCGAAGCCCAGGGTGGCCCTCGCGTGGTGAAGGTGCTCAATTGGGGCGATGATTTCCTGAATATTGAGCGCATTATGACGTGCTCGCCTACGCGCGATGCAGCCTACCGTTTCGGTGCGGCTCTGGCTCATATGCACGACGCTGGCGCTGAGTATTTTGGTTCGGCGCCTGAGGGCTATGACGGTACGTGCTATTTCGGTCCACTGCAGGATCCTGTTCCTATGGCCACCGGTGAGTGGACGGATCCCGCAACATATTATGCTGAGGGCCGTTTGCTGCCAATGGTTGAGCTGGGCATCTCGCGCGGTGAGTTGAACGAGTCTGATCTCGCGCTGACGCACGAGGTTATTGATGCGCTACCTGAGCTGCTGGGCAAGGCTGCTTCCGACAAGCCGGCGCGTGTGCACGGCGATTTGTGGAGCGGCAATGTGCTGTTCACTGATGACTCGGGTCAGGTTGAGGCTGTGTTGATTGATCCTGCCGCTCATGGCGGTCATCGTGAGGAAGATCTGTCGATGCTGAATCTGTTCGGCATGGCCTATCTTGATCAGATTTTCGAGGGCTACGAGTCCGTACACAAGCTCAAGGCTGGTTTCGAGTCTCGTATTACGCTGTGGCAGCTCTACCCTATTGCTGGTCACTGTGTATTCTTTGGCGGCGGTTACGTTGACCAGTACCGTCACATGTGCCGCTCGCTGCTCGCCTGAGTAACGGCACCTGCACGCTTGTTTGTATAACAAAATCGGCCGGTTCCTCTGTTTCGTTGAGGAGCCGGCCGATTCTCGTTATATTTCTTTTTTATTTATGCTCTACTTCAGTTAAAGGCTTCTTTGAGTTTAGAGAAGAAACCCTTCTTAGCTGAGGTTACAGGCTTCGAATTGCAGTCAACCTTCTGGTCGTCGCTGTCGTGCATAGAGCTGAACTGCTCCATGAGGTCGCGTTCCTTATCGTTGAGCTTCGTAGGAATCTCAACGTTAATGTGCACAATCAGATCGCCGCGTTCGCCCTTTTCATTGAGCTTCGTTACACCCAGATCCTTGAGCGTTACAGTTTGCTCTGGCTGACAACCTGCTGGAACTTCAACAGTTTCCTTGCCGTCGAACGTTTCAATATCAATGCTGTGACCAAGCACTGCCCAGCCCATTGGCACGCGGATCCAGCAATGCAGGTTGTCACCTTCGCGCGTGAACTGCTTATCTGGGCGCACGCGAATATCAAGGTACAGATCGCCTGCAGGGCCGCCGCATTCGCCGACTTCACCCTGGTGAGCCAAGCGCAGACGTGCGTTATCGGTAATACCAGCTGGAATCGTAACCGTAATGTCGCGCTTCGTGCGCACACGGCCATGACCGTGGCAAACCGTGCATGGGTTCTTAATAATCGTGCCGTGGCCTTCGCAGGTTGGGCATGGTGCCGACGTCATCATCTGACCAAGCATCGTGCGCACGACCTTCTGCACATAGCCTTGGCCGTTGCAATCAGGGCACGTTACTGGCTGAGACTTATCTTCCGAGCCCGTACCACCGCAGTGCTGGCAAACGCCGAGCGTATCAATAGTGAAGTGTTCATTGCCACCGAACACAGCCGTCTTCAGATCAATTGTGACCGAGTCAAGCGTGTCACGGCCAGGCTGCGTACGAGGTTCTGGGCTAGCACCGGCACCGCCGCCGAATGCGCCACCGAAGAACTGGCTGAAAATGTCGCCCATATCGCCCATACCAGAGAAGCCCTGGCTGTAGCTGGCCTGTGGGTTGTTTGGATCAACGCCGGCATCGTACATGCGGCGCTTTTCTGGATCAGAGAGGACTTCGTAAGCGCTATTGACTTCCTTGAACTTCTCTTCGAACTCAGGGCCTGCAATATCAGGATGATACTGGCGGCTCTTGTGGCGATATGCCTTCTTGATCTCGTCTTCAGTCGCAGTGCGGCTAACACCGAGAATCTCGTAATAGTCAGTCACTCTCTATTCCTTTGGTCGTGGGAGTTGAAGTTGATCATTTGGTCGACTTAACACTTGGTATTGAAAACCTTGATAGTCACACACTCAAGTACCCGTATGCCTACTGTACGCGCACATAGGATTATTGCGTTCATATGAGCTGAGCTGTGGCTTGGCGTCTCGTGCTTAGTAGCGGCATGTGTATTACATAGTTGCTATTCATGTGCATCACACGGTTGCCATTCATGCGCAACACACTGTTACCATTCATATGCATTACATAATTGTTATTCATGCGCATCACACAGCAACCATTCATATGCATCACACAGCAACCATTACTGGTGCTCTTCGCCGAGGAATGCAGTCAAATACCTAGCAACAGTCCAGACAGCTGCCATTGTTGACGCATAGTCCATATGGGTTGGACCAATTGCACCAATGTAAGCAACAGGACTCGTGGTATTCGCATTGCTCAGGTCAAGTGCCATGTGCTGTACTGCACTACCCTGTTCCTTATTTTCATCACTACTATCATCGCTACTATCGTCGCCTGCTGAGCTCGACGATTGCTGAGTAGGTGCTTCAAAATCGGTAAGACCCTGCGACGTTGTGGCCTGGCCATAACCGCTGGAAACCACGGCTGCATGTAACAGTCCAGGAGTTTTTGTTTCTGAACCGATAGCAACGCCAATGCCTTGATCGTTTTGATGCTCATTGAGATCGTCCATTAAACGCATAATGACGAACTGCTCTTCGAGTGCATCAAATAAAGGACCAAGTTCATGAATGCGATCGCTATGAGCCAGTGTTGATGTGCCCGACATGAACAACTCGCTTGCATGTTCTTCATCAGCCATCGTGTCGAGTGCTGAAGCCAAGCGGTTGCTCAGATCCTGCGTCCATGTTGCTAGATCCGTATGGTGAATCGAACGAATCAGACGTGCGCAGTCACGCAAGCTACGGCCTGTTCCAATACGATTCACAATTTGCGAGAACGCGGCAATATCATGCTGCGTTGGCATTTGTGGTGCCTGCAACATATGTTGTGCGACGCGTCCCGTGTCGGTAATCACCACAGCGAGCAACATATTCGTTGAAATAGCGACGAGCTCAACATGGCGTAGCGTCGACTTCGATAGCGATGGCGAAGCCACGACTGCGATTTGGCCAGTAATACGGGCAAGCAAGCGAGCAGCACGCTGCAACGTATCTTGCAGATTGACGGAGCCCTCAAGAAAAGCTTGAATACCCTGGCGCTGAGGCTTGGACAGCGGCACTACGCTCGAAAGTCGATCAACGAAGAAGCGATAGCCCTTTTCGGTTGGGATTCGACCAGCTGAAGTATGAGGCTGAATTAAGTAGCCTTCTTCTTCGAGCACAGCCATATCGTTGCGAATTGTGGCCGAGCTGACGCCAAGGTTATGGCGCTTAGCTAAAGCCGTAGAGCCTACAGGTTCCTGATTGCGAATGTAGTCCTCGACCACTGCGCGTAGTACTGACATGCGCCTGGTCCGTACCATCACTCCCCCTGTTCGTCACTGAGTATTCAGTCAATTGCCGTATTGCAGTCGGTCGTTACATCTCAGCCGACCGTTGTATTTCAGTCGATTGTTGTATTGCTGTCGATTGCTGGTACCAGTCAATTGCTTTATACATAGGTTTAGCACTCAAACACCGAGAGTGCTAATTCTTGCCATACAAGGCGAACACAGAAATCAAAAAGAATATTCCGAAAATAACCACGCGCCAACGTAAGAAAACGCTCGGAATACTCATGTTGAAGTGAGATTCCGAGCGTTTCTTGAAGTACGAACGTTTCAGTGAAGTGCGTGTGTTCCCTGAAGTACGAACGTCCCTTAAAGTAGCTATTCCCGACTGACGGGCGGACGGTCAGAAGTTCGTCGTCATAACTGGAGCCTGCTTGGTGACAATAACCTTGCCGTTGTGCACGCTAAGCAACATTGTGGCGTTCGTATTGAGCACACCATAGAAGTCCTTAGCGTCCATAACTACAAAGCTTGCTGGCTTACCAACTTCAATGCCGTAATGATCGGTGACGTGCATAGCCTTGGCGCCGTTCTCAGTGACGTACTTGTAGGCGTTCTGCAACTGCGTGTAGCCCATTGTCTGAGCGGCGTACACACCCATGCGCACCACATCAATCATGTTGCCTGTACCAAGTGGGCTCCATGGATCGCGCAGATCGTCTTCACCGAACGCAACATTGATACCGTTCTCAGTCAACTCCTTAACGCGAGTCAAACCACGACGCTTTGGATACGTGTCGAAACGACCACCCAAGTGCATGTTGACGAGTGGGTTCGAAACGAAATTAATGCCGCTCATACCGAGCAAACGCATGAGCTTGTAAGCGTATGCATCGTTGTACGAGCCGAATGCGGTCGTGTGGCTGGCCGTGACCTTATCTTTCAGACCCATCTCGAGAGCAAGCGTGGCGAGCACTTCCAAGTGACGGGAGTTTGGATCGTCGATCTCATCGCAGTGCACGTCGACGAGCTTGTCGGAATCGGCAGCAAGCTCCATGAGGAACTGCAGCGAGTCATCACCGTACTGGTTCGTGAACTCAAAGTGAGGAATACCACCAACAACATCAGCACCCTCGGCAATAGCCTGACGCATCAGGTCCTTGCCGTTAGGGAACGACAGAATACCTTCTTGTGGGAAGGCAACAAGCTGCAGCTCCACGAAGTCCTTAACCTCTTCGCGTACTTCGAGTAGCGCATGCAGAGCTGTCAGCGTTGGATCAGTCACATCCACGTGGCTGCGCACGAACTGGATACCGTTCGAAGCCATCAGCTCAAGAGCACGACGAGCACGGTCCTTAACGTCCTGCACAGTCAGCGACTTCTTGCGCTCACTCCAAATGCGAATGCCATCGAACAGTGTGCCGGTTTCATTCCACTCTGGTTCACCTGCTGTCATCGTTGCGTCGAGATGAACGTGTGGATCAACATATGGAGGCAGCATCAAGCCCTGCTTGCCGTCAATAACTTCTTCGCCAATAGCTGGCTCAATATGGTCGCTGATCTCAGCGAACTTGCCATCAGTAATACGGACGTCTTGCAGCGTCTCGTTATTAGCAATATGCACATTGCGAATAAGCATGAGTGTCCCCTACTCCTTACGTATATAGCGAATTACGGTTTTATTGCGAATTACAGTTCGTATGAAGCTCTCTATACAGCTCTGTATATAGCGTACGACGGAATTTGCATATCGCTATCCGGGCACTTTGTTCCAAGAATTGAACAAAAACCAGCGTTTCTTAAACATTTACGAGTCCATTACAACACCCCCATAGGGCAACAAAAACCACAAGAAGACAACAAAATCAAACATCGTTATGTGCAGGTAGCAACCCCTCAATCGCCTATATATGTGGAATTCTTAAGGATTTCAGCCTATGTGTAAGTCTGTTGACATCGTTAGTATGTAAAGGCAATGTCAGGATTGACTAAAAGAACATGGCAAAGATGCACAACTGTGCTGTTGCGCATCTACCACGAGCTTGAAGCCAATCCGGAGTATTGGAAGGAAAGTAGATCCCATGACCGAAAACACCTGGTCTGAACTTGACGAGCGCGCCATTAAGATGGCGAAGGCTCTGTCCGCTGACGCAGTGCAGAAGGCTGGACACGGACATCCTGGTTCGCCTATCTCGCTCGCCCCTATTGCATACACGCTGTACCAGCGCTTCATTAAGCACGATCCAAACGATCCTAACTGGGCTGGTCGCGATCGTTTCATCCTCTCGGGTGGCCACGCTTCGCTGACCCAGTACGTGCAGCTGTACTTCTCTGGTTATGGCCTCACGCTTGACGACATTAAGAACTTCCGTGGCGGCGCTGATACGCGCACGACCGGCCACCCTGAGGTCGGCCTGACGCCAGGTATCGAAATGACGACTGGTCCTCTGGGTCAGGGCCTCGCTTCCTCCGTTGGCTTCGCTTACGGCCAGCGTTTCGAGCGCGGTCTGCTCGATCCAGATGCACCAGAAGGCACCTCGCCATTCGATCACAAGGTGTGGGTCATCTGCGGTGAAGGCGATGTTGAGGAAGGCGTTTCTAGCGAAGCAAGCTCCCTCGCAGGCAACCAGGAACTGGGCAACCTGTTCGTCATCTTCGACGCAAACCACATCCAGATCGAAGGCGACACGAAGATCGCATTCGCTGAAGATGTTCTCGAGCGTTACAAGGCTTACGGCTGGTACACCGACGAGATCAGCTTCATCCAGCCTGATGGTTCCTACAAGGAAGACATCGAAGGCCTGACCAAGGTCCTCGAGAAGGCTGAGAAGGTCACCGACAAGCCTCACTTCATCAAGGTTGATACGCTCATTGCATGGCCAACCCCAGGCAAGACGAACGATCCATCTTCGCACGGTTCCGCACTCGGCGACGAAGCTGTTGCAGGCCTGAAGAAGGCTCTGGGCCTCGATCCAGAGAAGAACTTCCAGATCGACGAAGAAGCTCTTGCAAACGCTCGCCTCGTGGCTCAGCGTGGTCTCGAAGCTCACAAGGAGTGGGACGAGAAGCTCGCTGCTTGGGCTGAGGCAAACCCAGACAAGGCTGCTCTGTACGACCGCATCAAGGCTGGCGATCTGCCAGAGGACTTCGACAAGGCTATCGATGAGCTCGAGGCTACGTTCGAGGCTGGCGCCAAGGTTGCTACGCGTAAGGCTTCCGGCTCCGTGATCAACGCTATTGCTCCAGTCATGCCTGAGCTGTGGGGCGGCTCCGCTGATCTTGGTGGTTCGAACAACACGAACATCAAGGGTGCTAAGTCCTTCGCTCCTGCAAAGTACGCAACGACCCAGTGGCCAGACGTCTCCCCTTACGGCCGTCAGCTCCACTTCGGCGTGCGTGAGTTCGCTGCAGGCTGCATCACCAACGGCATCCTGCTCGGCTCCGACACTCGCCCATTCTCGGGTACGTTCTTCCAGTTCGCTGATTACATGCGTTCTGCTGTGCGTCTTGCTGCTCTTATGCAGATTCCAAACCTCTACGTTTGGACGCACGATTCTGTTGCTCTGGGTGAAGATGGCCCAACGCACCAGCCAATCGAGCACCTCGCAGCATTCCGCGCAATCCCTCAGCTCGAGGTTGTGCGCCCAGCTGATCAGTGGGAGACCGCTGAGGCTTACCGTTACTTCTTCGAGAAGAAGAACACGCTGCCAACCGCTATGATCCTGACCCGCCAGGGTGTCCCAACGCTCGTTGAGACCGCTGAGAAGGCTAAGGAAGGCGTCAAGAAGGGCGCTTACGTGCTGCTCGACTGCGATGGTGAGCCGGACGTGCTGATCATGGCTTCGGGTTCCGAAGTCCAGTGGGCACTCATCGCCGGCAAGAAGCTTGCTGAAGAAGGCATCAAGGCTCGCGTCATCTCCATGGTTTCGATGGAGTGGTTCGAAGAGCAGGATGAGGACTACAAGCAGGCAATCATGCCAGCATCCGTCAAGGCTCGTGTCTCCGTTGAGGCTGGCCTCGCAATGCCTTGGTACAAGTACCTCGGCTCCTACGGCAAGGCTGTCTCCATCGAGCAGTTCGGCCTGCAGGGTGATGGCGCTCAGAACATGATTGATCTGGGCATCACTGCTGAGCACGTTATCGAGGCTGCAAAGGCATCGATCGAATCCACGAAGTGATTCATTTTGGGGTGTGTTCGATTGAACACACCCCTGTTTTGATTCATGAACCAAATTGTTCACACTTGCAAACATAATGTGAGTTGTTGATCCAATTGAGGAATCAAGGAGAAATAAACAAATGACTGAAGCAACTCAGCGCGTCTCCGATAACGGAGTTTCGATTTGGCTGGACGATCTGTCCCGTACGCGTATCGAGTCCGGCAACCTGCAGGAGCTCATCGCTAACGACAACGTTGTTGGCGTGACCACGAACCCTTCGATCTTCCAGAAGGCACTGCACCAGGTTGGTCCATACGATGCTCAGCTCAAGGAGCTCGGCAAGGTTGACGTTGAGACCGCTATTCGCGAGCTGACGACGACCGACGTTCGTAACGCTACCGATATCTTCCGTCCAGTTGCAGAGGCCTCTGACTACGTCAACGGCCGCGTGTCCATCGAGGTGGATCCTCGTCTGGCTCACGAGACCGAGGCAACCGAGAAGCAGGCTGTCGAGCTGTGGGAGAAGGTCAACCGTCCAAACGCTATGATCAAGATCCCTGCAACGCTTGAGGGTCTTCCTGCAATCACCGCAACGCTCGCTAAGGGCATCTCCGTCAACGTGACGCTGATCTTCTCGCTCGAGCGTTACGAGCAGGTCATCGACGCCTTCATCGAGGGCATCGCTCAGGCTGCTGCAAACGGTCACCCACTGGAGCACATCGCATCCGTGGCTTCCTTCTTCGTCTCCCGCGTGGATACCGCTGTGGACAAGAAGCTCGAGGAGCTCGGCACCGATGAGGCTAAGGCTCTCGAGGGCAAGGCTGCAGTTGCAAACGCACGCCTCGCATACGAGCTGTTCCAGAAGAAGTTCGCTGAGGATCCTCGCTGGGCTGATCTGGCTGCTAAGGGTGCTAAGGTTCAGCGTCCACTGTGGGCTTCCACCGGTACGAAGAACCCTGCATACTCCGACACCAAGTACGTTGACGAGCTCGTGGCTCCAGACGTCGTGAACACGATGCCTGAGAAGACCCTGAACGCTCTTGCTGATCACGGCAACGGCGCTGCTTCCATCGAAGGCACCTTCGAGGATGCACACGACGTCATGAACAAGCTCGAGGCTCTGGGCATCGACTTCAAGGCTGTCACCGACAAGCTCGAGGCTGATGGTGTTGCTGCATTCATCAAGTCTTGGGACACCGTGCTGGCTGACGTCCAGGCTGGTATCGACCGCGTTAACGGCTGAGACTACTGAGCTAAAGCTCATAAGCTAATACTGATTAGCTAAAACGTCTGAGGACCATTCACCTATTCAGGTTGAGTGGTCCTCTTTGTATATGTGCTTCTTTGAGGTCCACACGTGCAGTACGCGGTATACGCACGGTACGCGGTATACGCACGGTACGAGGTATACGCCGCACACGATACACGCAGATGACGCTGAAGTGCAGAATGGTCGGATATGCGACATAACTGCACACGAACATTAATTCGTGTGCAGATCTCACAGGTACGCGAGAAATTAGCACGCGAGCTTTGTCTTATGTGCAATATGCTCAGGTACCCGACGATATGGCACGTGAACCTATGCTTCGTGTGCAATATTCACGGGTACCTGATGAAAGTGCACACAAAGCGCGAATCTTGCTTATTTTGACGTCTTCGTGTGCAACTACGTCAGGTACCTGACGGTTCTGCACTTGGAGGTGCCCTTCACGTGCAATATTCACGTGTACCCGATCAAGCTGCATTTTAAGAGGCCAAAATAAGCGTTTACCGTCCTTCAAGTGCAGCTACGTCACACATCCGACGAAATGGCACACGAAGCTATGCTTCAAGTGCAGATTGCACAGGTACCTGGCAAAAATGCACACGAAGCTACCGTTTGTGTGCAATCGCACCAGATTCATGGCGAATCTGCACATAAAGACGAGAAAACACCGTTTTAAGAAGCTTTGTGTGCACTTTGGCCTGATACTTGGCAGGTTTGCACACAAAGCATATGTTCCAGTGCAACTGTGCCAAGTAACTGGTAGGACTGCATACCAACAATCGAAATCATAGGAAATAGCGTCTTTATGTGCCATGTCACCAGATACTTGGTTGGTTGGCACATGAAGGTACCCTTTGCGTGTAACAGAGCCGGTAATGTGGTGGAACGGCACATATAACCTATGCCGTGAATACTGACCTACATAAAGCACTTAACGTTTAAGAGCCTAATGATTAAACAAGTAACGGTTAAGAGCATAATGCTTAAGAACCTAGTGATTAAACAAGTAACGTTTTAGTCTCATATACAAAAGAGGCGCTACCAGATAAGTGGTAACGCCTCAAAAAAACCTTGAGAACGTCAATTCCGAGAGATGCTAGATTCCGAAGAATTAGAGATCGTTAAACTGCAGACTTACAGAACGCCCGAATATGTATTACTTCTTCTTCGCACGGTTCTGGCTGGCGCGGTTGAGCGTCTCGTCGATTTGGCTCATCATGGCGCGCTTAGCTTGTAGATACATCAGGACGAGTTCACCGAAGATCAGCAGCACAGCAATAACAGCGCTAGCAACACCGACCTTGGCATACTTGGCAAGCAATGCAGCTGGCATAGAATCGCGGACACCAAGGAACACGGCATATGGCAAAGCGATCATAACGAGCGTTAGCACGTGTGCACCAACAAGCGTCCAGGTCACTGGCTGCACCGGTTTGTCTTGGTTCGTGAAGTAATGACTACGCAATACGGTGATTGCAATAACTAATAAGCAGCATGCAGCGGCAATAACCCAGAGCACAGCAGGCATCGCATTAGCCATATACGTTCTCCCCTAATTTGTAACAAATAAATCGAGCTGGACTGATCCAAGCTACATGCGGATCAGTCATCAATCACAAACGAATCAGATCCATGTACATCATGCACAATCTAAACAAGATCCAAGCATCACGCCTTAGCAGCAGCACGCTTGCGCTTATCAAAGCGCTGCTGCATACGCTCTGCAGCCATCTCTCCTATTGGATCAAGCATGAGCGTACCCTGTGATGCAGGCTCATCACAGTATTCAGTCAGATCCGTGTAGTCTTCACGTTCAAGCTCGTCATGAATACGATGCCACAGCGCAGTTACTGACAAACCGAACACTGGTTTGCCTTCGCCAAGCAGTGCGGCGATTTGTTCTGGGCTCGTGCATTCGTGCACATACGTGCCATCGCACATAATCGTCGTATGCTCAAGCTGATCCGTTGTTTTATCCATAAGGAACTTCACAGCTTGCGTGACGTTCTGCAAATTAATGCCAACATCGAGTAAACGCTTAGAAACGGCCAAAATAACGACGTCTTTAAACGAATACAGGCGTCGAGACCCAGAGCCGTGTGAAGGCGCCAGAGAAGGCTCTACAATGCCTTGACGCGCCCAATAGTCGAGTTGACGATACGTAATACCAGCTACCTTCGAAGCAACAGTGCCTCGGTAGCCGCGGGGGAATCGTTCGCTATCTGCTGTTTCAAACAGCTCGCCTTGTATAAGGCCACCCATAATTTCAGGTTCGTGAGCTTTCACGGACCTCAAGCCGCGTGCGGCCTGAGTACGCTTCGCACCAGATTTACTTGGTGTGGAACTCTTCTTCGTAGAAACGGAAATAGCAGAATCAGTAAAAGAAGAAGACTTCTGTTGCACACTCGTGCTCGAAGATGACAAAACGATAGCCCTCCTGCGTATCAAAAGACTGCAGTGAGTCAGGAGTCAGGAACCAGATACACTTAAGCCAGCTCACAAGGAGCCAGCTTAAGGAAGAGATTCAATCAGACGCGCGAAACTGCAGAGTTCGTGAAGAAGACGAGACGGAACTTGCCAATCATAATCTCGTCGCCGTTGCGCAGTTCGGCATCTTCAACGCGCTGACGGTTGACGTACGTGCCGTTCAGGCTGCCTGCGTCGATGACGTGGTACTTGCCGTTGACGCGGCGGAACACGGCGTGCATACGAGAAACCGTGGAATCGTCGAGCAGAATGTCGCTCTTTGGATCGCGGCCAACAGTGATCTCGTCTTCGTCAAGCAGGTAACGAGAACCAGAAACGGCTCCACGCGTTGAGAACAACAGTGCTGTGCCATCGGCCAGGCGAGCAATAGTATCGAGATCCTCTTGCGTCAGAGGACGATCTGCTGTTGTGGTCACGGGGAAATTAATGGCAGGCAAACCAATAATCGTGGTCTCGCCTGCGCTAGGAATCGGTTCAGTCATAATAACTATTCTACAATCTTCGCGTACTGATAATCAGTGGTCGGTGCAACCTCGGTGATTTTCACATCATCAGAGGTCTCTATGGACACCTTAGCACCGTATTTGACGGAAAGCTGGGAGCCAACACCGCCGGCCATGTTAACTGCGTTCTGCAAATTCGTTGTATCACCAATTGCTTTGAACACATATGGTGATTTAATGACGATGCCATCGCAGTTCAAGGTGCCGTCTCGCTGTGCGAAATACGTAGACGTAACTACGCGAATATCGTTGACAGCAATGACTTCTGCGCCACTGTTACGCAGCTCCTCAAGCAGCGTGAACAGAATGGCTGGGTCAATGTTTTTCTTGTCACCCTGCGAAATGCGCACAATAACACCCGGGCCTTCTGCTGGCAGTCGACCCGACAAAATGCCGCTTGCAGCCGCGTTTTCTTCCGCGATTCGTTGTGCCTGAGACTGCTTATCGGCAGCCTCCTGCAGCGAACGTAACTGGGAGCTCAGCTGTTCCTTACGATCCTTGAGTCGGTCGACTTGCATATTCGTGTCGGAAATCAGTCGCGTCAGTTCAGACTCCGACATCGTTTCGACGGCCTCGCCTGAGTTATTACTCTGGATCACGTAACCGTAGCCCAACAGCGCACACAGGACGGCGACGAGCGAGCTCGAAATCAGTTTCGTACGCAGCGTGCGCGTTTTCGGCTTCAGATTTGGGATCGCCTTATTAACCGCAGGGAACGCACCGGTTTCAGTCGAATCGTTCTCTCGGTCTTGGGCACGACGCTGAGAAATTTTATGCAGCAGGTCCGGCTGTTCCTGAGTATTTTCCGGATCTGTATTATTTTTGCGCTGCGACTTCGCTTGAGACTGCGACTGAGCGTTGTGCGTTTCGAATTGATGCTGATCTGCCATAGGTTACCGTGCCTCAGCCCTTGAAGATGAATCGGCGGATCGTAGAAACGTTGGAGAAGATTCGAATACCAAGCACAACAATAACTGCTGTGGTCAGCTGTGAGCCGACGCCCAGCTGGTTGCCAAGCAGCACGAGCAGTGTTGCCGTAATAACGTTGGCGAAGAACGAAATAACGAAGACCTTATCAGAGAAGCTGCGTTCGAAGTAGGCTCGTGCGGCGCCAAGCAGGGCGTCAAGTGCTGCAACAACCATAATTGGCAAATATGGTTGCAGACCAATTGGAATGTCTGGGCGCACAAAGACGCCAACAACCACACCAATAATTAAGCCTAGAACTGCTGCCATTCGTTACTCCTCTTTCGCATACACTATAGCGCCTGCACTGGCTGCACTCAGAGTCATTTCACGCTCTTTGCTAATTTGCGGGTGAATACCAGCTTGATCGTAATCTTTGTAAAGCTGAGCGAGGTTCCGCTGCCCCATCCACTCAGCAAGGGCATTGGTATTGCCAATTGCCTGAATCACATAGGGACTCTGCACTGGCGTTGTACCAATCAGAATTGAGCCAGATGCGGCTCGAATAGAAGTCTGTACACCAAGTCGGTTGCCGTTAATGGCAATTGCTTCTGCACCGCCCTGCCACATCAGCGAGACGAGCTGCTGCAGATCAAGATCGGTGATGACCTTAATATGAGCCGAACCATCAGCAGGGGTTTTTGTTCCCGAGTTTGAAGCTTGGAATGGATTAGCAATCGTGAACGTAATACCAGGGCCCTTGACTGGCACCGTGCCAGCAGCCAGATCATCTTTTTGCAGCTGACGCTGCACATCAGTTAAGCCAAGGCTGTTGTTCTGCTGATCAATTTCTGAACGCAGCTTCTCATTCTGCTTGTCGAGCTCGTGAATACTGTCATAGTTCGACTGCAACTGCGAGGCAAGACTTTGACGCACTTCTTTACGCGGATCCGTATTGAGCTGGCGCACAAACTGACATGCCACAAAACCAACAGCAATGCAGATAATGCACACAACAATGCGTGTAGACCAGAAGCGCCAGCCGGTTGCCTTACGCGCACCAAGGCGGGCATCACTATAGAGCGCATCATACGGATGATTAATCAGATCATCAATGAGCTGCATTGAATCGTAATTACGGCGAGCTGATGATCCTGCGGAGCCCGGTCGCCTACTAGCAGTGGGATTCTCGTCCTCACCTACTGGCGGCACATGATGGGATTCAAGTGATTGATAATGTTTCGAGAACACGGCGCGACGACGCGTCGACTGTTTATTTTGTTCGCGTGCATAAGAAGGCGGCTTTTGCCTAGTCAATAGTCAAAGCCTCCTTTGTACGTGCAACCTGTGTAATTGTAGTACTTTCTGCTGAGTCTAGTGGGTTACTGCAGATTATGCATTATGCGCTATGTGCTATGCGCGCTTAGCGGTATCTTCTGCTGCGGCCTGTTCAAACAATGGCTTGGCCTGAACCAAGTAGATAACACCGGCTGTCCAGTAGAGACCAATACCCCAAATAGCGCATGCCGTAGCCATCAGATGCAGCGTTTGCATCCAGGCTTGGCTCTGATCGATTTCTGCAACCATCAGGCCAACAATGGCGATCATGAGCACTGCGGTACCAGCTTTACCAGCGAAGTGCACAGGAAGCGGACCATAGTCACGCTGGGCCAAAGCCAGCGTCATAGCGCCCAATACAACGTCACGAAGCATAACGAGTACGAGCATCCACCATGGCAACACATGAGAAATAGCTAAGGCGAGCACGCTGAAGAAGATCAGCAGACGATCAGCAATAGGATCGAGAATCTGGCCGATTTTGCTGACCTGGTTAAAAGTACGGGCAATGTAGCCGTCAAGGAAGTCGGATGCTGCCGATGCGGCAAGCACAATTAACGAAGCAATCATCAGGTGCTTCGTAATCAAAAACGCAATAACAGGAATCGACAGAATTCTAAGCAGACTAATGAAATTAGGTACGGTAAAAACAATGTCCCTTGCGTCGGGACCATATTTACGACTTTTCTGTGATGTCATTGATGCGTTTTCTGTCAATTGCATGGAGTGCTGGTTCTCTATGGTTTGTAGCTACCAGCCCTCCACGCACAAAGCTGCTCAATCCAAAGGTTCGGATTGCTTCAAGAGGTCCCCTACTAGACCTTCTCGAAGAAAAGTTCCTTCTACTTGTATAGCAGCCTAACAGTCCATATTCCTATGGCTAATTGTCAACCGTTTGGTCAACAGCTACATGCGGGTGGCTTGGATAGCCGTGACTATGATACCCCGAGCACCGATTTCGTACAGTTTATCCATCAGATAATTCACATCTGCCTTAGGAACCATGACGCGAACCGCCGACCACTGCTTCTCATGCAATGGTGAAATAGTTGGGCTCTCAAAACCAGGCGTAATTTCCACTGCTTGCGCGACTTTTTCGTTTGGAATATCAAAGTCCATTAGCACATAGCGCTTTGCCGTCAGCACGCCCTGCAGGCGTCGGCTGAGGCGCAAGAGCTGCTCATTGTCTTCGGCGAGGCGTGGAGAGCGAATCAGCACGGCTTCTGAGTGCACAATTGGGTCTGCGAAAATACGCAAACCTGCGTTACGCAGTGTGGTTCCGGTAGACACCACATCGGCAATTAGATCGGCAACGCCAAGCTGTACTGAGGATTCCACAGCACCATCCAAGTGAATCGTCTCAGCTTGAATACCGTGACGCTTCAGATAATCGTGGACGAGCTTATCGAACGACGTTGCAACGCGCTTGCCTTGGATATCAGCCAATGTATGAATGTCAGAATCGTTCGGTGCTGCAAAGCGGAATGTTGATGAGCCGAAGCCTAATGGCAGATGCTCTTTTGCGTCAGTCCCCGAGTTGAGCAAGAGATCATGGCCCGTAATACCAACATCAATCGTGCCGCGGCCAACATACACAGCGATATCGAGTGGACGCAAATAAAACAGTTCCACATCGTTGTCTTTATCTTCTACAACGAGTTGGCGAGGGTTTGAGCGCAAGCGATATCCAGCTTCTTGAAGCATGGACCAAGCTGGTTCAGAGAGCATGCCTTTGTTAGGGACGGCAATTCGCAGCATGGATGTTCCTCCGGGGCTACAGATGCTTGGCGTGTGTACGTGTGTATTGCGGCAAAACGTGTATTACAGCAAAACATGTAATGCGGCGAAGCCATGAATACATGAGCCGATACATGAGCCGATACATGGGCCAAGCAGGTAGATTTTTAATTTTGTGGTGTACTTTACCAAAAAATTAAAAAACATCACCGGCTTTGACCACTATTGATTGTTCAATATGTGGCAAATACCGGTGATGTTCTAAAACCGACTGTGAATTACTTCGCTTGTGCGATCACAGATTGCGGTAAATATCGTCGAGAGTAATACCGCGATCAATCATCATGACCTGCAGGTGATAAATGAGCTGACTCATTTCTTCTGCAGTGCGATCAGCACCTTCGTATTCAGCAGCAATCCACGTTTCACTGGCTTCTTCAACAATTTTCTTGCCAATAAAATGTGTGCCTTTGTCCAACTCTTCTACAGTCAGGGAACCTTCTGGACGCGTTTGTGCTTTTGCGCTCAATTCCTCAAACAGTGACTCAAATGTCTTCATTGGACTCTTCGTTTCCTTCCGAAATGGGTACGATGGCAACAATTGCTGCTATCTACTGCAGTTGCAACAATAGGTGCAACATGTGCGAAAAGCCTTGCTCAGTCTCGATATGCGGCCTGTGCAGCTTCGCGAATCTGCTCAATAGCCTGAGCTGGATCCTCAGCACCGTACACAGCGGAGCCAGCAACGAGGATGTTTGCACCGGCTTCTGCAACGGTTGCTGCAGTCTTAGGGCTCACGCCACCGTCAACCTGGATGTTGGTCTTAAGGCCGCGACGCGTAATCTCGTCACGCAGGCGACGGACCTTGTCCATCTGGTTGCTCAGGAACTTCTGGCCACCGAAGCCAGGCTCCACGGTCATGATCAGAATCGTGTCGAACTCTTCGAGGATGTCGAAGATTGGCTCAACTGGTTCTGCTGGGCGCACGGCGAAGCATGCTTCGCAGCCCATGTCGTGCAGCTGGCGTGCCAGACGCACAGGAGCGTGCGTAGCGCCCATGTGGAACGTCACGGACTTTGCACCGAGCTTAGCGAACTCTGGAGCCCAACGATCTGGGTCCTCAATCATCAGGTGCACATCAGCTGGGATTGGGGAAACTTCGCAGATGCGCTTGACGATTGGCTCACCCATCGTCAGGTTTGGCACGAAGTGGTGATCCATAACATCAACATGCACGAGATCGGCATTAGCGATGCGGTTCAGATCGCGCTCGAGATTGCAGAAATCTGCGGAAAGAATACTTGGGGCAATTTGAATAGCTGTCATGTTTTGCATTCTATGAATTATTAGCGACGAAGATGGCACAATCTTCAGTTTTGCGATTCTTTTTGCATATGCTGCATTTCGAGCTCACGAGCTGTCTGCTCACGCAGCTGTGCTTCGCAGCTTTGTGTTGTTTGGCCAACGCGCTGCAACACAATAAATGCAATGACGCCCAGAATAAAGACGAGAATCGAAACCCACACGTTAACGCGCAAGCCAAGAATCTCATGCGAGAAATCAATGCGCAGCATTTCGATCCAGGTGCGGCCTGCCGTGTACCACATAATGTACATCGTGAACAGCGAGCCAGCCTTGAGCGTCTTCTGCGTCTTGTGGCCGATCCAAATCAGAAGGGCCGCACCAATCAAGTTCCAAATCATTTCGTACAGGAACGTAGGCTGGAACAGCGTACCAGTTGGGCACGTAGCACCGTCATAGCATGATTCCGTGGAGCCAATTGCCGAGCCCTGCTGGTTCAGTTGTAAACCCCATGGCAGCGTTGTTGGCTTACCGTAGAGCTCCTGATTAAACCAATTTCCCAAACGACCAATGGCTTGGGCCACGAGCAGACCTGGTGCAATAGCATCACCAAGTAAAGCCATTGGATAATGCTTGTGGCGGCACCACGCCCATGCACCAAGGGCACCAAACAGAATTGCGCCCCAAATACCAAGACCACCGTTCCAGATGCGGAAGATTTCAACGAAATCACCGTTTGGGCCAAAGAATCGTTCTGGCGTGGTTACTACGTGGTACAAACGAGCACCAATAATGCCGCATGGCACGGCGACCAGTGTGGTATCGATAATCTGATCAAAGTTGCCACCGAGACGCTTCCATCGCGTTGTCAAAATCCATACGCAGGCAACGATGCCGAGCAGCATGGTGATGGCATAGAAATGAATCGTAAATGGTCCAACTTCAAATTTTGAAATAGTTGGTGATGGAATAGCAGCCAGTGTTGTTGCTGCAGATGCAGATGTAGCTGCCATTGTTGCAAGTGTCGTCATAATTGAGATCGTATAAGCATGGGCCTATCTGCTGCAAGGAGCAAATAGGCCCATGGAACAAATTAGCGGCAACTTCGCACTGCTTTACACAGCGTTACCCTGCCGTACACGGCTTCACTGGCGCGCAGTATGCACGCCTTGTGCAATTGTTCGCGTCACTGTTGCCAGATCCTGCAAGGCCGCCTTGGTATCCGTTTTGGCATTGCCATCTTCGTCGAGCAACGTATGCACTAATGCTGAGCCGACGATAACACCATCGGCATAGGCACCAACTGTACGAGCTTGTTCTGCATTAGAAACACCAATACCAACACAAACGAACTCAGCACCAGCTTCATGCGTACGGCGCACCAGCGTTTGTGGCGCAATATCAAGCGCATCACGTTCACCAGTAACGCCCATGCGCGACGCCGCATATACGAAGCCACGAGCGTGCTGCGTAACAACTTTCAACCTGCGATCGGTAGAATCTGGTGACACCAAGAAGATGCGGTCCAATCCGTATCGATCCGAAGCTTCAATCCACTCACCTGCTTCATCAGGAATCAAATCTGGCGTAATCAGACCCGCACCACCGGCCTGAGCGAAATCACGAGCGAACTGTTCAACGCCGTAATGGAAAATCAAGTTCCAATAACTCATAATGAGCGGCACACCGCCCGCTTCAGCTACTGCTTCAACGGCTTTGAACACGTTAGCAATACGTTCACCGTTTTCAATAGCGATCTGACTTGCGCGCTGAATAACCGGACCGTCCATAACCGGATCGGAATATGGCAATCCTATTTCGACGATGTCACAACCGTTTTCTACGAGCGTGCGCATGGCTTCAATGCTCGTAGCCGTGTCAGGGAATCCAAACGGCAGGTATCCAATCATCGCCGGCTTATTTTCAGCCTTGAGTTGCGTTAGTCGTGCAGCAGTTTGGCTTGGCTGCTTTGAGAATCCCTGCGGCTGCGTTGGCACTGTTGCGTCAGCGCTTTCTTGAATATGATTCATAGTATTTCTGTCCTTATTCCAGTACGTGTGTGTGCTTTGCTGATCAAGCCGTATGTGAACCTGGTGCTCCGTTATCACCCAGAGCAGCCTCTTGTTCATCGGTTAAATATCCGAACCATTTCGCCGCAGTATGCATATCTTTGTCTCCTCGGCCAGAAACATTGACGATCATGACTGGATGGTCATAGCCCTTTGCCTTGAGATCTTCTGCTGCTTTGTATGCGCCTGCAATAGCATGCGATGATTCGATTGCTGGAATAATGCCTTCTGTTTGTGAAAGGTCACGGAACGCATTCATTGCTTCCTCATCGGTTGCCCATGAGTAGTGGACACGACCAATATCTTTGAGCCATGAATGTTCTGGACCGACGGATGCATAGTCAAGGCCTGCTGAAATCGAATAAGTATCAAGCGTTTGACCTTCATCGTTAACGAGCACGTAGCTCTTCGTACCCTGGAACATACCCAATTCACCAGTGCCCGGAGCAAAGCGAATAGCGTGGCGTCCTGATTCTGGGCCATCACCGCCTGCTTCGTAGCCGTACAGATGAACGCGGTCATCGTCGAGGAATGCGTTCATCACACCAATAGCGTTGGAACCACCGCCGATGCAGGCCACAACAGCATCCGGATGATCAATACCATACCATTCCTTGAGCTGATCGCGGGCTTCTTCACCAATTACCTTTTGGAAGTCACGCACAATTGTTGGGAATGGATGTGGTCCCGCCACAGTACCGAGCAGGTAATGCGTATCTTGCACATTTGTTACCCAATCGCGCAATGCTTCATTAATCGCATCCTTGAGAATGCGATCACCTGCAGTGACCTCAACGACTTCAGCACCGAGCATGCGCATACGTGCTACATTCAGTGCCTGACGTCGTGCATCGATTTGACCCATATAAATACGGCACTTCAGGCCCATCATGGCACATACGGTTGCTGTTGCTACACCATGCTGGCCAGCACCAGTTTCTGCAATCACGCGAGTTTTACCCATGCGCTTGACGAGCAACGCCTGGCCCAATGCGTTATTAATTTTGTGTGCGCCTGTATGGTTGAGATCCTCACGCTTCAGGAACACACGTGGGTGAATACCCGTCTTTTCGGCAATACGTTCAGCAAACCGTGGTGCTTCAGTCAGCGGTGAGCGACGGCCAACGTATTGTTCATTTAGACGTTTTAATTCGGCTTGAAAAGCTGGATCTTGTTTGGCTTCGTTATACACCTGTTCGAGTTCATCGATGGCGTTGACTAACGCTTCTGGTACGAAGCGGCCGCCGAACTGGCCGAAGTATGGTCCTTCTTTTGTGCTCAGTGGGGTATCTTGTGAGGATTTCACGAGTTCTCCTGCCTTAACAAGTCGGCGCACTGCTAATACATGGTCATCAGCAGTGGCAACGCCCTCGCCTACGAGTACTGCATCAGCACCGGCAAGTGCGTAGGTGTTGAGTTCAGTGACGCCAAAAATGCCAGATTCGGCAACTTTAATAACGTCGTTTGGTAAATCATGGGCCAATTGACGATAGACGTCAATATCTACCTGCAGATTCTTCAAGTTTCGAGCATTAATGCCAATAACTTGAGCACCTGCTGCCCTCGCACGTTCAATTTCTTGCGCAGTATGCGTCTCAACAAGAGCCGTCATACCAAGCCTGTGTGTGAGCTCCAGTAAGTAGTGCAATTGCGCATCACTTAGCGCGGCTACGATCAGCAAAATCAGATCAGCACCATGTGCACGTGCTTCCCATACTTGGTATTCAGTCACAATGAAGTCTTTGCGTAGCACCGGAATATTGACGGCAGCACGCACTGCATCAAGATCCTCAAGAGATCCCAAGAAATGACGACCTTCGGTCAATACAGAAATTGCACTGGCACAACCTTGCTCATATTCACGAGCTAAAGCTGCAGGATCATCAATATCGGTTAAATGTCCTTTAGACGGAGAAGCGCGCTTGATCTCCGCGATAACAGGTATGCCATCGTTTCGCCTAAGCCATCGTTTTGCATCGAGTGGAGTTGGCGCTGCAGCTGCCATCTCCTGGAGTTGTGCCAATGATGTCTGTTGTTCGCGGATCTGCTGATCAGCCAGAGCGCCCGCTACTAGATTGTCGAGAACAGACAATGCTCCTCCTTGCGATGCATCAAAATGTGAGATGCCGTACTGGCATTGCCGTAAGTGCATTTTTGGCACTTCGGTTGTTCGCAAGAATACCGAAATAATTGAAGTATTCTGAGCCTTTTTCCGAGATATGGCCTTGAATTTTGAGAACCATACTCAACTTAAATCTCAGGTTAACGCAATATGAAATCTTCTTGAGGAGCCCAAGCTGCACGCTATACCCCCTTTATACTTATCCGTATGCTCCACGAACAAACTGTTATGGAGACGATTCAAAAACTCCCGAAAGCTGAACTATACGCGCATATCGAAGGTGCTATGAGTGCTGAATTGATGCATGAATTAGCATCTCGAAACGGCATGCGCCTTGCAAGCCGCAAAGTCTCTGAATTGCGAGCATGGTATACCCAGCGCGGATTAATGGAATCGTTGACCGTTTACCATGAGTCACTGGCGACGCTATGTACACATGATGATTTTCGTGACCTTGCACTGCACTATGTTGAATATGCCAAGCGGCATAACATTCGTATAGCGCAACTGGCAATTAGTCCACAGTTGCATATGCGTCGAGGTGTTTCATTTGCTGCAATGCTCGACGGTCTGCTTGAAGGATTTCAAACAGCAGAAGACTCATTGACGGTGAAGCTCTGTTTAGATATTCAGCGTGATCTTCCGGTACAAGATGCGCTTGAAGTGTTAACAGAATCTGCTCCATATATCAATGCGTTCTGTGGACTCAGTATGTCTGGCTCTCAGATTGGTTATGACTGTACGCAGTTTGAGCCGATTTTTGAGCGTGCGCATTTGTATGGTTTGCGATGCATGGTCGAGGCCGGTACCGAGGCTGCTCCTTCCGATATTCTCCATGCACTCGGTAGTTTGCATCCGAGCCAAATTAATAACGCGTTACATGCTGCAGATGATGAGCGTGTGTTGCGCTATCTTGCGCTTGCGCATATGCCGGTAACGTTGAGCCCACTTGCGTTGGAGCATAAGGGTGACATTCATTGCATTGATGATATGCCACTCTACAGTTTCCTAGACGCTCAAGTTTCTTTAGCCATGTGTTCTATCGCTCCAGAACTCTACGGTTCATTAACCGAGAATTATCTGGCCTTGCATCAGCTTGGATTGTCATTGAACGATATTGCAGAGCTAGCAGTATCTGCATTTGACTTGTTGTGTGACGACGATCTTGAATTTATGCATTATCAGCGTGCCGTTCGAGATTGGCAAGCAGAACATACTCATTCCAGTCTGATGCCCGTTACGGAAACTCTGAACGAGTTCCGTATATAACCCTATCCGCATGGATGCTTGCTCAGAGAAGCTTCTTTTCCATATAGCCTGAGACAAGCATCCTCACACAATAAAGGAGGGTATTTTTTTATACGCCCATAATTCACTCTCTCCAAGTTTTATTTGAGGCCGCTACCCATATTGGGCGCGGCCTCAACTCTATTGCGCATATTCCATGCACTATTACAGATTCTGTAACTGTGCAGCAGTTTGAATAGCAGCTACACTTGCTGCTGCTTTATTACGTGTTTCTATCCATTCGGTTGCAGGAACCGAATCCAACACCAGACCGGCGCCAGATTGTACGCTGGCTTCATGGTCTCGAATAAAGGCCGTTCGAATGGCAATAGCCATATCCATATTGCCGGAAAAATCGAAGTAGCCAACGGTGCCGCCGTAAATACCACGGTCTGCTGGTTCGAGCTCATCGATGATTTGAATAGCACGAGGCTTTGGTGCACCCGATAACGTACCTGCCGGGAATGCCGACATGAAAACGTCCAAAATATTGAGATCAGGACGAACCATGCCAGTCACTGTGGAGCAAATATGCATGATGTGGCTAAAGCGCTTGATATCCATGAAACGAATCACTTCCACGCTTTCTGGTTCGCATACTTTGCTCAAGTCATTGCGCGAAAGATCGACGAGCATAATGTGTTCGCTGGTCTCTTTCGGATCAGCCAGCAATTCTTTGGCCAGAGCTTCGTCTTCTTCTACAGTGGCTCCGCGTGGGCGTGACCCAGCAATTGGATAAGTCATAGCATGACCATCGTCAATTTGAATCAACGTTTCTGGACTCGAACCGATGACATTACATGCGCGACCCTGAGTATCCGTCAGCGTCATGAAATACATATATGGACTTGGGTTCAAGGTGCGCAGCACACGGTATACGTCAAATGGTTGCGCAGGTGAATCAATATCCAAACGCTGTGACAGCACAACCTGGAACGCATCACCATCAATGATGTGCTGACGAACTTGCTCAACAGCAGCTTCAAAATCAGAACGTTGTGTACGGAAACGAAGCTCAGGCTGTGGCAACGACGCATCAATGACACTAACCTTGGCTTCACCTTCTACCGGCGTTGCTGCCTGTCGCTGCATGGCATCGAGTCGCGCTAATGCCTCTTCATACGCTTGTGCTTCACGATCAGGTTGGTTATCAACGTTCACCGCATTAGCAATCAACCATAGCGATCCATTATGGTGATCAACAACCGCGAGATCAGTAGCTAATGCCAGCATCAGCTCTGACTGTTCGGTCTCATTCGGTGCATTGCTTGGCAGCGTTGGTTCCCAATGACGAATAGCATCCCAACCAATGGAGCCGACCAATCCTCCAGTTAAGTTTGGCAGCCCTTTAATATCTGGCGCATGCAGCACTTCGAGCACATTGCGTACCACGTCCATAACATCGCCAGTTGTTGCAATGCCTTCTGGTACCGTGCCGAGCCAATCGGCTTGACCATTATTGGAACGCAGCTGAGCCATAGCATGAACGCCAATAAAACTGTATTGACTCCATGAGCCGCCATATTCAGCCGACTCAAGAATAAACGTACCTTCGCGGTGCTGTGCTAAACGACCATACAATCCAACTGGCGTAAGCGAATCGGCCAGCAATCGACGTACAACAGGAATCATGCGATATCCCTGCTGAGCTAGTGCATGGAATTCTTCAGCACTTGGCCAAGTCTGTCCCCATACGAGATTCGTAACATCTCCTACGCATTGTGACGCGGGTTGTGATGCAGCCTGTGATACAGGTTGAGACACGGGTTGTGTATCAGGCTGCGATGCAGGCTGAGATTTAAGTTGAGATGCTGCAGCCGATTGCTGAGTCATAATGGCTCCCTTCAGATGCTGTCAGTACAGAACGAGTCCGCATCAAATACGTGCTATGGCGATTACTCCGTCAAGGATTCTCGATTGCCTACGACAACAGGCAGCGGACCACCTTCGTCGAAGCATGAGCGCTTTCCCGTATGGCATGCGGCGCCAACCTGATCCACTTCAATAAGCAATGCATCGCCATCGCAGTCGAGTGAAACAGCTTTAACAAATTGCGCATGGCCCGAGGTATCACCTTTACGCCAATATTCCTGACGTGACCTCGACCAGAATGTCACTCGCCCAGTAGTCAGTGTTCGCCGCAGTGCTTCGTCGTTCATATAGCCGACCATAAGCACATCACGTGTATCAAACTGCTGTACAACAGCGCATACGAGACCTTTGTCATCACGCTTCAAACGTGTTGCAATACGAGGATCCAATGTCACGCTGTTATCGAATGCCGATTCTTGTTCCATTGTTGTTTCGTCGTCAACCACTTCTTCGCGACCAGATACTGGTGCGTTATCAACCACTATTTCGCGACCAGATACTGTTTCGTTATCAATCCCTGCTTCGCAATCAGATACTGGTTCGTTATCCAACATTGCATCGGTATCGAATACTTGATTCGTCATTTATCGCACCTCGTAGCCTGCGTCTCGAATGGCCTGCTTGACTTCGCCAATAGTCACTTTGCCGTAATGGAAAATCGACGCAGCCAACACAGCATCAGCACCTGCAGCAATTGCTGGTGGGAAGTCTGCAGCCTTACCTGCGCCACCCGAAGCGATAATCGGGATCGACACTTCCCTACGCACATCACGAATCATTTCTAGGTCGAAGCCTTGCTGTGTGCCATCGGCATCCATAGAGTTCAGCAGAATTTCTCCAGCGCCCAATTCTTGAGCACGCTTGACCCACCAGATGGCGTCAATGCCCGTTGACTTGCGACCGCCCATAGTCGTTACTTCATAGCCCGACTGAGTGTGGTGCTCCCCTTGTTCACGACGTGCATCAACCGACAGCACAAGCACCTGATTACCGAATCGTTCGGCCACACGTGAGATCAGCGTTGGATCATTAATTGCAGCCGTGTTCACGCCGACTTTATCAGCTCCACATCTGAGCAGTGAGTCCACATCTTCCGGACTGCGTACGCCGCCGCCCACAGTCAGTGGAATAAAGATCTGTTCTGCAGTTCGCGTTACAACGTCGATCATCGTTTGACGATGCGAGCTTGAAGCGGTGACGTCCAAAAACGTTAGTTCATCAGCACCCTGGCGATAGTATTCGGCAGCCAGTTCAACAGGATCGCCTGCGTCCCTGAGATTTTCGAAATGCACGCCCTTCACCACGCGTCCTGCATCTACATCTAAGCAAGGAATAACTCGTACGGCTAATGACATGCTGGCTCCATCTGTAACGTTCGTCTCGCCATGGTTTAGACACAGACTAGCAGTAAATTACCGTTTTTCTCATTTTTATTACTGCGATGGGTCACATAGCAGACATTGCAACGCAATCAAACCGTTTCTATGCAAGACGTCTTCCAGAAATGCTGTTCCAGCAACACCTCTGCAGCAGCCTGTTGCAGAGTGCTTGTCACGCACTTTCCAGAAATGCTGTTCCAGCAACGTCTCGGTAGCAGCTATAGCAATCACAAACCACAGTGCATACAGGATTACGGGAATGCGAAGTTCGATATTTAAGAGTGCGAGATGACACAACAAGAGTATGGAATAACACAAAAAGAGTGTGGGATAGCACAACAAGAGTGTGGGATAGCACAACAAGAGTGCGAGATACCACAACAAGAGTGCGGGATAACACTACGACCATGCATAAAAAACAAGAAAACGCAAAGGTCAATGCACCATGTGTAGTGCATTGACCTTTATGAACAGTTTCGAACTGCGAAGAAACCGTTTCAGAATGCTGAGTAGTGATGCGTCTAAGCCATGCAATGCTTAGTTTCAGAACAACCTGCAGTAATTCAGCATCACCAAGTTACTGACTATCGCTCAGCGGATTATCAACTCTTAGCGGTTCAACATCACTTACTTGGCTTGGAGAGCCTTGTTGCGTTCCTTGACCTTGGCGGCGAGCTGGCCGCAGGCGCCGTCAATATCTTGACCGCGCGTATCGCGCAGTGTTGCCGTGATATTGGCATGATGCAGAATATCGAGGAACTGCTGCTCATCTTCTGGCTTGGATGCTGTCCACTTCGAACCTTCGATTGGATTCAGTGGAATTGGGTTGACGTGGACCCAGTCATCACCGTAGTGGTTCAGACGCTTAGCAAGCAGACGTGCATGCTCGGCCTGATCGTTAATGCCGCGCATTAATGCATACTCAATGCTGACGCGGCGCTTCGATGCTAAGTAGTAATCATGAGCCGCATCCAGCACCTGCGTCGTATTGAAACGACGGTTCATTGGCACCAGCTCATCACGCAGCTGATCACTTGGTGCGTGCAGCGACACAGCCAGACGCACTGGCAGACCTTCTTTCGCAAGCTTGCGAATACCAGGAACCACACCGACTGTAGAAATCGTGATGTTACGAGCCGAAATACCGAAGCCTTCTGGTGGCATAGCGCAAATCTGACGCACTGCGTGCAGCACAGACTTATAGTTACCCATTGGCTCGCCCATGCCCATGAACACGATGTTGCTCAAACGGCCAGGCCCGCCAGCCACTTCGCCTTCAGCCATCATGCGGGCAGCCACACGAACCTGCTCGAGGATCTCGCCCGTTGACATGTTACGCGTCAGACCGAGCTGGCCCGTTGCACAGAATGGGCAGCCCATACCGCAACCAACCTGACTCGAAATGCACAGCGTTGCGCGGTTTGGATAACGCATCAGCACGGACTCAATACGAGAGCCATCAAACAGCTCCCACAGCGTCTTAATCGTCTGACCATCATCAGCGACCTGACGCGTCACTTCAGTAATCAGTGTTGGGAAGAATGCCTCACCAACAAGCTCACGCTTATCAGCAGGAAGATCAGTGAACTCTGCCGTATTCGTATCGAAATGAGCGAAGTAATGGTTAGCGAGCTGCTTGACACGGAACTTAGGCAGGCCCAGTTCCTTGGCCTTAGCAATACGCTCTTCCTCGGTCATATCGGCAAAGTGGACTGGTGGCTTGCCGCGGCGTGCGTGGTTCTTTGCCAGCACGTCCTTGAACGCACCTTGTGGACCTGGCGTAATACCAGTTTCTGGCTCTGCCGACTGATCAGCTTCGTGAGAGTTCTCACGTGTTGCTCTAAACGCCTGGGAGTCGCTCATGGTTGCTTTGTTTCCTTGTCGTCGCTTGTGCAGAAATAAAAATTAATAAAAGAAGCTGGAACGTGAGATCACAGACCCGTTGCCCACAGCAGTACGCAGATGAATGGAGCGGACAGCAGGATCGAGTCGACGCGGTCGAGCACGCCGCCGTGGCCCTTGAGCAGGTGTCCCATATCCTTGATGCCGAGGTCACGCTTCAGCATAGAAGCGCACAGATCGCCGAATGTACCGACGATGCCGATGATGAAGCCAGCGATAATTGGGACCCACCAGCGTGTAGCCCACATGTTCGATTCATACGTGCAGGCGAACACAATGAACGCACCGGCCATAGCGAACAGTACGGAACCTGCCAAGCCTTCCCAGCTTTTCTTTGGCGAGATGCGTGGGCTGAGCTTGTGCTTACCGAGCCAAGCACCAGCGAACAGGCCGCCCGTATCGCTCAGCGCTGGCATGAACACCACGAGGATGGCGTGCGACACTGGATGGCCGTTGAACGTCAGCGGCATGATAATGCACGAAGCTAGCAGAATGATGTAGAGCACGGTGAACATCGAAACAGCAACGTTTTCGATTGAAGAACGGTGCTTCGTGGCGGCAACGGCCGAACCCGTCGAGCCGTTGGACAGGGCCTTGTTCTCGAGTGCGCGATCGAGGCTGTTACCGAACGAGATGTTCAGCGTAGCCATGAATGCCACAATAATCAGCGAGGCAACCGTGCAGGCGCCCATCGCAATAATGTGATCTGGCGAGTAGAACACTGCAGTCAGCGTACCAACAGCGCAGATTGCCAGCGTCAGGAATGGGATACGGAAGCCTCCAACAGCGAAGTCCACGCGCAGCTCCCAGAGCGCGAGCACCATGAAGATATCAACGAGCAGGGCAAATAGCTGCACATTAATGAGCAAGCATGCCAGAATCACAGCAATAAGCAGCACGGCTGTACCGATTGCCTGTGGCATGTTACGACCTGTACGCTTGTTGATTTCGTTAAGTCGTTCTTCTACGTCAGCGGCCTGCTGTTCATGCGACTTCGTCATCTTTATTCCTTATATGACTTCGTTCAATCAGGAAACTAGAAAAGTTTGTTGCTGTTTGTTGCCAAACATGGCGAAGGCTCCGGGGCAACATCCCGGAGCCTTAATGAGATAAAGGGGGTGATCAGACCTCCATAATCTCCTTCTGCTTCGATTCGAGCAGCGTATCGAGCTCTTCAGTGACCTGCTTCGTCACCTTGTCGAGATCCTTGAGCAGACGATCGCCCTCGTCCTCGCCCATCTCGCCGTCCTTAACAGCCTTATCGATGGACTCCTTGAACTTACGACGAATGTTGCGCACTGCAACCTTGCCGTCCTCTGCCTTGGACTTAGCGAGCTTGACGTATTCCTTACGACGTTCCTCGGTCAGCTCTGGCATCGTCAAACGGATGACATTGCCGTCGCGGCGTGGGGATGCCCCCAGATCGGAATCACGCAGAGCCTTCTCGACTGCGTTAGCCTGCGAAGCATCGAATGGCGTAACAGACAGCGTACGTGGTTCTGGAACACCAATCGTTGCCACTGCCTTCAATGGCGTTGGAGCGCCATAGTAATCAACGACAATGCCGTTGAGCAGTGCAGGGTTTGCACGGCCCGTACGGATGCCCGAGAAGTTTTCCTTCGTCGATTCAACAGTCTTAGCCATCTGTTCTTTGGCTTGGTTCACAAAATTCGCCATATGTGCTCCTTGATATGCGATGCTATTTAAGCGTTACTTCGCAGTAATTGTTCTTTCAATTACAGTACATGTAACCGCTGGAAAACACTGTGTGTTTCCACGTCTTGACTAACGGCGTTAGGCAAGCTCCGATTCCGTGTTGGCCACGAGCGTGCCAATGCCCTCGCCGAGCAGTGCCTTCGTCACATTGCCTGGGGTCTCGAGACCGAACACGCGAATGTGCTGGTCGTTGTCGCGAGCCATAGCCATTGCCGATGCATCCATAACTGCGAGGTTGTCAACGAGTGCACGATCGTAGCTCAGCTGCGAGAAGCGCTGTGCGTTGGCATCCTTGCGTGGATCTGCCGTGTACACACCGTCAACACCGTTCTTACCCATCAGCACTTCGTCGCAGTGGATTTCGAGCGAACGCTGAATGGAAACCGTATCGGTTGAGAAGTATGGCATACCTGCACCAGCACCGAAAATAACGACGCGGCCCTTTTCGAGGTGACGAATAGCACGCAGAGGAATATAAGCTTCTGCGACCTGGCCCATCGTAATTGCCGTCTGGACGCGCGTTGCCTGACCTTCCTGCTCAAGGAAGTCTTGCAGAGCGAGGCAGTTCATAACCGTGCCCAGCATGCCCATGTAGTCACCACGGGAGCGGTCGATGCCAGCCTGCTGCAATTCGGCGCCGCGGAAGAAGTTTCCGCCGCCCGTCACAATTGCTACTTGCACGCCCTGCTGCACTGCAGGAACAATTTCTTCTGCGATACGTCGAATAACGTGAGTGTCAATACCAACGTGTCCGCCGCCAAAAGCTTCACCCGAAAGCTTGAGCAATACGCGACGTGGTTTGTTGATTGCATTCTCAGCCATGCAATGCCTTTCTGGTCATTGGTTCATGATCTGTTCTTCTCGGTCGTGAATCTTGCTCAACAGTAATTGACCGCATTGACACAATACAAAAAAGGGCTGTAACCCTTCAATTGGGGTTACAACCCTTTATGACATATTTCAGTCAGCTGTGGAGCTTAGCTCACTCGTTAGCAGCTTCTTCTGCCTTGCCGACCTCAATGCGCACGAACTGCAGAGCGTGGCCATCGACCTCGCGGAACAGGTCGCCAACGGTCTTCGAAGGATCCTTGACGTAAGCCTGCTCGAGCAGCACGTTCTCCTTGAAGAAGGCGTTCAGACGGCCTTCGACGATCATTGGAACGATCTTCTCAGGCTTGCCCTCAGCGAGCGACTTCTCGGTAGCGACACGACGCTCGGACTCCACAACATCAGCTGGGACGTCCTCACGGGTCAGCCACTGAGCGCCCATTGCGGAGATCTGCAGAGCTGCTTCGTGAGCAACCTTTGCACCGTTCTCATCGGTAGCAATCATAGCCACGATGCTTGGTGGCATCTCGACGGACTTCTTGTGAGCGTAGATCTCGACGTGTGGGCCCTCAACGCGAGCGAACTGGCCGAGCTTGACGTGCTCACCGAACAGAGCAGCAGCTTCTTCAACTGCAACCTTCACGGTCTCGTTGTCGCCTGCAGGAGCCTCGAGCACCTCTTCGACGGAAGAAGCGTTAGCCTCGATGCCGTCAGCCAGCATCTGGTCTGCGAAGTCAACGAACTTAGGCGTCTTAGCCACGAAGTCGGTCTCAGAGTTGATCTCGAGAGCGTAGCCGTACTGCTCGCCGTCCTCACCGATAACGGTGGAAGCGATCGTACCTTCCTGAGCCTTGCGACCTTCGCGCTTGCCTGCTGCCTGAATGCCCTTAGCACGGATGATTTCCTTAGCGCGTGCGACGTCGCCTTCAGCCTCTTCAAGAGCCTTCTTGACGTCCATCATGCCGGCGCCAGTTTCCTCACGCACCTGCTTGATCAGGGCTGCGGTAATTGCTGCCATTGAATACTCCTCTTATTTAGAAGAAAAACTTGATCATTATCACGAGTGCTTACTTGTGGTAATGACACATATCCCAATCTACATAATCAGGCGGTGAAATATTCCTCCATGAATGAAGTAGTACGTTCGGCGCAATGCCTGACGTTACTTACTACCCCACCGCCCGATTAGAGATTAGTGAATTGGACTCAGTTGTTAGCCTCAACCTGAGCAGCTGCATCAGCTGCATCAGCGCGAGCAGCCTCAGAAGTCTCGTTCAGGCTCTCGCTTGGGTACTTAGCGTCCTTTGGGCCCTGCTTCTCGTCGTCCTCACGCACAGCCTCTTCAACCGTGTGTGCGTTTTCCTTGAGCAGATCCTTCTCCCAAGCTGCCATTGGCTGCTCTGCAGCAGCGCCTTCGTTCTTGGAAGCCTTGCCCGAACGCTCGAGCAGACCCTCAGCCACAGCGTCAGCCATGAGACGCGTCAGCAGCTCGATGCCGCGGATAGCGTCATCGTTTGCTGGGATTGGGTACTCAACTGCATCTGGATCGGTGTTCGTATCAACGATAGCCACAACTGGGATGCCGAGCTTGTGAGCTTCCTCAACAGCCAGAGCTTCCTTGTTGATGTCCACGACGAACATTGCGGAAGGCGTACGGTTCATGTTACGAATACCGCCAAGCTGCTTCTCCAGCTTGTCCTTCTCGCGCTCGAGCAGCAGCAGTTCCTTCTTGGTCAGACCGGAGCCGTGCACGTCGGTGAAGTCCATTTCCTCAAGTTCCTTGAGGCGCTCAACGCGCTTGGACACGGTCTGGAAGTTCGTCAGCATACCGCCGAGCCAACGCTCGGAAACGTATGGCATGTTCACGCGGGTTGCCTGCTCAGCAATTGCGTCCTTAGCCTGCTTCTTCGTACCAACGAAGAGCACGGTGCCGTTGTGAGCAACGGTGGACTTGATGAAGTCGTAAGCGACATCGATCATGTCAAGCGACTTGAACAGATCGATGATGTGAATGCCGTTGCGGGACGTGATGATGTACTGCTTCATCTTTGGGTTCCAACGGCGGGTCTGATGGCCGAACTGCAGACCTGCGTTCAGCATCTCGCTCATAGTGATCTGAGCCATGGTAATTCTACCTTTCTAGTCGGTTCTTGCCTGGTCATGCGCACCTGCATGCAGCAAAGTTCGAGCGCTTGAAACCAAGCATTCTGTGCTTTACCGACCGACACAGGCCGTCGCGGACATGACGCGAAATTGGTGTGTGTCTGTAGACAATATTGGGTGGGTTTTTCCGCCTGCGACTGCGAAATCGCCCGGGGTGACACACAGGCAAATAATATAGCATGGCCCACTGTATAAAGTGGGCCATGCTAGATAGATAAGTGGTGAGGTGTGTTTAACGCCTGATCAGTTCTGGTGCTCGCGCATGTACTTCATAGCAGCGCGACGCTCATCCTTCTCCAGACGATCAAGATACACGTGACCATCCAAGTGGTCAGTTTCGTGCTGAATCATACGGCCCATAATGCCTGTTCCTTCAAGCACAACTTCGTTACCATCAAGATCAATACCACGGCAGCGTGCGTAATCTGCACGACGCGTCTTGTACCACAGGCCTGGCACCGAGAGGCAGCCTTCATCGCCATACTGTTCGCCGCGCTTCTCCTCGAGCACAGGGTTCAGAATGTAGCCGATCTTGCCATCGATGTTGTAGCTGAAAGCACGCAGTGGCACACCAATCTGGTTTGCCGAAAGGCCTGCACGACCAGGATCATCCACGGTGTCAAGCAGATCCTGCACAAGATGACGGATAGCTGGCGTGATTTCCTTAATCGGATCGCACTTGGTGCGCAGCACTGGATCAGGAACAACACGAATCTGGCGAATTGCCACGGTGGACTCCTATTCGGAACAACAAATGAATAATTGGATAACTGTTACTTATTTGTAAAGTTGGCGGTGGACGAATCGAATCGTCACACCGCCAACAATACCTACTGCGCTATTGCAGAAATAATCAAAACTCGCAGAACTTACTGCGCTGAATCGGAAGAGGCTGCACTCTCAGAAGTTTGGGCTGGCTGCTGCTCCGGTTGATCGCCTGCGGAAGCCGAGTCGTCGGACGTGTCGAGTGACTCGAGCAGTTCCTGAACGCGACCAACGCTACCCTGCATACGATCCTTGGCGCTCGAAGCGGCGCTACGCAACGTTTCGCTCGTCTTCTCAATAATCTGAGCGCTCACTGGCACTGGCATATTGGACGGCACTGGAGCGTAGAGATCGCCTTCAATAACAGACTCATACTTCTTGAGCACCTTGGCACGAATAACCTTCATGCTGGCCGTGAGTGTGCCGTCGGCCTGCGAGAAATCTTCAGGCAAAATCACAAACTTACGCACCGATTCTGCGCGGGACACCTCACTGTTGGCCTGATCAACATACTGCTGCACAAAAGCGCGCACCGCTTCAGAACGTGCGATGTCTTCACGCGACATATTGCCGTCGAAGCCACGGTCGGCGAGCCAGCCGCGCACCGTGTCGAAATCAAGTGTGACAAGCGCTGCAATAAATGGCTTGTTATCACCAACCACAACGGCCTGCGACACAATTGGGCAATTACGGATTGTGCTTTCCATTGGTGATGGCGTGACATTCTTGCCACCTGCCGTAATAATGAGATCCTTCTTACGACCCGTAATTGTCAGGAAGCCTTCGTCGTCAATCGTGCCCAAATCGCCCGTGTGCAACCAACCTGATGGTTCGAGCACTTCATCGGTCATTTCAAGGTTCTTGTAATAGCCGAGGAACACGTTTGGACCCTTGACGAGAATTTCGCCATCGTCGGCCGTGGCCACAGCCATACCTGGGCCTGGGCGACCGACCGAGCCGGCACGGTTAGCCTCTTCCCAGTTGACGATCATTGGGGCTGCCGTTTCGGTCATGCCGTAACCCTGAATGAACGTCAGATCATCCATGCCGTTGAAGAAGTGCACGAGATCGGCGTTAATTGGTGCGCCGCCGCAAGCCAAGTAGCGCAGGTTTGGACCAAGTGCCGAACGGATCGACTTGCCAACCGTTGACATATAGAACTTGTGCTTCATGCGCTGACCATAGGTTGGGTGCTGCTTGCGCGTCATCATTTGCGACCACTCAACGAAATGCTTGTATGCATTGGCAAACACTTGGCCTTGCATACCAACGCCAGCCTTCTGCGATGCAGCGTTGTAGACCTTTTCGAAAACACGTGGCACGCCAAGCAAATAGGTTGGCTTGAATGAGCGCATATCGGCGAGCAGGTGCTTGGCGCTACCAACATAGCCAACAACACCATGACCGCCAATAGCAACGTATTGAATGTAACGTGCGAAGCAGTGTGCCAGTGGCAAGAACAGCAGCAACCTATTTGGGTTGTACAGCATGTTTGGCAGCACCTTATAACCATTGAGCACAATATGCATAAAGTTACGGTGCGAGAGCATAGCGCCCTTTGGCTTGCCCGTTGAACCAGACGTGTAGACGATGGTCAGCAGATCATCGGCCTTTACGCGTGCAATGGCTGCTTCGAGATCGTCATCGCTGACGTTCTCACCAAAGGTAATTAATGCGTCAAGTGCATTGTTTTCGAAGTTGAACACATAGTCGAAGCCTTCATGGTTTGCTGCGATGCGTTCAAGAATCATCGTGTGCTGCTCATCGCCTGCGAAAGCGACAACAGGGTTCACTTCGTGCACAATGCTAGCGGCTTGGTTTTCTGAATCGGTTTCGTAAATAGGTACGCTGACTGCACCAATAGCAGCGCACGCAAAATCAATAACAGCCCAGTCATAGCTCGTCTGCGCATAGAGCACGACCATGGAGCCTTGGCGAACACCAAGCGACATTAAGCCTTTTGCCACGCTGCGTACTTCAGCGAACATCTCACCTGCAGTGATATCGAGCCAGCGACGATCAGTTTCGCTCACGAGGCGCTGGGCAATAAGGTCGCCTGGATCTTCATTAGATCGTTTGCTGAGCAATGAATACACGGTGTCTTGCTCAGTCGTAGTGACTATGTCTTCTAACCCATATTGACGCAACATGGTGCTGAGTATAACGCCGCATTATGAGGCGAATCTGTGTGTTCGGTCTCCGATGAATCTCTGAGGTGAATCTCTGAGGCAAATACGAAGAACAGCTACTTCCCTACGTGAGGCTGTCGCAAAATCTCTACTGTTGTAACAGTGGTTGTTACATTATGCGTACTTAACCGAGTCTCTGGGCAAAATTTGCTGCTCAATAATTCGACACACCCGAAATACAAATGAACCACCATCGGCATGCATTGCATGGTGGTGATGGATTGCATAGCGTGACTGTATGTAAGCACAAACAATCAAACAGCTATAGGAGACCATATGAACTCAGTAGCGTGAATTAACCCGAAGAAACTTAAAAAATAGCAAAACAGCGAATGAAGTGCGGGTTGAAGGACATACCTTTTGATATGCCCTACGAAACTACGATTATTTCGAATTCAGTTGAACAAGCAAACAGTTTGGCGCTACCCAAATTCAATGGACTACTGCAAGTTAGTCAAATTGATTCGACGGTCCCGTTTCATATTGCTACGGTGTCGCGCAATATTTCAGCGGGACAAGTGCAACTGATTGCAGCATTAACCTGCAAATTAACGTGTATGTGCGCTGAAGTATTACGTGGACATCAATCGTCTGATGGGTTGGAATCATTGATGAATACCGACTGTTTAACGAAGCTCACTACTTATAGTTCGTTAATTCGCGATTATATTGTGGCACTTCCGGATTATGGCGGCCTCTATGCATCGCCGTATCCGCCAAGTCCACAGTTTATTGATGGCATGTTTACTGATGAACAGCATTTTGCAGCAACGGTTTTGCTGATGTTTGGGGATTTTCAGTGCTGGTGTACGTTGTCGTTCACGAGTACTGAGCAGCAATGGCGTTGTAGCACCGCTGATATTGGATAATCTGCATAGCAATCGACCGGAGAAACAATCGGAGTAACAGAAGAGCCCTGTTCGAAAACCAGCGTTGGCAATCGAACAGAGCTTTCTGTATCCCCTACTCAATTAGCTCGCCACTTCCGTCGACTCGAAGTTCTTTGAGCTAGACGTCTTATTGAGCATAGTAACAAATTGCATTAGTGAAAATGGCAATGTTTAACGGTTATTCGCTTACTTCGCATATTTTCTTTAACTGCAATTTACTTAACGGGGGTGTGCTCTAGAGCGCAGTGGTAAAGCGATCAAGCGTTTGGACGCACAATAACATCGCACTTCTGGAAGCTCTTAAGATCCACATAACCCGTCGATGCCATTGCACGACGCAATGCACCAACGAAGTTCTGCGTGCCATCAGCACGATGACTTGGTCCCACAAGAATCTGCTCCAAGGTACCTGCAGTACCCACATTCGTGCGCTTGCCGCGAGGCAACGTTGCATGACGTGCTTCTGCGCCCCAGTGAATGCCGTGACCTGGTGCTTCCTTTGCGCGAGCCAATGGTGCGCCGAGCATAACGGCATCAGCACCCATAGCCAGAGCCTTCACGAAGTTACCCGAGTAGCCCGTGCCACCGTCAGCAATAATGTTGACGTAGCGGCCGCCCGACTCATCCATATAGTCGCGACGTGCTTCTGCAATATCGCTAATTGCCGTTGCCATTGGTACATCAATGCCGATTGTGCGCGAGTTCATACTCGTAGCACCGCCGCCAAAGCCAACAAGCACACCAGCAGCACCCGTACGCATCAGATGCAGTGCCGATGTGTAATCCGAAGCACCGCCAACAATAACTGGCACATCGAGATCGTAAATCAGCTGCTTCAAGTTCAGTGGTTCATGATCGCTCGACACATGTTCTGCCGAAACTGCCGTGCCGCGAATCATAAACAGATCAACGCCTGCTTCAAGCACTGCAGTCAAATATTCTTGCGTCGTCTGAGGCGACAACGAACCAGCAACTACAACACCAGCTTCACGAATTTCGTGCAGGCGCTGCTTAATCAGTTCCGGCTTAATTGGTTCCGCATACACGCGCTGCAGATATTGCGTTGCCTGATCTTCTGGAATTTGTGCGAGCCAACGCAGAATAGGTTCTGGATCCTCGTATCGAGTCCACAGACCTTCCAAGTCGAGCACGCCCAGCGAGCCCAGACGACCAAGTGCGATGGCCGTTTGTGGGGAAACTACCGAATCCATTGGGGCGCCAAGGATTGGCATATCGAATTCGTATGCGTCAATCTGCCACGTTGTGTCGACGTCGTGTGGATCACGCGTTCGTCGCGACGGGACAATTGAGATGTCGTCAAGAGAGTAGGCCATACGGCCCTTTTTTCCTAGACCAATTTCTGTTTCTTGAGCCATAGGGCCAAGATTAACGACAATAACTGACACGACGCATATTGGACATATATAGTGAGACGAAACATATCTTCGGTATGAAGAAAGAGACCACGAACAAGGTCTGTTGCTTCAAGGGAGGATACCCCACAATGGCCAAAATTAAGGTTGCCGGTAAAGTCGTTGAGCTCGATGGCGATGAAATGACCCGTGTGATTTGGCAGGATATTAAGGATCGCTTAATTCTGCCATATTTAGATGTTGATCTGGAATATTATGACTTGGGCATTGAGAACCGCGATGCAACTGATGATCAAGTCACCATTGATGCTGCTCGTGCTATTCAGCGTGAGCATGTGGGTGTGAAGTGCGCCACGATTACGCCTGATGAAGCTCGTGTTACTGAATTTGGGCTGAAGAAAATGTGGAAGTCGCCAAATGGTACGATCCGCAATATTTTGGGCGGCACGATTTTCCGTGAGCCTATTGTGATTTCGAATATTCCTCGTTTGGTACCTGGCTGGACGAAGCCAATTGTTGTGGCAAGGCATGCGTTTGGCGATCAGTACAAAGCTACTGATTTTAAAGTACCTGGCGCTGGTCAGTTGACGGTGACGTTTACGCCTGCCGATGGTTCTGATCCTATTGAGCATGTGGTCTATACCTATGACGGTGCTGGTGTGGCTCAGGTGCAGTACAACGTTGATGAGTCGATTCGTGGTTTTGCTCGTGCTTGCTTTAACTATGGTTTACTGCGCGGTTACCCGGTATATCTTTCGACGAAAAATACAATTCTGAAAGCCTATGATGGCGAATTTAAAGATATTTTTGCTGAAGTGTTCGAAACCGAATATAAGCAGCGTTATGACGAGGCAGGCTTAACGTACGAGCATCGTTTAATTGATGATATGGTTGCCAGCTCACTCAAATGGCATGGCGGCTATGTATGGGCTTGCAAGAATTATGACGGTGATGTGCAGTCCGATACGGTGGCACAGGGATTTGGCTCATTGGGTTTGATGACGTCGGTGCTGATGACGCCTGATGGTCAGACAGTTGAGGCTGAGGCAGCTCATGGTACGGTGACGCGTCATTATCGTCGTTGGAAGAATGGCGAGAAAACGTCGACGAATCCTATTGCTTCTATTTATGCGTGGACTGGTGGTTTGAAGCATCGTGCCAAGTTGGATAACACTCCTGAAGTCGCGCATTTTGCTCAGACGCTTGAGCAGGTCATTATTCATACGGTGGAATCGGGTCGTATGACGAAGGATTTGGCCATGCTTATTAGTCCTGAGCATGAGTGGCTGGATACGGAATCATTTATGGATGCGCTTGATGATGAGTTAGCGCGTGCATTGCATTCGATGTGATGAAAGAACACTGCTTGGCATAGTCCGTGGTTAGAATGGCATGGCATTGGTGTGGGTTTCCACATGAATGTCATGCCATTTGTTGGTTGCATGCTCATGCGCTGCATAACTGTACTGAGATGCGAGGCAATGGCATGCCGTATTGGATTGTGTATGACGCAAAGTTTGGAAGAGGCAAGAGCGGGCATGACTAATCCCCTGTTCAAGTATGGTTCACGCACACTAGCATCGTTGCTGACGCTTGGTCTGCTCGTCGGTGCTGCAGCTTGCGGTTCTCAAGGAGGCTCCGCATCTTCGAGTGCTTCTTCATCATCAACGGATACGGGCACCGTTGCTCTGTTCACACCGTCTGATGATTTGACGCTGTCTACGTCAATTCCTTTAAATCGTTGGAATCAGTTTGTTCCTGCTGTAAAGAAGTCGTTAGAGAAGCAAGGTTTCCAGTCTTCACAAATTTCTTCGGTGAAGTCGAAGTCATTGGATGATCAAAGCCATGCTATTCAGGATTATGTGGTGCGTCAGGTTGGCGATCTGGCTGATCAGCATGAGGATGACAATACGGGTTCGCCGAAGCCTATGACGCTGGTCGTGGCTCCTGCTACGGATCGTGATCCTGCTCTGCGTGCCTATGGTGATTTGGTTACGCAGGATACGCCAAAGCATGTTGAGGATTCGGAGCATGCTGCTTGGAACCGTATTGCTGACTCGTTGAAGCTGGCAAAGCGTGCTGGCATGCATGTTGTGTTATTGCGCGATCAGGTGCCTAATGTGAAGGCTGATGCGTATGTGCAGTTTACGAATGCGCAGAACATTGGTGCTATGCAGGCTCGCCAGCTGATTAATAAGTTGGCTCTCGACAAGACGACGAAGGACAATCCTAAGTACATTGAAGTGCTATTGCCAATATCGAAGGATGCTTCGCATGCTGATGAACAATCTGATGCTGAAGCATTATTTGCTAAGCAGGCATTCCAAGGTATGTGGGATGAATTGCAGCCTTATTTTGTCAGTGGTAAATTGCGCAGCTCTTCTGGCTTATTAAATGTGGAAACGTCATCGAATGATTGGCGTTCAGTGGCTATTGATGCTTCTAAGGATGACACGATTAAGCAGGCTATTCGCGCTCGTTTAAAGTCGACGAATGGTTCGAATAAGCCTGTGGCTATTGATGGTCTGATCGCTATGAATGACCAGGTTGCATCTGCTGCAGTGTCTGAGCTTACTTCGCTTGGTTATACGGGTTCGGCTGCGGATATTAATCCGAATATTGATTTGCTGGGTATTGTCAATAACATCACGGGTCGTAAGGACCTGGATCGTGAGCAGGCTCCTGAACCTGCAAAGGCTCCTCAGGCTGATACGCAGGATGCTCATTCGAAGGATATGGTGCCTTCGAAGGATACGTGGCCTCTGGTTACTGGTTTTGGCGCGTATGTGAGCAATATGCAGAATATTGTTGATGGTAAGCAGTGGATTACGGGCTTTGAAGACCGTGATTACTTTGCTGAGAAGCTCAGTATTCTGGCTCTGGACTTGAATGCAAATAAGACCATTGACAAGTTGCAGTATGTGTCGTCCATTGATATTGAAGGTCGTCAGACACCATATGTGACGCGTCCAATTGTGGTGGCTGCGGCAAGCAACTTGAAGAGCGTGCTGATTGATCCAGGATATATTTCGTTGGCTGATGCAGGTTTGTAATCGCTAAGCTCGCATAGCTTGTACATCACAGGTCAGGTTCATTCCCATGGTTTGAGCCTGACCTGTTGTTTTTCTAAGAGTGTTTCTGGATCTCGATACTGGCGTTGATCGAGCTTAATACCCCAATGTAGGCAGTGATGGTCGCAATGGTCACTGTGGCCTTCTACATGGCCGAGCGTGCTGCCTCGTGTAAGGCTATGCCCTACCTGATATGCGGTCACTGCTGGTTCGAAGGTCATTGTGCCATATTTGGTTTTCAAACTTACGACTTGTTTGTGGGCTACGGTGCCTGCAAACGAGATCACGCCTGCTGTTGGTGCCACGATGGCTGCTTGATCAGATGCAGCGAGATCGATACCGCGATGACCAGAGAGCCAGGGTTTGGCTGGTCCGTCGAAATGTTGGAGCACAGTCGACGGTTGTATTGGGGCTACGGCATCGGCACGGCATGCACCGTCTTGTGCGGAGGCAAGCACAGCACGCTGTGGTAGCACCATCGCCATAACGGTCATGCAGCCTGCACAGAGCACAACAGCAACCGATTGCCCGGCTGCAGCCGAGTAGTGCTGCAACTGATCGAGATACCGCTGCCAGAGATGTCTGATATGCCGTACATGCTCACGGATTTGATGAAGTACGCTGCTCCCCCACATCGCCAACCACCTGCTTTCTTGTGCTCGTAGATCGAGCATGCATGAAAGCGTTCAGCCGCAGCAAGCGCAGAGCATCGTTGTGGTTAACTGCTAGGAACGCGTATGACGCTGTGCATAAATCAACAGAACAAAACAACGAATAATGAGTCACTGCATACGCAATAGAAGCCGTATCAGGACTCGAATAAATCGAGTACTTCGTCGATCAGCATGCGTTCTTTAGGATTATTGTCTTTTAAGCGCGGGAAGCGGCGCGTGGCGTTGGACGGCGCGGCACCTGCGGCACGCGAGACATTCGATTTACTCGAGCCGCGGGCAATGGCTTTCTCGGCGAGACGGTCAACAAGCGAGTCAGAAACACGGCGCAGCTGATCAGCAACCCATAATTGGGCCAGATCAGGCGAAAGATTGTAATCCTCTTCTACTTCTGCGGACGCTTCCTGAACGGCCGCCCAGAGCACCATAAATGGCTTTCTAACGTACGCGAGCTGTTCTTCAAACAATTCATTACCCAATTCTTCGAGGGCACGGCGATTTTCTTGATTCTCACTCATGACTCACCTCGAATTCATTGTGGAGCGCTACAGTCGACGATTTCGTCAGATACAAGAAAACCCACCGGAGAACCGATGGGCTTTAAATGGCTCCTGCGGCTGGGCTTGAACCAGCGACCGTCCGATTAACAGTCGGATGCTCTGCCAACTGAGCTACGCAGGAATGCGTTGTGTTTGGAACTCTTCGTTCCGGCAACAGTCAGTAAACTTACACAAAACTGGAGACTAACGCAAATCGGCGTGTCGCGAGCGCCGTGGCGAATACTGCTGCGAGCGCTGCTTCTGCCACTATGACAAGCAATATAGAAACTAAATACTGCGAGCGCTGACCCCTGCCCTATTCCCTAACATACAAAGCCAGCCCAGCACATATATCACCAGGCTGGCTTTACGCATCTACTTTACGTGTTTACTAGAGACGGGTTTACAGGGCGCATTGGCCGATTCGGCAGCCTTCCTTCGAGCGCAGGATTTGGGAATTCTTTACTGGCCAGCAGAGGATTTTCTGGGAGTTTGCTGGTGACTGGCCTAGGTTGCCACGTGTGCCGGCGTTGTTGTTTTCGATGGTTTGTACGTCGGCAGGCGTGAGCATGTATTTATTCATAGTAAGTTCTCCTTGTGTGGGGATACATGATTTTGTGGTTCCATCTCGTCGTTGGAGTATGGATGTTCCCTATTGTAAATGATTCTTTTGGTCGAATGTCGGTGTTGTTTATTGTTTACAGGGTGTTTAGTCGTTGTTCATGGTCGGTGTAGTCGGTATCGGTGCATTCGGGATCGGTGTAGTCAGTGTCACGTTCGTTGAATACGTTGGCTAGCTTGTTTTGATCAATGACATTGTGGCCGTATCGTTCGAATACGTTGGCCATGAATTGTTGATAGTTGTGGTTGTTGTCGACGATGATGTCGTTGTATTGCTTTGGTATCACTTTTGTTGGTTCACTCATGAGGTCGTTGACGAATGCGTACATGTCGTCGCTGAGGAATCGCGTGAGGTAGTTCATAGTTTGTTCGTGTGAGTGGAGCATGCATCGTCCTTGGAGGTAGTAGTACAGCGCGGTTATTTGTCGCTTGCTTACCTCACTGCAGTTTTCTGATCGGTCTGCGTATTCGAACATTTCGGTTATGGTTGCTAAGGCGTGCTCGTAGTCTTCTATGGTGATGTAGCACATGCTTAAGAGGTAGTGCGCGTCTGATACGTCACGGAATGGGCATGCTACTGTTATGCCGTCTGGGAGGAATGAGCTGATGGTGGTGCCTACTTCGAGCATGTAGTGGCGTAGTACGCCGATCATGAGGTTGGCGTATTGGGCGTTGATTTGCTCTGGATTACCTAACATTTGTGCTATGAGATGTTTGGTGTATTGCAGTCGTATATCGAATGAGGTGACGGCATCAAGTTCGGAGATTCCTGGAATGATGACGTGGTAGCTCGGGAATCCTGTTATGGACACGTCTCGTATGAGTATGTCGTAGTCGTTGAGCAGGTCGTTGGTCCAGTAGTCCAGTAGTTCTTGGTTTGTTAATGCTGAGACGTCTGGCATTGATGTGAATTCGTAGGTTGGCGTAGTACCAAACAGCTCATACGGGTATTGTGCGTGGCCTGTTCTGAAGCAGCTTTTGATATTGCGTTTGTCGAAAACGAAGTCGTTGGTGAAGTCAAGGCGGCTTCTACTGCGTGCGTAGGCTTTGAAGTCGTTGCCTTGGGTCATTTCTGTGAAGGCGCGTTCTATGGCTATGCCCATGTCTGGGTGGCAGCCGAGTTTAATACCGTAGCGTCCGGTGTCTTTTTCTATGACGTACAGTGCCGCTACTGGATATTTGCCGCCGCATGAACAGTCGCGTAGTGATACGTCCAGTGTTGGGTCGTTTCTGACTATGGTGAGCATCTCGTAGACGTCAGGGAATTGTTGGACGTAGCTGTCTGGCATTTCTGGGAATACAGGATGCTGTTCGTACATAATGATTTGTACGTGACGTTCTATTATTTCTGCGAGCGCCTGCACAATTGCTTCCTGCGGTGTATTACCAGCGCTCATACCGTTTGTGCCGTAGAACATCATGATGACGATGTATGGCAGGTAGATGGTGGTGTGTGGGGCGACGTCGTAGAACGGGATCATAACGTAGGTGCCGTCGGCGCAGTCTGGGCAGAAGAGTTCTTCTATCATCGTGGCTTTTTCTTCGAGACTGCATTCGGTCATGCCGAGTTTTTCGAAGCAGAGGCGGAAGAAGCCGTTGTCTTGTTCTGCGATTTGGCGTGCGGTCCAGTGTGCTTCATCGTTGAAGTATTTGTAGCCTTCGATGTCAACTTCGTCTTTACTTAAGATGCCGTTTTGGAAGCGTTCGAAGAATTCGGCGTATGCACTGGCTTGGGCGTAGGTTTTGGTCATGCCTTTACCATTGGTACCGATGGTTGTTCCTGGTATTTGTATACGTAGTGAGTGCGTGTTGATAATGCTTGGGTCGGCCCATTCTTCTTCTACGTTGAGTCCGCAGTCTTGCAGTATGGAGCGTAGTGAATTGACGGTTTGTTCTGGTGGGTTGTCTTTGAAATGCGTGGCGCGCATTTTTGCTGCGTCCTGTCGCGTCTGTGCTTGGTCTTGTGGTACGGCATGGTCTTTCATTGTTCTCCCCTTTCTGTTGGTCGTGTCATAATCTTTTTTGATTTATGCACGGCATAGATCGGTGCAGTGTGGCGACTTGAGTCTATTCGTTTCGAATGTGCTCGTGTCGAAGGTATTCGTATCGTACGTAGAACTGTTGGTTTCCTACAAGCGTTGTCTTATATCAAGGCTTTCAAATTACGCGTATGCTCAATCCGCATACGAAAATTGCTGTAAACCCTTATGACGCTTAGGTTTTGCCACTGTTGAGACTGATTGTGGTGTACCGATTTTACGGGGTTGATAATTATTCGAACATTTGTTCGAATGTTTGCTCAAGCAGTGATGTATGTGATGTATGTATGCGAACGCGTATGTAGCTACGATGAAATTATGCACGGTAGCTCTAGTAGTATTCCTCAGAAAATCAGCATGCTCCCTGACGTTCTATCACGTCTGGAACACGATGCTGATGTTAAACAGTGGCTGGCTGCAGCAGATCAGGCTCGATCTCAACTGGACGCATTACAGCCGTATAGCGTTGATTGCACTGCTGACACAATGTGATATTCAGGATCAGACCATGCTGCTACAGACCATTGCCCACTGAGACCGTCATCAGATAAACAAAAAACCTCGCAATTCCTTGCGAGGTTTTTTCTTGTGGCTCCTGCGGCTGGGCTTGAACCAGCGACCGTCCGATTAACAGTCGGATGCTCTGCCAACTGAGCTACGCAGGAATACTGCTTGAAGGATTTCTCCTTCGCACAAGACATGTATATTACACACTTGTAATTTGAATGCAAATTTATCGGCGTTTCGTAGTCAAATAGCGGGATAACGCCAATTCATTGCAGACGAATTCAAGGCATAACAATTTGATCCATAGGCATTGCCGAGTCGATACCGAAGTCTGGTGACGATGGCTTCACACCAGCGCTGACCAGGTTCGAACCGAGCATAGCGACCATAGCACCGTTATCCGTGCACAGTTGGATACGTGGAATACGCACGTCAACACCATGCTTCTGACCGTATTCGGTGAGCTTGGCGCGCAGCTGCGAGTTTGCCGAGAAACCGCCGCCTACAATCAGCGTCTTCGAATCAAACACCTTGCAAGCTTGCATAGCTTTACGAGCCAGCACGGTAGCCACCGAGTCAGCCAACGATGCGCACACATCATCAACTGGAATTGGCAGACCCTGAGCCTGACGCTGCTCTACCCAACGAGCCACAGCAGTCTTCACACCAGAGAAGCTGAAATCATATGGGTGTGCCTTTGCTGCACGACCCTGCGTTAAGCCCATTGGTACGCGCAGTGCGTGTGGATCACCCTGCTGAGCGTGACGATCAATATAAGGGCCACCTGGATATGGGAAGCCAAGCAGACGTGCCACCTTATCGAAGCACTCGCCTGCTGCATCGTCGAGCGTAGTACCCACAACCTGAACGTTGCGAGCAACATCCTGTACATGCAGCAGTGACGTGTGGCCGCCGGAGACGATTAATGCGAGCGTATCGTCTGGGAATGGGCCAAACTGCAGCTGCGTTACAGCAATATGACCGATCACGTGGTTAATACCATAGAGTGGCTTATTCGCACCCCATGCCAGTGCCTTGGCACCAGAAACACCAACAGCCAAGCAGCCTGCCAAGCCTGGGCCTGCAGACACGGCAATAGCATCTACATCACTAATATCCATGTTGGCGTCAGCCAGTGCCTTCGTCACCACTGGTGCGAACTGCTGGGCGTGTGCACGCGAAGCAATTTCTGGAATAACGCCGCCATAGCGTGCATGCTCATCCATAGATGAGGCAACAACGTTTGACAGTAGGGTTCCGCCTTGGACCACAGCTGCTGCTGTTTCATCACAAGTGGATTCGATACCGAGCACAATTGGTTCGCTCATTGTTGGTTACTGCTCCTTGGCACTGGTTATTGCTCGAAACGAGATTGTACGCGCACACATGCATGCGTACGACTGTTTGGTGTCGGGGTTATGCGTGGTCTGATGTGGTTGCCGTGAATCCGACGACGCGAGGTTTCAATTCAAGCACCATCGTGTACGCGTCTTTGCCTTCAGGCATGTAATAGCGTTTACGTAAGCCTAAGCGTTCGAATCCGAAGTGTTCGTATAACGCTAAGGCTGGTTCATTATCGGTTCGCACTTCAAGCAGCATACGGTTTGCACCTTGCTCACGAGCTGCATCAATTAATGCTTGTAACAGTCGTGCGCCACGGCCTTGCTGCTGGAATTGTTTGGCTACGCCGATTGTCATGATTTCTGCATCGTCGCCGTCATACCAGAAGCCTGCATACCCGCACAGCTGCTGGTTCGCTAATCCGGCATCAGCACTATTGCCAGCTTCGGATGCACCGCTCGTACTGTGCAGTACGGTATCTTCATCAGCCGTATCTTCGGCTGGCTCAATATCCAACAAGTAGGTGCGTGCTGGCGCACTGAGTTCTTGACTGACCATGCCAAGTGTCCATGAGCCAGCGCCGAACAGCTGCTGTTCCAACAGCGTGATCTGCTGCTCTACCCAGGCACGGTCTACCGTGTCATACGACACAATCATTGTTCTACTCCGTTACTTGCGCACGATCACTCGTGGCTCTTGACGCCACCGTGGTTCAGCACGTGCTTAAGTGGGTTTGGCACGGACACGTCAGGACGACGCAAATACAGTGGTTCAACATCGCGCACCGCATTCGCCTCATTACTGCTATCCACATCCTGTTCAGCGCACGCTGCGAATGTTGCAAGACCTGCTGCACCGCAATCAAGCACTGAGTGATCAATAACCACACCCAGCTTCGCAATGTTCTGCCAGCTTGCTGCATACTTAGCCGCACCGTGACCAGCAACATCAACGCTCACTTCCACACCAGCGTGCTCATCGCAATACTTGGCGATTGCATCGTTGACGCGAACAGCAATGTTATCTGCTGCGTCAATATCCATATCGATGAGTACCGTCTGTGCGCCTTCATTGCTGTACTCGTCCACAATCAGCGTGAAGTACAGCTGCTTACGACGTGCATCATTGACGCTTAACGTTGCATACACATGCTTGCCATCAGTCTGCGCTGCAGGCACCTCTGCCAAGAAGTCAACATCGGCTACGCGAGCATCCTTCTGATGAGCCATGCGCATCATGGCCACGTTTGGCGTCAGATCATCTTGACCCAGTACCTGAGCACCAGTAGCAATCGCGAGCGCCTTGGCTGCAACAATGCCAGCGCGCAAACCTGTGTATGGTGCTGGTCCAATACCAACTACGATGCGTTCAATCTGTTGTGGTGTAATGCCTGCTTGCTTGGCTGCGAGCGCGATGTTGGTTTGCAGGTGTTCTACGTGGCTTCGTGAGTCTTCGTCGATAATTGGCGTGTGGTCGACGAATCCTACGGTGGATCCGAATGAGGTGTCGATGACGAGCGTGTGCATGTGTGTTCCTCGGTTTCCCGTTCTTGGTTGTCGCTGTTATACCGTCTGTGGTGACTGAACGTGGGTGTCAGCCGAACTGTTGTGGTGTACCAGTGTGCCTTGTACTAGGCGGGGTTGGTGCTTAGTGTTGTTCGGCTGGTAGTTGTTCGCTGATTTGGTTGAGTCGTGTATTCCAATCGGCGCCGACTGCGGTCATGGTTACGATTCGTGTTCCGTCGCTTGTCATTTCAGCATAATCGGCTGGATTCTCTTCATCGGTTGTAGCCGTGTTGATTGGTCGTGCGATGTGTACTTCGAGTCGTTCTGGTGCGAGCGCTGCGGCCATTTGCTCACCCCATTCCATAAGCACCACGGTGTTTTGTCCTGGTGCTTCGAGTTCTTCATCAAGGCCGAGTGATTCGAGTTCGTCGAGCAAACGTTCCGTGGTGTTTTGTCCTGGTGCGTATGCATCGCCGCCGAGACGGTAAGCGTCTACGTGTACAAGGGTTGCTGGCTGACCGTTCGCGAACGTGCCTTTAAGTTCTCGTGCAATCGTGAATGTTGGTGACACGATTGGCCCGGTAATGCCGAGTCCTTGACCGAAGCCTTGTGCGAACGTGGTTTTGCCTGCGCCTAATGGTCCTGACAGTAGGATGACGTCACCGCCTTGCACGTTCTGTGCGAGCGTTTTGCCGAGTTCACGCATACGCTCTGCGGTTGGTGCTTGCCATGTTGTCGAAGTTGTAGTCATGGTCGTTGTCCTTTGTACCTGTTGGTGACGTTTTGTAGCGATACTGCTTGGGTTTAGCGCATACCTTTTGCTGCAATGCTTAAGATACAGCGTTCCAACGCATAGCTTGGGTCGGAACCATTTGTTTTACATTGTTCATCAGCCCATGCCAGTAAGCGTATGCATCGGCTTAATCCTGCGCTCGTCCATCCTCGGACTTGTTTGGTAGCGTTACGCAGCATCCATGGTGCCATTTTGGCTTCTGCATGCGTGATTTGACCGGAGTTCACAGCGCTCGCTTTAGCCATGGTGCGCAGTTTCATAGCAAGTGCGCCAATCAGTGCAATTGGTTCAATACCCTGCTTAATAGCATCGCGCATAGCAATTACAGCACCTTGCGCATTGCCTGCTACGGCCATATCAGCAACGTTAAAACCAGTAACTTGTGGATTACCGATCAGATAGCGTTGTACAAGCTGTAATGTAATTGGTTCGTCGAAGTCGAAGCAGAGTTGCTCACACATGGCGGTCAACTCACCCAATTGATCACCGTAAACGCTGACCAGCTGCTGTGCTGCCATTGGTTCAATCTGATGCTTGTGCTGTTCAAAAATCTTCAACACATAGTTCAAGCGTGCTTCTGGTTTAGCAAGGTCGGGCACCTTAATCGTGTCCGCACCAGCTTTATGCACTTGATCGTAGGCACGCTTGCCCTTTTGCCCCGCAGCCTTCGACAGAATCACGAATGATGGGTCTGGATCATTCTTCAACTGTTTCAGCCAAGCCACAATAGCTTGTATCAGATCTTCATCCGCATTCTGATAGTTCCAAACAATGACGGTTGACGAGTCCGACAGCAGGCTTGGGCTCGTCGCCTGATCAAAGTCAGCGGCGTTCGCTTGCGTCGCGTCGAGTTCTACTGTGTCTCGATCTGGGTGTGCTTGTTCTGCCTCGTGCACCAGGTCAAGGACTTGGCGACGATTAAGGAATTCGTCACCTTCATAGACGACGATACAGTTTGACGACGCTTTAACCATGCTTCCAATCTTTCCATATCGTTGGACATCGTCGTTTCCAGCTCGTCCGTTCACGGCACTGCTCCTTCCACTGCATTTCGTTCAGCATCGTCCGAGTCTCTTGCCACCACCATTTCGATTGATTTTTCATCGACCGTCGCATTGGTCTTCTACCACCATGCAGCACACCATCTGTAAGCGCGCGAAGCTGCACCAACACCACTACTATGGCCGCACTCAAGGCAAGCATTACCGCACATAACAGTGCACCCTGCCAGCCAGCAACCCAGGTGACTTGTGCCGACTCCTTACCAAAGCATCGCGCAGACACATAGATGGGCCACGTACCCCATGACGCCATATGATTCAACATCAACCCCACCATGGGTAGACACCAACACGTCAGCAACGCCAACAATGCGCATACCGTCGCCGCATCAAGCACCATATTGGCCACAAGATTGGCAGGCAACGCCCAAATTGGAATACTCGGTTGCATCAGCAACTGCACTGGAATCGCAAAACACTGTGCAGCAATAGACACCGCAATCACTTGCGACCAACGCTGCGGCAACCACCGATGCAACAGTTCAGCCACAGGATCCGCACACCAAGCAATACCGCATACAGCGCTCGCAGACAAAGCAAAGCCAATATCACTCGCATACGAAGGATCAATGAGCAGCATCACAATAATCGTCCACGCTAAACACGCCATCGTCTGCGAGCGCCGGCCCACCCATAATGCTGCAGCACCAAATCCAGCCATAACCAATGCACGATAAATTGAAGCAGACGGTTGCATAATCAGTGCCATCAACACACATGCACTCACAACAGCGAGCGCTGTCCCCTGTCTCGGCAGTACACAACGACGACATGCTGCACCAACAAGCCGTTTCACAATTGCAAAATGCGTGCCCGAAACCGCCATAATATGCATAATGCCAGCAGCTTTACATTGATCAGTTAACTGTTGCGCAAAATCCGTATCCAACGATGTTGCTGCCGTAGACCCATACACATGTTGACCGAGTACACCTAAGGCCAGTCCAGGAACCAACACTTGCCCTTGTTGGGATAGTTGCCGAGTTGAATCAATAAACGCTGATTGCATACGTGCAACACCACGCCACAATGGTGCACTCGATTCCATGGACACTACGGCAGACTGTTCCTCATGAGCAGCTGCACTTTGTACCCATATTGCTGTACGCCCATACTGTGCAGGAGTCACCGTTGCTCGAATCGTTACCGCAACTCCCCTATGCCATGCACCACAATCCGCATGCGTACCCATAAGCAGAACCGGCTGACTCGACACCTGCCATATTTGGTCTACCTGCACCGCTTGCGTATGAGCAAGTACCTGACAGTCGAACGCACGCTGTGACGCTTGTACTGGCATTGCGTCCAATCGCACACGTACTAATCGTGGAAGCATACGTTGTACCTGATCCTGCGCGAGCAGTACTACACGATCATGGCGTTCCATCATGATGCGCATACTCACATTGACTAACGCTACCAATGCCGCCACCATGCAGACAACAACCTGTGCACCAACCAGATGCTTCCACTGCACCGAGTCAAAGCCATACCGCACCATACGCAGCGCACTCATCCACAGTGCCATAACAAAACCACCCAGCAGCACACACCACCACGCATCCTGCGGCGACCATTGCCAACGCACCACCATTGGTGTCGCTAACGTCACCACCCACATCACCAGAGCAACCAGCAACATACGCCAATCACGCCAACCAGACACCTTCGCCATATACGACCGTGTACTCCACGCCATACGCACTGACGCTAAAACTCGAAACAGCTGATGAGATCGCGGCGCATGATGCCACCATGCGTTATGCAACCCTGCATTGTGCCGCCGCACATGAGTTCTCCACCTCATGACGAACCACCACCAGTACTGACAAACACATGCGGCTTAATCTTCGCCAACGTTTTAGGACCAATCCCATTCACTGCCACCAGTTCCTCAACACTCGAGAATGGTCCATTCGCTTTACGATGCTCAACAATGCGAGACGCCGTCACCGGACCAATACCATCAATCGTCTGCAACTGCTCCTCAGACGCCGTATTCAAATTCATCAACCCATCACGCTCCAACGCACGCTGCTCCTCCAACACACGACGCTGTGCATCAGACTCAGTCGATGTAGACTCATCCGACTTCGTACCATTTGAAACATTCGATGAAGATTGATTACTGGCGCTCGCTGACTGATCAGTTGCAGTATTGGATGACGAATCTGCCGTTGAATGCGATGGCGAATCAGTGCTTGATCGAGATGATGAGTCAGATGTTGCAGACCTTTGACTACTCGAGATAACAGCACCGTCGAGATCTCGCAAATTCATTGCTTGTTGTACAAGCAGAGTCAAACTCGTTGCCAATGCAGCGAGCAGGATCATGGCCGCAATAATGGCATGCTTCGGTTCTATAAACACACGAGCACGCGTTCGTTGCTGTTGTATGGTCTGTGACTCTTCAGCATCCGACGCACGCATAGTCACCAGCGAGCGCAGCATGGCATGACCCGCACTATCTGCATGATCCGTGCTACTGACATGATCCACATCGTTTGCATGATCCGTGCTACTGACATGATCCACACCGTTTGCACGATCCGTGTTGCCCAGCGAACCCGTGCTAGTTGGTGGATCTGGTGGATGTAATTGCGCTGTACATCGTGTTGAAGCTCCCATAGCCTTACTATGAACGCATCCGACTCATGAAATCGAGCTCAACACAGCAATGTGGTTAACCGTTCATATCGTCCACAGTCATGAAGAACACTTCTTACTACAACAACTGCAGATTTTTGCCGCACCATTTTGTAACCGTTCTAGTTCATCTCAGTACTGATCCATTACAGCGCTGTCTCATTATCTTGCTCAACCTACTAATAATGCATTCTGACCAGATATGTGGCGATGCTGCACTTGATTAGCCCCTCTGCGTGCAAACCCACCAAGTATGTGGTGAGAACGCACATCAAGATCCATAACCATCACAAAATACCGCTTCAAGTGCAACTCCACCGGATACATGGTGGGTTCGCATGCCAAGCACCCCTCCATATGCAAACCCACCAGATATGTGGCGGGCATGCACATTAAGCCCCTCAAATACACGAATTCGGCGCTTCGTGTGCAGTCTCACCAAGTACGTGGTGGCGTGGCACGCAGAATGGTGGTTCCTGTGCACTGTCACCAGATACTTGGCAGCAGTGCACAATATGACAGCGGTACACCTCAAAATGCCCATGAACTATACAAGTTCAGTCTCAGAATCAGAAAAATAATGCATTTACAGCCAGAAAGACATACTTTCGTCAATTTCCCAAAAGATGCCTAACTGCAAAGTCACAATCAGAACTCTTATTCCTTTACCTCAGACATACAAAAAGACCATGTACACGATTTCGCATACATGGTCTTTGTTTGCTCAGATCAAACGTTCTGACTCGTTACGAGCAGATTCGTTTGTCTCTGATGTTCAGCGTTTAATCACTCGGCTGGAACGATCGACACGATCTTTGGAGCCTTGACGATGACCTTGCGTGGAGCCTTGCCACCAAGACGATCAGCAACAGCTTCCAGAGCCATCTGCTCAAGCGTGTCTGGATCGATGTCTGGGCTGACTTCGAGCTTGGCGCGCACCTTGCCCTTAATCTGCACAACAGCAGTCACGAGATCCTGGCCAACATAACGCTCATCAGCCACAGGCCATGGAGCGTTGCTCAGCGATTCTTCGTGGCCCAGACGGCTCCACAGTTCTTCTGCAACGTGTGGAGCAATTGGAGCAACCATCAGAATCAGTGGCTCAATAGCCTTACGAGGCACAGCCTTGAGACCAGTCAGGTGGTTGTTGAGCACAATGAGCTTTGCAATGGCCGTGTTTGGACGCATAGCTTCCATTTCCACAGTCACATCGGCAATCGTGTTGTTCAGAGCCTTGAGCGTCTTCTCGTCAGGCTCAGCTTCGGTAACCGTAACCTCACCGTTCGTCTCGTCAATGACGTTACGCCACAGACGCTGCAGGAAGCGCATCGAACCAACAACGTTACGCGTGTTCCAAGGACGGGACTCATCGAGTGGGCCCATGCTCATCTCGTACAGGCGGAACGTATCAGCACCGTAGTTCTCGTACATGTAGTCTGGCGTCACAATGTTCTTGAGGCTCTTGCCCATCTTGCCGAACTCGCGGCGAACAGGCTCACCATTCCACATGAACTTGCCGTCCTGCTCTTCAATCTCATCAGCAGGCACGTAAGCGCCACGCTCATCGCGGTATGCGTAAGCCTGGATCATGCCCTGGTTGAACAGCTTGTGGAATGGTTCTGCCGAATCCACGTAACCCAGATCGAACAGTACCTTGTGCCAGAAGCGTGCGTACAGCAAGTGCAGCACAGCGTGCTCCACACCGCCAACGTACAGATCCACGCCGCCCGACTTACCAGCCGTAGCATTGTGGTTTGGACCCATCCAGTAGTCGTATTCAGACTCGTCGACCATGTGCTGCTTGTCGTGTGGGTCAAGGTAGCGCATGTAGTACCAGCACGAACCTGCCCAGTTAGGCATCGTGTTCGTGTCACGGTAATAGGTCTTCTCACCATCACCGAGGTCGAGCGTCACCTTCACCCAGTCCTCGTTACGGCTCAGTGGAGCCTCTGGGCTCGAATCAGCATCTTCTGGATCGAACGTCTTAGGTGCGTAATCAGGAACCTCAGGCAGGTCGATTGGCAGCATCGAATCTGGCAGCAGATGAGGCACACCCTGCTCGTCATAGACGATTGGGAATGGCTCACCCCAGTAGCGCTGGCGGCTGAACAGCCAATCGCGCAGACGGTAGTTCACCGTACCCTCGCCAATGCCAGCTTCTTCAAGCCACTGAGTTGCCTTAGCAATAGCATCGTCAACGCGCAGGCCATCGAGCGACAGAGCGTCGCCACGAGCCGCGGTGGCATCAACGGCAGAGTTGATCACGATGCCATCATGAGAAATAAATGGAGCCTTGCCCTCGAAATCAGCGAGGGACTCACCCGACTCAGGCAGTGGCTGAACCGTGTAAATAACAGGCAGACCGTACTTGTCAGCGAAATCGTAGTCGCGCTGGTCACCGCCAGGAACGGCCATAATAGCGCCCGTACCGTAATCCATGAGCACATAATCAGCCGTGAACACAGGCAGCTTTGCACCAGTAATTGGGTTGACAGCGTACAGACCCGTGAACAGACCCGACTTCTCGCCTGCTTCTTCCTGACGATCACGAGCCGTCTTGAGCTCAGCAGCCTTGCGGTAAGCCGAAACAGCTTCAGCTGGCGAAGCATACTTACCAGTCCACTCGTCGCGCTGGTCAGCAGGAATGCCCTCTGGCCACTCAGCTGGAGCGTGAGCCAGCAGAGGGTGTTCAGGAGCGATCACGCAGAACGTAGCACCGAACAGTGTGTCAGGACGCGTCGTGAACACGCGCAGCTTCTGATCACCATCAGCAGTTGGCACCGTGAAGTTCACGTACGCACCGTGAGACTCACCAATCCAATTACGCTGCATGAGCTTGACCTTCTCAGGCCAATCAATGGACTTCAGATCATCGATCAGACGGTGACCGTAAGCCGTAATACGCATCGACCACTGGCGCAGCTCACGCTGGAACACAGGGAAATCGCCACGCTCAGAACGGCCCTCAGCCGTCACCTCTTCGTTTGCCAACACCGTGCCGAGACCTGGGCACCAGTTAACAGGAGACTTCGAAATATAAGCCAGGCGGTACTCGTTCAAAATATCGGAACGCGTCTGCTCATCAAGCGAATCCCAAGACTCACCAGCGTGCTCAGGAATTTCGCGCTTGCCCGAACGGAACTCATCTTCCAGCTCGCTAATAGGACGAGCACAACCCATCGTGCCGCTTGGGTTCTTAGCCTCAGGATCGAACCAAGCATCATAAATACGCGAGAAGATCCACTGCGTCCAACGCACGTAATCCATATCGGTCGTAGCGAACGAACGACGGTTATCGAAGCTCAGGCCCATGCGGTGCAGCTGACGACGCATGTTAGCAATGTTCTGCTCGGTCGTAATACGTGGGTGCTGACCCGTCTGCACAGCGTACTGCTCAGCAGGCAAACCGAAAGCATCGTAGCCCATAGCGTGCAGCACGTTCTCACCCTTCATGCGGTGATAACGGCTAACCACGTCGGTAGCTAAGTAGCCGAGTGGGTGGCCCACGTGCAGGCCCTTACCCGAAGGATATGGGAACATATCCATAGCAAAGAACGAAGGACGGCCGTCAGCATGCTGACCCTTACCGTCCGTCAACTCGCCAGAAACGTTGGCGGCCCAGAACGTGCCGCGCTCATCCCAGATGTTTTGCCACTTCTCTTCGATAGTTTGTGCAAGTGCCGCGTCATAACGGAATGACGGGGTCTGCGATTCTTCAGGCTGCGTGGCCGTGTTCTGTTCAGTGTCACTCATAGTTGAAAAGTATGGTTTTTTGCTTGGACAGAAGCAGCCAGTGCCGCGTGCTCGGCGGTATTTTATGAGATTTTTCTTGAATATCTCACTTATTCGTCGGCTTCGGCAGTGCCTTACCGTCATTCAGCCCCGGCAAGTTGTGCTGCAGTTGGTCAGTCATTGCCGTCCACTGACCGTCCTGAATCATTTGCTTAATTGCCGAGTTCAACATTTCAACGAGTTCTGGCTTGCTCGATGGCGTTCCAATCTTCAAGCCCACAGAACCGTACGTATCGGGCATAATCGCAACATACTGTGTTCCAGCCTGCTGAGCGAGTCCACGCATAATAGCCTCATTGCCAGTAACGGCTTGTACAGCACCAGACATCAGTGCAGAAACGCACTTCTGATAGCTTGACTCCTCACGTACCGCAACATCGCTGACCGCCTGCTCAACTGAGTCAGCATCATGCGTACCTTCTACAGCGCAAACGGTTGAGCCCTCGAGCTGTTTTGTGGAACGAATCGTATCAGCGCCCTGATCTAACACCATAAACGTGTTTGGCACTGTCAAATACGAATCCGACAGCGAGACTTCATCGGAATCAGCGGCTTGAATACCAACTGCGAGCGCAATATCACCGTTTTCCAGCATTGTGTCAGCAGTGATTGGCGTTACTGTACGGAACGTAATTTGTGAAGAGCCATAGCCCAACACCTGAGCTACATAGCGAGCCACATCCACATCAAAACCGCTATACTCGCCCTGCTTGAGCACACTCAACGCAGGTTCACGAGCAGGCACACCAATGGTCAGCACAGGTCCATCTGGCTGGCCTTGTGGCATAACCTTCACTGACGTACCGCATGCTGACGCAGCGCCTACGGTCAGCAGGCAGGTTAATGCAGCTGCAGCGCGACGAAGTGCGTGACGAGTTGTTGTGTGGTTGTGTTGCATGCTCTCCCTTACACCAACTCAAATTGGCTCAACTATGAGCCTTTCCGAGTTTATTTGAACAAACGAGAACGGGTTAAGAACCAATACACGAGGGCCGAGAGCGCCATCGAAATGACAACAATAATAATGAAGCCCCAGCGTGAATCCGAAAGTGGCATACCGAACATGCCATCTTGGAAGTTCATGCCGTACATCGAGAAGATCAACGTAGGCACCGAAAGTGTAATAGAAATAATCGTGAAGATACGCATCACGTTATTCAAGTTATTCGAAACAATCGAAGCAAATGCATCGGTCATGTTACCCAAGACGCCGCTGTAGATGTTAGCCATCTCGATTGCCTGCTTGTTCTCGGTAATAACATCTTCAAGCAGATCCTCGTCTTCTGGATACTGCTTAAAACGAGGCAACGTCGTCAACTTTTCCATAACGATTTCGTTTGACTTCAAGGACGTTGCAAAATAGACCAATGTTTTGCTCAGCTCGAGCAGCATAATAATTTCGCGGTTCTGCATAGCAGAGCGCAGGCGAAGTTCGAGCTTATCGGTTTCGCGATCGATAATACGCAGATAACGCAAATACATTGTGGCATTGCGGTACAGAATCTGCAGAATGAATCGCGAGCGCATAAAGGTGTTAAATCCGCGGATTGTGCCTTCCATAAATGGGTGCAGCACAGGCGTATCTTGCATGCAGACGGTAATAATCAGATCCTTCGTCAAAATAATTGACAGAGGAATGGTTTCGTACCAGTCGCGACCGCCACGGTTTTCCACAGTTGGAATATCGACGATGATCATCGTGTAATCATCTTCAACATCAACGCGTGAACGTTCCTCATCATCCAGAGGTGCACGCAGATCAGCCAGATCGATGCCAGTTTGCTGGCAGACCGTAGCTAATTCCACATCGGTAGGGTCAGAAAGACTCAGCCATGCACCATTACACGGTTCACTAATCTGTTCAACTTGTCCATTGACTGTGCTGAACATGCGCAGCATGACTGTCACCGCCTTCCGATGGTTGCGGGATGCCGTACAAGGTATTCATACGACATAGAGAAATGGCCGGTCCCTCACCACATGCATAAGACTTCAGACTTATTACTGTGGTAATCCGACCGACCATACACTTTAGTCACTAAGTGCCGACTTACATCAGCTTAACCTGCGTTAAGCCTTGGGACCATTGATTTCTGTCCACTGTGGCATATCGCTGGTTCGTAGCATTTCCGGACCGTTATCCCAATCCATAACTTGCGCTAATGCTGGGCCTTCATCATACGATTCCAAAATCCACTTGCCTGGTTGAGGATCCGTGCCTTCTGGAGGTGTCAACGTAGTCCAGAATGCGTTTCGCATACCAGACAGAATGCTTAAATCATCAACATCAATGCCAATAAGTGTTTGCACGGTGGCGTTAATCCACGAGCCATGCGACACAATGAACAATGTGCCATCTAAGTCAGCATGCGTTGCATTGGCATGAGCAACGAGCGAGCAAATAGCGCGAGCACCACGCTCGCCTACTGCATGGCGACTTTCGACACCATAGGCTTCTTCTCCGCCCTCATGCCTGCGCCACGATTCATAGGCTTCTGGGAACTTCTCGGCAATTTCTGCTCGAGTCATACCCTCCCACTGGCCAAAATCACGTTCACGCAACCGCGTATCAGTCTGTACGTCAAGACCCAGAATGTCAGCAAATGCGTGTGCAGTTTGCTGTGCACGCAGCAGATCAGAGCTATAGACCTGCATGTATCGGTGTGCTGCTGGAGCTTGACGATACTGCTGTGCTACATCACGACCCAGCTCGGCTAAGGTTTCATCACGGCCTTCGTTCGGTGACTCATAGTCACGAGGAACGGTTGGGCTCATAAAAGCCGAGAGTGTGGAAGCAGCATCTCCTCGTTCCACATCGCTAATCTGTGAGACTTTTGCCCAGTAGTAGCGCTGTGCGAGTACGTAGGCGCTTTGATCAACTTGCCAATGGCCAACAATGTCAAGTGGCACGTCAATGCAGCCCTGCATACGTCGTGCGAGGTTAAATGCGGTGCGCCCGTGGCGCATTAAAACAACGGATTGAATCATGCGAGACGCTTACCGGCGTTTGCGCCTGCCGAAAGGTCGTCAATCTGCGTGATCTCGAGCACTGGGATGCATGCTGGCACCTTCGTGCCGCGTTCCTTAGCGAGCTCAACCTGCTGCTCGTAAATAGCGTCATCGGTGTGCAGCGTCACGTTACCGTGGAAGCGGTAACCCTTCTTCTGCTCGAAGTTCACGCTTGCAACAACAAGCTTGCTACCGTTCTTCAGGTTCTCAAACATCTTGCCTGCGGTGCGCTCGTGGTATGCCAGGTGCGATTCGTCGAGTACGAACATCGACATCTTTGGGCCAAGATCTGGCTCACCGTCTGGGCTCACCGTCGCAACCCAGCACAGGTTTTCGTTGAGGAAGTCAATAATTTCTGGAGTCATGGCAACCATGGTGGTTCCTTTCCTTTGGGATTTGTAGAACCCACTCTACTGGAGAATTCAGCTAGCGAACTGCATTGCGCCCGAGGATTACCTGCACACACTATGAAAGAAATCAGAGTATAGAACTGCGGCAAATAACTGCTCATGGTGCAATAACAGAAATACAAAGAATACAAGAAGCCAACTGAAAAAGAAACGCTGAAACGTAACGATTTACAGCACACTGTGTCAGAAAGACCTGTACTAAGACCTGCACTGAGTTTTCGGTGCCGAAATACGAAAAAACCGGAACTCACTGTTCCGGCTCTTATCTGTGGAGCTAAGGAGATTCGAACTCCTGACCCTCTCCATGCCATGGAGATGCGCTACCAGCTGCGCCATAGCCCCAAACATTCAACCAAGCTGTTACCAACTCGAGTTAACGAATGGAAATACGAACATCAGATTCGTACATCGTGGAGCTAAGGAGATTCGAACTCCTGACCCTCTCCATGCCATGGAGATGCGCTACCAGCTGCGCCATAGCCCCGTTTTGAATTATCGCTGCTTCGTGGCCGAAGCAACAGTTAGGCATATTACCTAGCTGCACTAGATCATGCAAGCGCGGCGTGTCATTGTTCACTCTGAGTGATGGAAAGCGGCAAATAATCCGAAGAGCAGCACACCAGAGCGATCTGCATTGCAATGCAGAAACAGATAAACAATACAGAAACAGATTAAAGGTAACGAAAAGCGGCAGTACCAGAAAGAATCCAGTACTGCCGCTTCGAACTTATACGCCGAAATACAGTGCGTGTGCTCTTACTTCGTGCGCTTCATATGGTCAGCATTTGGCGTGGCCTGATCTGCACCGTTGGCACCCGAATTGTTCGACTCCGTCTGACCACCATCAGCAGTTGGTGCAGGCGAAGGCGTTTCGGTTGGCGTTGGCGCAGGGCTTGGCGACTTCGTATCCGTTGGTGACGGCGATGACGAAGGCTCAGGCGTTGGCTTGGCACTCGAGCTTGACGATGGGCTTGGCGACGACGAAGGCTCAGGCGTTGGCTTCGTGTCATGTGTCGGCTTCTGCGTTGGCTCAGTCTTCTGATCTGACTTGTTCAGATCCGACTCATTCACTTGTGGCGTCACAGTCTGTGTTGGCGTTTGCGTTGGCGTAATAGCGTCGCGCACAACCGTATCCGTGCCCTTGCCTCCCGTGAACATCAGCACAAGCGCTGCGGTAATACCAACGGCAACTAAGGAGCTTGCGACGGCCACAATAATGCCCATGCGCTTTGCCTTGCGTGCACGATCCAGAGCGGACAGCTTACCGTTCTTCGCGCCCTTGAGACCCTTGACGCCTGCGGCATGTTGCGTTGGCTTCGTCGAGCCGTGAGCTGCGTTCTGGCCATTCTTACCGGCGTTCAGTACTGCGGTCTTATCCAGTGCCGTGGTCTGGTTCAGGACCGAAGTCTTATCCAGTGTCGAAGTCTTGTCCAAAACCGTGGTTTCGTCAGACTCATGAGCGCCCGGCGTACTTGACTTCTCGCCGTGTTCGGTTTCGATAATTGGCGTCGATTTCACTGAACGAGGCTTGTTCTCGTCAGTTGCGGCATCCAGTACCGTTGTTTTGTCATCAACGGCTGGCAAGTCCTGCGTGTTCTCCTTGTCAAGTTCATCAACAGTTGTGTTATGGAACTTGCGTTTCTTCTTTTTCAACAGCTTTTTGCCGGACTCTTCAAGGATGTTCTTGTACACCTGTGAGCTCGTTGCCGAAACCAACGAACTGACAACAACAGCAATTACCGAGCCAGCGAGACCGATTTTTGAAGAAAGCAGGAACGACGTCACAGCTGCAAGTGCACCCGCAAACAGCTGAGAGAAACTCAGTCCCTTAAAGAAATTCTTCATTATGATTCCTCAATTAGTTGCATGGGAACAACTCACCCCATAGGTAGTACGATGCTGGCACCGCATTGCAGCACCAGCATCAAAGGAAATCTATCGAGTATGCGGTTCAAACCATTGCGGTGTATCCGCAATAGCTGGACCATGGTTGTAATCCACAAGCACCCAGCGATCAGGATCGTTAATCATAGCGTTATTCAAACGTGCCCAATGAGCATTACGCATGGTAGCCATCGAAATGAAATCTGGATAGCGATCGGCAATACCCAGAACGCACTGCAATGTTTGCTCAATTAATGCACCATGAGCAAAAACAAACAGGTCACTTTCTGGACCAGCTTTACGTGACCACTCGCTAATAGCTTCTAAGCCACGCATGCCCACATGCCTACGCTCTTCTGCACCATGCTTGAGCTCACCGCCACCACCAACGCGCCACGACTCAATATCTTCTGGATACTTTGCAGCCATGTCTTCAACAACTTGGCCTTCCCAAGTACCAAAGTTACGCTCACGCAAGCGCTTATCTGGGTGTACTTCGAGCCCCAGTGGATCAGCGAAAGCATGAGCCGTTTGCTGTGCTCGACTCAGATCTGAGCAGATAACAAACGGATTGCATGCTGGATGATCGGTGACATACAAATCGCGCAGTGCCTGGCCAGTGCATTCCACCTGCCACAAGCCCGTTTCGTCGAGTGGAATATCAATATCACCCTGAAAACGATGCTGAGCATTGAATGCAGTCTGACCATGGCGAACAATGGTCACCGTGCGACTCTGACCATTTGGCGATGCAAGCATATTAGTCCTCAACCTCGCTTGGAGAAGGCAACTCCAAATCAACTTCTGGGCAGTCGTTCCACAGACGCTCGAGGTTGTAGTATACGCGCGAATCATCGTGCATCACGTTAATAATGACGTCGCCGAAATCAAGCAGAATCCACTGGCCTTCTGCAACGCCTTCACGCGACTTTGGTTCGCGACGATCAAAGTTCACATACAGATCGTGCTCAATGCGCTCAGCAATAGCGAGCACCTGACGCTCGTTATTTGCTGAAACGATCAGCATGATGTCGCAAATGCCCAGACGGTCTGCAACATCGTACGCTACTGGATCCGTAGCCTTGAGCTCGTCAGCAGCCTTTGCTGCAGCGCGAACTAATTCAATCGAAGCTTGGGATGCGCTCATCCGAAGTGTCTCCTTTAGTGCATGAATACTGCAATGGTGTTTGTTATACGAAAATAATCAGTCGTTGGTGTGAGGACGCCAGTGTTCAACAACATGCTGGTCGTTCGTCGAGTAGACCATGCAATCGTCTGGCACATCGTGACGAATCACGGAACCTGCACCCGTCGTCACATCGTCACCAACCGTGACTGGAGCCACGAACAGGTTACCTGCACCCACGTGAACATTCGAGCCAATCGTCGTGTGGTGCTTGTGCACGCCATCATAGTTAGCGGTAATCGAACCGCCACCAATATTCGTGTGCTCACCGAGCGTGGAATCACCAACGTAGCTCAGGTGTGGCACCTTCGTGCCATTACCAATATGGGCCTTCTTCATTTCCACGAAAGCACCTGCCTTCGTACCCTCACCCAAGTCGTTACCTGGGCGCAAATAGGTCCAAGGACCAATATTGGCGTTCTTACCAATATGCGTTTCTTGAACGCGAGAACGCTCTACGGTAGCGCCAGCGTCAATTGTGGCGTCAATCAGCGTCGTGTATGGACCAACAACGGCATACTCACCGATCGTGGTGTGACCCTTGAGGAACGAACCTGGCAGAATCGTGGCGTCAGCACTAATTTCCACGTCATCTTCAATCCACGTCGTGCTTGGATCAAGAATGGACACGCCTGCACGCATCCAACGTTCGCAAACGCGCGTGTTGTATGCGCGTTCCATAGCACTGAGCTGCACACGATCATTGACACCTTCCACACTCAGTGGATCTGGAGCAGCGAAAGCACCAACGCGACCATACTGCTTCGCAGCCTTGAGTGCATCAGTCAGATAGAACTCATGCTGAGCGTTATCGGAATCCAAATGAGCAATAGCATCAGCAAGCACCTGTGCTTCGAACACGTACACCGACGTGTTCACCTCGTGCACAGCGAGCTCGTTCTTGTTGGCATCCTTCTGCTCAACAATGCCCAGCACATCGCCTTCGGAGTCGCGAATAATACGGCCATAACCCGTTGGATCATCAAGAATTGTCGTCAGCACGGTTGCCGAGTCTCCACTGTTCTTGTGGAACTCGAGCAGCTGGCTCAGCGTATCCGTGTCGAGCAATGGCATATCGGAGGCTGCAATCAGTACAGAGCCTTCGAGTGATGCCTGCTGCTGCAGTTGTGCCATTGCGCACTGAACTGCACGGCCGGTGCCAGGAATCTCATCCTGGTTTACAATGCAAACCTGCTCGTCTACGTCACGAGCAGCTTGAGCCACACGCTCAGCCTGGTAACGCACTACAACAGCCGTGGTCTCTGGCTTCAGCGCTTCCACTGAAGCCATCACGCGCTCAAGGAATGTTTTACCTGCAAATGTGTGCAAAACCTTAGGCGTCGAAGAACGCATACGGGTTCCCTCGCCTGCTGCCAAAATGATTGCTGCAGTCAGTGCCATTGTTCTTGCCTCCTAGCCGCTTCCATCGGCTCAATCCATGGTGAAGACGTATGGTGTACGGCTAAATTCTCGTGACATGTCTTAAGATATCGAACTCCACTGAGCGTACACCACGAAGCCGATGAATTCCTATGAAGAAAGCCACTCGCATGGTTCGCGGGTGGCTTTCTATTCAAAACTATTGCTGTAATGCTTGATAATCAGCGAATCGTCGTCAGTGCTTCATCAATTTGCTTGAGCACGTGTTCGGCAGCTGCCTTATCGTTCACGAAGTCGTACTTGTTGCCATCGATGCGCAGCTTTGGACTCGTGTGGTAGTTGGCATACCAATCTGGGTATGCATCGTGAACCTGCTTGTAGTAGTTGTACAGGCCTGGATCGTAATCGATTTGTTCAAACGAACGGCCGCGCATCTTAATGCGCTCAAGCATCTTATCGAAGCTCACGTCAATGTAGATGAGCAGATCAGGAGCCTTCTTAGGCATGCCTTCGAGCTCTTCCATCATGTTGTCGAGCAACTCATGATAGATCTTCTGCTCAGTCTTCGTGACATTACCATTGTCGACATTGAGGTCAAGGAACAGAGCGTCCTCGAAAATCGAGCGATCGAGCACGTTGTTGTCTTGAATGTATGCCTTCTTAATGGATTCAAAACGCTTGTTCAGGAAGTAAATCTGCAGAAGGAATGCGTACTTCTTTGGGTCTTTGTAGTACAGGTCGAGTACGGGGTTATCATCAACGGACTCGTAGAACACGTCGGTACCGTAGTGTTCGCCGACGAGCTCTGCAAGCGATGATTTTCCAGCTCCGATAGTGCCTGCTAATACCAGCAACAGTTTCTCTCTCCTTGGCGCTGTTTAGACATATCTCAGGCTTTAAGCTAATGCGTAAGCCATCGAAACGTCCGGGAATGCCTCGATCCGTATGCAGGACCGTAGATGTGATTTTTGACGGATCCAATTATAGGAGCGTGCTTGTCTGATGAATTCCGCTCAGCGCTTGGGGGGTGTGGAATAATCCGCTATGTTTGCAATGCCACGCCGCAAATCATCCATAGTTCGGGGGTATTGCATGAACTGTGATTCCAATTACATTGAGAAAGCGGCTCAGCTACGCAAGTAAGTATGCCGAGCCGCTTCTAGTATTCACGAGGTTGATCAGATACTCTGCTTGTACCTGTTGATTGTTGTGTTACTGATGCAGTCTATAGACGAGGTCATGGTTGGCGCGATTACTGCCAAACCATTCTGTCCACGTTTTGCCATCAGTGTTTGTAGGCGTCTGCCCCTCATACCACAGCGTCTGATCTGAACCTGGATATGCTGCTGGTTGGTTCTTGTCATTATGTAGATGATCTAGCATTATGGCCATATTCACATCAATAGCAATATCGGCAATATTGGTTTGATCGAACATATTGTCAGCCATCGTGTAAGACCAGTGTTTGGTGATCACCAGATTACTGATATCGAGATGGCGTAGCTTCGTACAGCCGCTAAACATCTTTATGGCATTGCCTACATCGCTGGCAATGAAGTCACTTAGGTCTAGCGTTTGTAAATTCGTACATCCTTCAAACATGGATCGCGTACTGCTCAGCCTCATGGTTTGCATTGGCATGCTCACGCTTTCTAGCGCTGTATCATTGCTGTACATTTCTGCAGTTGACCTCAGTTGGGTTGCTTCTTCGTGCGGCCATTGCACCGTGCGCAGTGTTGTACTGTCTTTGAACATGCCATCAGCCGTAAGTAGCCATCCCACCATCTGTGGCGACATCTGAGAAAGATTGAGATGCTTTACTGTGGTTGCAGCAAACATAAAATCGGTGATCACATTGTTTGAAGGGCGGAATTGGTCAAAGTCCACCGAATCAACTTTGGTGCCAGCAAACATATACGAAAGATAGGCCGTGGATTTTGGATCCTGTAACTGGAACTTACCCATACCCGTAAAGCTCGTCATCTGATGTGCTTGATCAAACATATGAGCAAACGAGCTACCAGACTCGAAGAGAATAGTGTGCTCAACGTTCGCAGCCTTAATCTGCGACTTAATCGTCAATGCTTGCTCATCATAAGATTTGAGGAATGCTTCATCTTTTTTTGTGACAACACAATCACCATCAGTAGCTATACGCATCTGGCCATCAGGCCCCATCTTCCATGTACAGCTACCCCACTTGCCTTCTGTAGGTATGGAATCTGTACTGAGCTGTGCCATGCGGCTTGTTTGCGTAGTCCGTGGCTGCACACTATGGCGTGTATCAGCATCTTGCGCATATGCTGCACTGCTTAATGCGGCATTCATAGCTAAAGCAAAACCGCACACGACCATTGCAGCATGTCGTACTCTACAGTTCTTTTGCATTCCTATCAGCGCTCCTCTGCGTTGGTATACTGCCTGCCGCGTCAATGCGGCTTTGGCATGGAGTGCACAACATTGCGTTCAGCTCCCATGTTGCGGTAGCTAATGCTGTTGTTATTCATCGTCATTGTGGTGTCTGTGTTCAGATCCACTGCTCATTGTAAAGGAATTGTGTACGCCGGTCCAACCCAATTCCAATACAGAAAAAAGCTCACATGCAAAACATGTGAGCTTTCTTGGCAGTTCCCCCACCTGGACTCGAACCAAGACAAAGGGTTCCAAAGACCCGTGTGCTGCCATTACACCATGGGGGACCGGCGGTCGTAACCGCCACGGTTCATTATGCCATAGCCCCAGACAAAAACAAGCCCGGCATGTTCATATGAACCAAGTTTTTCAGTTTTTGTGACCTAGATCACACTAGGCCACGAGGGCGAGAGTGTTCTCCGCTCCCCTTCCGCGCATCAGGCAAATAGGAAGCCTTCGCCGTGGTGCTCAGGATACGTATCGAACAGCTTTGCCACCGAATCGTCCTCGAACACAGCCTTAATAGCGCTTGCCAGCAGTGGAGCAATAGACAGCACCGTCATGCCATCCCAACGCTTCTCTTCTGGAATTGGGACCGTATCGGTCAGCACAATTTCGCTTGCGCCGCAATCCTTCAGACGCTGTACAGCAGGCTCAGACAGCACACCGTGCGTTGCCACAACGGTCACCGACTTAGCGCCGGCTTCGCGCAGCACGTGGCATGCGCCAGCAATCGTGCCAGCAGTATCAATAAGATCGTCAACCAGCACGCAGTCCTTGCCCTTGACGTCGCCAACAACGCGGTTAGCAACAGCCTGGTTTGGACGCGTAATATCGCGCGTCTTGTGCACGAAGGCCAGAGGACCGCCACCGAGACGCTGTGCCCACTGCTCTGCGACCTTAATACGGCCTGCATCAGGAGACACCACAGTCACGTTGTCGAGCTGACCCTGGAAGCGATCGCGAATGTAATCCACGAGCACAGGCATTGCAATCAGGTGATCCACAGGACCATCGAAGAAGCCCTGCGACTGTGCAGCATGCAGATCAACGCTCATAATGCGATCTGCGCCAGCAGTCTTCAGCAGATCGAAGACCAGACGGCAAGAAATAGGTTCACGGCCGCGGTGCTTCTTATCCTGACGCGAGTAACCAAGCAGAGGGCACACAGCCGTAATAGAACGAGCCGATGCACGCTTGAGTGCATCAATCATAATGAGCTGTTCCATAATGGCCTGGTTCACAGGATTCGAATGGCTTTGCAGCACAAATACATCAGCGCCACGCACGGACTCGGTGTAGCGAACATACATTTCACCATTTGCAAAGTCGTATGCCGTGGTTTCGAGCACGTCAATACCCAGCTGGTCGGCAACATCACGTGCCAGCTTGGGATGCGCGCGTCCCGTTACGAGAATGAGGTTTTTATCCGGCTTTCCTTCAAGGATTGAGCTCACCGTGTCTCCAGACTGTTCGGGTGCGAATACCGAGGCTCCAGTGTAGTGCGCTCATTCGACTCACGTCTAGAGGGCGTCCATTCGGGCCTCATAAAATGTTGATTTACTGCCTATAAAGCCCGTGTTTCGCAATATATTGCACAACACCGTCAGGAACGAGATACCACGTTGGTTCCCCGTTCGTTGCACGCTTGCGTACATCAGTTGAGGAAATAGCCAGTGCAGGAATCTCAATCATGTCTACACGACCGACTGGGAGATTCGATGCTGCCTCCGGCGAGTATCCAGGGCGAGTTACTGCCACGAAATGTGCAAGCTCGAACATTTCGTCAACATCTTTCCACTGCATAATTTCAGCAACTGCGTCAGCACCAGTAATGAAGAACAGTTCTGCATCAGGATGCATAGCACGCAGATCACGCAGCGTATCAATCGTGTATGTAATGCCTGGTCGATCAATATCTACGCGTGAAACCGTGAACTTAGGGTTCGAAGCTGTTGCGATCACGGTCATTAAATAACGGTCTTCTGCGTTCGTCACATGCTTGTTGAGCTTGAACACCGGACGACCTGTTGGCACGAAAATAACTTCGTCCAAGTCATACACCCACGCGACTTCCGAGGCAGCAACCAAGTGGCCGTTGTGAATTGGATCGAACGTACCGCCCATAATGCCGATGCGCGGCTTGGTATGCCAGTTGCCGCGCGCCGAACGCATGCCCTGCTTGGTAGTCACCACGTGCGTCGAGCTGTGTGCAGACAGTTCAGCCATACGACGACCTTCCGTCTGTTCAGCAGCTTCTGTAGCGTTATTCAACGCCAGATCAGCAGGTTCTGTTGTGTTGTGTTCTTGTTGAATCACTGTTGATCCTCAGATCGGATTTCTTGTTCAAGTGTTTCACTTAACGTAGGCGCCGCATCCGCGTCACCGCCCATATCAAGTGCACCCTGCACTGTTGGTTCAGCTTCGCTCTCTCCGGTGTCGATCTTGCCCATGTCTTCGTCCCATTCGGCTTGCACCACGCGACGAATTTCAGCAAAGGTTGGCAGTGGGAACGATGGCTCATAAATGCGACGCATTTCTGCAACACGATGCGTAATCGACACAAGCGTATTCGTCATGCCATCAACATCGCGGTCAGCTTCTTCACGGCTAAAGCGTGCAATACCGCGTTCCAACTGACGCATAAGCTCACGCATAGTAACAAGCTGAGCTTCGGTTGGTTCAACAACCTGCGCTGAATCCATTTCTGGCCAGCCAATCAGCACAGCATCGGAGTATTCCAGCGATGCACGCTGTGCGGCTGAAGCAATACCATCTTCAACCGAAACCAAGAACACATAGCGCACAATGCTTAAGCGTTCGGCAGCGATTTTGAGGCCGATCATTGGATTTGACATATCAAGATGCCAAGGATTGGCATACGCATCACCCAGAACCGATAGCTTCTGCTCTTCCGTTAGATTCTGTTCTTCTGTTGGATTCTGCGTTTCTAATGGTTCGTCTACTGCAGGCTGCAGTGCAGTCTGCGACTCAGATTCGGATTGTGTTGCTGTCTGCTGATTCATCGTGTTGTTCAGTTCCCTATTTTGCGTCTCGCTCATGCACGCACCTGGCCCGAACCGTAACCGATCCACTTCGTTGTTGTCATTTCTGCAAGGCCCATTGGTCCTCGCGCATGCATTTTCTGCGTAGAAATACCCAGCTCAGCACCGAAGCCGAATACGCCACCATCGGTAAAGCGTGTAGAAGCATTCACCATCACCACAGCAGAATCGATGCGCGACGTGAATGCCTCAATAGATTCGTAATCTTCGGAAATAATAGATTCTGTATGGCCAGTGGAATAACGGTTGATATGGTCGATAGCTTCGTCGACGGAATCAACAACCAGCACACCCATATCAAGCGAGAGATACTCGGTCTGCCAGTCCTGCTCCGTAGCGTCGAGCAGCTGAACACCCTCAAGACCGGAGCCCTCAATCAAAGCGCGAGAAACGGGATCGACGTGCAGCACAACGTTAGCCTTACTCAATGCTTTGGCGACCATAGGCAGGAACTCTTGGGCCACATCCTTATGCACGAGCAGCTTTTCAGCAGCATTGCACACGCCAATACGCTGGGTCTTTGCGTTCATAACGATGCACACGGCGTCGTCGAGCTTAGCTGTTTTATCAACGAAAATGTGGACGTTGCCAGCACCAGTTTCAATAACAGGGACGCGAGAGTTGCGCACAACAGCCTGAATCAGACCTGCACCACCACGTGGCACGAGCACGTCAATGAAGCCGCGAGCTTCCATCAGAGCTGTTGCACCTTCACGACCGAATTCATCAACCGACGCGACCAAACCAGTGTCGTAACCGAACTCGTTCAGCACGTCACGAACAACAGCAATTGTGGCTGCATTCGTCTTCTCTGCTGCATGACCACCGCGCAGCATGCAGGCATTGCCCGACTTAATGCACAGGCTAATCACATCAACAGTGACATTTGGACGAGCTTCGTAAATCATGCCAATAACGCCGAATGGCACACGCACCTGCTGCAGCTTCACACCGTTTTCCAGTGTGTAACCGCGCACAAGCTGGCCAACTGGATCTTGCAGTGATGCCACATTGCGCACACCCTGTGCTGCAGCAGCAATACGTGGTACGTCGAAACGCAGGCGGTCGAGCTTGCCTTCGTCCATGCCGTCAGCGAACGCAGCCTGCATATCGAGTTCATTGGCTGCTGCGATTTCATCAGCATGCTCATCAAGTGCCTTGGCAATGCCAAGCAGCAGTTCATTCTTTGCTAATGCATGTGCGTTAGCTAGCTTGCGCTGCGCAATGCGAGCCTGTGTTGCAAGGCCGCATACTGCCTTGAAAACTTCGGCATCTACATTCGCCACTGTGTTCGTGTTATCGCTTGATTGCATCACTGCTTCAACCGTCCTCACTTGTATTCATGAAGCCCTTAGAACGTATTGAAACTCAACAATAATCAATTCTTCGAATCTTTGCAGCTCAGAGGGTCAGAATCGTCCGATGATTGGGACCACTCCCCGCCTACTCCACGGTGTGCCGCTAGACTGGTTCGCAGTCCTAAACACTCGTTTGCTCAGAAAGGCAAGCATATAGTGAATAAGTTCCACAGCACTAGAAGCACAACGGATTCATTGACAGCCAAGCAGGCTATTCGTAAAGGCATTGCTGATGATGGCGGCCTGTTTGTTACTGACGCATTAGGTAATGCCAATGTGAATGTGGCTGAGCTGCCAGGAAAAAGCTATCAGCAAATTGCTTATGAAGTGCTGAGCTTGCTGCTTGATGACTTCAGTGAGCAGGAGCTGCGCGACTGCATTGAGCGTGCTTATGGTGCACAGTGGTCTGATGAGCGCATTACGCCATTGAAGCAGGTTGGTTCTGACTATGTGTTGGAGCTCTTCAATGGTCCTACCTGCGCATTTAAGGATGTAGCACTGCAGATTCTGCCTCGTTTTATGGCGTGCACGAAGCCAGAGTCTGATCCAAACGAGCAGATCATGATTGTTACGGCTACTTCAGGTGATACGGGTAAGGCTGCTCTTGCTGGTTTCGCTGATGTTCCTGGCACGGGCATTACTGTGTTTTATCCTCAGGGCAAAGTCAGCCGTGTGCAAGAGCTGCAGATGACGACGCAGCAAGGCAACAACGTGCATGTTAGCGCTGTTGATGGCAACTTTGATGATGCACAGACTGAGGTCAAGCGCATTTTCGGTGACGCCGCATTTGCTGAGCAGCTTGCTGAACACCATGTGAAGCTGTCCTCCGCAAACTCGATTAACATCGGCCGTTTGGTGCCACAGGTGGTTTACTACTTCGCGGCCTATGCACAACTGCTCGAAGCAGGCAAGATCAAGGTTGGCGACGAGGTTGAGTTCGTGGTGCCAACGGGCAACTTCGGTAATGTGCTTGCTGGCTACTATGCCAAGCGCATGGGCCTGCCAGTGCGTGACCTTGTGGTGGCTTCGGATCGTAATAATGTGCTGTTCGATTTCTTGGTGTCTGGCACTTATAACAAGCAGCGTCCGTTCTACGAAACGATTTCTCCTTCTATGGATATTCTCGTTTCCTCGAACTTGGAGCGCATGCTCTATTACTTGTCGTGCAATGATCCAAACTTGGTTGCTGATTGCATGAACGATCTGCGCGAATGGGGTGCTTTCGAAGTGCCGGAAATGCTGCTGCAGAAGATTCGTCACGTGTTCAACACGGGCTGGGCTAACGAAGATCAGGTCCGTGAAATGATTGCTGATTGCTGGAACAAGCATCAGTATGTTATTGACCCACATACGGCATGCGGTTACTTCGTTATGCAGCAGATGCCTCGTGATCCTGAGGTGCCTCGTGTGCTGTTGGCTACGGCTAGCCCATACAAGTTCCCTCGCGTCGTCAACGAGTCGCTTGGTCTTGATGCTACGGGTACTGATTTCGAATGCATGGATGTGCTTTCGAAGGCTACAGGTACGCCAATTCCTGCCATGCTGCGCAATCTTGAAACCGCAGAAGTACGCTTCCGCGACGATGTACCGGTTGCTGGTATGGAACAGTTTGTTGCTGATTCAGCAGCACAGCTCTGAAATAAGATAACTACTGAACAGTGATGCCCGCCGGTTCTAGAACTGGCGGGCATCACTGGTATAGAAACGTTTAACGTATCTCAGCAACAACTCAAATTGATGAGTGCACAGTTCTCAAGTCAATGAGTGCGTGGCCATCGTGCTGTGCTCAGACGAGTTCACGTGGCGCTTGCGTAAAGTCGAAAATCGTACCGTCGGCTTCTTGCTCAATCTGGTTCCATAACATCTTTGACGACTTGTCGTAGACGCCGTAGGCCTGCATACCAGCACGCTTAGCCGATCGGATTGCTGGCAGCAAGTCCTCGAATACTGTGCAATGTGCGGGTTCAATACCTACGAGTTCGGCTGCACGGAAATAAATATCTGGCTCACCCTTGCCATGCGCAACGGTTTCGACGCCAACGACTTCGTCGAACAAACCCCACAACCCAACATGAACGAGCGCTGGCTTGCGCAGCACAGCGGAAAGCGTCGTCGCCACAGCAAGCTTGGCTCCCGAACGCTTGAGCCACGTTAAATATTCAGCAGCTCCACGTTTCGTTTGCACCTCGTGTGTGTACTGGTAGGCAGCGAGCTCATCCCACTCCTGCATGAGCGCGTCTTCAGTCTCGTCCAAGCCGAAACGCTCAATTGTGTACGCAGCGACCTCGCGGAACTGCAGTGGCGCAATGGCCTGCATGTAATCGTCAGGCACTTCAAAACCACGGCGAGCGAGGAAGATCTCGTCAACCTTTTTCCACACACCCAGAGAGTCCAGTAACGTGCCATCGAGATCGAAAATCGCGGCTTTACCAGCGTTTACCTGTTCAACTCGTGGTTCCATTGCACTCTCCTTCGTTTCGGATGAATCAAAGTATCGGAAAAATCGGGGTACCGAATGAATTGAGCTCTTTTACTCGAGCTGAATTAATCAAGCTGCGAATCTTTGAGCAATTCCTTGGCGTGGGCACGCGATGTTTGCGTACTTGAGCCAGACAGCATACGGGCAATTTCTTCGAGACGCTCCTCACCTTCTACGCGGCGAACCGTCGTCTCAATACCGCCAGGACCATCACCCTTCGTCACAACGAACTGACGACCAGCCCACGACGCTACCTGTGGCAAGTGCGTCACCACAATCACCTGCGCGTTCTGAGCCAGCATGGCCAAGCGGCGGCCGAGCTCCACAGCGGCCTTGCCACCAACGCCAGCGTCAACCTCGTCGAAAATAAACGTCATAGCATCGCTTGCTGCTTCATCATCATGCAGCTTGGCGGAAGCGGCCGTCAGCTCCATAGCGAGCATCAAACGGCTCAACTCACCGCCCGACGCGCTCTTGCCCATTTGCAGTGCTGGCGAATCAGGGAATGGACGGAACAGGAATTCAATATCGTCACCGCCCGTAGCGTCAAGCTCTTCCCTACGGTGCACTTGCACGTCGAGCTGAGCGCCAGCCATGGCTAGCGAACCAAGTTCTTCAGTCACATGAGTGGACAGCTCTTGCGCTGCCTTCACGCGCGATGAATTAAGCGCCTTCGCACACTGCTGTGCTTTCTTGAGCAGCTTGGCCTGCTCAGCCTCCAATGCCTCAAGCTTTTCTGGCGAAGCGTCCAAGTCTTCTACATCTAATCGAGCCTGATCGCGCCAAGCAATAACGTCTTCCAGTGTTGGTCCCCAGCGCTGGACTAATTCGCCAAGCTCATGAATACGAGCATTGAGCTCATCAAGGTTGGCGGTTTCTTCATGGTCGGGCATTTGCTGAGCCAATGTAAAGCGCACATCGTCGAGCTCTGCACCAGCTGATTCCAAACGCGTGGCTAGCTCGTCAAAAACACCGCCCAAATGCATAGAACGCAGTGCGTTTGCTGCATGACCAAGCAGATCTACTGCACCCTGGGCATCGTCTTCAGCACTACCGTCCAGAGCCGCCAAAGCGAGCGAAACGCCCTCCTCGATCTGTGCGGCATTTTCAATACGCGTACGACGCTCTTTCAGCTCGTCGAGCTGACCAGCCTGAGGATCAGCCTGATCAATACGAGCAATGGATTCACGCAAATAATCGGCGCGCTGCACCATATCAGCTTCTTGCGTGCGCAAACGTTCTAAGCGTTCATTCACCGTGCAATAGGCCTGCCATGCATCGCTAAACGCCTTGCGCTGCTTGCTGTTATTAGCAAAACGATCAAGGAATTCACGCTGGCGTGAGGCCGACGCAATACGCAGCTGATCAGCCTGACCGTGAATTGTAATTAAGTGTTCAGAAACCTGTGCGAGCACACTGCGCGGCACTGTGCGACCATTGAGCACAGCACGCGAACGCCCTTGCACTGGAACCGTACGTGACAAATACAGCTCGTCGTCTTCAACTTCAGCGCCAGCATCACGAGCAACAGCCATAGCCTGCGAGGTGTCACTGACGGTAAACACACCTTGTGCCCATGCTCGAATTGATCCTGGATGTACTCGCGTAGCATCGGCTTGACCACCGCCAATAAGTTTCAATGCACTCAGCAGCATTGACTTACCAGCACCCGTTTCGCCCGTAATTGCCGTCATTCCCGGTGACGGCTGAATTGTGGCATGCGGAATTGGTCCTAAATCGGTCAGTTCAAGTTCTTCGAGCATGCAGGTCCTTCTGTGCGTTGCTTCGACTGGTCGGTGTCATATGAGTTACATGCGATTACGTGGCATGCAGGTTAGTCTCAAATAACTAGTCGAGTTGCACATCGTCATAGTCTACCAGTCCACGCAAGGATGCTCCGCGCACGTGTGCTGCATTAATTTCACGGACGCGATGGCCTTGTGATTCACGCGTAATATCTGGCACTGGTTTTTGCTCATGCTGCTGCAGATAGTCAGGATTCAGCTTGGCATGGTTATGCGCAGCAATATTGCACGAGCCTGGGCACTCGCCTGTTGCATCTTGCCTCTTGTGGTCAATATTGGCCTGTTCACGCCAACCAACCACTGGCAAATCAAACTTCGTCACAAGTCGCGTAGTGAATGGTACCTGCGAAAGCGACACAAGCTTCAAGCGTGCTGACGACTGGCGCACATCAATACGCGTACCCTTTGGCAGCTTGCGACCGCGACGACCATCGCAGCAAATCCAACCTTCTGAAGCCGAGTCTTCAGAAATATAGAACGAGAACGTCGAGTCTGAGCCAATAACCACTGGGCGTGCAAATAAGGCATGAGCAGCCAACGGCACCATAAGTAGCGCTTCAACATTTGGCCACATAATTGGACCGCCTGCCGAGAATGCATAGGCCGTTGATCCTGTTGGTGTGGAAACAATAATGCCGTCACAGCCGAACGAGCTCATTTCTACGCCGTCCACGGCAATCGACAGTTCAACCATTTTGCCGCGATCGGCGCGTTCGAGCGTGACATCATTCAGTGCCCAATCCACGAGTGGCTTATCGGCACCTGGTAGCCACACATCAATGTGTGCAACGAGACGTTCTTCCACAGCATAGTCACGCGCACTAATGCGAGCGATTGCATCGTCAAGCTGGAAACTTTCAAACTCAGCCAAGAATCCAACATGGCCCAAATTAATACCAAGAATTGGTGCATCGGTGCAATGTGTGAGCTCCGTGGCGCGCAGAATCGTGCCATCACCGCCCAGCACGACCACGATTTCTGAGCGTGGATCAACTTTGGTTGTTATTCCGCCAAATTCAGGAGCATCGAAGTTATCAATAACCTGAACTTCAAAACCTTGTTCTTCAAGTTTGTGCACTGTTTCGGAAACAATATTGCCATGATGACGTAGCTTTGGATGTGTGACAACGACCGCAAGTCGGGTTCGTTCCATTGCGTCTCCTTTGATTTACTCCATGGCTATCTAGCGAACTCTACCTTACCCCCTCTGGGGTGTTTATGACTGGATGTATCAGCAGATTGGCGTGAGTTCTCCTACAATAGTGTTACGTTAACAGTTTTGTGAAGAATGCTGCAGCTTTTTTGGCAGCCTCTTCAGAATGTGCACTTGCATACAACAGGTAAGAAACAAGCGCCGCTACCCCGCGGCCAGAGAAGATGATTGAAGGAGAGGCTATTCATGGCACGCAATCCCTTCGATCGACCTAGCTCACGCCGTTCTGATGGTTATGCCTGGTGGTTTTCTGGCGATTCGTTTAGCCGCGAAGCTCAAGAAGAACGTATGCCTCGTAAACGTGGCATCGTTTATCGCATTAGCTCGCATCCTGGCCAGTTAACGATTATTTACTTCATGTCGTTAATCTTTATTGCCACCTCATTACTGCTGACACCTGCTGCAAGTAGCAGTGGCAAATCGACACCATTCTCCACGGCATTCTTTACCGCAGTTTCTGCACTTTCTACGTGCGGTATTTCGATTGTGAACACCACACAGCACTGGTCTATTTTCGGCCAGATCGTGCTGATTGTTGCCGTGCAGATGGGCGGCCTTGGTGTGATGACCTTCGCTTCGATGATTGCTCTGGCAGTGAATCACCACTTGAAGGCTACGCAGCGTCTGCTGACTGCAACCGAACTCGGCACCAACAAGCTCAACGAGATCCGCAGCGTTCTCAACGTGGTGCTGACGATTACGTTCTCGATTGAGGCCATTACTTTCGTTTCGTTGTTCCCTGGCCTGCTCAGCGTTAATAAGAGCAACGTGGGCAAGTCACTCTGGGAAGCACTGTTCTTCGCCGTTATGGCATATAACAACGCAGGTTTCACTCCAGATGGCGCTGGCCTGTACGTTGATAAATGGGAAGTCGGCATGCCAATTATGTTGAGCGCATTCTGTGGCACGCTTGGTTTCCCTGTTATTTTGAATCTCGTGCGTACCGCCCGCCAGCACAAGGGCGTTCGTCGTCTGAACCTGCACACGAAGGTTACGCTGCTGACGACGTTTATTATTGTGCTGATTTCGCTGTTCTGGTTCCTTATTGTGGAGTGGAACAATCAGGCACTGTTCCACAACGCTGGTATTGAAGAGCGTATGCGCCGCGGTGTTGTGGCCGCTGTTATGCCGCGTAGTTCGGGCTTTGATCTGTCATGGGTACCAAAGGTGAGTGAGCCAACGAAGGTCTTTATGAGCATGGTTATGTTCATTGGCGGCGGCTCAACCTCGACTGCTGGCGGTATTCGCGTGACGACGCTGGCTGTGATCTTCCTCGTCTGCAAGACGGCTTTCTCGGGTCACGCTGATGTCAACGTGTTCCATCGTCGTATTCATATGCGTGTGGTTATGACCGCTATTTCGATTACAGTCAGCTGCTTAGCACTGGTGTTCGTCGCTTCCGTTTCGTTGATGATGATTGAAGATGTGTCGTTCAGTCACGCTCTGTTCGACGCCTGCTCAGCATTTGGTTTGGGCGGCTACTCGGTTGGCGTCGCCGACGCCGACTATCCGGCCGCTCTCTATGTTCTCGCAGCCACAATGATTATTGGACGACTCGGACCAATGACTATCGCCTACGCTGTAGGCCGTCCACATGTCGTAGACGCTGTGCGTTACCCAACTGATCAGATTGTTGTGGGCTAATTCGAAAGGACAACAATGGCAGATACCAGAAGTGTGTTAGTGGTGGGACTTGGCCGTTTCGGCAGTGCCGTTGCAACGACGCTTGACGCTATGGGTCAAGATGTGCTTGCTGTTGACCGCGATGCAACACTCGTGAATCGTTGGAGCTCGCAGATCCCAACTGTGCAGGCCGATACCACTGATGTGCTCGCTCTTGAGCAGCTCAACGCTTCTGATTTTGATACTGCTGTTGTAGCTATTGGCGACAGTGTTGAGGCTTCGGTTATTACTGCAGGCAACCTGCTCGATGCTGGTATTTCTGATATTTGGGCTAAGAGTGTGTCCAAGGAGCATGCACGTATTCTGCAGCGTATTGGCGCTCGTCACATTATTAACGCAGAAACTGATGCAGGCAAGCGCGTTGGCCATCTGGTGTCTGGCAACTACATGGATTACATCGAGCTCGAAGGTGCCTATAACGTCGTTAAGATCCATACGCCAGGCTGGGCTGTTGGCACCACAATTGCTGATGCTCATGTTAATGAGCGTTATGGCATCACGATTATTGGTGTGAAGGCTCCTGCTCACGAGTTCGCCTACGGTTCGAATGATCTTGAAATGCATCGTAACGACGAGCTCATTATTCTGGGCAAGCAGGATCAAATCGATCACTTTATTCGTGGCTGATCCTTTCAACATCGTTCAGCTCTATTTTGAGCGATAACACAAGAAGCCGTGCATCATAGAGTTCGTATGATGCACGGCTTTTTCGTTACTCCTCTACGTTGAGTAACTATTGGTTAATGTAATCATCGATGCGGTGCAAGAATGCCGACATATCTTGGCGATACGTATGAGTCATTCCTTCAAACCGCCATGTACCATTTTTATTGTCATAACCCGTTGAAATACCAGTACCACCGAGCCATGCAATATCATCGGCATGAGGCGTTTTCACAGTAACATCGCTAAACTGCTTTGGTGTTACTCCACCATCTTTGCCAGCGCACTTGGCCAATCGGTGCAAGAATGCCGCTGCATCTTGACGATAGACAACAGTCATTGGTTCAAAACGAGTGGATCCATGAGCATTCTTATACCCTGTTGAAATACCCGCATGTGCAAGCCACAGAATATCTTCCGCATGAGGTGTTTGCTTGCTCACATCGGTAAAGCGCTTCCAATCAGCCGCAGTAGGCTTCCACGTTGCGGCATCACCGATTTTGTTCTTAACAGCCAGTCGGCGTAGGAATGCAGCCATATCTTGACGATACACATCAGTCATCGGCTCGAAGCGATACCAATCGTCAGTGTTTTTGTATCCCTCAGAAATCTTATGATCTGCTAACCAGTAAATATGTTCTTGATGAGGTGTCGCATCAGTTACATCGGTAAATACAGCATTATATGTTTCCGTAAACTTGACCTTTGCATCCCACTTTTTACCTTGTCCCATATCGTATTGATAGGTCACCGTTCCTGGATACGTTTGAGCAATCAGCACCGAGCCAATGAGTTTGCCACCTTGTACATTGCTAATCTTCGCGGGATCTAATTGAGGTGCGACCTTTACAAGATCCAGTTGTCTTTGTGATGTTTGATATGCGCGAGACTCGTCATTAATTGACCCTGTTTCGAAGTAATACGGTTCATACACATAACTCATGCCTAACAAGGGATTGTTCATTACTATGGCATGTATTAGTCCCATATTCTCTTCGTATACATTATGGGTCTGAGGGAAATCGAGGAACGTGAGATCGTTATTGTAAACGAAAAGATACGATAACGTCTCATTGTGTGACAGATCGAGTGCCGTCAAATGGTTAATCTGAGCAAACAACGCACGGAGTTTGGTATTTGATGTAATGTCCAACGACTTAAGTCCGTTATTCTCAACATCAAGCAGTTGAAGTTCAGGGTTGTGAGATACATCAAGAGAACCTACGCCATTATTTTTAACTCTTAGTTCCTTGAGCTGCGGATTTTTCGAAACATCGAGCGAACCTAAAACGTTATTCGTAACATCTAAGTCTTGTAAGTCAGGAAGACCTGTTACATCAATCGAAGGCAGTTTATTATTCGATATCTGCATATCTTCTAGTGGTGAGTTTTCTGGCAAAGTGAGCGATGTTAAGTTATTGTTCTCAATGTTGATTCCTTCCAAATTAATATTGGCCGAGAGATCAAGCGTACCAAGCTGATTATTTTGTACCGAAAGTTCCTCAAGATCAGGATTCTGCGACACATTCAGTGATGAGAGTATGCCGTTAGACAGATTTAGGTATTTCAGCTTTGGATTAGGTGATGCGTCAAAAGATGTCATTTTGCTCACCGTCGCAGACAGTTCCTCCAGTTCATGATTCTGCGACACATCAATTGTTTCCAACCGATTCGAAGATATTGCTAGATTCGACAGTTTGGCATTATGTGATACATCAAGTTCTGCCAGATCTGTTTTCGTCGCATCAATCCATTCCAAATTAGTAAGATTCGATACATCGAGATGTTGAATCTGCTTGTTTGCTCTTACCAGTAGCGTTCTCAACTTAAGATTCTGCGACACATCTAATGATGCGATCGTATTGTTTGAAACATCGAGATACGTTACATTTGGCGCAAATTCTATGCCTTGTAACGTAGAAATTGTAGATCCATTATTCCGAGATCCATCGAACGAAACTATGGTAACAGCCTCACACTCGGCCTGTGTCAGCATTTCATCGTGATTTGCATCCCATTCATCACGCACGAGTTCGCGAAATACTTCATCAGGAAAATATGTAGCATTAATTGGAATTGAACTTCCATCTTCTGCGATCGCTACTGTTGCACCTATTGTTATTGGTAAGGTAACGGCCAAGCATGCGGCAGAAAATGCAAGCAGCCGTTTGCTCCAATTGCCCTTCATTGGGGTCTCCTTCTCTCAAACACAGATGGAACACCTTTGTTCGATCTGCAGTCCAGCTCCCCAGACTATGGGCCTAACATACCCCCTTCGTTATAGCATCCAAAACTCTTTTCATCTCAAAGTTCATCATGCGGAATAGCGAAAAGAGAAAGCTATTCTTCACACGCACCGTTGCTAACCCCTAGGCCATGCTCAATCCTCTAAGCCATTGTCGATCCCCGTGCAATTGCCAATCCCCTATGGCATTTGAACCTATGCAGAGTTTTGAACGGTACCGCGATTGCTACGATTTTGTTAGTAAGCACTGATTGGTAAGCGCTGATTAGTAGTAGGTAATTTTGATGAGTGGTACTTCAGGAACAACAAGATCTGAGGATCAGTCGGCAGCACCAACCAAACAGTTTATTCAACGTCACAATACCGAGCTCGAAGAAGCATTTCAGGAAGCAGAACGGACTGTAGAGAGCGGAAAGACCCGCTTTGCGAATGCCGAAGAAATGTTGAATAGCTTAGCAATCTAAACTGTTGCAACTTGGTGCTGTAACCTGATTAGGTCAAGTAATTACGCTGCTTAAATCGAGCTATCACGCTGACTAAGCCAAGTAATTACACTGATCAAATCAAGCAATCAGGCACGGGCGTACAACAAGTATTCGCTATTACCGTGTGTGCCTTCAATTGGCGAATCGGCAGTACCAACCACTGTTAAGCCGTTCTGCTGAGCACAGGCCACAATGCTATGTAATGCATCTTGACGAAGAGCATCGTTTTTCACAATGCCGTTATGGTCTAAGCCTGCTCGACCAACTTCGAACTGTGGCTTCACGAGCAGAACAATTGCGGCGCCTGGAGCTGCAATGCGTGCAACCACAGGAATCACATATGTTAAAGAAATAAATGAGACGTCCGAAACAATCATTTGCGGACGGAACGGAAGGTCGCTGGCCTCAACGTCACGAATATTCGTGCCGCTCATCTCAATAACGCGAGGATCTTGAGCGATACGAGACACGAGTTGGCCGTGACCAACATCGAGCGCAATAACGTGAGCTGCTCCCCTACGTAACAGCACTTCCGTAAAACCGCCAGTTGAAGCGCCAATATCAAGACAATTCAGTCCAGTTGGATCAACTAAAGCGGGATCGGCATCACCAAACTCGTCAAATGCACCGACGAGTTTGTATGCGCCACGCGACACATAATCGTCGCCTTTATCAACGCTGACGTGATTCGCTTCGCTGACCTTCGTACTTGCTTTGGTAACGACGTTGCCATCAACAAGTACTTGACCGGCTTCAATAAGTCGCTGCGCACGAGAGCGCGAATTTACAAGTCCGCGCTCTACGAGCATCACGTCAAGACGTTCGCGAATCACTCGGCTGGCTCCATATCTGGCAGCTCAATAGCGCTCATATCAACGCCCTTATCGGCTGCAGTCCAAGCGAGCTGGCAAGCAGCACGCAATGCGTCAACGCTCGTCAGCGACGAAACTTTAAGCGTATTGCCATCGAACCAAGCGCGTTCGTTACGGCAGACGAAAGCGCCGTCGACCTCGGTAACCTCTGGCTGAGCCTCACTCAATCCACGCAGATCAGCTGAAATATAGGTTGGACGCAGATGTGCTGGAGCCGTCAGCAGCTGACGGTGATCAGTAACACCAGTCAGCACGCACAGCGAGTCATAACCGCCGCGGTTACCGGCTTCAATATCGGTGTCAAGACGGTCACCAATTGCCAGTGATGCTGCAACAGAAACCATGTCTTCACCATCACGAGCAGCGAGTTCGCGGGCTTCATCATACATAGCCGACTCAGGCTTGCCAGCAGAAGCAATTGGCTCCACATGTGTGGCGTTAATAACAGCCTGAATCATAGAACCGCAGCCTGGAGCAATGCCAGCCTCGCGAGGAATCGTCAAATCACGATTCGTCACGTAATAGGCGGCGCCATGCTCCACTGCGTACGAAATTTGAGCCATCATTTCCCACGTCATCTGTGGGTACCAGCCTTGAATTGCAGCCGTTGGCTCATCCTGAACTGAATCGACTACAGTCAGGCCAGCACGTTCCACTTCTTGACGTAGATGCTCGGCGCCGAGTACGAGTACTCGAGCGCCAGCAGGCTCATGCTTAGCAACCATACGTGCTGCAACCACCGACGATGTAATAACCTGCCAAGGTTCAACACCAAGGCCAAAGCTTTGCAGCTGCTGTGCAACCGTGGCCTGCATACGCGATGAATTATTCGTTGTATATTCAATCGTCATGCCACGAGACTCAGCGTCTCGAATGCCATCGGCTGCATATTCGATTGGATCAGCGCCGCGATACACGACGCCATCCAGATCGAGCAGAGCAAGTTTGTATTGTTCACAGAGCGGTTGAGTTGTAGATTGCAGCACGCCTAGGGTCACTCCATCTCGCCTTGAATTTCATCTTCGTCGTCACCGAGCTGAGCCTCGTCACGATTCTCATCGTCGAGGTCTGGATCGCCTTCAGTGCCGTTCTCGTAGTCGCGCTCGTTGCGCTCCATGAGCTCAGCTGGCTCCACATCCATTTCGGCGCCAGAAAGTTCTTCTTCCTGGTCGTCCTCAGTCTCGTCATCCTTGTTGACGCCGGCATCATTACCATCGAATGGTGCATACTGAGCGTCATCCTCAGTCACACCAAGCTTTGCTTGCAGATCTTCTGGCAGATCCTCAACGTCATAGTCAACGACGTAATCGTCGTCAGTTTCGTCAGGCTCCATGTCGGCGTACCTTTCCTCGAACTTATCAATGATTTCGTCCAGAGCAACGGCTTCGTCGCTGCGACCGGACTCATCGAGGAAGTACTGCTCAGCCTGCAGAGCACGCATACGGTACTCGCCTGGCAGACCCTTAGCGTGTGCGAGCTTAGCCACTACTTCAATGGCCTGGTTCCACATTTCCAGATCAGCCAATGCGCCTGCATAGACGAGGAACATTTCCGTCTTAGCCTCGCCCTTGAGCTGCTTTGCCTCATCGGACAGAGCAACTTCAATAGCCTTCTTCGGTTCGCCCAGACCGCGTTCGCAGTCTGCAATGAACGGTAGGTAATCAAGATACCCGTTCATCCTCTTAGCAGTCTTAAATTCGCGCAGCGCGAGTTTGTACTGATCCTGACGGTATGCCACGAAAGCAAGCACCTCACGTGCAAAATCAACGCGCGAAGCCTGCTTAGCAACCCACTTTGCGTGTGCCAGAGCAGCTTCTGGATCAGACTCTTCGAGCGAGTAAGCAGCCAGAATGTGCAGACCAATGTTCTCTGCGTGTTCCTTCGACAGGCCGCGCAGACGCTCACGCTCTTCCTTAGACAGCATCGACCATTCGATGCCCTTTGGCATCTTTGGCTCGCCTGGACGACGATCCGTGTATGGGTTCTGCGATGGGAAGCTCACCGTGCCATCGGAGTTACGGTGCGACTTCGACATGTACTCACGGCGCTTCTGCTCGCGGTACTGTGCCTTCTCTTCCTGCGTGAACTCGCGACGATCATTACGGTCTTTACGCTCGTTACGGTTACGACGATCCTGGTAATCGCGGCGGTCAGAACGGTTGAAACGATCGTTACGCTTGGAATCGTAACGCTTGTTGCCCGTCCTTGGCTTGCTGCGGTCGAAGTTACGCTCGCCACTCGAGTGACGCTCGTTATGATCATGCTGATTATTGCGGTTGCGATCGTCGCGGTTGAAACGGCGATCAGAGCCACCGTTCCTATGCTGACCAGCGTGGTCATCACGACGGAACTTGTTATGTGATGGCCTGCCGTGGTTGTTGTTACGACGGTTGTCGTTGTCGCCGCCGTTACCGTGACCCCTGAAGCTACGGTGACCGCCGTTAGGGCGATGCGATCCACCGTGTCCGTTACCACCTGAGCGGTGGTTGTTATTGCCATATGAGCGTCCGTGCTCGTTACCTCGTGAACCGCGTTCCTCTGCCATGGATGCCTCTTGATTCTCTTTTTCCGTCGATGATGACTAACCGATTTTGCAGTCGGTTACAAACAAAATTAGCAAGGCGGCGAACCGTTATACCGCCCTGCACACAGTATGACACCGCAACTCTACAGAAATGGGCAGAGTTGCGGTGTCAGTAACGTCAGTTTTAGTGCAGTTCGACTGCACCAATCGACTTCTTGCCGCGGCGAATCACCGCGAAACGGTTGTGCAAGAAGTCTTCGCCATTGAGTGTCGCTTCTTCGTCCTCAACGCGCACATTGTTCAAATACAGTCCGCCGCTGCGGATCGTCTTGCGTGCTTCGGACATCGACTTGACCAGACCAGCCTTAACAGCTGCCTCAATAATGCGCGTATCTGGTTCAACAGCAGCGAATGCCTTCGTGCCGTCTTCGAGCTCAACCTTCACGCCTTCGAGAGCTGCTTCGAGCGTGTCGGCGTTAATGCCTGCAAGATCGCCACCGCGACCGAACAGAGCCGTAGAAGCTTCGATTGCATGCTTCGTAGCTTCTTCACCGTGCACAAGGCTCGTCACTTCCCAAGCCAGCGTCTTCTGAGCTTCACGAGCACCTGGGTTAATAGCAACCTGCTCCACGAGGCGTTCGATCTCGGCCTTTGGCAGGAACGTGAATGCCTTAAGCAGGCTTTCCATTTCTGCATCAGGACGATTTACCCAGAACTGGTAGAACTTGTAGGTGCTCAGCATGTCTGCATCGAGCCACACAGCGTTGCCTTCGGACTTGCCGAACTTCTTACCCTGAGCATCGGTGATGATTGGCGTCGTCATAACGTTCACGTCAACGCCGCGCACCTTGTGGATCAGGTCAAGACCACTCGTCAGGTTGCCCCACTGATCGGAGCCACCCGTTTCGAGCGTGCAGCCGTATTCGTCGTACAGGTGCAGGAAGTCGTTACCCTGCAGCACCTGGTAGCTGAACTCAGTGAAGCTAATGCCGTCTTCCGAGTTCAAACGACGAGCAACCGTATCCTTCGACAGCATCGTACCCAAGCGGAAGTTCTTACCGACATCACGCAGGAAGTCGATAACGCTCATGTTGGCAGTCCAGTCGTAGTTCGACACGAACTGCACAGCGTTAGGACCGTCGACAACGAGAATGCTGCCGATCTGGCGCTTCAGACGTTCTGCCCACTCAGCCACAATCGACTTGTCGTTGAGCGTGCGCTCACCCGACTGACGTGGATCACCAATAAGACCCGTTGCACCACCCACCAGTGCGATTGCATGATGGCCTGCTTCTTGCAGGTGGCGCATAAGAATAAGCTGTACTAAATTGCCGATGTGCAGAGATGCAGCCGTTGGATCGAAACCGCAATAATAGGTAATGGGGTCTCCGTTCAACGCTGCGGCGAGTCGGTCACGGTCTGTGGACTGATTGACCAACCCTCGCCATTCCAGTTCATCGAGTACCGAATCAAATCCGGCCTGTTTGAAATCAATGACGTGAGCCATGCAGGGCCACCCCTTTTCAGATATTGCATGAAAAACATGTGTTGTAACAGATATGCGCGCATTTAAGCCGCACAACGTCTCATCATCTCAAAGACACTTGACACGATTACCTAGGCGTTTGCGCAATTTCACCTATGGAACAGTGTCTCTACAGTGGCGCTGATTTTATCGGCAAAAGTGACGAGCCAACCTTCTATATGTTTTGGTGGAATTGGCGTTAATGGGAACATGTGGCGATGGATGCTGTTGTGCTCCACATGATTGAGGTTGAAATCCCTATGCGCGTTCGTTGCCGCAGTACGGCCGTGCCTGAAGCCATGCCAGCGGTGCGTACCGCCATCGTGGTGATGCCAGTCATAAAGAAAATAATCATGAAGTAAGGCCGCACGAACGAGAGATTTCAAATCAACTCGCCGCCATAAATGAAGACGGTCGGCGAGTTTAACGGCTAAACAGGCGACGCGTACAGAGTGATCGTACGTACTGATGCGGCCATGCTGGAAAGCGTCCTGCATAACCTGCATGTTGTCGTGATCTAAAATCTCGGCACCATAGTGCTGAACAATTTGCTCAATACGCTCGTCCGATAAATAGGTCAAAACTCACCTTTTCTGTAGTTGCGGCGGCACTGTCAGCTTTGCCAGAACCGTGAAGTACTTGTACCCCGTACAACACAAAGAGTCCCGAAAAACTTCCGGGACTCTTGAAAAACTTGTGCTCAGCTTAAGAAACCTACGAACTGTAGATCTGAGCTGATCAAAACTGGCGTGAACTCAGGCCTTTGGCGTGTGGAAAGCTGGGCCGCTGCACTTAGAGTGCGCAAAACCGCGCAGCTGCTCCACGTCAACATGAGCCTGACCAATCTGCTCGCGCACACGAAGCGGCGATGTACCGCCCTTGCCATTACGAGCGGCAACCGAGCCAGAGGTCGACAGCACATCACGTACCTGAGCCGACGTTTCAGCAGGCAGGAACTCCTCAAATACCTGAGCAAAATCGTCATCACTCAGATCCCAGAGTTCAACGCCGCGACCCTCAGCGATTTTGACGCAAGCGCCCGAAAGCTCGTGAGCATGGCGGAATGGAACGCCGTTGCGCACAAGCCACTCTGCGATATCGGTGGCCAAAGCGAAACCAGTTGGAGCCTCCTGTTCCAAACGCTCCGTATCGAACTGCATGGTGCGCACCATGCCAGCGAAAGCAGGCAGCACAACTTCGAGCGTATCGACCTGATCGAAAACGGCTTCCTTGTCTTCCTGCAGATCGCGAGCATAAGCCGTTGGCAGGCCCTTCAGCGTGGTCATCAAACCAGTCAGATCGCCAATAAGACGGCCAGCCTTACCACGAGCGAGCTCAGCAATATCTGGGTTCTTCTTCTGCGGCATAATCGACGAGCCTGTCGAATAGGAATCGTGCAGCGTGACGAATCCGAACTCCTGCGTGTTCCAAATAATAATTTCTTCGCTAATACGCGAAATATCAACGCCAATCATCGCATTAATGAACGCAAACTCAGCCACGAGATCACGAGCGGCCGTGCCATCAATCGAGTTCGACGTGACCGTCGAGAAGCCCAGCTCACGAGCCACCATCGTTGGATCCAAGCCCAACGTATTACCTGCTAGAGCACCCGAGCCGTATGGGCTGGCATCGCAGCGCTGATCCCAGTCCTGCAGACGCTTGACATCGCGCAGCAGTGGCCACACATGGGCCATGAGCTGGTGCGCGAGCAGCACTGGCTGAGCGTGCTGCATGTGCGTGCGGCCTGGCATAACAGCCTTGCCAGCTGCCTGCGACTGTTCAATGAGCGCATCGCACACGTCGAGCACAAGCGTGGCAATAGAACGAGCCTTGCGGCGCATCCACATGCGGATCAATGTAGCGATCTGATCGTTACGCGAACGGCCAGCACGCAGCTTACTGCCGAGCTCGTCACCTGCGATCATGAGCAGGCCGCGCTCCAGAGCTGTAGCTTCATCTTCATCGTCTTCAATTGGAGCGAACTCGCCCGAATCGACCTGGCGCTGCAGCTCATCAAGCGCAGCTTCCATGCGCGCAAGTTCGTCCTGAGTCAGCAGACCCGCGTGACCCAGTGCACGAGCGTGGGCGCGCGAACCAGCAATATCATCGTCTGCCAAGCGCCAATCAAATTGCGTGGACTTGCTCAGAGCGGCTAGTTCTGGTGATGGGCCCGACGAAAAACGACCTCCCCAAAGAGCCAAATGCTCACCTTGCTGTTCGTTCTGCTCTGCCATCGCGGCAATCCTCCTTGGTTTGCAGACTGGTTAAGTCTTAAGCAGTCTTGCGGTGATTACTCCCGTAAGACTAGCAGCAGTCGTTATGACACAAGCCATAACGACTGCTGCATGAACACAATTCGTGTTATTACGCCGATTTCCTCGAGAATGCTGACGTCTTACGACGTATTTGATTTACTCGAGTTACTCGACAGCGGTTTTGAAAACCCGCGTGTTTGCAACGGTTTGTTTTCCAGTTGTCTCTAGGACTACTCGACCGTATTCGTTGGCACTTCCACGCCATTGCCGAACTTTACGTCGCGAGCTGCAGCCACCTTCGTAGGCAGACCGTAGATCTCGATGAAGCCGTTCGATGCGTTCTGGTCGAAGGAATCACCGGAATCATAGGTTGCGAGGTTGTAGTCATACAGCGACGAATCGGAACGACGACCAACAACCACAGCGCGGCCACCGTGCAGCACCATGCGGATTTCACCCGACACATACTGCTGCGTATCGTTAATGAAGGCATTAAGCGACTTAACGGCTGGGCTGAACCACTGTGCATCGTAAACGAGCTCGCCCCAACGCTTATCAATGTCGCGCTTAATGCGATGCTGTTCGCGCTCGAGACAGCAGTTCTCGAGTTCCTTGTGTGCCGTGATCAGAGCAATAGCGCCTGGTGCTTCGTAGAGCTCGCGTGACTTAATACCGACGAGACGATCCTCAATCAGATCCACGCGGCCAATGCCCTGTGCACCTGCGCGGCGGTTCATTTCTTCAATAGCCTGCAGCGGCGTAACATCGCGGCCGTCAATCTTGACTGGCACACCCTGCTTGAACTCAATAACGACTTCGTCTTCAACAGGTGGGAAATCAGGATCGTCCGTGTACGAGTAGCAATCCTTCGTAGGAGCATTCCATGGATCCTCAAGGAAGCCCGTTTCAATTGCACGACCCCACACGTTCTGGTCAATCGAGAATGGCGACTTCTCGGTCTGCACGATTGGCAGCTTGTGCTCGTTGGCGTAAGCAATTTCAACGTCACGCGTCAGCGACAGATCGCGAATTGGGCTAATTGCCTTCAGCGTTGGATCAATCGACTGAATCGAGACTTCGAAACGTACCTGATCGTTGCCCTTGCCCGTGCAACCGTGTGCAATCGTATCGGCGCCGAACTGGTGTGCAGCGCGCACCAAGTGCTTCGTAATCAGTGGACGGGAAATAGCCGACACGAGTGGATACACATCTTCGTACATAGCATTGGCTTTCAGCGCCATCATGCAGTACTCATTGGCGAACTCGTTACGAGCATCAACCACATATGCCTCAACTGCGCCGCATGCTAATGCGCGTTCCTTAATCGTTTCGAGGCTTTCGCCACCCTGACCGACGTCAAGAGACACAGCGACCACATCTTTACCAGTGCGGTCCTTCAGGTATGGAATAGCAACCGACGTATCGAGGCCACCCGAATAGGCCAAGACAATGCGGTTCTTGTCTTGCGTCGTGTTCGTTTCGCTCATGGAAGCCCTTTCTTCATTGCGAATACTCTTCGAACTTTATTTACATTATATACACTCGACTGCATAACTATTCATTTCAATCGTTGAAATTCTCGGATTTTGGTTGTTGTATAGTTATGCATTTACTGGTTATGCAAGTGCCGGTTACGCCTGTACCAGTTATGTCTTTATTGGTTATGCAAGCGAAAGAAGCCACTCTGCAACAGTTGTTGCTGTTTGCTCATCCTTGCAAATCAACAGCAGCGTGTCATCACCTGCAATAGTGCCGAGCACATTCGTGGATGGGTATCGGTCAATAACGCTACCCACATACTGTGCAGCACCAGGATTGGTGTGCACAATAACTTGATTAAAAGCGTGTGCAACCGACGTTACGAGGCCAGTGAGTACCTTAGCCATTTGCGCTTTTACGCGCGTTGCATTGTATAAACCGTTAACCGATACCTCTTGGTTCTGCTCACTAATGGCATAGGCAGTGGATCCATCAGGACGATGCACCTTGACCGCATTCATCTCATCAAGATCACGGCTCAACGTTGCTTGCGTTACTTCAAAGCCTTGTGCTTGCAGAATCTCAGCAAGCATTGCTTGTGATGTCACTACATGTTGAGTCAGAGCCTCTTCAATAGCACTTAATCGTGCTGCCTTCGTGCCAGGTCGGCCTGACATGCTTGGCTGTGCTCCCTCATCGTGCATGTCGTGCGCATCCTGCGCTGCTCGCATGATTACTCCTTCATCAGTCTGATTTACCGTAAGTTCGCGGCTGTTCCAGTACTTCCGTACTACTCCAGCAGGCTGGCATCACCTCGCTGCTGGCCAATAAGCCAGGTCAGCAATGCCTTCTGTGCATGCAAACGATTCTCGGCTTCATCCCAGACGACTGATTGAGGACCATCAATAACATCCTCGGTCACTTCCTTGCCGCGGTATGCAGGCAGGCAGTGCTGGAACAGTGCGTCTGGCTTGGCTAAACTCATGAGCTCAGCATTGACCTGATATGGCCAGAAAGGCTTTGAACGAATTGCATATTCGCCCTCCTCGCCCATCGACACCCATGTATCAGTGAACACACAATCAGCATCAGCAACTGCTTCACGTGCATCGGTGGTTACGAGAATTGAACCACCGTTGGCTGCGGCGAGTCGCTCGGCCTGTTCAACAATGTCTTGGCGTGGCAGGAATCCGTTTGGACCAGCAACGCGCACATGCATACCAGCAATAGCGCCGGCCAGTAGATACGAGTTCGACATGTTGTTTGCTGCATCGCCAACATAGGCAATTGTCTTTCCTGGCAATGCATCAACACCGCCTTGGAACTGTGCCATTGTTAAGAAATCAGCAAGGACTTGGCATGGGTGGAAGTCATCGGTCAGTGCATTCACGACTGGCACCGTTGCATATTTAGCCATTGTTTCTACACGGTCCTGACCAAAGGTGCGCCACACAATAGCGCTTGTCATACGCGTCAGCACACGAGCCGTATCGGCCACTGGCTCACCACGGCCAAGCTGAGAACCCGACTTATCAATGACGAGCGGGTAACCACCAAGTTCAGCCACACCAACAGAGAAGCTACTACGTGTACGCGTGCTTGGTTTATCAAACAGCACGGCCACGCCCTGTGGTCCTGCAAATGGCATGTGATAATGACGGTCCTGCCTGAACTTCATACCGAGTTCAAGAATCTGCTTCTGCTCGTCATGCGTAATATCGTCGTCGCGCAGCATGTGTCGTAAAGTGCCGGCCATAACTACCCCTTTATCTGTTGTTGTGTGGTCGTGTATTATCTACTAATCATTTGACAGATCAGTTGGAATGTGCTTCAAAATATTGACTGCTTCGTCTACGTCTTGCTCGCTAATAATCAGCGGTGGCGCAAGGCGCAATGCGTTTGGTGCAACGGCATTAATAATCAAGCCATGATCAAGAGCCCACTCCATAGCTGCATGCGCGCATGGATGCTTGAGTGTAATTGCATTGAGCAGACCACGGCCACGAACCGACGTGAACAAACTATTGCCACAGTTCATAACCTGACGACGCAGCTGTTCACCACGCTGTTCAGCATTGCTAATCAGGCCATCGTGTTCAATCGTGTCAATCGTGGCCAACGCGCAAGCAGCACCTAATGGGTTGCCTGCAAACGTGGAACCATGCTTACCTGCTGAGAACAAGGCAGACAGTTCTTCGCCGAATGCAATAATGCCGCCCATTGGGAAGCCACCGGCCACGCCCTTTGCAAACGAAACAATATCTGGGCGAACACCGCCAAGATCCTCGCGCTGGAATGCGAACCACGAGCCAGTACGCCCCATACCCGTTTGCACTTCATCAATAATGAGCAATGCCTTATGGTTATCGCAAAGTTTGCGAACACCGCGCACATAGTCGGCATCCAATGGCATAACGCCAGCCTCACCCTGAATGAGCTCCATAATGACGGCAGCCACAGGCCCCTTGCCATAAATGCCAACACCAGTTTCTGCAAAGGCATCGTGCATGGCTTCGAGATTATTGGCTTCAATAAATTCAATATCTGGCAGCAGCGGTTCAAAAGGCTTACGAATAGCTGGCTTCCAGGTTGCCGAAAGCGCACCCATCGTACGGCCATGGAAACCATGTGTCAGTGCCAAAATACGAGTTGGCTTACCATCCACGGCTGTTTTTGCACCTGGCAATGTATGGCCGTAGAGCTTGGCCAGCTTCAATGCTGCTTCATTGGCTTCGGCACCAGAGTTACCGAAATAGACATGCGAACCTTGTGGCGCATCAGCCAGATCAATGAGTTTTTGGGCCAGTTCAATTTGTGGCTTCGTTGCAAAATAATTGCTGACATGCGCTACTTTCGCTGCCTGCTCGCTACATGCCTTGACCCATGCTGGATGTGCATAGCCGAGTGCGTTGACGGCAATACCAGCCAAAAAGTCGAGATACTCATTGCCATCAATATCCCAGATACGCGCACCCTGACCATGATCCATAACACGCAACGGCTTGCCAAACACATGCATATGTACATCGTCGTAATGGGTAAGCCACTGCTGTGATTCGTTCAGATTCGAATCAGTTATATGACTGTCACTCACTGTTCAATCTCCTATTCCCAAGCATCTCAGTTGTTCTGTTGCAGCACCCGCTCTTGGCTTTTGTTTCGGTGCTGCAACTGTTCTACGTCGTTTAGTCTCGATAATTGCTGCGCATACTCATACCTTCTCCGGCACTGACCATCGTGCCTATACCTGCTGTAGTAAAAATCTCATTAAGAATCGAATGCGGCTTGCGACCATCAATGATGTGCGCCGTTTTCACGCCACCGTCAATTGCTCGCACGCATGCTTCCATCTTTGGACGCATACCCGTTTCCAAATACGGTAGAAGATCACGCAGTGATTCCACACCAATCGCATCAATTAACGAATTACGATCCGGCCAGTCCTCATACAGGCCTGCAACATCGGTGAGAATAACGAGCTTTTCGGCACCAATTGCTGCGGCCAATGCTGCAGCAGCCGAATCTGCATTGACGTTCAGCACCGTTGTTGGATCCTCTTCAACTGGCGCAACCGATGACACCACTGGAATTCGCCCGGCCATAACAAGGTCTTCCACTGCCGACGCATCCACGCCAACAACATCACCAACAAGACCCACATCAATTGGCTGTCCATTCACAATCGGCTCACGCACCGAAGCTGAGAACAGACCACCATCTTCTCCAGAAAGACCAACAGCATACGGACCATGTGCATTAATGAGCCCGACGAGATCGCGTGAAACTTTTCCAGTCAGCACCATGCGCACCACGTCCATTGCTTCTGGCGTGGTAACGCGCAAGCCACCTCGGAATTCTGATTTAATGCCAAGTGACTGCAGCATGCGAGAGATCTGTGGTCCTCCCCCGTGCACAACAATCGGGTGCAGCCCCACTTGACGCAGGAACACCATGTCTTGCGCAAAGCACTGCTGCAGATGTTCGTCAATCATGGCGTTGCCACCGTATTTGACTACGATTCGTTTGCCCGCGAATTGTTGCAGCCACGGCAGCGCTTCAATCAGTACTTCAGCCTTCTGGTCTGGGCGCAAGTCGGTGTGCACGTCCAGATGATATCCAGGTCCTTTAAGTTGGCTCATCTTCCGTCAGCTTTCGTAGTCAGCATTAATATGCACGTACTCGTGCGTCAGGTCGTCGGTCCAGACAGTTGCCAACGCCTCACCCGAGTTCAGCGTGATATCGATCTGCACTTCACGGTTTTCCATATTGACTTCTGATCGATCATGCGCAGGTTTTGCACCGTCGCAAATGCAAACACCGTTCACAGCAACGCTGACCTTTTGAGGATCATATGGAGCAACATCTTCTGGTACGGTGCCCAATGAGCTCACAATGCGTCCCCAGTTTGGATCGTTACCGCTGATGGCACACTTGAGGAGATTGGATGCCGCAACTGCGCGACCACATGCCAATGCTGCTTCTTCGCTGCTTGCACGATTGACTGTAATTCGGATTGTATGACTCGAACCCTCACCATCGCCAACAATTTGCGCTGCTAGATCAGCACAAATTTCTGCAACGAGTTGGTTGAACTCATCTGGATCTGGTTCGCATTCGCTGGCGCCTGAGGCCAGCAGCAGTACCGTATCGTTCGTAGACATGCAACCGTCTACGTCAATACGGTTAAACGATTGATCTACGGCATAGGCCAGTGCTGCTTGGCACTGCCCTGCGCTGACCTGAGCGTCCGTGGTAATAACGCACAGCATCGTCGCTAACTGTGGCGCAATCATGCCAGCGCCTTTGACCATGCCACCAATGCGGTATCCAGTACCCTGACGTGTGCAGGTTTTTGGCACGGTATCGGTTGTCATAATGGCATGCGATGCATCAACACCAGCTTGCTCAGTGGAATCGAGTTGTGCATAGGCCTCTCGTGCACCATCAAGCACATTGGCGAGCGGCAATAGTTCTCCGATCATGCCTGTTGAACATACGGCTACATACTGCGGCTCAGTGTGTACGAGGTTTGCAACAAGTTCTGCTTCGGCTTGCGACTGCGCATAGCCTTTGGTACCTGTGCAAGAGTTTGCGCCACCTGAGTTCAAAATAACGGCATCAACGCGGCCTTGCTTAATAGCATTACGTGTCCATTGCACTGGTGCTGCGCAGAAACGATTGACGGTAAAAACGCCTGCACCAGCCTTGATTGGACCATCATTGACGACGAGAGCAAGATCCTTTTTGCCTTCTTTGGCTGAAATGCCTGCTTCGACTCCTGCAGCGCGGAAACCTTGTGCAAATGTAACGCTCATGGAGCTACTCCAATCTGTGTGAGACCACATGCTTCATCAATGCCGAGACTCAGGTTCAATGCCTGAACAGCTTGACCTGCTGTGCCTCGGTTTAAGTTGTCAATTGCAGCAAATGCAATCAGTCGTTGTGCTGGCCTATCAGCTACAACCTGAAGATGTGCCGCATTCGAGCCCACAATGTTTTGTGTGGCGGGAAGTACACCCAGAGGTAATACCTGCATAAATTGTTGACCTGCATAGGCTTGCTGCCATATGCCATGCAATTCTTCATCACTGAGTTGCATGGCTTGCTCGGTCATTGGTGCACTGACAACAGCTAGAATTCCTCGTGCCATTGGAACGAGTATTGGAGTAAACGAAACAGCATAATCATTGACATCCTGCGCAGTTCTTCCTGCTGCATGTGCCAGATTTTGAAGGATTTCTGGGATGTGGCGATGCGTACCGCCAACACCATAAGGCGTTGCTGAACCAAAAGCTTCGGCTGCAAGTAGGTTCATGCGTTTGAGATTCTTGCCTGCTCCCGAATAGCCCACCGCAAGATCAGCCACAATGGCAGAACCATCAACAAGCCCTTGTGCAATAGCAGGCTGTATTGCCAAAGTTACTGCTGTTACATTGCAGCCCGGCCCAGCAATTCTATGAGCGCCGACTAATGCTTCGCGCTGACGTAGATACTGCCCTGATGCGGTTGTTCCGGTGATGAGCTCTGGCATGCCATAGGTCCAGTGCTCATAGAAATCACCGCCATAGAACGCATCCCATGCCTCTCGCTGCTCAAGCCTATGGTCTGCACCTAAATCAACAACTATGGTATGTTCATCAAGATGCGCAGCGAGTTGGCCAGAAGCACCATGCGGTAACGCCAAAATAACCACATCGTGATGTGCCAATACTTCGGGAGTTGAATCTTGGATAACCAGATCAGCAAGTTGTGGCACATGTGGCAAATACTCACCAAGCTTGTGGCCCACTGATGAATGCCCCGCAACAGTAGTTACGTTGAACTCTGGATGCGCTGCGAGAATTCGTATTGCTTCTCCACCCGCATATCCAGTAGCTCCCGCTACTGCAACTGAGTAGACCATTGGGCCGCTCCTTCAGCTTGAAGTCGTAATGCCCACAGCATACACACTATGCAAAGTAATGAATATTATGCATGCCACGATGTGAACATTGTCATTAGCTTGCTGAGTCGATAACTCGATCCATATGGAGGCCGCTCGTTGGGTCGCCATTATTCAGATCACAGAACATATGGTTCTTCGTACCTGGCTCAATACCGGCGAGGAATGAGAACACATCATCCATTAATGGATCCCAGAAACCAAGGTCATGCTCACCTGGTGCTTCATCAAGTTGTACCGATGCGCCTATGGCACGAACTTGGGTATAGAACTCTTTGATCTGGTCATGCACCATAGCATCCTGCTGACCAACGCACATATAGAGTTCCGGAAGATCGTTCGGATTGCCTTCTGACCATGCGTTAATTGGATACATTGGCGAAGACTTGAACTGCTCTTCGGTACCAAATAATGCGTCAAGCATAGAATCTTTGAGTGCAATTGCTGGTAGTTCTCGAGACATGCGGAACATGTCAATGACGGGAGACATACAGGCTACTTTGCTGAATAGATCACGGTGTAATGCGCCATTAATCAGCGCACCATAACCGCCCATAGAAAGACCGCCAAGGAAAGTGTCTTCACGCTTCGTAGACAGTGGCAGCAATCTACGTGTTTCTTCAATAAGTTCTTTAGTTACATACGAGCTGTAATTGCTATAGCGCTCTGCATGATCTAAATAGAATGAATTCTCACCATCGGGCATAACAACGGCTATGTGCTTGAGTTCACCTTGTTTGCGGAATGGTAAATACTCAATGAGCTCTTGAGCTGAACTCGTGAACCCGTTTAAAAAATACAGTGTTTTAAAAGGCGGTTCAGCCATGACGCCTGATGCCTCATCGGTAGGCAGCAACACATGATAGGTTACTGCTCGCATCAGCGCTTTGGACTTAAAATTCACCGTAATATGCGACACTGCTTCTCTCCCCCAAAATACAAAGAAGCCGGCTCACCAAAATTGGTGAGGAACCGGCTCCTTTGCCCCATGTAAATTATGTTATTCACACTTTAGGGGGTATACGCTGTTAAATCAAGCGTCAGGCCTTAATTGCCTTCGTTGAATCCGTTGCAGTTTGCAGCACTGATTGCATCTGGTTTGCCAAATCATTCATGCTGATGCCATGTGCCATCAGATAGAAGAACGAGATGGAATACAGCACATTAATGATGACTGCTGCAACGGCAAGGCCAAAACCCTTCATATGAAAGACCTTGGTGCGCCACATTGACATGCCACCAAGAATGGCTGGCAGAATTGGGCATGGGAATACGAGTGCCAGAATAAACGAAATAATCGAAGCTGGATCCCAGTGACCATAAGCAGGATTCTGCTGTGGATCATCGAGATCAATACCGTTAATAATGCGGTGTGGCTTCTGCTGAGCATTCATAGGCCCCTGTGGGAACTCGTGATGCTGCTGAGGGGGCATATGCATGCCATCATCTGGATGAGGTGCACCGTAATTGCTCTGTCCATTCTGGGCTGCGTCATCTGGCAGACCAAATGGGTAGAACTCAGGGTTGTAGTAAGGATGGTTTGGACCCTGCTGAGGTGGCTGCGGCGTATGCTGCACCGGCTGCATCTCTTGTGGCGTATGCTGCTGAGCATTTTCGCTTGCTGGCGTATCTGGATGACCATACAGATATGGGTCATAGTTCGCTGGGAACTCGTTTGCCATAGCACCATATTCAAGACCATTTGGATTCTCGCCAAGATCCTGTGCCAGCACACCATATGGCAATGCTGCTGCATGAGCAGACGATGCCGTCGATGCAGATTCTTCGTTTGACGTAGCAGGAGCTGCTGCCATCACTGGAGCCGTCGGCGCCGACGTTGCAGCTGGCTCTGCAGCTGCATTCGAAGCCTTGAACTGAGCGAATTCCATAGTTGGTGCTTCAGACGACTCTTCATGAGTAGTAGATGATGGCACAACAGAACTCTTGGCTATATTCGGCACAGCAGGCACTGATGGCATTTGCGGTACGTTCTGTGTTACAGGCTTCTGTTCTTTCGTTGCCTGAGACGACTCGTTGGCACTGGCATTCGTTGGAATGTTTGCCTGGGAGTCCGACTGAGGCAGTGGATCGTGTTGTGTCATTATGTCCTTACTCAATTGAAAACAACAAAAAGCGCATCGCAGCAAGTGGAGCTGCGATGCGCTTGAAGTTATGCGCGCAGTTGTGCACCGAGCTTTGCTGCTTCTGCAACAATACGCTCACGAAGTGCTTCACTGTCGTCACCAGTCAGCGTTTTATCCGCGGCGCGGAATGTCACTGCATAGGCCAACGACTTCATGCCCTCGCCAACCTGCTCTCCAGTGAACACATCGAACAGGTCAATCGACTCGAGCATATCGCCTGCGCCACGCTCAATTGCTTCACGCAGCTGCTCTGCCGTCACGTCGTCCGACACCGTGAATGCCAAGTCCTGCTTGACTGGTGGGAACGTCGAAATTGGCTTAGCCTGCACTGGCTTGTTGTTCAGCGTCTCAAACAGAGCCGTCAAATCCAGCTCGAATGCAGCGCTGTGTGCTGGGAAGCCAAGGGCTTCGTTCACCTTTGGATGCAGCTCGCCAACAAGGCCGAGCTTCTTGCCATCAGCAACAACATAAGCCACACGGCCTGGGTGCCACTGTGCTGGAGCATCATCAGCCTTTGGCTGCTCCAGAGCAATCTTTGCGCCAATACGATCAGCAATGCGGTGCACTGCTTCAACAGCATCGGTCCAATCCACAGCACGTGCATCGCCGAGCCAACCATCGTGCTCAGCCTTACCCGTCATAATGCCAGCAACGTGCATTGGCTGATCAGGCAGACCAGCGTTCAGAGCAGCAATCTGCTCATCGGTTGGACGCACGCCGCCAGGCAGTGCTGGAATTGCTGGAGCCTGTGGATCCCACAGGTACACATGGCCGAGCTCGTACAGGCTCACGTTCTCAATACCGCGGTGAATGTTGCGCTGCACGGTCTGAGCCAGCGTCAGCAGAATCGAGCGACGCAGGTATGGACGGTCGCCAGCCAGTGGGTTGACGATCTGCACGCTAACAGGAGCAACCTTTTCAGCGTCGTACTGGAATGCCTTGAAGTCTGCATCACCAACGAATGGGTAGGTCAGCACTTCCACAAGGCCGTACTCAGCAAGCTCGTCAGCAATCTGACGCTTGCGCAGCTGTGGAACAGTCAGACCAACATGACCCTCAACTGGAGCCGATGGCACGCGCGTTGGAATCTCGTCATAGCCCACCAAGCGAGCCACTTCTTCAACGAGATCGCATGGCATCGTCAGATCAGGACGCCACGTTGGAGCCTCAACAAGCAGGTTGCCATTGCCCTCGTCGGTGACCTTGCAGCCAACGGCTTCGAGCTTAGCAACGATCACATCATCCGTAAGGTCCAGACCGGCTACACGTGCAACTTCAGAAGTCTTAAATGAAATTGCAGGACGGGCAGCAACATTGTTGATGTCCGTTGGAGTCAACGAAGCCTCAGCCTGGCCGAAACGCACGAGCATATCGGCAGCCATCTGAGCGGCAGCTGGCTGGAGCTGAGTGTCAACGCCACGCTCGAAGCGGCGCGAAGCCTCGGAAGGAAGCTTGTGACGGCGAGCGGAACGAGCGATCGAAACCTGATCGAAATGAGCAGCTTCAATCAGAATGTTCTTCGTCTCTGCAGTGACCTCACCATAGAGACCACCCATAACGCCTGCAATACCGAGCACACGCGAGCCCTGCTCACCGTTTGGAGAATCGGTAATCAGCAGATCCTCGGTGCTCAGATCACGTTCCTTGCCGTCAAGCGTCGTCAGCTTTTCGCCGGCCTTAGCGCGGCGCACCACGATTGGAGCCTCGATCTTGTCGAGATCGTAAGCGTGCAGTGGCTGGCCGAGGTCGAGCATAACGTAGTTCGTCACGTCAACAGGCAGCGACAGCGAACGCATGCCAGCGCGGGACAGGCGGCGACGCATCCAGTTTGGCGTCTTGCTACCTGGCACGTAGTTGCGCACAGCGCGAGCATAGAAGCGATCGCAGCCAGGAACGCCGTGAATTGGAGCCTCATCGTTAATAATGACTTCAATATCACCGTTCGTACCTGCGGACTCAGGTGCCTGAGCCGTCAGCTCGGTCACTGGATCCGTGAACTTAGCGCCCGTCGAATCGAAGTACTCACGAGCAACACCGCGGTACGAGAATGCGTAGCCGCGATCTGGCGTCACGTTGATCTCGAGCAGTGGCTGATCAAGGTGCAGCAAGTGCATCAGATCGTCGCCTGGCTTCAAGTTCTCGTACTCTTCCTCAGAGAAGCCGTAGTCGCGCAGCAGAATAATGCCGGCGTGGCTGTCGCCGAGGCCGAGCTCGCGCTCAGAAGCACACATACCCTCGGAAATGTGGCCGTACGTCTTGCGAGGCTCAATGCGGAAGTCGCCTGGCAGCACTGCGCCTGGCAGCGTCACAACAACCTTCTCGCCTGCAGCCATGTTTGGAGCGCCGCAGATGATGCCACGTGGCACCTTGTTGCCGTTTTCGTCAACGTCGTTGTACTTGTCGCCAACGTCAATGTGGCACCAGTTAATCGTCTTGCCGTTCTTCTGTGGCTCTGGCGTTGCATCCACAACGTAGCCGACGACGATTGGGCCAGTCAGCTGGGACTGGTGAATCTCTTCTTCTTCGAGGCCAACGCGCACCAAATCCTTGGCGAGCTGCTCGTAGGTCAGATCCTGTGGCAGCTCAACGTGCTCGCGCAGCCAATCAATATCTACCATTGGCATTTGTGGCTCACTCCCCCATCACAAACTGTTCGCTGAAACGCACGTCGCCCTCAACGAGGTCGTGCATATCGTTGATATCGGAACGCAGCAGCAGCGTACGCTCAACACCGACGCCGAATGCGAAGCCCGTGTATTCATCTGGATCAAGGCCAGCAGAACGCAGCACGTTTGGATTGACCATGCCGCAGCCGCCCCACTCGAGCCAGCCTGGGCCACCCTTCTTATCTGGGAACCACAGATCCAGCTCTGCAGAAGGCTCGGTGAATGGGAAGTAGCTAGGGCGCAGACGCGTGTGAGCATCTGGGCCGAACATTGCCACAGCGAGCTTATCGAGCACACCCTTAAGGTCTGCCATCGTCAGGCCCTTATCAACTGCCAGTGCCTCAATCTGGTGGAACACAGGCGTGTGCGTTGCGTCGAGCTCATCGGTACGGAACACGCGACCTGGGCATGCAATGTACAGTGGCACACCGTTCTTGATCAGACCACGAACCTGATCAGATGACGTCTGCGTGCGCAGCACCATGTTCGAGCCCACGAAGCCTGCAGCATCCTTCGTCTGGTTGCCCTTCACATAGAACGTATCCTGCATCTGACGTGCTGGATGATCAGGACCAAAGTTAAGAGCGTCAAAGTCAAACCACTCAGTCTCAACTTCTGGACCATCAGAGATCTGCCAACCCATGCCCACGAAGAAGTCTTCAACATCTTCCATAAGCTTGGCCAGTGGATGACGTGCGCCCAGAGGCTTACGTTCCACAGGCAGAGTCATATCCACAGTTTCTGCAGCAAGTGCAGCAGCTTCTTCAGCTGCCTTGACAGCAGCTTCCTTCTTGCCATAAGCACGGCCGAAGTCGGCGCGCAGCTTGCCCATGAGCTTGCCTGCGTCCTTCTTCTGGGGCTTATCGAGTCCGCCGATTGCCTTGCTGGCCATAGTCATTGCCGACTGTGCGCCTGCATACTGTGATTTGATGGCCTTGAGTTCCTCCATTGTGGAGGCATGGTTGATTTTCTCGATGCCTTCCGCAACCGCAGCGGTTACGGCCTCAGCGTCGAAGCTCATCTGTTCTGCCACAAGAGCCCTTCCTTCAAGCTCCGCTCCTTAAGGGTCTAGCACCCATACAGTGCGGAAAATGCTTGTATTTTCAGCGTTTTAACGTACTAGATTGTTTCAACACGACTCGACATAGCCATGCTCATCAACAGAATTGATGCGCTGGTTGCCAAGTTCAGTGATTCTGCCTTGCCATAAATAGGAATGGAGACGATTTCGTCGGCCTTGTTGAGCATGTCTGCTTCAAGTCCGCGAGCCTCGTTACCGAACAACACACAAGTTGGTTCGTGCGTGAATGCGCGCTGCTGCAGGATCGTTGGCAGCATCTGCGGCTTACGATCCTCAGTGCCGTACACGTCGGCAGCCATGAGCTTGAAGTTATGCTCTGCACGCCACTCGTCGAACTCCTGCTCGCTCATCGTGACGACTGGCAGGTGGAACAGCGAGCCCGTAGTGCTGCGGATCACCTTTTGGTTATAGAGATCTACGCAGTCGCCCACGAAAATAACGCATGCGCAGCCTGCAGCATCGGCCGAACGAATTGCCGTACCAGCGTTACCTGGGTCACGAATCTGCCAGAAAGCAGCCACCATTGGTGCGGTCTGTGCTTCATCAGACTCACCAGCGTGAGCTGCCGACTCCATAGCAGCGTTCATGGCTTCTTCCGTGGCGCTGTGCAGCTCACGCAAGTCAGCAATAGCAAACACGCCTTGGCAATCGGCACTGACATGATGCAGCACCTGCAGCGTTGCCTTGTGCACGTAGCAGTTCGCACGCAAGCCCATTCCGGCCAGTTGACCAATGGTTGGGTTCAAAAATGCTGCGTCTGGTTCTGCCGAATCGACAGCAACATACAGATCGAGTGCTGCTTGTGGCATCCACTGCAGCAGCTCACGAACAGCTTGTGGTCCTTCAACAACGCAGCGGTTTGCTTTTTCGCGGCGCTTATGGTCGGTTAAACTTCTGATGCGCTTGAACCGTTCTGAATTTGCGTGGTTAAGCACTTCGTCATACATAGGCATGCGGCCATCGTAACGCCCGTTGCCGTCTTGAATTATTTCTGTGATTGCAACAGTAGCGTGCTAAACCGCGCTATATCACTGCGTTACTCGATGCCACGCCGTCCGACTAACGCTGTTTAAACAGCTTAAAGAGTCGCGACTCTCGTATGGTTAGCGCGGTTATCAGAGCCGAAACAATAAGTCCAGTAAACATTGCAATTGGTGTTCGAATTGCCTGAACATACACCATGGCGGCATCACTGATGGCACACCGCACGCAGAATGCTCCAATCAACGCCATGGCAGCCACTGTTGCGACTAAACCTCATATCGTAACTTCAATACCTATGCCTGCAATTTGCGAGGCTTTGGTTTGGCCTGAGTGCAATGCACCTGCATATTCAAGTCGTCGCGAGCGCACGGCGACTACACCGATGAAGCAACCGATTGCGAGCGCAATTACGGGCATGAATGCAGTATCACGTTTGAGATAGCTGTTATTGGCATCATAATTGCTCGAGAGCGTGCGATTCACAGGAAGAATACCTGATGGGTTTTGTGGATCAGCATCAGCAATAGTGCTGTAGAGTAATTCGCTGGTTCGATCGCTATGCGGCCATTGCCGTGCCCAGCATTCGCCATAATCATTTTGCGATGCAGGGTGTGGCATCAAGAGTGCAAATCCGAGTTTGGTATCTCGCCCATCATTTGGCCAGTCGTAAATTCCTGCGATACGTTCTTCGCCTTGCGTTGTTTGGATAATACTGCCTGTGGTGAGCCCGAATTCTTCAGCAACCGATTGCGAAGCCCATGTACCTGAGGTGTCAACAGTCTGATCACCACCCTTACCTGACGCTGATGCGACGAGTTCAATCATGCCTGGTGAGACTGTAAAACTTTGTACTTGCGATCCAGGTGTTGCTTTCATTTCTATGAGATCAGCCTTCGCACTCAAGGCTCCTGATTGTTGGATTGTGCTGTGATGCAGTTTTGAGAGTTGGTCACAGGTCACGCCATCAACAGTGCCGCCCATTATGGCGTCGGTATCACCAAGTGTTGCAATGCGTTCTTGCGCTTCGCCTTGCATTGCTATAACAGTGGACGCACCATAGCCGCCAAGTAGTGTTGCAATAATAAGGAATGCAAGAGCGAGTGATATGGCATGCGATGTACCACTGCCAATATTGCGTAGACTTTCGGTCCATATACTACGAAGCTTCATACGGTGCTCGTTTCCTCAAATACTGTTGCTTCAGTTGCTGTTGCTTCAGTCTTTATTTCTTCAATCTGTATTGCTTCAGTCTCTGTTACTTCAGGTTGCGTTTCTGATGGCGCATAGTCAGCAAGATCGATAACGCGACCGCAAGCATTTCTCGTATCTGGATCGTGCGTTGCTACGATAACGATCATGCCTTGGCCTGCGAGGTTGCCGAGCACATTGCTGACTGAGTGTGCTGTTTTGGTATCAAGCTGTGCTGTTGGCTCGTCTACGAGCAGCATGTCTGGATGTGAGCACACAGCTCGGGCCAGCATGAGTCGTTGCGCTTCGCCACCAGATAGTGCGCTAAAACGACGGTCTGCGGCATAGCCCAAATCGAACAGATCGAGCGCTTCATATGCTTGTGCCTCTGCATCATTGCGATCCCATCCTTTGGCGAGTAATGGGAACACCACATGGTCCAGTGCTGTACGTCGGGCTACACCATAAGGGTTTTGGAATACCCAACCAATGCGGCCAATCTCATGTTTCTCAATAGTGCCTTGTGTGGGTTTCTCCCATCCAGCCAGAATCGACAGCAATGTGGATTTACCACAGCCCGATGGTCCGCACAGGGCTACGGTTTGGCCGGGGTCAATCCGGTAGTTGACATGTTCGAACAGATATTCCGTACCTGGGAATCGGTGTGCTACGTCATGTATGGCAATATGCATAGCTCACCTGCACTTGAGCGTCGTCAGTTCTGGGCCAATAACGACTTCGTGAATAGCGCCCGTATCAGCGTTCTCTGCTTGCACATAGCTTGTACCGAGTTCACCGTTCACTATGGTTACAGCAATTGGCTCGAGCTTATTGTGTTGTTGCACAGCAATGCAGGCTTTCGTATCTTCAATATTGAATACGGCTGCTGCTGGTACACGCAGTACATCAAATGGTTCGCTCATCATCAGCTTGGCTGAAATACCTGCTGCGCGATCACTCTCTTGCATATTGCGATACGCTTCCGAAGCAGCAATATCGGCGAGAACTTTGCCATCAGTTATATCAATTGAGTTTGCTGGCAACGTTGTTGCAATATTACAGATCGTAATGGTGCGATCTCGATCGGATGGTTGCCCGTTACGGACCGTCATTTTGACGAGTCCGCCCGGAATTTTGCCGACTGGTGCACCTTGATTAACAACAGTGCCCTGCTGTGCTGTCCATCCAGCGATTGACACAGTTTCTTCAGGAATCCACAGCGTATCAGCTAAGTCAAGTTGGCCATCGCACTTGGTTCCGGATTCCAGCATGAGCTGCTTCCAGCCGAGCTTGGTTGCTGCAGTATATTTCGTTGATCCCAACGAACTCGCGTAGCCGAGTCGAGCCAGTTCATTATTCAACGCCAGTACATCTTGGCCTTCGTCGTTTTCTTGAATACTTCTGTATAACGGTGTTTCGGTATGTAATGCAATAACAGCGCGATTATTTACGGTGAACGCCGTTGCTCCTGATCGCAATTCATTGACATCAGAGCTCGTGGTGACTACACCACTCGAATTTGAGAGAATCTCTCGGTCCGCAGCAACAACTGGAATAACATTCACTTCTTTTGCGTCGGTGTACTGCTGAATTGCCGCTGGCCCAGTTCGCATAGCATGAGCTTGTGCAAGTAATGATGGCGCTCGATCAGGAAGCCATAATGCACACGCTCCTACAGCTAAGGCCACAGCCACAATGATGCTTAAGACAGTCCACGTCCATGCTCGTGTTTGATTGGTAGTAGCAGTTTTGCGTTTTGCTGCTTTACTCATTCCAGTCACCTTTAACTCGATGCTTCTGTTTTCACGCACTATGACGCATCGCAACATTGCGGCTGCATCATGTTTAGGTTCACCACCGGTGTGGAATGGATGCTTGTTGAGTAGTGCATGGTATTCATGACTGTGAAGTTCATGATGCTGCTGCGCTACAAGCTCTGGTTACCACAACTGGTTGGTACGCCTGTTTTGCGTGCTCTCAATTCAACTTACTGGAATGGCACTGGTTTCTATAATCGCGCCCAGAATGTGGTATCGATTCTTAACATAGTTTTGCTCCGAGCATGTTATGCGCAAATATAGTTCCAGAGCAAAGGAGCGTGCATGCACCACCACAGACTATATGATCCGTTTTCACCATCAACGACCACGTGGTTCCCTGGTTTTGTTGTTGTTGTTTGTTTAGTAGCTATTGCAATTTCTATTTCTGCTCTACTGCGCAGTCGAAAAAATGAAGAGCACGAAAAGCATATTCGCTCTGCATACATCACAATTAATTTAGGCATGAGCTACCACGATGTTGCACAAATACTCGGTTCAGAAGGCATGCTGCAGTCAGAAGATGCACTGCAGAAACAATACATTTGGTATGTCGGAGCACGATCACCCCGACGGCACACGGCTCCTATGAACATCGTGCATCGCACAGCACCTGCGTATATTCGCTGTACGTTTGAGTATGACAAGCTCATTCGTAAAGAACAATGCGGATTATAAAGTCTGAAATTCGTACTGCAACAAGTGCTGAAATACAAAGAAGCCTAGGTTATTGAACCTAGGCTTCTGTTGTTTTCAACGGTTTATTCGCCACCCATAAAGGCAAACGTTCCCATGCAAGCAGCGGCTACGAGTGCAACCACAGGAATCAAAAGAGCACCAACAACGAACCAGTAGTCGCGAGCGTGAACTGTGGAGACTCGAGCGTGCGAACGCGGGCCGGAGCCGCCGAAACCACGCGCCTGCATAGCGGTTGCCAACATCGTGGAGCGGCGGATCGAGAGCACGAGTAGTGCAAATGCCTGCGGGAAGAACGCACGCCAAGCACTTTCATCACCCAAGCCGCGTGAACGACGCGACGCCGTCAACGCACTCCAGTCGTCACGCAACACAGCAAACAAACGCATGCCAGCGAGGCCGCCGTACACGAAACGATCTGGCAGATGCAGAATCTGACTGAATGCATCGGCGAGATCAGTTGCGTCAATGCCGAGCACGAGCACAATCGCTGGAATACCAATCGCAAGAATACGGATCATCGTTGCGAGTGCGAGCATGGCAGATCGGTCGGTGATGTTAATCCAAGCCCACTGCCACCAGACCGCGCCGCCGCTTTTACCGTACAGCAACACCGCTAAAGCCGATGTTGGAGCACCAATAAAAATAGGCCACGTACTGCGCACCACACGCCAAGGCGTAATACCCAGCAACCACAGCACAATCACTTCAATAGCGAGCGCCACACTTGCCGACACCACATCCAAGCTCAACAACAATGGCAGCGAAACAAGGAATGCGCCAATCAGACGATACACAGGATTCAGCGATGCCAAGAACGATGATCGACTCGACTGCCGAGGCTCCTCGACGCGATCGCGCACCGCACTCACAGGCACCGTCGTCTCACCCACACCTAAGCCAAATGCGGTATTGACCTCATTTCCCGCACGTAAAGCGGTTGCATCATCCTCTCCCACACGTAAGGCAGATACATCAGAACTCACTTCCGCACGTAAGGAAGTTGCACCAGATTCCACTCCCGCACGTAAGGCTGATACAGATTTTGCTTCTCCCGCACGTAATGGAGTTGCAACAGCTGCGGCTTTTTCTGTATGGGAAGCTTCGATCGATTGGTTGCTGCTACTACCCCATTCTTCGGTACTGAATTCTGGGACAAGTTCAACGACGCGAGCGCCTAACGCAGTGACGAGATCGCGATCGTGTGTGACGACAATAATGCTGACACCATCGTTACGTAAGGAATCAATAAGTCGTGCGATTTGCATCCATGTACGACGATCCTGGCCGAATGTTGGTTCGTCCAAAAGCAGCACGCTTGGTGCGCATGCGAGTGCTGCTGCCACGGTTAAGCGACGCTTCTCGCCGCCAGACAGCGTGTATGGATTAACCTGCGCATACTGATCGAGACGGAATTGCTCGAGTAACTGCATTGCTTGTTCGCGAGCTTGATCCTCATCAATGCCCGTACGAATTGGTCCAAGCATGACTTCGTCAAGCACGCTTGAGCAAGCGAACTGATGTTCTGGATTTTGGAACACATAACTAATACGGCTTGCCAGTTCACGACTCGTCCAATGAATTGGCCAAGGTTCCGTATGCTTCGTACCTTCAGCAAGCGCTGGCGATGCGACTACTGATCCAGCAACTGGTTCGAGCAAGCCTGCCAGAGTTAACGACAGTGTTGATTTACCTGCACCGTTAGCACCAACTAATGCAGTGATCTCACCGGTACGGAATTCAAGATTGATATGGTCAGCAATGGCTTCGTTATTGCGTCCAATGGCAAGGTCTTCAGTATGCAGCACAACCTCATGATGCGTTGCTGCACTCGTTGTATTTGCTGCTGCTTGACTCAGTGGACGAATTACATCGCTTGGTCGGCGATACTGTTCTGGGACCCAGATACCGAGCTCAGCAAAGTCAATAGCTGGATTCGTAAATACGGCTTCTGGAGTGCCATCGGCAACAACTACGGTGTGCTTGGCTTCATCGGAAGCATTACCCAGCACAATAACGCGATCAATACAATCGATCCAAGCGCCTGCACGATGCTCAACGAGCACCATTGTGGCCTTTGTACGCTGCAAGACATCGCTGACTGCTTGTACAACTTCGGTGACACCAGCAGGATCCAAATTGGCTGTTGGCTCATCAAGCAGCAGCACCTTTGGTTGCATAGCCAAAGCACCAGCCAATGCCAGACGTTGCATCTGACCACCAGACAGGTGCAAGACCGAACGAGTCAACTGAATATCTTCAAGGCCAACAGCCTGCAACGATTCGGCAACGCGCTGCCAAATCTGTTCGCGTGGCACATCCAGATTTTCTGGGCCAAAGGCTACGTTGTCACCAATGCGCTGGAAAACAACCTGCGCATCAGGATCCTGCAATACCAAACCAACTTGCCCATGCGCCTGATGAGCATCGGCACCATAAATACTGATCGAACCTTCGGTAATACCACCGTCTGCATCGACAAGAGCTTGAGGCTCAGCGTCAACATCAGCAACAGCATCATCAGCACCAGCAGTACACTCTGCGCAAGCTGCATCATCAACAGCTGCATCATCATCAGCTGCAACTGCATCTTCTGCTGCAGGTTCACTCTGTGCCACTGCTACTTCGTCACCGAGAATGCCGGCAGCACCTTCGAGAATTGTGGACTTTCCAATACCCGAAGCACCGAGTAACAGCACGTGTTCGCCTTCATGAATATCGAGATTCAGATTACGAACGGCAAATTCGTTACGTGAGGCGTGACGGTAACCCCAGTTTTGCCAACTAATGGCAATAGGTTGATTGTTTTCTTCTTGCATGAGGTTCATAGGAGTATGAGCAAGTTGGTTGGTTGCAGAATTCATTACTTATTGTTGATGCGCTTCAAAGCCTTAGCGCGCTGTTCACGACCCGAGCTGAACTGATCAAGTGCACCAGTACGTGCGATTGCAGTGAACAGATACCACATTGCAACGCCTGCAATCAGCATGCCCGAAATAACTGAAGTTACGAGATACACAATGCCGTAACTGCTAGCCACATCAACGGCCTGCAAATTGGTCAGGAACGAGTATGCCCAAGAACCGACACCAGCCAATGCGCCCGAGAGCAGCATGGTTGGCAGATTCCACTTGCGATACTTGAAGCAAGCAAAAGCGAGTTCTGCACCAGCGCCTTGAGCCAATGCAATAATCAGCGTGCCAATGCCACCCCACTGGTTACCCAGCAGTGCTTCCAGCACACCAGCAACAACTTCGGCATACAAAGCAGCGCCAGGCTTGCGAATAATAACTGCAGCTAATGGTCCTGCGAACAGCCACAAGCCATTCACGATTCCAGCGAGACCAGGAAGAATAGCTTCGAGCACGCCCCATGGCGCATAAGTTGCGATTGCAGCAACCCAATAAATCAAAGCGGATGCGACACCAATAACTGAAGCAACGGCAATGTCCACAACGCGCCAACGCAAGCGCAGTTTTTGAGGAGCGGACGAAATAGGAGTTGCAGAAGAAGTGGTGTTGTGCGTGGCCATAGTGCCTCTTTCCGTAGCGAGGCTCAGCCGGCAGAAACGTGCCGTATGAACCCCGTAATGAATGGGATACAAGGCACGGGAATGAGCGACGTCCGTGCGCCGGCATTATCCGGATTCACGTTCAATCGGTCGGAGACTTGCTCCCCTCTCAGCCTTTACGACTCTTGAAGTCAGGCTCCCGTGTCAGCCACACATCCTAAAGGTACGTCGGGATGAAAAAAGGTGCTGTGTTCATCAAATGAACAAAACAGCACCTTTTTGATCAAAAATTATTCAGCTAGCCAAACTGAACGACGATCAGCAAGCGTCATCAGCGAGCGTCATCAGCGCCGAGCTTAGCGAGCAGCAAAGCTTCAGCAACGACGTTCTTCTGCAGACCTGGCAGGCTGACCGACTCGTTAGGGCTGTGAGCGTTCGACTGAGGATCTTCAGGACCCGTGACGAGCACCTGTGCCTTAGGGAACAGACGCTGCAGTTCAGGAATGAATGGAATCGAACCGCCCTGACCCATGTTGACTGGATCCACGTCGAATGCCTCGCGCATTGCTTCAAGAGCATCCTTCGTAGCCGTTGCCGTTGGATCCATAGCCCAACCGCGACCTGCTTCGAGTGGCGTCACCTCAACCTCAGCGCCGAATGGAGCGTTGGACTCAAGGTATGCCTTCAGAGCTGCGTTAACTTCGTTTGGATCCTGCTCAGGAGCCGTACGCACGCTGAGGCGGTACGTTGCTTCTGGTGCGATCACGTTGAACGAACCCTCAACTGGGTGGGCATCGAAGCCGATGACCGTAGCGCTTGGCTTCGTCCACAGGCGGGAAGCCAGCGAACCCGTACCAGCGAGCTTGTACGAATCAACAATGCCAGCGTCCTTGCGCACCGATTCCTCGGTCACGTCCTGCTGCAGACCGCCAACTGGCTCCTGCGAAGCAATCCCAGGCACCTTAAGCTCGCCGTTCTCGTTGTAAAGCGATGCGATCGACATGCTGGCCAGCGTGACGGCGTCGAGAATTGGGCCACCGTACTGACCGGAGTGCACTGGGTGCTTGAGCACGCGCACGTGCACATCGCAGGTTGCATTACCGCGCAGGCTCGTCGTCAGCGATGGAATTTCTGGAGCCCAGTTACCCGAGTCAGCCACGATGATGACGTCAGCTTCAAACTCGTCACGGTGTGCCTCAATGAATGGGATGAAGCTTGGCGAGCCCATCTCCTCTTCACCCTCAATAAAGAGCTTGATGTTGACGTTGAGTTCCTTGCCGAGTGCCTGCAGTGCGCCGACGTGCATAATGATGCCGCCGCCGTCATCGCACGAGCCACGGCCGTAGAGCCTGTCGCCCTGCACCGTGCCGACGAATGGTTCGCTCGTCCAACCTTCTGGACCAGGAACTGGCTGCACGTCGTGATGTGCGTAGAGCAGCACGGTTGGTGCGTTCTCGTCCACAACAAGCGAGCCGATAACTTCCCATGCGCCCGGCTTGCCGTCTTCCGTTACAGCCTGCTCCACCTTGGCATCGACACCAAGCTTTTGGAATTGCTCGGCCACGAAATCTGCCGAACGCTTCATCTGTTCGCCGGCAATGCCCTGAGCAGAAATAGATTTGAGTGCAATCTTCTGGTTGAGCAGTTCAACAAGTTCGTTCCAGTGCTCGGCTACATTCTCACGAATGCGGGCTTCATCAAACTGAGCCATGTTGATTTCCCACCTTTCATCGATGTCAGTTGAAGTACTTCATAGGTGAAGTCGTTTCTCTCAAGTTTTTTACTCATATGGCAGGCAATACAGGTTTGCTCTACCGCACATAAACAAAAAACTACGCTGGCAATCATTGTAGGAATACCGCAGAACTGACGAAAAGCGTACTGCTCAGCGGAAAGCGTCTTACCGTTCTCGTACGCTAATGCCTCATGGCAGCAAAGAATTCTGAGGAACAAACTTCCGACGCTAAGAACGCGTCGAACTCGACCCCAAACACCACGCAGGGCAAGGGTCGTCCAACACCAAAGCGCAAGGTTGCGCAAGCACAGGGACTTCGTCCACTCGTGCCTGAAAACACGAAGGAACAGCGTAAGCGTGCAAAGGAACGCATGCGCGCACGTGAAAACCGTGAGTATGAGGCAATGCGCACGGGCGATATTAACAACATGCCAAAGTCCGAGCGCCTGCCATGGCGCGTGTACATTCGCGACTATGTTGACGCTCGTTTCAACATTGGCGAGTACTTCATTCCTGTTGCCATCGCCATTCTGCTGCTGTCCGTGCTGTTCACGGCAATCTGGCCAAACGGCGTTGTTTCGATTGTACTTATGGGTCTGATGTACGTGTACCTGATCGCCATTGTTATTGACGTAGCCGTGATGTGGAAGCGCCTGAAGAAGAAGCTCATCGCCAAGTACGGCGAGCAGGCTGTTGCTAAGGGCATGCGCTCCGCTTCGTACGCATGGAGCCGCGCAATCCAGATGCGTCGCTGGCGCCTTCCAAAGCCAAGGTATGCAAAGCGCAGCGAATACGCTGAAAACGGCATCATCAAGTAAGGCCTATTAAATAACCAGTCTTCATCCCGCAAGTACCCACTTGCGGGATTTTTTATTTCCCTACCCTTTGATGCTCTCCCACACATAAGCCAGTTACTTCTCACGCACATAAGCCAGTTGATTCTCCCCCCCCCCACATAAGCGAATTGCAAAAATTGCGTGGAATATTGCTCAACAACACATTGATTCTCAGGTTTCTTTGAGGTTTTCTTGCGCGTAACCCCTATATCGGCCGATAGGCTTGGGGCAATACAAGTCTTGATTGAAGTAATAACGACCTTGAACTGAACAATGATGGCGTGAAGGAGTGGTTATGAATTCGACTTTGCAAACAGATGTGGCGATTATTGGCGCCGGCCCTGGCGGTTATGCAACTGCGTTACGTGCGGCGGAACTGGGTAAATCGGTAACGCTTATTGAGCGTGATGCTCATGTTGGTGGTACATGCTTGTTGCGAGGATGCATTCCTTCTAAGGCCTTAATTTCTGCAGCGCACACCATGGATGCGATGAACCATGCAGCCACTATGGGTATTCAGGTTACTGCGCCAAGTGTTGATGAAGCGAAGCTTGCGCAATACCGTGAGCAGACTGTTACGACTATGACCTCTGGTTTGGCTGAGTTGCTTGCTGCTCGTCATATTCAGATGGTGCATGGTCAGGCTGCTTTGCAATCCGATGGCACGATTCTCGTAACACCTGCACCTGATGCAACTCAAGTACGTGTGGGTCAGAGCCTTGATGCTTTGCACGATGCCGGTACGCAAGTAACGATTCAAGCAACCGATACGGTGCTGGCAACAGGTGGTCGCCCTCGCCCACTGCCTAATGTGCCATTTGGTGGTGCTGTTCTTGATTCCACTGCTGCTCTTGGATTGGAACATCTGCCAAAGCGCGCTGCAATTGTGGGCGCAGGTTCAGTTGCTTTGGAATTCGCTTCGATGTGGCGTTCTATGGGCGCTGAAGTAACACTGCTTGTCCGTCACGATACGCCACTTTCGCATGCACACCATCGTTCTGCAGTGGTGCTAACTCGTGAGTTAAAGCGCCGCGGTATTAAGATCGTTGCTCATTCGCAGGTTACAGAAACTACGCCAGGTGAATCCGGTGAAGGCGTTCATGTGACTTATACGTCGTCGCTTGACAACGAGACCTACGGCATTGATGCTGATGTGCTGCTCGTTGCTATTGGTCGTGATCCAAATACTGACATGCCATGGATGCAAGATTTGGATATTGATATTACTGATGCTGGTTTGATTGTGACCGATGATCTCGGTCAGACAAGCATGCCTCATGTGTGGGCAGTTGGCGACATTACGCCGGGTCATGGTTTGGCACATCGCGCATTTGAACAAGGCATTACGATTGCTGAGGCTATTGCTGGATTAAATCCAAAGCCAGTTGATGAGCGCACAATTCCTTCGGTTATTTTTACGACACCTGAATTTGCTTCTGTTGGTCGCACGGTACAAGAAGCACAGACTATTGATGGCTGCACTGATGTGACCGAAACACTCTACCCAGTTATGGGCAATGCACGCATGGTTATGGAACGAGCCAATGGTTCGATGGCTGTTGTTACTGGTTGCAGGCCTGGTCATCCTGATCAGCGTGAGGTGCTTGGCGTTCATATTGTGGCACCAATGGCGAGCGAACTTATTGGCCAAGCAGAACATGTTCTGGGAGCTCATACGCCACTAAGTGATGCGGCTCGTCTTATTGAGCCTCATCCAACGTTCTCGGAGATGTTTGGTGAAGCGTTGCTCAAGGCCGACGGGCGGCCGTTCAATACACTGTAAAGTCGTTGTAAGCTAGAAAGCAGCAATGACGCTTGAGAAGAGAGAAACCAACGCTGCATCGTTGCAATGGTTGCTGTTCACAGTAGAACGTCTTCGCATGGGCGCGTTACAGTAGTAATGCCTTGCGAAGTCGGATCAACAGAGATCCTTCTTAAGCGGTGCTTTACCAGACGAGTTAGAAAGGTTCCACATGGCGGAACGTAAGCCGGAAAAGGGAAAGAAACCCAAGAAGAACGGCATGTTCAAACAGATCGCGCAGATCTATAAATTTACGCACCGCGAAGATAAAGCATTGCCTTATCTGCTGGCTGTAGCTTTTGCACTGCCTGTGATTGTGTTCGTTGTGCTGGCAATTGTGCTGCACTGGGGATGGCTGGGCTGGATCGCAACCGTCCTGATCGGTGTGATGGTCGGCTTCCTGCTGTTCACGATTGTGTTGACGCGTCGTGCTGATGTTGTTGGTTATAAGCAGCTTGATGGCAAGCCAGGTGCAGCAGTGAGCGTGCTGAGCAACATGCAGAAGGCTGGTTACACCTTCCCTCAGGAGCCAGTGTGGGTGGATCCACGCACGCAGGCTGCTGTGTGGCGCGGCACTGGTTACGCAGGCATCTACCTCGTTGGTGAGGGTGACTACGGCCAGGTTATGCGCGCAATGGATCGTCAGGAGAAGACGGTTAAGGGTGTGACTGCAGGTTCGCGTATTCCTGTGTACCGCATTGCTGTTGGTAACGGTCCTAAGCAGGTCAGTCTGAAGAACCTGCGCCGTACGATCGTCAAGCAGAAGACGTACATGCCAACCGAGCACAAGAATGCACTGGCTAAGAAGATGCATTCGAAGCGTCGTTTCATGATGACCAAGGATCAGCTGCTGACACTGAACGAGCGTCTCTCGACGCTGCAGCGCAAGAAGGGCTATGGCATTCCAAAGGGTGTTGACCCAATGCACCCAGGCAAGATTAGCCGTAAGGCCATGCGCGGCCGCTGATCGATTTGATCATCGCATTGAGTAAATCGGCAATTTGACTGCGAGTTCAACGCTTGATTTACCCAGAGCTTATTTACTAAACCGCCCGTCTCCCACTATTACGGAGACGGGCGGTTCGTATTACGGACTTCCTCCTATAATCACAACCAAGTACAGATGAACGAGATTTGCCTACAGTAATGGGCATTTAGACCAAATTCACCGTTGTATGAAACATGGTCGTAACGTAAACGGCGAGGAAGTGAAACTCTGGCTCCTAAGCTGAGAGACGTTACAAAGTTTTTTGAAAGGAGCGGTCTCGTGACCACACTCAAGACCAAGGCGGATGCTGAGGCACTGATTAATCAGGAAGGCATCGAATACGTTTCTGTCCGATTCACTGATTTGATTGGTGTGCAGCAGCACTTCACCGTCCCGGCCAGCGAGTTCCTCAAGGACGCATTTGACGAGGGCATGCCATTTGATGGTTCTTCTATTGAAGGCTTCCAGGCCATCAACGAATCTGATATGAAGCTCGTGCCAGACATTGAGACCGCTTACATCGATCCATTCCGTAAGCACAAGACGCTCAATGTTGCTTTCTCGATTGTTGATCCTCTGACCGACGAGCCATACTCCCGCGATCCTCGCCAGGTGGCTGCAAAGGCTGAGGCTTACCTGAAGGCTACGGGCTTGGCTGATACGGCTTCGTTCGCACCTGAGGCAGAGTTCTTCCTGTTCGATAAGGTTCGTTTCGATAACACGATGGAACGTTCGTTCTACGAGATCGATTCGATTGAGGCTCCATGGAACTCCGGCGTTGACGAAGAAGAAGACGGCACGCCAAACATTGGTTTCAAGAACCGCGTGAAGCGCGGCTACTTCCCTGTTCCACCTGTTGATCACACGCAGGATCTGCGTGACGACATGGTTGCAACGCTGCAGCAGGTCGGTCTGATCCTTGAGCGTTCCCACCACGAGGTCGGCGCTGCAGGCCAGCAGGAAATCAACTACCGTTACAACTCGCTGCAGCACGCAGGCGACGATCTGATGAAGTACAAGTATGTGGTTCACGAGGTCGCAGCTCGCGCAGGTAAGGCTGCAACGTTCATGCCAAAGCCACTCGCTGGCGATAACGGCACGGGCATGCACTGCCACCAGTCGCTGTGGAAGGACGGCAAGCCACTGTTCTACGATGAGAAGAACTACGGCGGTCTGTCCGACATGGCTCGTTGGTACATCGGCGGTCTGATCAAGCACTCCTCTTCGGTGCTTGCCTTCACGAACCCATCGCTGAACTCCTACCACCGTCTGGTTCCAGGCTACGAAGCTCCAGTCAACCTCGTGTACTCGGCTCGTAACCGTTCGGCTGCTATTCGTATTCCTCTGGCAGGTTCCTCGCCAGCTGCAAAGCGCATCGAGTTCCGTGCACCAGATCCATCCTGCAACCCATTCCTCGCCTTCTCGGCTCAGCTCATGGCTGGTCTCGACGGCATCCTCAACCACATCGAGCCTCCAGCTCCTGTGGATAAGGATCTCTACGAGCTGCCACCAGAAGAGCACGCAGGCATCAAGCAGGTTCCAAACTCGCTGGGTGAAGCTCTGGATGCTCTTGAAGAAGATCACGACTTCCTGACCGCAGGCGACGTGTTCACCGAGGATCTCATTGAGACGTGGATTGACCTGAAGCGCGGTGAGATTGATCTGGCTCGTCTGCAGCCAACGCCACTCGAGTATGAACTTTACTTCCACATTTGATTTGGAGTTCGCACTGCGTAGTGAATGCAACTACGTGAAGTAGCGATTGTTATAGATAGCCCTTGGAATTATGAGAAGGTTACGCATAATTCCAAGGGCTTTCTGTATTTATGCGCATTGAACGATGAACGCTGTGACTTGAGCAATAATAAACCGGCACCATTGTCGGTTTTAAAGCATATATTCGTGGGCCATATTCATCGGCCAGGAAACACTATTCTAGATATTTTGCGCCGATTCACGCCTTTGTTTTCGACTTTCCTTACGCCTTTGAATAGCTAATGGCATCTGATAAACATAGTCCAAAAATGTATCTAAGAATCCGAGAATATCGGTGGCCTCTTCCTCTGAAACCGGCTCAGAAAAGCCACCATGTGCTACGTCATTGCCGAGATACCTAATCTCGTGCGCTTCTTGTTTAATTTGATCACTCAGAATGCCGCGAGATTCTAATTCATCAATTTTGTGGACGAGGGTACCTCGGCCAATTCCTTTATCTGTCGCAGTGGCTTCAATAACAGTACGTGCCATAAGAATGGCAGCCCGGTATGCACCAATAGACAAACAAGCATTTGCTTCACTTGCTGCTTTTGCAATTGGGTCAGGAACATCAGCGAATTCTTTCCATATGGCGCTTTGCGGATGCCATAACATTGTCACATCGTTAGTATTCATCAGGTCTGCCACATCTTTAGGATCATTAAGTTTCGAATTATGGATACTTCCTATGGAGCATTTCTTACAAGAATCGCATTGAAACAGACCAGACCATATCCCCGACGGATAATTGCTGGTCCATGAATTTTCTGAATATTGAGGCGAACTTACCAATGACATGTGAGCGTGAGCACCACATGCCCAACATATTCTATTAGCCATGCCCATCATTGTATTTGGCAATGCCTGCTCAATGCATTATTCACATGGATTCTGGAATAATTAGCATCACCATATCGCAGTATTGAAATGGTAAGAGCTTCTCTTTTTAGGCACCTATTGAAACAAAGTTACGTGTAAGCAAACAGCACGTATGAGGCTTGTGCCAAAACCTCGTTATGCACGAACTATCCCATCGCATCTGGTTAGAGTGAGAGTCAAGCGGTCCACGTACCCAGGATCGTTCTCATAATTATTTCCTTGAATCACATGCAGATTGTCTTCCGCAGCACAGTAGGCAATCTGCATGTTCTTTATACAGCTCTATTCTTCAGTAAATGCATCAAGCAACAGCTGATCGTGCGTGACCAACACCATTGCACATGGATACGCTTGCAACATCGTGACCATGGCCTGTTTCGAGGACAAATCCAGATGGTTCGTCGGCTCATCCAAAATCAGTAGTTGAGGCCCCGCTACTAGTCCAAGAGCCAACTGCAATTTGCGGCACTCACCCGGGGACAGCGCCGACTCATCAAGTAACGCCTGGGCCTTACCGTTTTGCGCCACGAAATATCCAATCGCCTGCTGACGTTGTTCCGCATTAAGCTCGTCAAGTTGCTGCAACAGAGCATGTGCATCCGCCGTATGCTGCGTCACGACGAGCGTTGGAATCGACTGGTCCAATGTGGTTACCAGCGCTTTCAATAGCGTTGACTTGCCCGCGCCGTTTGGTCCTGTAATAATCAAACGGTCTCGAGGCCCGACACTTATTCTCGGAATAGTTACGGCCGCGAACGCGGTATCTGCTTCCCCACTGCGATCAAGGTTCAACGTTGTGCCATCAAGCGTCGCCGCATACTGCGTTACTTGGCCATCTGCAGCGCTCCACTGTGCTGTTGCGAAATCAATAATGCCTGGTTCAAGATGCATCAGTTCACGCCTGCTACTTGGCTCGACGTCGAATTGTACGGCTCCCGTTCGCCGCTTTGCTTCTGTTGTTATGCCCGTTGTTGCCTGTGCTGCTTGATTAATGCGGCCTTCGAGGCGCGCAACATTGCGACTCACGCCCGCATCAAGCCCACCTTTAGCGAATTTCTTACGTTTGCAAGCATCATGATCTTTGCGATCCGGCGTGCGCATGCTGGCCGCTGCGGCTTGGTTCGTTTTCTCAATGCGCTTCTGCCGTTCGGCATGTAAGCGTCGCGTTTCCGCTTTGGCAAGTTTGAGTTGTGTTGTTGCTGTTGCGTTGCGCTGTTCGAGTTCATGATGAATGACTTCCCATGTACCCTCAAATAGGTCAACAGCCGTCTTGTTCCCCGCGTTCGTGTGGATGCGATGCAAGAGATAGCTACGCTGTGCAAGCTCATTGATTACTGCAACATCGTGTGTAATAACAATGCCGATGCCGCGATACTGACGCAATGCTGCTATGACGGCATCACGCGTTGGCTGGTCAAGATGATTCGTTGGCTCGTCGGCTACCAGTACTTCTGGTTCTAGAGCTAGTGCGCAGGCAACTTGCAATCGCTTGCGTTCGCCTCCTGACAGTGTTTCCCATCGGTATGGCCAATCATCGCCAATGCCTAAAGTATCGCGCATGCGAATGGTTGCAGAGGACCAGTCGGCGCCGAAGTCTTCAATATTTGCTGGTGCACATGAGGCATCTTGTTGAATCCATGCAGCGCGTAAGTTGGCATTGGAAACATTGCCCTGCTCAGGCGTGAGGTCTCCTGTTGCGATTGATGCGAGCGTTGTCTTTCCTATGCCATTATCGCCGAGTAAAGCAGTCCAACCTTGTGGAAAAACTACGGAACAATCTTCAAAAACGACATCAGCATTACCGTCGTACTGTGCGGTGATATGGTTAAGCGTTATTTGCGACATATGAAGTTCCTTTGCCATGAATTGACTCGTGTGGTCATGCAGAAATAAGAATGTGTTTGTTGGCAAAAGTCAGAGCTTCATGTCTCGAACCCTAGCGAGCGGATCTGAAACTGTCAAACCGCCCTCAGCTGTATCTCAAGTTTCGGGCGAAATACTGGGCACAATTCCCTCGAATGAATGAAACGGGGGTGATTTGGGACACTTCGCGCAGTACCCCGTGCACTACAATGACGTTCGGTCTAATTTCGACAGAGAGGAATCGCGGCCCATGGCCAAGCTCTATTTCAAGTTCGGTGCGGTTGGTGCATCTAAAACGGCAAATGCGTTAATGGTGCGATACAACTATCTTGAGCGCGGCAAGGTGCCTGTTATGTTGAAGCCTCGCATGGAATGCCGCGATGGTGAGCACACGATTCGTTCACGCATTGGTCTGGAGGCTGAGTGCGCTTTTGTTGAGGACTTCCTCGAGTCGATGAAGCATCATCAGGGTGATGAGGTTGATTTTGACGTCGTTATTGTTGATGAAGCACAGTTCTTGACGACGCAACAGATTGATGAGCTTGCTGCAATCGTTGACAATTACGATGTTTCCGTCATTTGCTATGGTCTGCGCACTGATTTCCAAGGCGAAGGTTTTGAAGGTGCTACTCGCCTGCTGCTGATTGCAGACAAGATTGAGAATATTAAGACCGTTTGCTGGTGTGGTCGTGCAGCTTGCTTCAATGCACGAATTGATAATCAGGGCAACATTATTCGTGCTGGTGACAAGATTGTTTTCGGTGGCACTGGCACCTATATTTCGCTGTGTCGTAAGCATTATTACCAAGGCATCACGTCGGGTAATGCTATGAACACGGATGAATCTTTGAGCCTCGTTGAGGAGTAATGAGTGAACGCAATAGAACAAGATATTTACGATCGTCTGGGTCATGTTATCGATCCAGAACTTGGTAAATCTATTACCGAAATCGGCATGGTCACGGGTGTTCGTGTCACTCCGCATGAGGGCGAAGACTCGAATACGACGAATGTTTATGATGTTTCGATTTCGATTGAGTTAACCGTTCCTGGTTGCCCGCTGTCAAAAACTATTACGGATCGTATTAATGCTGCAGTTGGTTCATACACTGAAGCAAAGCTCATTCCTCATATTGAAGTGGGCTCTATGAGCCAAGAAAAGCTCGCCAAGCTTGTTGAACAGTTGAAGGCTGAGCGTCACGAGAATCCGTTTAATAAGCCGGGCAATACGACGCGTATTTTTGCTATTGCTTCAGGTAAAGGTGGCGTTGGCAAGTCCAGTGTAACGGCCAATCTTGCAGCCACGTTCTCGGCTCTTGGTTATGACACGGCAGCCATTGATGCTGATATTTATGGCTTCTCTCTGCCAAAGCTGTTTGGTACTTCTGAACAACCAGTGAACTTGAATGGCATGCTTATGCCTGCAACGGCTTGGGGCGTGAAGTTCATGTCGATCGGCAACTTTGCTGGTTCCGAGAAGGCTATTTTGTGGCGTGGCCCACGTTTGCAGCGTTCGCTTGAACAGTTCCTTGCTGATGTATGGTGGGGTTCGCCTGATGTGCTGCTGCTCGACTTGGCTCCTGGCACTGGTGACATGGCCATTTCTGTGGCTCAGGCTCTGCCAAATGCTGAGCTCGTTGTTGTTACGACGCCTCAGCCATCGGCTTCTGATATTGCTGCTCGTTCTGGCCTCGTGGCATTGCAGGTGCCAATGCGTGTTCGCGGCGTTGTTGAGAACATGAGCTGGTTCGAGCATAAGGGCGAAAAGCTTGAGATCTTCGGCCATGGTGGTGGCCAGCGCGTGGCTGATCAGCTGACGCATGCACTGCATTACAATGTACCGCTGCTTACGCAGCTGCCACTCGACCCAGAAATCCGCGAAGTTGGCGAAACGGGTCGTCCAGCCGTTCTTGATGAAAACGGCAAGCTTCGCGATGATGACTTCGCCAAGGCATTTAAGGATCTTGCAGAAAAGCTCATCGAACCACCACAGCTGTGAACTGCAACGCAGCGATAATTCCTAATAAATACCAATGTGGCTAGGCCGAACGGCCTAGCCACAACTGTATGTATCACCAATTGCTCGTATAAATCACATATCGCCAAGCGACAGCTACTCTACTGCAGCAGCTCCTGGCTCGCCCGTTTCGAGCAAGCGCACGAACTGTGCTTCGTCGAGCATTGGAATGCCCAGTGCCTCAGCCTTCTTCGCCTTCGAGCCAGCGGCTTCGCCAACGACGACGTAGTCCGTTTTCTTCGAAACCGAACCTGCAGCCTTACCGCCACGGTTAACGATGGCTTCCTTAGCCGAGTCACGCGTGAATCCTTGCAGCGATCCCGTAACGACCACGGTCTTACCTTCAAGCGTCTGTGGCAGCGACGAGCTCTCTGGAGCCTTCGCCTCGAGGCCTGCAGCCGTCCACTGCGCCAGAATCGAACCATGCCACGACGTTGGATCCTCAGAGTCAGCGAACCAATTGACAATGGCCTGAGCCACTTCCGAACCAATGCCAGACACCGATTCGAGCTCTTCCTTCGTTGCGTGCTGCAACGCATCCAGCGAGCTGAAACGCTGAGCCAGCAGACGAGCCGTTGGAGGACCAACATGGCGAATTGACAGTGCCACAATCACACGATCCAGATCAACGTGCTTAGCCTTCTCGATTTCCTCGAGCATGCTGCGCGTTGTTGCCGAAGGGCACACGTATTCAGGCTGAACCGACTGCGAACCATCACGATTCTTCTTTGTGCGCTCGTCCAGAATCACAGCATCCGCTGGCACTACAAAATCTGGGAAACGACGCTCATAATCCGCAGCTTCTGCAGGAGCATTCGGTTCGTTCTGCTCTTCAGCCGCGTAATCCTGCTCAGCTTCCAGCAGCGAGGCCTGTGCCGGATTATCAGTCTTCTTCTTCGCTGTCGCCCACTTAGGCTTCGTCCAGAACGCACTCACCTGACGCCACAGGCCCGAGCCGCCGAGACGCTTACGCACGTTTCGCGTTTTACCGTTCGCGTCCGTATGCTTGCGAACTTCAATAATAGGAATCTCTCGCCAAACTCGAACGTCACGTAACTGCTGAGCCGTCAGTGAGAACAGACCAGCCTCGCTCGTCAAAACTGGAGTCTGCACTGCCGGCAGAGTCAGGCCCTCAGCAGGTTCGTACGGTTCCGGTTCTTCTCCTGGATGGACAATGATTTCCTGCAGATGCGGCGCATACACGTCAACCGTTGCCGGGCGTTGATCTTCAGGATTGGTCAACGCAACCGCAGATTGGTCACCCAAATGTTCAATATCGAAAGCCTTACGTGAGCCCAAATTAATAACGCGCTCAGTCAGCTGAGCCGGGCAGCTCTCGTGGTTCGGGCAACGCAGATCCTTATCACCCTCGTTATCGAACTCAAGCAGCGCGCCGCATGACGGGCAGTGCGTTGGCATATGGAACTCGCGCAGCTCACTTTCGTGACCCTTGCGCGCCTCAAGCACTGGGCCAACGAGCTCAGGAATAACGTCACCAGCCTTGCGTACGACAACGGTGTCACCGATCAAAATACCCTTGCGCTTAACCTCGTAACCGTTGTGCAGCGTAGTACTTGAAACCGTAGAACCGGCAACATATACAGGCTTGAGCACGGCGGCAGGTGTCACGCGGCCCGTACGACCGACTTCGACGATAATGTCGAGCAGCTTTGTGTGCACTTCCTCTGGTGGGTACTTGTATGCAATGGCCCAGCGAGGAGCACGCGAGGTCTGGCCGAGCTGACGCTGCAATGCCAGATCATCGACTTTGACAACGATGCCATCGAGTGGGTGCTCAATGTCGTCGCGGTGCTGGCCGTAGTAGTCGATCATGTCGAGAATCTCGTCGAATGTGCCGACCTTGCGGTTGTGTGGCGAAACCGGGATGCCCCAACGCTTGTAGAGGTCGTAAGCCTGCGACTGATCGCGCACCTCATCAATAGGCGGCACGGCGTGGCCCTCTCCCCAATCGAGAATGCCGATGCCGTGAGCGTAGAAGCTCAGGTGGCGCTGTGCCGTGATGCGTGGATCCTTCTGACGGAGCGAGCCGGCGGCAGCGTTACGTGGATTTGCGAATGGCGTGCGACCCTCGTCTTCATTACGCTCGTTGAGGTCATGGAACGTATCCCAACGCATAAAGACTTCGCCGCGGATCTCGACCATGTGAGGGATGTCGGAGCGGTTCGTCTCTTGCGTGCCGAGGTTACCTGGAATCGTTGGAATCGTGCGGACGTTCAGCGTAATATCTTCGCCGATTTTGCCGTCACCACGAGTCAGGCCTTGGTAGAGCACGCCGTCGCGGTAAATCAAGTTCAGTGCGAGACCATCGATTTTGACTTCGCAGGTCATTGGCAGTGGCTTGTTTTCTGGCCACTGCAATTCGTTGCGCACACCGTCATACCATTCTCGCAGCTCTTGAATCGAAAACACATCGTCAAGCGACAGCATCTGTGAAGGCTGTGGAACCGATGGGAATTCATTCGTGAACGAGCCGCCAACACGATGCGTTGGCGACGATGGCACGTCGAGCTCAGGCCACGTTTTCTCGAGTGCTTCGAGGAAGCGCAGACGAGCGTCGTAGGCGGCATCAGAAGAAATTGGATCCGAGTTGATGTAGTACGCAACCTGATCGGCTTCAACCCAAGAAGCGACCTTGTTCCACAAGGTGCGTGCACGTTCTGGGCCGAGCTTCGTAACGTCAACGAGCTCAAGCAGCATGGCATCTTGATCGGAACGCGTCAGTGCTGCTATCCACTGATCGCTACCGGGTTTGAATTCCTTGGCCTCTTGCTGCGCCATTATTCACCTTCCATACAAGCTATGGGAAGCAATGCTTGTAATGCTGTTGCGTTCCCAAGCTGCTCGGGTCATTTACCCATGCGTGGGTTATTTACCCACATAAGCCTCATATAAGCGTAGCGCGTTGCATTCACACAACGCGCTACGCGGAACTGAAGTATTGAATTATTGCTCAGACCGTTAAAGAACGGATGAACTGCATTTGAATTGGCTCTGTTGTTGGTAGCAACTGGCCACGGGCCTCAGCAATGCGAGCGTGTGCAACAGCCAATGTGCGGCCCGGCACGAACATACCATGATCAACTGTGGCACGTGCTGCAGGACCAACGATGTTAGCGATTTCATCGCCTGGCCACATTGGTACGCCAGCCTTTGTCAGCACACGGGCCACATCTACAATCGACGTTGGCATTGGCATGCACTGTGCTTGCATACGTTCCACGAGTTCACGCATCTCCTCTGCACGCAAAGGATTTGCCGGCTGCAAAGCCGTGCTCAGCACATAGCAACCGATGGCGAGCTCAAATTCATCACGCATCCAAGCGGCATAGGCCAGCTGATGGTAGGCAGCCGAAGCAGCATCACGATCCAAGCTGACACGCAGGGCGTTCAATGCCACGGCCTTAACCGAGCCCCAGTCCTCCATGCGACGCATCTGCATAGCAAGGCGTAAATGACCTTGTGCAAAGGCAGGCGCATATGCAACGACTTGGTTCAGATGACGCATTGCAGCATCGGTACGACCCAGCTGGCTCAGCAGTTCCGCCTGCTCCAAGTGCATATACACGAGTGCATCTGGCACGAGCACCAAACGCTCACCTGCTGTTGCATACAGCTTGTTGTACACAACGCGTTCTGCATACGAATTGAAGTAACGCGGCACGTACTCGTTGTTTGGCAGGGTGTTCAGCGGATGCTCAGACTCAGCATCATGCTGCAGATCGGCAGTACTAGGCACTGGACCATGGAAGCGCCTGTCAAAATCAGCAATAATCTGCTCCTGCTGCTCAATGGCCTCTTCAAAACGACCAGAGAACAACATGTCACGTGTGGCGTTACGAGCCTCGTTGAGCTCATTCGTCCAATGCATTGACATGCCTTGCAGATCCTGACCATCGATTAATGCCGAAGCAATCGACGATGCCATCGTATACAGCTCAGGATCGTTAATACGATTGATCAGCTCCGATGCACGCTGTGCACGCGTTGCCGCATCAAGCGTTTCATCCTGCGACATCTGTTGGAACGTTTGCATAGCGAACGCAAGCAGATCCTCACGGTTAATAGCCAAGCCGAACGTGTCTGCGGTGCCCAGCACATCAGCCGTAGCTGCGTCGAGTTGCTTGTTATGCTCCTCTGGTGGCTGCTGTGCGCTATCTGGACCGAAGCGCTCATCCTGCAATGAGAACGGTGGCACCGTTGGCACAAAACCAACGCCAGGCTTCGTTTCCAACTTCGCATCGAACATGCGCATCGTTGTACGAGGATCAGCCAAACCGACCTCAGCCATACGCTTCAGGAAGCGCTCACGCGTGAACGTGACGCTGACGAGTGGCTGCATTGCAGGTGGACGCTGCAAACCAGACATTGGATCGTCACTATTCGACGAACCCATGAGCTGCTCGATTTGCGACTCGATGGCGTTCATTGGCTCCGACGACTTGTCATTGTTCTGCGCAGCGAACTGCTCGTTGAACATCACTTCGTCAATATCAGCGCCCTGCATAAGGCGCTCGAACTCGGAGTCCACGTCGCTCTGGTTGAGCAGATCATCGGTTTTCGACATCTGATCTTCCGACGACGTGGTGATATGCGTCTTCGATTCCGGTGCCGATGGCGTAACATGCTTGCTTGGCGTCTTCGAGTCTGGCGTCTGCTGCATGCGCTCAAACGTATTCAACGCGTCCGAAACCATGGCCTCAATGGCCGTGTTCTGCTCGCTAATAGCTTCTTCCAAACCGATCGAGTCGATACGCAAATCGACTTCTTCAATCGTTTCGTCAGCACCAAATGCGAGCGCTGCCAAGATCAGTGCAACGCGCAAGTTGTAATCGACACTGTGCTCGGCGCGTTCAGTGTCGTCGAGCGTACGCCATGCATCGCGCTTAGCATCGTATTCACTCTTCGGCATCAACGCCGGTCCGGCCTGCGTTACGGCTACACCAACGCGACCTTCCTTCAGGTTGACCCTGAATTCGGTATCGAAGCGGAATGGCAGACGCAACTTACGCTGCATAGTTGCGAGCGCACGACGGTACACCCACTCACTGCCCGCTGCTGCGCCCAGCTTCTTCATATCCAGCTTTGACGCGCTCGTCTGCTGAGTTGCGTTGTCTGCGTTAGCCGAACCTGCGTTAACTGACTCTGCGTTCTGCAGGTCTGTATGCTTCAGCTCCGTGCGTTTGAGTTCCGCATTCTTAAGTTCTGATTTCTGCTGTGCCTTCTGAGCCGCTTTCACCTTCGCAGCCTTACCCGAATCTGCCTGAGCATATTCGCAAGTCACGCGATTGGCGAGCTTAATCAGATCGTTAATTGCAAGGAATCCATCTTCGCGAAGCAGATCTACATAGGCATGCTGCATAGCGCTCAAACGACCCAAACGAGAAGGAGCACCCAATGCGAGCAATGCTGGGTTGCGGATCAGAGCCTGATCGATCATTGCTGCTTGTTCGCGAGTAACCGTGTCTTCGATTGGCTGCGAGCCCATAACATCATTGTGTTCCAGCCATGAGCTGACCAATGAGAAACGATTAATAGCGCCTTCGAACTGCAATGCCGAAAGAGCTGCATCAAACGACAAGCCCTTAGACCAGTACAGTGCATACGTATCTGACAGTGGCGAAGACACCAGACTCAGTGGTTCTGCACCATGCTCTGCTTCCAAACCATTGACTGGTTCCAGCACATCTGCTTCTTCCATCAGATCCGCGAAGAAGCGTTCCAAACCAGAAACACGCAGACCCTTAGCCTTAGCATTCATCGTGTCTTCAACCGAACGACGAGCTGCACCCAGTGGAGCTTCACGACCCAGACGACGGAAGATGTTGCCCGAGCCGAAGCCAATCAGCAAACCAAGCGTTTGCGGCACCATATAGGTTGCGAAGAATGCAATAGCAATGGCATCGCGATACTCAAGGTTCGTGCGCATTGACTGTGGCAATGGCGTACGCACCTGCTCGAGCGAATAACGATTCGAGCTCTTGAGCCACGAAGCGAGCCAGATCATACGACCATCGTTATCGCGGCCGACCATATTGCCAACAACCACAGCACGAGAAACCGGTTGCTTCGCTGACTTCTTCTTGTGCTGATTGTGCTTGCTGTCATTCGAGTCAGCGTTCTGCTCTGGAACATGCAGACCAAGTTGCTCTACTTGCTGCAGATCAATCTGCTGATCGTTATTGTGCTGCTTACCAAAATGCTTAAGCTGATGCTTCTTTGGTAGATGACTATTGAAGCGATCTGAATCTGGCATATGGCCATCATGATCTTTGACGAATGCAAACGCTGGCTCTACATCGTGCGTATCCATATATGGGTCATAACCTAGGAATACGCGACCACGAGCATCAGCTCGTGCCAACGGTATCATTCGACGATCATCAATAAAAATACCAAGCGTAAATGCAGACCCACGCTGCTTGGGAAGCTGAGCCCAACCCAGCGTCAAATTATCTGGCACACCCGGGAACGTACGGAACATACGTTTCTTGATGAACGGAGAAAGCTTAACAATGTGATTCTTGCCGTACATTTCAAGCAGGGCTTGCATACTTGGCATCGCTGCCGAAGACTTTTTGGACGCAGCCGAGGATGACGACTGCTGCGCTGCCTGACGTGCTTGCGGAGTCGTTTCGTTCCTATTCATGCTGCTCTTTGCCATATTTCCCACTCTAGTTATATAGACGACGTCACTCATTCAACCAGTGAACGTGCAGTACTATTCCTACGTTACGTCCTACGTTAAGTGCTTCGGTAAGTCCCGCGTTAATTTCTACGTTAAGCCATGCAGACGGCGCTAAGGCTTACATAACGCTATCTCAGACTGCGCAAAGTCTGTAGGCCGAATCGAACAGCACTAGACGACTGCCTTCATATAATGACTACCATGACTTCACACGAATCGACAACGCTCATCACACGCGCATGGTACCGAACCGCTTGGCTCATGGTCGTGGGTGTTGTACTCGCAGTGCTTGCCGAAATCGTGGTTTTCAATTTGCCGTATTGGCGCACTATTGGTGCGAGCACGGATTCTGACACCGCTATCACTACAACGGGCTCGGGACTCGAGCGTATGAAGAACGGCGCCGTCAAGGTGACTGATGCTCGGAAGTCATATTTTGAGGTGCATCAGGACGGTTCGAGTGAGTATCTTCGTGTGGAATCGCTGAAGCCTGATGCGAATTATTGGTCGGGCACATATGGCACTGTGCATCTGCGCGTTGAGCCGCTTGGTAACGGTTGCACGTCGTCTTATATTTCGGTCAGTCCGCTGTCGCAGCATTCGATGTACGTCAAGGTGCCGCAGTGCAATGCATCGACGGTTCGCGTTTGGATTCAAGAGCCCGCGGGTAGTAAAACGCGGTTAACAAATGTACGTGCGAACGTTACCGTGCCGTTCTCATTTGATTGGGCTCGCGTTCTGACGATGCTCATTATTTGGGCATTAATTGTGCTGTGGATTCCTGGTTCGCCACTGTGGCGGACGCAATTGAATACGCATTCATGGTGGCAGCGACTTGCTTTGCTCGCTATTTTCGGCGTCGTTATTTGGTATGCGGTCGCGCGCGTACGACATGCGCTTATGGTTGGCACAGCGCCAGCATTGAGCACGCCACATCAATACACTTTCGATTTCAATCAATATGGTTATGTTGCTGATGCCTTGCTGCATGGTCGTACTTGGCTTGACTTACCTGTGCCTGATGCATTGGCACAGAGTGCGAGCCCGCACGATATCGCAACGCGCACACAGCTGATTAAGGATGGCGTGAATCCTATTTATTGGGATTTTGCCTTCTATAACGGCCACTGGTATTCCTACTTTGGCGTTATTCCAGCAGTTCTGTTGTTCCTGCCATTCCAGCTCATTACGTCAATCTGGATTCCAGGCGGCATGATGTTGCCGGCTGCAGCAGCTGAGCCAGTGTTCATGACGCTATACACCGTGTTCGCCGTGCTGTTCGCCATGCGCCTGCTCAAGCGAGTGCGCCCTCACATCACTGTGGCCGCCGCAACGATGCTCACGGTTGCATTTATGCTCGGCTCCGACGCACTCTACTTCTGGTATCGCGTCAACTTCTATTCGATCCCGATTTCGTGTGGCTTATTCCTACTCATGCTCGGTATGTGGCTTTGGCTGGGTGCAACGAAGGACGAGAATCAAGATAAGGGTCAAGCCAAGGCTGAGGCTGAGACTGAAGTTGAAGGCAATACTAAAGCCAAAGTCGAAGCTGAAGTCCAAGCCCAGTCTAAGGCCGCTCGCTTCCCTCGCCGCGGTATCTGGAAAGTTGAGGGCGCTCAGCCGCTTTCGCTACCTCACGTTGCCGGCGGCGCACTCTGCATTGCCGCCACGTTCGGCTGCCGCCCAACATTCGCTTTGGCTGCCCTGCTCGGCATCGCCATCTTCTGGCCACAGCTCCGCGCACTCTGGGTTGCCCGTCATGTTGCCGGGTCCGGCCGCCTGCTCGCTCACATTGTGATTGCCGTATTCGTTCCCGCACTGATCGTTACGATCCCGGTACTCATGTATAACTACGTCCGATTTGGATCTCTGTTTGACTTCGGCAATGCCTATCAAATGACCGTTGCAGATATGACTACGTTCCGTTCACCTGCACAGAATATTCTGCCAACGATCTTCTACTACTTATTGCTGCCGCTGAGGTTTGAATCGCAGTTCCCATTCTTGGCACTTTCTCCTACACCGTTGCCTGCATGGTCGTATACCGAGCCATGCATCGGTGGATTGCTGTGCTTCATGCCTCTGGCAACGCTCGCATTTGTGGCGCCATTTATGCATCGTAAGATTCGTGCAACGGGACTTTCTGGCTTAATTTATGGATCGCTAACGTTGGCAGTTGTACTGCTCGTCTTCGATACGGTTGTTGGCGGGTTCTCCTGGCGATACATGGCTGACTTTGGTTGGCTGCTTATGATCGCTGCCATTTGTGTTGCTGCAATCTGGTGCCAGAAGTATCGCTTAGGACGTTGGGTTGTGTTTGTTGCGGTCATATTTGCGTTGGTGATCGCAGCACTCTCCTGCTTCACCATAGGCCGCGAAGATTCACTGATCGCCAACGAAACTGCGCTGTACCACAGCATTCAATCATGGGTTTCGCTGCTCTAAGTAGTTGACACTCGAAGCTCTAGACGTTAACGTCTTGAAGCCTCATGTGCAGACTCCTTGTAGCATCACGCGCGAATACTTTGGAAGGTCATGTATTGATAATCTGAAACCTCGTGTACGCATATCTTGAAACGTCATGTATTGGCAGTTCGAAACCTCATGTGTTAGCACTTTAGAGCTTTATATATTGATATTTTGGGGCCTCGTATGGTAATGCTTCAGAACCTTACGTATTGATGCTTTGGACCTTATGTATTGATACTTTGGAGCCTCATATGTTGATACTTCAGAAACTTACGTATTGATACCTCGAGTCCTCTCTTATTGATGCTGATGTGTGGTTTTCTTGTGTCAAACTGTTTTCAGCAAAACTCGAAACTGTTAAACGGGAACGGTTCGTGCATAGAATGGTGCGCATGAGTATGTTCTCTTCAATGTTGCACCGCCGCGAACGCAATAGCGTTACGGACGTTACGATTCATCTTGATCAGGCTGCATTGCGCTTCCCAAATGGCAATGTTGGTCTGCAGCCAACGACGGTAACGTTTGAACCAGCAGCACGTCACACAGCATTGATTGGACTGAATGGTGCTGGCAAGTCAACGCTACTCGATCTTATTGCCGGCAAGATGCAACCAACCGAAGGCTCTGTGCAAGTTACTGCACAGGACAAGAAGTGGACCACCTCGTCGAAGCGTCAGCGCAATGAGATTGCGCAGATTCTGCCACTCGTTCGTGCTGAGCAAGTTCCAGCTTCGTTTGAGCATGCAGATTCTATTCAGGATGCTCTTGAGCATGAGCTGAAGCGTCTGCATGTGCCAACCACTGAGATGCTGGCAACGATTCAGCAAGTGTTTTCACTGTTTGATTTAACACATTTGGCACGCATGCGCGTGGCAGCACTCGATGCTGAGCAGCTGCACATGTTAACGCTGGCATATGCTTGCGCAATGAATCCTGCTGTGCTTGTAGCCGATGAGCCTACTCGCGGCCTCGATGAGATCAGTTCTGCTCATGTGGCTCAGGCACTATTCCATTGCGGTAAGCCCGTGATCTTTGCAACGCACGATATTGATTTGGTGCGCAATGCTGATTATCTGATTGACCGAGTATTGGTGCTTGACGATCAGCGCATCGTCTTCGATGGTGATCCAGCAACTGCTTGCGAACACTACTCCGATGTGATTCGCAGCAAGTATGCCAAAGTCATGCACGGTTTGAGCTGAGTTACCTTATTCCAGGTAAGCTCACCTAATTCGAAACAGGCCTCCCCTACTGATAACAGGGATGCATTCCTTTCCTGAAAGTGCAGCTCCCCTGTTTGTGCATGATTCCAACTAGCTAATACATCTGGCTCATATATTTTGGCGTATAACAATGCTCCGTGGTTTGCTGATGGTAGATACCATCTCGCAAGCCACGGAGCATTTGTATAAGTCATTGACCGATCTTTAGTTGGTCACTTTTGCTCAGCCACTTTGAGTTGGTCACTCTCCTAGTAGTGCTGCGCGAACGCCGTTGAGCACGGTGGTGATGTTACGTTCGAACTGTTCTGGTTCTGGCAACAGCGATACGGCAAGATAACCATTCGACGTCATATCGAAGAAATAACCAGGCTGGCCAGTTGTTTGCTGACCGTTAATGAGCTGCAACACCAACTCATTCTCATCAATAACGCTTGGCATACGCAACAGCACATTCCAACCGCCTTCAGCACGCAGCACCTCAGTTACACCAAGATCATCTGCCTCGAGCATCTGATACAGCTTAGCAAGATTCGACTGTGTACGTTCACGGACCTTAGCGGTTTGCGATGGGATTTGCTCAATAAGCGCTGGCATAGCCTGAGCAATTAGCTGACTCATTGGCAAGAAGTCATCTGCAATCACATCAAGTCGACGCATAGCCTCATGCACATCGTCATCTGGTCCGCTGACTTCGATCCAACCGACCTTGGCATGTGGTGCAGCAAGCATCTTGGAGAAGCCATCCAATGCAAACGTCAGCACTTGTGGCTCACCAGCGAAACGACGGTTACCGTCAAATGGTTCAAGATCGTAGCCATAGAACACTTCATCAGCGATGATGGCGCATTCGAATTCTTGAGCAAGCTTAATAATGGCCTGACGTTCATCTGGCTTAATGTACGAACCCGTTGGGTTGTTTGGGTTAATGACCACAATGATCTGAACGCGTGGAGCCGGCTTTTCATCAGTTCCCTCAGATGCGTGCTCCGTATTGAATTCTTCAATTGCACGGCGCATCGCTGGAACATCAACAGTCCAAGATCCATCGAAAGCAAGCTGATACGTAATTGTATGTGCACACTCAAGATCGGCAATCGATTCAATAAGCGGGTAACCAGGTTTTGGTGCCAGCACAGCATCACCTGCATTGCACAGCAGCTTCATCAGCCATGAATACGCTTGCGAAGTGGAACTCATAACATAGAGTCGATCGGCACGGTGCTTGCGAATGTTTTCAGATGCGCCGTCGTTTGTAGACTCCGAGCCCGTCTCAGTTACTTCTTCTTGGACAGCGTTGTCAGTCGTACCGAAATCACGAGCATTGAGGAATGCTGTAAGAGCCTCTCGTACTTCTGCCTGACCGCGTGGTTCTGCGCGATACAACGTATTCAGGCATGCAGGAGCCAGACCGTGTGCTGTTGGATTGGAATCGTTCAGCTTGGTAAGAGCAATACCTTGGCTCTTTGCCTGAGCTTCAGCAACTGCAATTGGATTTGGTTCACTGGTATTAACACGAGATGAAAAACGCACGACTCTACTGTAATGCGCGGCATACCACACAGCATCGTTTCGTCATGTCGCCAGTAATGCGAAAGCCCGCCAGCCACAGAAATCAAAATAAAGAAACTTGATTTCGTGACGAGCGGGCTCGCGGAAGTTAGTATGCGAACTTACTCAGCCTTGTTCTGCTGAACCGAGGCATAGTAAGCGGCGCCGATGATGCCGGCCTCGTTGCGGAGGTTGGCGGCGACGATTGGCGTCTTGATGTCGATGTACGGCAGGAACTTCTCCGAAACGCGGCTCACGCCACCACCGACAACGAACAGCTTCGGGCTGAAGTAGAGCTCCATGAGGCTGTAGTACTTCGTCAGGCGCTTGGCCCACTTCTTGTAGCCCATGTCGAGCTGCTCGCGGACCGAGGATGCTGCGTACTTCTCAGCGTCGCCCTTGCCCTTGAGGAGCTGAATGTGGCCGAGCTCAGTGTTTGGAATGAGCACGCCGTCGTAAATCAAAGCGGTACCGATGCCGGTGCCAAGCGTCGTAGCGATGACGAGGCCTTCCTGACCCTTAGCGGCACCGAACTGCTGCTCAGCGAGACCTGCTGCGTCAGCATCGTTGACGACGGTCACAGGACGGCCGCAAGCTTCGGAAATCACTTCGGTGACATCAACGCCGACCCAAGACTGATCGAGGTTGGCCATGAAGTCGAGCTTCTCACCTGGCTTGATTGGAGCTGGGAAAGCAACACCAACAGGGACATCAGCTGGAACCTCGAAGTGCTCGAGCTGCTGACGGACGATCTCACCCACGGCCTGAGGAGTCGAATTCTCTGGGGTCGCAATCTTGAGGCGAGGCTCGGCGAATTCACCCTTTTCTAGGTTGACTGGAGCGGCCTTAATACCCGAACCGCCAATATCGACACCGAACGCCTGCGCGGTTTCAATCATGATGGACCCTTTCTTGAGAGGACATGGAGACGGTTGAAACTACTGAAATATCGGCGCCGATACTCAGTAGCTCAACACATCAAGTGTTTTGTATGGCTAGCCAAAACCTGCTGAAAAAGCGGAATGCTTACGTATGCACCACTCGCATACCAGCAATACCCCCGCATTCACAGGAATCGCTGGGTTCTAGTGTAGCAAACGTTTGCAATATCAACACCCCTGAATGCGTCCAAGTTGTGGATTTTTTATGGAATTAATTTGTTGTTACTCGACAGATATAGGTAAACCTGAATTTGCCCGAGGGGTGGAAACTACTTCGGCAAAATATAATGGCAAATAAATTAACAAACATCTTTATATGGTTCGCGAACGAACAGTGAGTGAATCAACGTGTTTCAGGGAAGGTGCAATTCCTTACTGGCGGTGAATGGCAGCCAATTATGAAGCATCATGACACGGCAAAACGTGACGTGATAGCGAAACGTGACATGACAAATAATTGAGCTGTGCACAGCCCGCGACCCGCTTTTGCGGCTGATTCGGTGAAATTCCGAAGCCAACGGTTACAGTCCGGATGGAAGAAACGGAGAACCCACATGGGTCGATCTACGCATACTTCAGGTGTGCAGAAAAAACGCACGAAAACTGCGGGAAGTTCGGCTAACTTGCCGCGTCCGGATAATGCACACTCTACGGGTGTTGGCGATACGGGACGATGGTCGTCGAAGCGCATTGCAATTTATGCTTTATTCTCAGCACTGGCAATGGCTGTCAGCTTTATTGAGATTCCGTTAATGCCTGCTGCTCCATGGCTTAAATATGATCCTTCGGGCATTGTGTGCTTGGTTTCTGGTTTTGCGTTTGGTCCTTCTGCAGCCGCAATTGTCAGTGTGATCGGATTCTTGCCTCATGTGTTTTCGAATCCACTTGGTGCTTTGATGGCAATGATTTGCGCGTTGGCACTGTCTGTGCCTGCAGCGCTCGTGTATCGTAATCATAAAACGCGTGGTCGTGCTGTGGCTGGTCTGATTATTGGATCGGTGTGCGCGCTTATTGCTGCTATCGTTTGCAATTTATTTATTACGCCGCTATATGCGCATATGACGATGATGCAAGTTGCTGCAATGATTGTGCCAATTTTATTGCCATTTAATTTAATTAAATTAGCAATCCACGATGTGGTCACGTTCCTCATTTATAAGCCCATCTCTAAGCTTGTTGGCTGATGAATACGGTGAACATGGTGAGTAATGATTCTGCTGTGACGGCGGGCAGCGCGGGTGCTGGTGCCGTGGTTGCTGGTGACGCAGGGGCTACGGGAGCCACGATGACGGGCACTACGGTGGCAGGCTCTGTGATTGCGCAGTTGCAGCATGTGCGGTTTACCTATGACGAAGGCAAGTCTTGGGCACTCGATGATATTTCATTGACTATTCATCAGGGCGAACGTATTTGCATTGTTGGCCCAAACGGTTCTGGTAAGTCAACGCTGTCTCGTGTTCTTGCTGGTCTTGTTGCACCTGATGATGGCTCGGTAACACTTATGGGGCAGGTCGTTTGCGACGACGAATCTGGAGTAAATCCTGATGCGTATCGTGCTGCACGTCGCAGTATTGGCGCTGTGTTCCAGAATCCTGAAGATCAGCTCGTTACGACTGTTGTTGAAGACGAAGTCGCATTTGGTCCAGAGAATTTAGCTGTTCCTACCGGAGAAATCGGTCATCGCATTGATAAGTCGCTCAAGATTGTGCGCATGGCCTCTTCGCGTCATAATGATCCAACGCTTATGAGTGGCGGTCAGCAGCAACGCATCAGTATTGCCGACATGTTGGCTATGGATTCGAAGGTGCTTGTGCTCGATGAGCCAACAGCCATGCTGGATCCCGATTCGCGCGCTGACGTACTTACGACACTGAATTGGTTGCAGGCTCGCGGTACCACATTGGTGATCGTGACGCATCTGCCGGAGGACCTTGCTTCAGCAACGCGTATTGTTCGACTCGAACATGGTCACGTTATTTCTGATGAACAGCAAAACGTTACTGCTCCAGATGCATCGACTGCTGCTCACGAATTAGCGGCAAAGGTCTGCTCAGAAGAAGTCCAAGAAGCAGAAGGAGTAGCAGCAGAAGAATCTCAGCTGAAAGAACATCATGAATATCATCTGATTTGTGGCGGCATTGTTGAAACCACACATGTGCACAAAGATGATGCCGCAGCTGAAGTAGGGCAAAACGAAACAGATACTGATCAGCCGATTATAAGTATGAAGAACGTTTCGTTCCGCTACCCTGGTGCTGAGAGAACACCGTTACAAGCAATCAATCTTGATATTGATGCAGGTACCAGCACTGCAATTGTTGGCGAAAATGGATCTGGTAAAACAACATTTGCCAAGCTGCTGAGCGGACTGGTGACACCTACATCTGGATCTATTACTGTTGCCGGATTACCGATTGCTACAGATTCTCATACGAAGAAACCATCGAAACGCGCTAATACAAAGAAGCTCAGGGAATTGCATCGTAAGGTTGGCTTTGTGATGCAGCATCCTGAGCAGCAGCTTTTTGCGCAAACTGTTTTTGAGGATGTTGCCTTTGGCCCGCGCAATCAGGGCTTAGACGAAAACCAGATTAAGGCTCAGGTATCGGAAACGCTGCAGCTATTAGGTATTGAGCATCTGGCTCAGCGCTCTCCTTTCGAGCTTTCAGGAGGTCAGCAGCGTCTTGCTGCCATTGCTGGCGTGCTGGCATGCAAGCCGAGTGTGCTCGTTCTGGATGAGCCAACTGCTGGACTTGATGATCAGGCATCGGCCATTATTGTGCGAGTGCTTCGCGAGCTGCAGGCACAAGGCATAACCATTCTGCTGATTACGCATAATGTTGCGCTTGCAAAGCAGGCAACTGATCACGCACTGGTGCTTGGCTGGCTTGAGGATAATCTTCATAAGCAGCTCGAACTGGTTGGTATTCCATGGGATTCCATCGGTATTCCAACGCCACCGAGCGAAAACGTTGGTGGTGCGCCATCCAGTACGAATGCGAAGTATTCCTGGGTAGCTTCACTTGATGCTCGATCCAAGATGTTGGGCTTGCTTGTACTGATGTGCACAGCATTCACGATGACCAATTGGGTTCAACTTGGTATTGGTCTTGTTGCTGCGCTGGGGCTTGTTGCAGCAGCTCGTATTACGCCTGCTCGGCTGTGGCATGCTATTCGCTGGTTTGTTGCCATGTTCATTTTTGTGGCATTGCTCAATGTACTCGTTGTGCATTCAGGTACAGTCTTGTTGCACTGGGGTCCGCTCGTTATATCGGATGAAGGCGTCAAGCTTGGTGTGCTTTATGCGCTGCGATTTACGATCGTGGTTGTGCTCGGCGCAGTACTGCTGGAAACTACTACCCCAGTTGCTATGACTGACGCATTCGAATCATTAATGAGACCATTCGCCCGGTTAGGTTGGCATGTTCAAGAAGTCGCTTTGGTTATGTCTCTTGCACTGCGCTTTCTGCCAACGCTGGCTCGAGAAACCATTGCTGTAAGGACTGCACAGGCTTGCCGAGGTGGCGCTGTTGAGTCTGGCAATCTCTTGGCACGCTTGCGAGCGCTGTTGTCAATCATTATGTCAGTCTTTGCGGCGGCTTTGCGCCATGCGGATACGCTGAGTCTTGCGCTTGATGCTCGATGCTTTGAAGAAGGCCTGCAGCGCACGCATTGGCGTGTAATGCGTATGCGTGTTCGTGACTGGGTGCTACTTGGTGGTGTTGTTGTTATTTGTGTGGCCTTGTGGCTGTGCCGAGGTTTTGCACTGTAATTGCTTGTACTTTCATCATTACTGGTGAGCAAGTAAGAGTCCTGTGCAGAGAGGTCTCCAAAAATTAGCACACTGCTAATGCTTTTGAAACCAGTAAGCGTGAATTTCGTAATCTCAACTTCGTTGTATTACTGCGCTTCCTGAGTATGCTCATCACACGCTTACGCAGAGAAGCTTTGTAGCAGTGTGTAAGTGTTCACACGGTTACGAAGCTTCTTTTTGTTGCCGTGTGTTTCTGACAATAAATAGCAGTGGAACTCTGCGGTTTCTCAGCGATTTAGAAACACGGTTACGTTGTTTTCGCTCAATATCAGTGTGCGTTTTTTACGAGAACGCTGTGAATATGACGAATAAACCGAATATTGTACAGATTTTTTCCCAGTTATTTCTCAGCACAACCTCTCACAGGGCCCAGCTGGCTCCTTTACGATGTGTATAAGAACCAACGAGCGCACAAGGCGCCCACGGTATATAGAAATGAGGAACCCGTGGCATTCGAAGAACACGTAGTCACGCTTAACAATGATGTTCAGATTCCAGAAATTGGATTTGGCGTTTTCCAGACTAAGCAAGGTGGCACCACCGTTGAAGCTGTAAAGACTGCTCTCGATTGCGGCTATCGCCACATCGATACGGCAATGATTTACGGTAACGAGCACGATGTTGCTGACGGTATTCGTAACAGTGGCCTTGATCGTTCTGATGTGTTCGTTACCACGAAACTTTGGAACGATGACATTCGTGCAGGCAAGACGAAGGAAGCTTTCGAGCGTAGCCTGAAGACGATGGAATTCGACTACGTTGACATGTACCTGATTCACTGGCCAGCTGACGGTTGGCAGCAGGCATGGGACGAAATGCAGGAGCTGTACTCCGAGGGCCGCGTTAAGGCAATCGGTGTCTGCAACTTCGAGATGGATCAGCTCGAGGAGCTACTCAAGCACTCTTCGATCAAGCCAGTTGTTAACCAGATCGAGTCTTCCCCACAGTTCCCTAACCAGGAGCTCGTAGATTACACGCACGAGCAGGGTATCGCTGTCGAAGCTTGGAGCCCACTGGGTGGTCTCAACACGAAGCTGCTGAGCAACCAGAAGCTCATCGACATTGGCATGAAGTACGGCAAGTCTTCTTCTCAGGTCATCGTTCGTTGGCACATGCAGCGCGGCGTCATCCCTCTGCCAAAGTCGACGTCCGCTTCTCACATCGCACAGAACATCGATGTCTTCGACTTCGAGCTCACGCCAGAAGAAATGCACGAAGTTTCGAACCTGTGCATCAACAAGCGCGTTGGTGTCTCTGGCCACGACTTCGACTTCTGATCAATATAAGGTTCTCGCAGTCAATACTTACTAGCTTCCTGAACCAGTAAAGATTTAATGGGTACTGCTCTACCAGAGCGGTACCCATTGCTATATTTCATGCTTACAAGCTCAATGAATAGAGCTCTTCGGGTGCAAACCATTGAGAGGAACGACAAACTTGCTATTTGCGAGTACTTACGAAGTTATTAACGGCAACGGTGACACGGCAAGTCGTTCTTTCGGTTGGACTATCAGCTTCGAATTGCAGCAAGTTGAAGGTCTCTCCCCTTCTCAATATGCACGTGAAATTGCACAACAAAATATTGCAGGCCATATCGATTACGCTCAAGCGCAACAGCGCATCGCGGAATATCACGCTAATCATCCATATGAATCCGCACACCGTCGAGCAGATCTAGTTGCTTTGCGTATTAGTGAATTCCTACAAACCCCTACCTTCGCATTTGCCCCGAAGGTACTTGCAGTTATTCATCAGTTACTATTCCAAGATGTTTTGCCTCACGACCAGCTCGGTCATTGGCGTCAAGAAGACCTTTTAGCTCCAGAACAACCACGTAGTGGAGAAGCAGAACCATCCACCAACTTCGTTCCTTCTCCTCTCATCGAACCGTCCTTAAGTTCATTATTCCGTCAAGAGAAGGAACGCCAATTTTCATACTTCCACGAAGATAAACGTGCAGTCGCACACCAGCTCTGCGTATTTATGAGCAACATCTGGCGCGTACATCCTTTCGACGAAGGCAATACGTGTGCAATCGCCACATTCATGATCACGTACTTCCGTCATCTTGGTTTTACGATTCATGCCAATGCATTCGCAGAACATAGACAATGTTTAAAGGAAGTACTCATTCAGGCAAACGCGCCCACCGATTTAGACTCCAATATCAAGTCGCTGGAAGATTTCGTAGGCACCGTACTCTTCTAAAAAGATTTATCTTCTAAGATCGTTCGGCTGTTCAACATGCAACTTCTTGACCTAACAGATATGCAATAGAACTCCGCTGCTGTAACAATATTTGGATTCGAGCAATCAGTTGTGAGATTGCCTTACTACTGCGCAAATCATCAGCAGTCACATACACGACTTCCCAGCCCAAGGCTTGCAAGCGCTTATACCGTTCAACATCCAAACGCGGATACTTTCCGCGGAAATGATGTTCACCTTGATACTCAATTGCCAAGCGTTCCTTGACATACGCCAAATCGATATACATCGTTCCTTGTGTATCAGTGACCTTATGATTCACTTCCGGCTTTGGTAGATTCCCCTCTGAGACCAGCCAGAACATCACCGCTGCCTCTTGCGGTGAATCAGTATTATCCGGCATGCATTTCAACGCTTCCAGCAATGTGCGACGGCCATGAAACTTGTGCGTTCGCAATGCATACTGGCGAATCTGCTCAACACTAGTAACTCGAAACTTTTTATCGCGACAACACAGCACGCTCGCCAGTTCTACCAACTCTCCTACATGCATAAACCGAGCCATTTGAGCCACCAATGGCTCCGGTGCCATGACATTGAGCCCCTCATAATCTACCGCCCACATTTCATGGGACCAAGAGTGATACACAACATCACCCATATGAGAGAACTTCTGTTTCTCAAGCGGCACTGTCACATGTATTTTCTCGTTGGATAGTTTCAGTGACTCTGGTGCATCAGCCCCATATAGCTTCATTGCTGTCACATGCGAGATCACTGCTCGCGATGCTGACTTTGGCAACCTAGCTTGTACATCGTTGTATGTCTGGTTGCGTCTACGTTGAACTTCTTGCCTATACATGGTTCGACATTAAACGGTCTCCACAGCAACTTTCAAATAGATCCCGTGTCGCGTTCTATTCCAAACCATGAGCAATTGCTGATATCAGCCCGCCATCGATAGCTCCTAGCAGATCCACTTCCCCATCTGCTCATCAAATTCACGTCAATTTGCTTCCCTAACATGCTCAAACTGATCTAGTCTCCAAAAATTGGCACACTGTTACGGTGTTTAATTTCCGTAAGCGTGTGTTCCAGAATCACCTAAGATTAAGAGTTCTGCGGTTTTATAATCACGATCTTCACTGCTACTACAATCCCATCCGTAACAGTGTTTTTCGATTCACACTGTTACGGCGCAATATTCGTTTGCCGTGCGCTACCAGTCACCGCAAAAGGCAGAATATCAACATTCCAGTTCCGTTGAATCACACTGAATCGAACGCACAACCTCATAGCAGTGTGCTGATTTTCCGAGACCCGTGCAAAATTCATGGATTTTAGCGCATGTTGTATCGCCATATACGTGCAAACATGCCTTCACGCACACAATGCTTTTTGCCTGTAATTTCACTATGCCCGAGTCATCTAAAATCGATGGCCTGCCCGACGGCTACAATCAGCTTGTTTGGACTTCAACGCTTAACAACGCTTAATTCATGCTTAGCCCCAAGCATTAAGCACCATTAGGCATCACTACAAAGAAGCATTCGAAGACTTTAAGCACTAAAGCGATAGCTTTACGATCGTTAAGGATTGATTAGGAATGGCATTAACTAAGAAGCAAATCAAGCAGCTGCGCGCCCTCGCTCACCACGAGAACCCACTCGTGCAGATCGGTAAGAACGACATCACCGACAATGTCGTCAAGCAGGCTGCTGAGACGATTAACAAGCGCGAGCTCATCAAGTGCCAGGTGATGGATGGCGCTGGCTACGATGCTGCTGAGTGCGCGGAGAAGCTCGCAGGCCAGATTGGTGCTGAGATCGTTCAGGTTATCGGCAACCGCTTCGTGCTGTTCCGTAAGTCTTCTCGCACCGACATTAAGCACATCGAGCTCGTCCGCGAGTAATACTTACGCCAAACAAGGCGCTTTATAACAAAAGTCTGCAGATCCGGGGATACATACAAGATACATACAAGGAATCTGCAGACTTTTTGTTTACTCAATTACTCACCGCCACCCCGGCTTCCATCCCATTTGCTTGTCATAAGCCGTAGCCCAGAACAAATACTCGTTCTGCACACCACGCACAAAAATCGCCTCAAGCTCGGCCAGCTTCGACTCTGGCAGACCTTGCACCATCTGCTCAATATGCTCGAGCAGCCATATGCCACCTTCCCAGAACGACTGCGCCGCGTACATGTCGATCCAGTCCGCATACGGGTTCGCACCCAGCTCCTCCGCGAAATCCTTCTTGAGCCTCTTGCCATAATCGGCGTACACCCACGCGCATGGCAGCACGGCCACGAGAATGTCGATCAAATCCTTCTCATATGCGATCTGCATGATATTCGACGTATACGCCCTCGCGAACGCCGACTGCCCCACCTTCGCCGCCGCGACCGGATCCATGCCAAAGCGTCGCAGCGTCTCATCGTGATGATCCTGCTCTACCGCGAAAATATTCATCTGCACTTGCGCCATGAATCGCATAACATCCACGTCGTCGGTTTTCGTCACCGCGAGCGCGTGCACTTTCGCGTAATCGTTGAGATACAGGTTGTCTTGGATCAAGTAGAACGCGAATCGATCCGACGTCAGCGTTCCCGCGCCGAGCTCTTGCACGAACGGCTGCTCGTAGCCCTCTTGCCAGACGTCCGCCGCGGCCTTGCGGAGCCTTCGCGCGAATGGCGGCAGCGTCTCCACCGCGCTCGGATCCTGCAGCATCTCTCGCAGCTTCTCCTCGCTCAACACTGTTCTGTGCACTGTTCCGTGCACTGCTCCCAGCACTTCTTCGCGCACCGCTTCTCGCACTGCCTCGCGTATTGTTGCTCTCTTGATTTCACTCATCGGGGGTTCCTCCGTGGGTTTCGAGGGTTCACTCGATTTATGCCATCATAGGAACGCGACATTCCCAACCCGCCAAAACCGCTCTATACTCAGCATTATGAGACTTTTAGGCAACATTCTTTGGCTTATTCTTGGCGGCTTTGTACTCGCCTTGGCATGGGCCATCATCGGCCTTGCCCTCTGCATCACGATCATCGGTATCCCGCTCGGCATCCAGGCCTTCAAAATGGCCAGTCTCACACTCACCCCATTCGGCTCGACGGTGATCTACGGTGGCGGCGCTGCGTCCACGATCGCCAACATCATTTGGGTTGTTTTCCTTGGTATTTGGCTGGCTTTCGGCTACATTGCTGCCGGCTTCCTGAACTGCATCACGATTATTGGAATCCCGTTCGGTATTCAGTCATTTAAGATGGCCAAGCTCGCTTTGTGGCCGTTCGGCGCTCAGGTTCTTTAATTTATTTCTCGTATTCCGGACGAGCCAGCTTTAGCTACACGTAGGCGACTCGACGTGCTCTAATATCCATGCGAATGCAGGTATTCGTCGTCGAAGCCAAAGTAGTGACCAAGCTCGTGCAACACAGTGATTTCGATTTGATGCACCATTTGATCATGAGTGCGGCACACACGCTCGTGTGGACCCTTAAAAATCGTAATAACGTCAGGCATCACACCCGCGTATCCCGTTGTACGTTCTGGTAGTGGAATGCCTTGGTATAAGCCCAATAATTCGCCTCGCGGTGTGCAGTTCGATTCGGCCAATTGTTGAGGACTTGGCTCATCAGCAACCGTGATGGCAATATTCTGCATGGCTTTACGGAACTTATCGGGAACGAGTTCAAGAGCCTCGTGAACAGTATTCGCGAATTCATCCTCAGTCATATGCATAGCTTCAACATAGCTAACGAAGCCTGAAAATACTAGGAATTTGTGCGAATTCTTACAGCAGCCAAACACGAAAACAAGAAATCACGATTTCTTCGCGTGTCGCCGGAACATCTGTTATTGTTCATCGGTTGAACTGTGGACATGAACCACTCGCACTAAGAACAACGCGAGTATGCTCACTTCTCTAACTTCTCCTAGGAGGCTACATGCAAATCAGGCTCGCAACCCCCGCTGATATCGAGCAGCTCACCGCACTGCGTATGGCATACATGGATGCGGAACATGGTTCATTAACTGAAGATCAGCGCAACCTTATGCAGCAGGCTATTCCTCGTTATATGGAGGAACACCTCACTAAGGATCTGTACATTTACATCGCTGAGACCGAGACTGGCGCAATTGCTTCGACAGCATGGCTGCTGATCGAGCGTAAGCCACCACGTCCAGAATTCCCAACCGGCCACGTTGGCGAAGTGTTTAATGTGCTGACGCTGCCTGAGTATCGCGGACAGGGACTTGCCCGCCAGGTTATGCAGAGGCTTATCGACGATGCAACCGGACCACTTGGTTGCGAAGCTGTTCGTCTCAACGCCACACCAGCCGGTCAGAAGGTCTACACTTCGCTCGGATTCCAGAAGCGTGAGCCAGGCCTTCGCGCAATGTTCTACGCTCGTCCAGCACACAAGAGCTACGAGACCCTGGCTGCAGTCAATACGCAAATCCCCGTTGACTGCACTATCTGAACAGCACTGAGAACAAATACTCAAGCTCATCAAGACTTTTGAGGTCGCACATTTTCCCAAGTGTGCGACCTTTTTGTTATTCCCTATTCTCCCGAGTATGCAACTTTTGTGCTGTTCCCTATTTCACGAGTGTGTGACCTTTTTGCTGTTCCCTTCGCGAACGTTCTGCATATCCAAAGAGAAACGATGCACAATGAAGCCATTGAACGAGTTCCGGGTAACCGGTGAGAACATACATTGAAGATACGTATACACGACACGTATCGAGGGTACGCATTGCAAGCGTGCATCGAGATTACGTATTGGTAATACGTATGACAGGAGCATGCACGATGGCAGAAGCAACAGCACACGAGCTGCGTATTAAGCGCATTTACGAACAGGAAGAACCGGATGATGGATTCCGCGTTCTGATCGATCGCCTGTGGCCACGCGGCATCTCTAAAGATCGTGCCGATCTTGATGAATGGGATAAGGAACAGGTTGCCCCATCAAGCGATCTGCGCAAGTGGTTCGGTCATGATCCTGAAAAGTTCCCAGAGTTCGAGGAACGCTTCTGGAATGAACTCGATGAGCGCGACGATGCTCAGGCCTTTGCACAAGAAATTGCCGATCACCTCAAGACCGGTAACGTCACATTGCTCTTCGGTGCCAAGGATACCGAGCACAACAACGCTGTCGCACTCAAGACCTGGCTCGAACGCCAGTGGGCTAAGTAAATCAAAGGAACAAGTTGAAGGTTCTAAATAACAGATCCTGAGTGAAAGACCCTAGGTAGAAAGTTCTAGACAACAGGTCCTAAATCAATGGACCCGGAAATATAAATGGAAGGCCGCGGGAAGAGCAGTTATTCTGCCCACCCGCGGCCTTTATGGTGCGAGTAAAAAATTGCTAACTCGCTCTAAGCCTCATTTCAGCTTGATGACTATTGCCATCTCGCGCTTACTACCTCAGTCGCGACCGAGAGGGTTCACACCTTCGTTTGCGAAATCGGTTTCGTTGTCGTACATGAGCACGCGAAGGTGATCATCGAGCGACATGTTCTCCGATGGGGACTGTGGCAGTGGCTCCTGCCCGCCAGCCAGATTCAGGCCGCGGTGCTCATAGAAACCATAGTCGCAAGTCGTATCAGTCCACAGGAAGTAGTTCTTCACGCCAGAAGCGTCGAACTCGCCCAGCAGCCAATCGAACAGCGTCTTACCAATGCCGTAACCGCGCAGCGTTGGATCCACGATGAACATAACCACTTCAGCGTCGTATGCGCGACCCTGCTGCTTTGCCTGACGCATGAGCTTCATCTGCTCGCTCAGCATGTGGCGCAGCTTGCGCATTTCCTTACGACCCTCAGCAGTCTGCAGCACGTTCATTGTCAAGCGCACAACGTTCGTGTGGTGCGTGTTGATAATCGAACGAGTCTCCTTCGAGTCCACACGACCCAAAATCAGACCAACAGGAATACCATTGCGCACAGCCACCTGAGCAAGCGTGGCGCGCGAAAGGCAGTGTTCGAAGTCGAGCTCAGCTAACTCTTCAGCAAGCTTGTCGTCTTCCACATCGGAGAACCAAGCTTGGCGCACGAGCTCAATAAGTGCAGGATAATCGTCGCGTTCCAGCAAGCGGAATGAGACTGTCGAGGTGTTCTGTGTCATACTTTCATCATAAGAAAACGCACACCTATGCGACACGCGTCTAGCGCACGGCACAACAGTTCCCGAAATTAGTCATCAGATTTCCGTAGGAACTAAGCCACTTCCCCACATCTTTCGGGGGGTCATGGAGGAAGCAGATTTCGAGTAACTCAGGTTTTGAGTAGCTTGAGTCTCGACTAACTCAGGTTTTGAGTAGCTTGAGTCCCGAGTACCTCAGGTTATGGGTCTCTCAAGTCCCGGGTACCTCAGGTTATGGGTCTCTCAAGGCTCAAGTACTCAAGTTCTGGTGACTTAAGTTGCGAAAGACTCGAGTTCGAGAGCCCCCGCAACTCACGCCGTACTTAATCCTCGAGTTTGCAGCTTGGTGCATCGAGGCCGCGCGGACCGATTGGGCTTTCGACCAGATGACGACGTCGTTCTTGTTTGACTTCTCTGGTACCACGCGAATCATCCACGTCTTTGAGTCGCTCAAGCAAGCGTACGATCGAGCCGTCTTCGAGAGCCTCTGCAATAACGCCTTCATGACGACGTTCCTTATGTACGAGCATCGTCAGCAATGCCACAATCAACGTGTCATCAAGGTTGTCCGCATTCAAAATATCGATCGGCACATCTTTATCAAGACCGTAACGATGCAATACCTTCTGATACTGCTCGTCATTGTTGTTATGCAGCAATGCTTCTACGAACGACAGCACCGTTTCGGAGTACACCGAATACCCAATGCGCTGCATGCCAATGGAATCAACAGGCGCAAATTCAACACGATGTAATGGCTCTGCTGGTTCTTTCAATGGTTGAATAAAGCTCGTCAACCATTCGTAGCGAGGCTCCGTTGGTTGCACTTGGCGCAGCATCGCAATGACATCGGCATAGTGCTGGTAGCGTTCGCTATCCACTTCATCAGTTGCCGACATAATGCCAACTGAACGCGAAGAAGTTGCATCAGGCAGTCGCACACTGATCTGCAAATGCCTTGCAATTTCCAAAGCAGTAGCAACCATATGCGGGCAAATCTCACCGTTACTACCCTGCTCGCACGAGCATGTCACGCGCACCACATGATTGTGGCGGAACAACATATCAACGCTATTGCCCTCACCATCTGAGGAAGGCGTATCAACTTCGGCATGCCAAATGCCGTAGCGCGTTTCATTCGCGTCGTGTACAGCATTGGCTGAAAACAGCGCATTGCCTTCGGCAACCACGTTTTGCGAAGCCCACAAGCGCAGGTCAAACAAGTGGCGACCAACGGTAACCGAATTATCAATCAGACGTTCACGTGCTTCGTTACCAATGCGCAGCAAATGCTTCTTAGCATCCGGCAAAATCAGCTGCGACTTAAACTCACTAACCTCATCGGTATCGGTTGCATCATCCGACAGCTCATCGGTACGCATACGCTGCAACTTTTCAATGCGCTCATTCCGAGGCTGCGTACCCTCAACGCGATGCCAAGCAGCCACAAGGCGCAACACCTTGGTGTTCTCATATAACACAATGAAGTTGCGGCCAATTGCTGCACTCCACCATTCATCAAGCGTCAGATATGCCGGGTCAAGAATCGTGTCTCGTACAACCTTCCAACCAGGCAAATCAAGAATTGTCGTTTTATAAAGCTCAGCAAGACGCTCTTTAAACACGCCTGAATACATCAGGCCGCCCGTAACACCAGACGTAATTAATGCCCTAAATGAGCGGTACGTTGTTGGCACCGAAGAAATATCGCATTCCTCATATACCGTGCCTGGCCCATACGTAATCAGCGGATCATCAACGCGAGTCTGCCCCTCCAACGTTGGATACTCGCATTCAATTAATGCGCCACAATTTGGGCAGCGCTCAAATACGCGCGCTCCAAGCAGCGTTACACCAGTACTAAAAGGAATGTCGTAATTGTAGTGAGCAAGCGATGAGGCAGGAATGAACCCGAAGCGCGACGAACCCTCAACATCAAGGCCTTTTAGCGAGGCGCCGCAAATGCAACGGTCACGCGTCATCATGTGCTCCTCCTTATAGCATCCAATCCCATGCGCGAAGCAGGAGAACCTTACTGGAATTCTCTCAGAAATCATTCAAACATTGATTCTGAAGCCTGAACTCAAGCCAAGTTCTTGAACTCAAGGGGTTAGACGAACCTAGCGTCATTTTATGGCATAAGTCTTGCATTCGGCAACAACGTTCGCGACTATGTTTCAGTGACGGGCGTAAATGGTCACTTAGTGGACACTCCGAGCCGAACCTACGGAAACGTAAGGTAAGACCTACGCAATCGTAGGTTTTAAGCCCCACGCAGCAAAAGTTGGGGGCGAAATGTAAAGATTCTTCTTCGCGAAAACGCTGGATTTTGTAGGGAGTTTCGAGTATTCCATACAGTATGGCAAATGATGAAATGACCACGATTTCGTCTGCAGATCCTTCGGTAGATGCATACGAAAATTCTGCAGAAGTTATGCTGACTCCAGACGCCGCTGATGGCATTGTGAAGCGCTACACCACGCCTGTTAGGGAGCCAGTTGACGCAGATATCAACCTCTACGATTTTGTCGAAGATCGCGTTAAGCGTCTTCCTGATTCCGACATGGTTTGCTATAAGGACGAGAACGGCGCTTGGCAGTCCTATTCGGCAACCGAATTCCGCGATCTCATTAAGTCGATTGCACGCGGCCTGATTGGCTGGGGTGCTCGTCCAGGTGAGTCGATCGCAATTATCGCGCATACGAGCTGGCAGTGGGTTGCACTCGATTTGGCCATTATGGCAATTGGCTGCGTGACCGTTCCTGTGTATGAGACGAACTCCCCTTCGCAGATTCGCACTGTGTTCAACGATTCCGAAGTTGTGCTGGCCTTCGCTGAAGATGACGATCAGGCCGCCAAGATCGAAACGGTGAACGAGGATATTCCATCGCTTCGTGGTGAATTCACGATTTCTGGTGGCGCTATTGACGCCATCATCGCGTTCGGTGAGAACGTTGATGAGAGCGAGTTCTGGGAGCGCAAGAACGCTTGCCACGGCGATCACCTGGCCACGATTATTTACACGTCTGGTTCCACGGGTACGCCAAAGGGTGTTGAGATTTCGCACCGCAATATGGCCGCTGAGTGCAAGGACGCTCTGCAGTACATGCCTCGCGCCATTAACATTCCAGATCGCCGTCTGCTGCTGTTCCTGCCAATGAGCCACGTGTTCGCACGCTTCATGGCTATTGTTGGCTTCGCAGGTACGCTGACGCTGGGCCTGAGCAGCAATATGAAGACGATTGTCAAGGACTTCGAGTCGTTCGGCCCTACGCTGCTGCTCGCTGTGCCACGTGTGTACGAGAAGGTGTACAACGCTGCTTCTCAGCGCGCTGGTACTGGCGTTGCTGGCAAGATGTTTGCCGCCGCCGCTGAGTGCGCTATTGAATGGTCAGCACTTGAGCAGGCTGGTAAGAAGCCTTCGATGTCGCTGCGCATGAAGCACTCGTTCTACGAGCAGGTCATTTACAAGAAGATCCGCACGATCTTCGGCCCTAACGCTGACTTCGCTATTACGGGTGGCGCTCCTATGGACGCTCGCCTGTCCAATTTCTTCAACGGTATTGGCATGCCTGTGCTCGAGGGTTACGGCATGACTGAGACTTCCGGTCCTGTTTCCGTCTCCCTGCCAGAAAACAACCACATTGGCACGATTGGTCAGCCTCTGTGTGGCACGACGGTTGGCGTCGCTGACGACGGCGAGCTGTGCTTCAAGGGCGACTGCGTGTGCCTCGGTTATCACAACCAGCCAGAGATCACGGCTCAGCAGATCCGCGACGGTTGGATTCACACGGGTGACTTGGGTGACATCGACGACGAGGGCTTCATCTCGATCACCGGCCGTAAGAAGGACTTGATTATTACTGCAGGTGGCAAGAACGTCTCCCCTTCCGTTCTTGAAACAACAGTGATGACTTCTCCGGTCGTTTCTCAGGCGCTGATTATTGGTGATCGCAAACCGTTCGTAGCAGCACTGGTCACGCTGGATCTTGCCGATGCTAACGCATGGCTTGAATCCCACGGCGCAACTCCTGCAAATTCGCTCGAAGAGCTGTCGAAGAACCCAATTATTCGTACTGAAGTTGAGCGCATTATTAAGCGCGCAAACGAAGGCGTCTCTCGTGCAGAGTCGATCCGTAAGTTTGAGATTCTGCCTGATGAGTGGACGACCGAGAACGGCATGATCACGGCTTCGCTGAAGACGCGTCGTGCACAGATCGTCAACCACTACAAGAAGCTCATCGACACGGTTATTTACGTGCCACGTAAGAAGTGAGCTTGAATAACTGAATAACTCAATAGCTAATCAGCTTTGTTAGCTTGGCAAGAGCTCATAACAATAACTCGCTTATGTGTTATATCCGCACATAAGCGAGTTATTTTTTATCCACAACATACCAATTCATAAGGAGCTACTTGGAGTTACAGTAATTCATTCAATCGTTATATTTGATATTTCCTTTCTCTGGTCTGACTCGATACCTTGTTCTCATTTGCATTTCTCCTTTCTCTGGTTTAATCAGATACCTTGCTGCAATTCGCATTGCTCCTTTCTCTCATCCGATTCAATTGTTGAAGTAGTTTGCATACTCCTTTCCCCAATCCAATGCAATCCAAGTAGTAATCTGTGCTACTCCTTTCTCCTGTGTGACGGTCTCAATACGTATTTCATGTGACTGAAGGCAGTGAGGTTATTCACGAACCTGTGGTAGATAGCGCACTGTTTCCATAACGCTGCGAATGTGTTCCCCATCGTTGTTGCGCTCAAGCTTTGATGCGATACTTTCCACACTGTGCAATTCATCCTGATACTGCGGTTCAACTGGCAATTCCATAAATAGTCGATTTGCAAAAGTACGCACTAAAACAGGAAGCAGATTCATAAAACCGAGGATGATTTCAGCCTGTGCAACCGTGCGCGCATTCTCGAACGCTGCAAGTGCATCGCTGTAGCGCTCCGTTATAGATTTTGGTATTTCACGCTGAACCTGGTCCATATAACCATCAACCCATCCAACTCCATAACTGTCTTTGAGTAGATGGGCTACCTTATGTGCAAGAGGAAGCTCATCATAAATGCTCTCGTCAAGAACCAGATCAGCGAACTTACGGTCAGAGCTAGGTTGTGGTTTTGGCGTCGTTGCCTTTTTGCGAGTCGCGGTACGCTTTGTGGTGCGCTTTGCAGTGCGCTTGGTGCTCTTTGTACTGTCTGTACTCTTGGCACTCCCCGTGCTTGTTGCCTTCTTCGTACCTTCTGCACTCTTGGCACTCCCCGTGCTTGTTGCCTTCTTCGTACCTTCTGCACTCTTGGTACTTCTCGTGCTTGTTGCCTTCTTCGTACCTTCTGCACTCTTGGTACTTCTCGTGCTTGTTGCCCTCTTCACGGCTGCTGCACTCTTGGTACTTTTCGTAGCTTTTGTACCTTTTGTGCTCCTTGCACTGGTAGTCTTCTTCGTATCTTCTGCACTCTTGATGATCTCTGCATTATCATCTGTTGCGATTTTCATAGCCATGATCTTTACCTTTCTATGTTTTTGTTATCTCGGAAGGTATTCGCAGCCCGCATCAGTGGAAGTTGCAAGTCCCTTACCGAATGTGTGCAATAACGATACGAAATTTTTGAAGGCCAAGTTTGAGTGACCGCAACCGCATTACAACAGTCTTTAATGCACAGCAAAACAACTTGCGATCATTGGAATTGCAACGATTCAGGGCTCTTCGCGAAAAGAAAGGGCGTAAGATCAGAACACTTTGCATAGAAAAATAAAGAGGATACTCACATGAATCAGGACACTTTGCAACTAAGACTCAAGTACTACTAGACCGAATCAGAACGCTTCCTGTATATAAGTAGAGTGTTACCCACAAGAAGCAGAACACATCTCGCTCATAATTAGGGTGCTACTCACCTGAATCGAGACACTTTGCATCTGAATCATGGGACTAGTTGTCGGTTCCGTGGACATGATTCATCCGCTGCGGTCAAACAAATATCGCTGTTAATAATGTGCTATAAGAACGCACACTCATACGATCCAGAGTTCGACTGACCGCAACATAATTACAGAATCATCACAGCAAAACTATTGCATCAGTGACTTCACAGTTAGTAGGCTATGAATCGTTTCCGCTGTAGTGGGTGGATACGTAAGCATTATGCCTTTCTCCAATCGTTGGGAATAATGTGTAGGTTATTGATACATAAAGTAGCCCATCGCTGTATTGAGCGATGGGCTACTTTATTGATGAGCTACTGCTATATGAGCGGCGAATTTGGCAAGCACCTACTTTGCTTGACTTGGCGGTCGACGAGTGCGAAATACTATACGTATTCTTGACTTGCGTCGTATATCCCGCCTCACACGCATGATGTCCGTTCGCAGCTCATCGAGGTGATTAAGCTTGCCTCCCGCATGCTCTAAATGCCGCAATACTCTCCGATACTGTAAATCGGATGGTAATTCAACAAACAGTCGATCTGCAAAAACTTGTAGCAAAATCGGGAACATATTCAGTAGACCAAGAAGAACTTCTGCCTGACAAACTACTTCAGAATTCTCGAATGCTGCAACAACGTCGTAGAAACGTTTAGCTATGGACTCTGGTAATTGATCATGAGACTGATCGAGCCAGCCATCCTCCCAACCGATTCCATAGATATCTTTGAGAAGATGAATCATCTTATGCGGAAGAGGGATCTCCTTAAAAATAGATTCATTGAATGCCAAATCGTTAAACTCGCGGTCATTATCGATTGGTGGTCTAATGAACATTGATCGTATTTCTTCAGGATCATACGCATTATTATCTGCGCTTGATTCGTTGGCTTCCATGATGGCTACCTCCTTGAATAGAGATTTTTTAGAATTGTTCTCAAATCCCAACTATGAGGAATACGAACTTCCTACTAGCTGGGTGCCATCAAGATACAGCTTTTGCAATCGTCAAGTTTGAGTGACCGCAACCCCGCTAAAGCGCATACTGCTCCGCTTTATTGCCACTTGCGGTCATTGGAATTGCAACGTTTTATAGCTACTTATTTGCATCAAGAAAACTAAAATCCGAAGGCATAAGCTTCCCTGCGGTCGCACAAATATATACGGGAAAATGTGATAACAGCGACCGAAGTTCTCTTTGAGTGCTACCTCTTCAGATCAACGAGTCGTCTCTGTGTAGCAACAAATCGTCTCTTCATGTCAACGAGTCGTCTTTCTGCAGCAATAAATCATTTCTTCATATCGACGAGTCAACTATTTGCATCAGCGATTTTTGATAAGCAACATACTGAATAACGACTAAGGTACAGTGGCTTGCCTAACCCACAAAACTTCTACACCACTACCCTTGCATCAATAGTTTGATGCTCAGTAAGATAATCATCGTCTTCACAATGAAGTTGAAGACAGATGCATAAATGAACTCCTCACTGTGTTTGTTGATAGAAATGTAGTGTGTTTAATGTGAATGGAGAAAGCCCATCACTCTTCGTGAGTGATGGGCTTTCTTCATCTTCCTGTCAAGAAGCTCTAATAGCTGGCTGTTCCAATCATGGGGGTGACCAGAACTTAACCGTGGGTCAAAGCTCGGCCATGGGGGTTGGTCAGAGTTCGACTATACGGATCAAAACAGTGATCAGTTGATCAGCCATTTGATCATGGTGATCAACACTTCATCAAGCTGATCAGAGCTTGAAGCCAGCGTAGTTCTTTGCAACTTCGATGACGCGGTAGACATCGAGGTTTGGTTGCGTCAGTGGCTCATTGCGACGGATGAAGTCGAGGAAGTCGTGCCACAGGTGCTGGGCCTTCTCCTCGTTGCCAACAGCAATTTCGTGCAATGCTGCAGCAAGCTTCATCACATACTGACGGTGGTGGCTCAGGCCGAGCCAGTACGACTTCACAACGCCCGTGCTATCAGCGATGTGCTGCTCAATAACTGGCAGGAATTCGTCAGCCATAGCAACAATTTCGTCGTAGCGGCGAGCCATGTCTGGATCCAGACGCTCGCCAATGGCGTTGAAGTAATCACACGACGACAGCGTCGACATCTGGCTCAAGTAGTCAACGACCTGCTTCCAGTCGGCACCGAACAGCGTCTCGAAGTATTCCTCGACCAATGCATCGTAGTCAAGCTTCGAATCCCAGAGCATGCGGCCCATAACGTAATTCGGGAAGAACGTTGGCGTACCAACGCGCAGCTCCTGGCACGAGACGTAACCGTTGAGACCCAGACGATCCAAGTACTGGATATCGCGTGCAATCGTATGAGCGATCTTCATGTAACCAAAGTCACCATAGTGAGCGCGGCCCAGTGGGTAGTCGTAAACGAAGCTATCGCCCTTGAACGTCTTCTGCCATGCGAACAGATAAGCCAAGTTCTCTTCGAGCGAGTTTGGCATCGTGTAATCGTTACGCACGTATGGCTCTGGTTCAGGAACGCCATGCTCGTAATCCACGTCGGCGTAGCTCTTCTCGAACGTACGCGTAATTGGAGCGAACATCATCGTGAAGCGATCTGGGTGCTTAATGACTTCGTGCTCTGGAGCGAACAGCAGCTCGTGGTAGAGCAGGAAGCAGATGCGCGTATCGAGACCTTCTTCGGTCAGACGCTCATCCAGATCGTTCAGGAAACGAACGTACTGATCAGAGACGAGTTCCTTCTTGCACTCATCGCATTCGCAGATGTTGTTGTCTGCATCAGACAGCCACACATGCAGGTAGTCAACGTCTGGGCGCTTCTTGGCGTAGTCAACGACGAGCTCCACCATCTGAGGAATAACCTCTGGGTTAGCGAAGTCGAGGCTCGTTAGGATTGGAGCACCATCAATGAGCTCGCGCTTACCCTTGATTTCTGCGACGAGTGGTTCCTTATCCTTAGGCAGCTTAATGCCCTTTTCCCAGCCGTACTTCGACGAGTAGCCGAGCACCTCGCCCGTCCAACCGTGGCCCACGCGGTGCTGAATAATGCCGCGCTCTGCCATGCAGCGGTCCACTTCATCGCTCATACGCTGAGCAATATCAGTGTCGAACTCCTCCACTTCTGCATATGGGTTGAACTCGTGCTCGTACCAACGCTTCAAGAATGGATATGGGTTCTCGAACTGCACGAAGAAGGCGTTGAAGCCCACCTTTGGCATCCAGGTGATGAAGTCGAGAATGTTCTCGATGCTATCGGCACCCTCGATGCACACACCGCGGTGAACCTGCGAAGCAGTTTCTTCAACCTTGAGCGTGCCATTGATGAACTCATCAATACCGTGCGAAGGGATGATCTCGCGATTTTCGCCTGGCTGTGGGTAACGTGCGCCGAACTCATAGAAGAAGCGGTAGATGCCAATGATCAGTGCCACATTCGTGTTGCCATGAATCGTCAGATTGCCGTGATCCAGCGTAATAGCAATTGCATCATGCACCGATGGACCTGGTGCAATACCATCGCTTGACAATGTGACTGTTGCGTTGCTTGGTGCTTCGCCAAACATTGCGCGGAACAGACGGAGGAACTCGGCCTCTGCCGTTGCTTTGACTGGCTCGCTCACTTCAATATTGAGCTGCATCATTGCTTAGTTTCCTTTCTTGTCTGAATGAGCGTTTGCAGGCTTCGTCGTCTGTTCGCGTTCTTCATGCTTAACTGTGGAAGTCTCTGCTGCAGTCTTGGTTGCAGCGTCCGTTACAACGCTCGTTGCGGTTGCAGTGGCTGCATCCTGCTTCGACTCAACAGCTGGGGTCTCAACGCTTTCTTCAATAGCTTCCAGCTCTGCATCGACCTGGTCGTTACCTTCGGAAGCACCCACGAGGCCCTGCTCAATCTTGAGGTGAGCACGATCAGCTGCGCGGAAGAATGGGTAGTAAATGGCGAACGAGATAATCACCAAAATAGTCTGCAGAATTGCTGCCTGCCAGCTACCGCCGCAAGCGAGGAAGCCGCCGAGAATTGGTGGCGTCGTCCAAGGCAGTGCCACACCAGTCGTCAGTGGGACCAGGCCCCAAGCCATCGACAGGTACGTCAGCAGTGCGTTGATCAGAGGCGTGCAGATGAATGGGATGATCATAATTGGGTTCAGCACGGTTGGGAAGCTGAACAGAATTGCCGTGTTGATGTTGAACAGTGCTGGAATACCCGAGACCTTACCGAGGACCTTGTATTCCTTACTCTTCGAGAAGAACATCAAGCAGATTGCCAGACCAATCGTGGCGCCGCCGCCACCCATGTAAACGAACAAATCCATGAATGGTGCCGTAATAATGTTTGGCAGAGCCTGACCAGCTTGCAGAGCAAGACGGTTCTCATCAGCCTGCTGCAGCCAGATTGGGTTCATCACGGAGCCAACGACCTGGCCACCGTTCACGCCGCAGAACCAGAACACGGAGTTCAGCAACACAGCGACGAACGTACCGCCAAGCGTTGCACCAATGAAGCCCAGTGGCGTACCAACGATCAGAGCAAGCAGGTTGTTCAGGCTGCCGATGCCCGTAGCCTCGAGAATACGAGAGATTACTGCGAACAGCACCAAAATAACAGTGCCTGGAACCAGCGCTGCGAACGAACGGCCCACAACGTCTGGCACGCTCTTTGGCATCTTGATCGTGAACTTGTGCTGAATGAACTGGCGATAGATTTCTGCAGAAATGAAGGCCACAACAATTGCCGTGAACAGGCCCTTGCCGCCGAGCATGCCATAAGGAATGCCGAAAGCGCCGTCCTTGTTCTGAATTGGTGGCGTCACGAGCAGGAATGCACCCAATGCGAGCACACCAGAGGATGGACCATCGGTGTCATAGGACTCGGCCAGTCGGTATGCAATGCCGAAGCAAGTCACCAATGCAATCAGACCGAACGAATTGTTAGCCAAAGTGTTGAGCGTGGTATCAAGATGACCGTGCTCTTGCATCCACTTGGTCCAGGCTTCAATTGGGAAACTACCAATCAGAGTGAAGATAGAACCAATGAGCACGAGTGGCATTGCCATAAGCACGCCTTCTCGCAAAGCCTTCAAATGTCGCTGCTTTGCGACCTTCTCGCCGAATGGCGCGAGCTTATCAGCAAGGAATGTCATAAAAATGTTATGAGTCATTTTGCTTCCCTATGTCACGATTCAACGCTGAATCATTTAGTTCGTTTAGTTTTCTTAAATCAGGCCATCGTTGGCCACGTTTTTCACGGTAAGACTGTTGTGAAGAATTTGCAAATCGGCACCCCCAGTAAGGTCTTACCCATTGGAATTACAGCGGTTACTCGGCGTGTTTAACAGAAATTAAGAGAAAAAATCAGCAGAAACAGACAAAACGACACGTCGTCCCATTAAGTACGCAGCACGTACTAATATGAAATCAGAACGAACTTCAACGGATACAATGAGAACACGTTGAAAACGCCCTGCTTGCCAACGTCGGCAGCCAAGTGATCAACGATGATCGAGCACCAGGGCGAAGAAGGGAGACCACATGACGCGTGCTTCGCATACGACTTTTCGTAAGTCATGGTGTCGTATTGCCTCAATCGTTTCAGCATGTGTTTGCTCACTCACGCTCTTGACCGGATGCTCGATTGGTGCACCAGCGCAGCGTGCCGGAAGTTCAGCGAACGAGCTCACAGTTTGGATTATGCAGGATGACCTTTCGCAGCAAACTATCGACGCCATCAATACCAAGTTCACACACACTACTGGCGCCAAAGTTAACGTGCAAATTCAGCCATGGGACGGCATTGCAACCAAACTCACCACTGCCCTAGCAACGGGCAATCCACCTGATGTTATTGATGTTGGTAACACGAAAATCGCTGATTTTGCAGCGAATGGCGGTCTGCTTGACCTGAGCTCGTTTACGCAAACGTTAGCTAACGGTAATCACTGGATTCCTGGTCTTGCCGATTCGGCGCAGTTTGACGGCAATACGTATGGCGTTCCAGCGTTTGGTGCTACGCGCGCCGTCATCGTCAATAAGGCGATGTGGCAGCAGGCTGGCATTACGGCCATGCCTCGTACATTTAGTGAATTAACCGAGGACTTGCGCACGGTGCAGCGCCAGTTTGGTAATTCGAGTTCGTTCTGCCCGTTCTATTTGCCTGGTCGTAACTGGTTCGCGGGCCTGCAGTTTGTGTGGGGCGCGGGCGGTAATGCTGCTGTGCGCGATGGCATGCACTGGCAGGCTTCCATGAGCTCGAAGGCTTCTGAGCAGGGACTTGAGCAGTGGAAGGCGTTCCAGAATGAGTTTTCGTCAGTCGCGTCTCGCGCTGCGGAAACGAATAATCCAGATATGGCGCAGATATTTGCGCAAGGTAAGACGTCGGCAATTATGTGGAATTCGGCAACGGTTTCGAAGATCCTGTCAATTTCCGAGACGTTGAAGCCTGAGGATATTGCAACGTTCCCTATGCCGAATGTGTCAGGCGGAGTGCAGCCAAGCGTTATGGCTGGCTCGGTGTGGGCTATTCCGGCACATAGTAATCATGCGTCGCTTGCGATGAAGTGGATTGAGTCGGCCACGAACGATGAGATCCAGCGCAAGTGGATTGTCAATCATGACGGCTGGCTGCCAAACAGCGAGGAACTGCTGCATGAGTTCCTGAATGGCAAGGATTTGAGTCCTATTCAGCGCGGTTTCTTTGAGGCTGCCGAGCATTCGCAGGCCGTTCCTGCAGTTGTGGGTTGGTCCACGCTCGAGGGCGACGGTTCGCTGAAGAACTTGTTTGCCACGGTTGCTGAGGGTAAGTCGTCGATTGCGCAGGCTGCTGCTTCGTTCGACGCCACTGCCAATGCAGTGTTCTCAAAGAATGAGGGGCTCGCATGATGAATACAGGATTGAAGACGACCCGCACTGCTGAGCAATCAGTTCAGACAACTCCAGCACACCCAGCTTCACCGCAGCTGAAATCACCACAGCCTAAATCAGCACAACCATCGCACCGTCTCCCTGCGATGATGCTGCTGCCAGCGTGCATTATTATTGCGCTGCTCGTGGTGATCCCGTTCATTATGCTCGTCATCGCATCGCTGACGAACTTCAATATGCGGTCGCTGTTCACGGGCGAATTCGATCTCGTCGGTTTCAAGCAGTACGCGCAAGTATTTACGAGCTCGCAGTTCCTGTATTCGCTGGGCATCACGATTGTGTTCACGGCTGTGCTCGTCGCCACGAGCATGCTACTGGGCATGGGCGTTGCTCAGATGATGACGCGTCTCGGTTCCGTGTTGCGCACACTCGTTTCTATCGCACTCGTGCTGGCTTGGGCTCTGCCGAACGTCGCGTCTGCGCTGATTTTCGCTTGGATGTTCCAGCCTGGTTATGGCGTTATCAATTGGATGCTGTCGCAACTGCAGATGTTCGGTGACGTGCGCAATCTTTCGTGGACTACGAATCCTGTGCTCGCGTTCGTCTGCATTTGGCTGCTCGTGATCTGGCAGGCTGTGCCGTACATTGCAATTACTGTGTACGCCGCGCAGTCGCAGCTGGACTCGAGTTATTTGGAAGCGGCGTCGCTTGATGGCGCCGGCCCGATCCGCTCGTATTGGAGCATTACGGTGCCGCTGCTCTCGCCTCAGCTCATTGTTATTGGTGTGCTCTCAACGATTTGGGATTTCAATATTTTCAATCAGACTTGGCTGCTCACGCAGGGCGGTCCGAATGATGCGACGGCAACTGTTGGTATTTACGCGTATCGCCAGGCGTTCGTCAGTTTTGATATTGGCCGCGGCGCTGCGATCAGCATGATCACTACGGTGCTGTTGCTCGCGCTAACCGGTGTCTATTTACGTCGCATGTTCAAGGCCGGAAAGGAGGTCTGAAATGACTACGAATCGTCGTCGTTGGACCGTCCGCGTTCTGGCAATTGTCTTTATTATTGCGTGGGTCTTCCCTATTTATTGGATGCTCAACACCGCGTTCAAGCCACGCAATGGTGTGCTTGAAGATACGCCAACGTTCTGGCCGCAGCGTTTCTCACTCGATCACTTTGCCGAAGTGTTCAAGTCGCGCACGTTCCTCACGTCGCTGACGAACAGCACAATCGTTACGCTCGTCACGGTTGTCGTCTCAGTACTCGTGGCCTTCCTCGCCTGCGCGGCCCTGACGATGTACCGCTTCCGTGGGCAGCGAGTTTTGATGATCATCATTCTGGCCGTCCAGATGATTCCGGGTACAGCTATGCTGATCCCTCAATTTATTGTGTTCAACCGTTTCGGCATGCTTGATACTTATGTTGGTCTCATCATTGCCTACGTAGCGATGATTCTGCCCTTCTCTATCTGGAATATGCGAGGATTCTTCCTTGCGATGCCAATGAGTTTGTTCGAATCGGCTCGTGTTGAGGGTGCGAATGAGTGGCAGATTCTGTGGCATATTACATTCCCGCTGGCTGCTCCAGGCATTATTTCTACGTCGGTGTTTGCGTTTATTCATTCGTGGAATGACTATCTGCTGACCTATACGTTCATGAAGGATCAGAGCCACTACACATTGCCGGTTTGGTTGGCTTCGTTCTCGACGCCAACGGGCATTGATGTGGGTGCACAGATGGCAGCATCGGTGCTGTTCTCTTTGCCAGTTGTCATTTTCTTCATGATTGTTCAACAACGAATCGGACAGGGGAACGTCAATGGCGCAGTGAAGTAAGAGCTCTCAACTTTTGGAACTAATAGCCTTCAATCGATCCGTCATTTGTTCAGGACTTCGCCTTACGCGCGTATGTTGAACAACAGATGTGGATCGTGACCAGTAGAACAAGGAACATCAAATGATTTCCAAGCCAACCGAGCAACATGTGACTCAAGGCCTCGGCACTTCCGAGACACTGAGTGTAACTGTTGCTACTCCTGAAGATATTCGTAAGCGCAATCGTCGAGCAGTGCTGCATTTGCTCTATCCTCATCAGCAGATGAGCCGTGCCGATGTTGCTAAAATCACCGGATTGTCTAAGTCATCCGCATCAAGCGTCGTATCTTCTCTGATTGACGATGGACTCGTTATTGAAGAGGGCATTCGTTCTTCGAGCGGCCGCGGCAAGCCAGCTATTATGCTCAAGCTCAATCCTGATGCTCGTCAAATTATTACCGTTGATATTTCACAGCCATCGGTGCTGTCTGGTGCTATTACCAATTTGACTGGCCAGCTCGTGCAGCGCGTTGATATTCCTATTGATGTAGAAGACAAGCTTGAAGTCCAGCCAATTGCCGATTTGTGCATGGCATTAAAGGACCAACTGACCGCTCCTCTGCTGGGCATTGGTGTTGCCTCCCCTGGCACTGTTGATGCTGATGGCGTTGTGCTCAAGGCTCCAAACATTGGTTGGGAAAATGTGGCACTGGCTCAGCAGCTTGAGGAGCTGACTAATACGCCTGTGCTCGTTAATAACAACGCTAATGTGTCAGCTCTTGCTGAACGCCAGTATGGCGAGAGCAGCGCCAATATGATTTTTGTGCGCATTGCTCGCGGTGTTGGTGCGGCCATGCTTATTGACGACAAGATTATTGTTGGCAGCCACTATTCAGCTGGTGAAATTGGCCATGTTTCCGTTGATGAACGCGGTCCTATGTGCACGTGCGGTAAGCGCGGCTGCTTAGAAACTATGACGTCGATTCCTTCGCTGCATCGTCAGCTTGATGCTGATCCTTCAAGGCGTGATCGCATTCTGACGCAGGCGGGAACGCTGCTCGGCCAGACGCTTGCTATGCCAGCGGCTATGGCTGGTATTAGTGACATCGTCATTTCTGGTGAGCCAGATGTTATTGACAATGTGTTCTTAGCCTCAGTTGATTATGCAGTGAACTCTACTGTTGATTCCGACTTCCTCGGCAAAATCAACGTGCGTCACTCGTATATGCAGCAAGATATTGCATTGCTTGGTGAAAGCGTTGCTGTGCTGCGCGCCATGTTGGTCTGAGCACGCTCGCTTGTCAGTTAGGCCGCGCAATACACACTTAACTTTCACACGAGGCCATTGCATCAGTAACTTTGCGTTCAGTAAGCTATGCATTGTCACCGCGTAGTAAACGGTAACAATGCATTTGAACATGCCCCCTATGTTTTGTAATGCTGTAGTGTGTAGAAAAAGAAGCCCATCACATCGTACCTGTGATGGGCTTCTTCAATATCAATGAGATCAATCCGTGATCAACTCATCTGGATTCAATCAATCTGCGATCAGATCAATCGGTAATACCGTGCTCCAAGCTTGCTTCACCATTGCGCTTCGCACGCATGCGGAATGCCACGAACAAGCAGATCATTGCAGCCAGTGCAATCAGGATCATCGTGGCGAACACCCACATACCGCCAACCATCGTGGCCTGTGCGTAATCGGCAGTTCCTTCCACACCGTGACCAGCCTGTGCCACAGCAATAATCGTGGAGAAGATCGTCATACCGAATGCGCCACCAATCTGCAACGACGTCTGGAACACTGCAGTGCCATCAGTCGTGAATTGAGGCGGAATACCCGCAATACCGTCGGTCATAATGTTCGAGATGCTCAGCGAATAGCCAAGACCGAACACGAAGTACAGGAATGCAAGGCCGAATGGCGAGAGCGTACGAGCGAACACGAACATGAACACGAGTGCCAGCAGCGAGAAGCTCATTGGAATCAGAATTGGGCCACGTGCGCCGAAGCGGTCATAGAGCATACCGCCTACTGGAGCAAAGAATGCACCAATCAAGGCACCCGGTAGCACAAGCAGACCGGAAACCAGAGCCGAGCAACCCATACCGAGCTGACCCAAGTTCGTAATAACGTATCCGAAGCCAATACCAAGCATTGGCATGAGCAGATATGGCAGCACGTGCAGCAGCGAGATTGGATCACGCAACCAGCCCAAGCGCAGCAGTGGCGAGAACGAACGACGTGACGAGACGCCGAACAGCAGCAGCGCAGCCAGACCAATAACGAAGGCAACGCCGCCAATAATCAGCTGTGCTGCAGCAGCACTACCGGCCACCACATGCGAGATACCGGAGCCAAGCTGGTTGACACCGAGCACCAAGCCGACCAGAGCCAACACAATAGAGATGAAGCCAACGGCGTTAAGCGTAGCGTCAGTTGGAGCCACCATCTGGCGAATGTTCTTCAAGCCCAGCGGCAGCGAAATAATAAGCAGGATTGGGATCGTCAGCAGCAGCACCATGCGCCACGACATCACCTGTGTCAGCGCACCGCCCACAGTTGGACCAATTGCTGGAGCCACAGTAATGACGAGTGAACCAACGCCCATGAGTCGACCGACCTTAGAACGTGGTGACTGTTCCAGAATAATGTTCATCATCAGAGGCGTTGCAATACCTGCACCAATACCCTGAATGACGCGAGCTGCGAGCACCATCCAGAAGGCGCTCGAGAAATAAATAATGATTGGGCCAACAACAGCCGTGGCCAATGCGAACACGAACAGTGACTTCGACGTAAAGCGGCGCTTCAGGAAGCTAGAAATTGGCATAATAGCGCCAACCACAAGAATGTAAATCGTCGTGACCCACTGCACAGTTGCCGTATCAACGCCGAATTCCTGCATCAGCGATGGGAACAGCACGGTCATAACCGTCTCGGTCAAAATACCGATAAATGCCAGCGAACCGACAGCGACAATAGATCCAATCAGGAAGCTAGGAACCTTTTCATCAGCGTCATGCGATGCCTGAGCCTCTTCGTTCTCTACTTCGTAAGCAAGATCGTCCATGACCTCTTCTTCAGTTTCGGCACTTTTCATGGACAGTGTTGAGGTTGTTTGTGCCATATGTTGCGTATTTCGCCTCTCTCGATGTGCGCATACCGCGCACGAATTGCCCGATCGTCGGGTTTCGTCCGCTCGAATCAGACATAGTCCACCCGAGCGCATAGCTTCGCGCAGCAAAAATAGAGTGGAATCATTCAGTCCGTATTCGAACCGTTACTGAATGTACAACGCTATACTGGACATTTTTCAGCTCAGTACATCGCCTTGAATAGCGCCGACTTCCCTACTCAGCGTTCGCCAAGCGCCATCACTTATGTTGGCGCAAAATATCGCGGATTCTATCCAAGCGTGGTCCAATTTCACGCTCGTATCCACGATCATTCGGATGGTAATACTCCGTACCATCGAGCTCGTCTGGCATGTACTGCTGAGCTGCCACAGCACCCGGCACATCGTGCGCGTAAATATAGCCGTCGTGATTGCCCCACGATTCCATCAGTTTCGTAGGAGCGTTACGAATGTGCAGCGGCACTGGTCCAACTTTGCCTGCATCAACGTCTGCGAGCGCCTGATTAATGGCCATATAGGTTGCGTTTGATTTCGGGGCGGTTGCTACGGCCACGACTGCTTCTGCCAGAATAAGTCGTGCTTCTGGCATGCCGACGAGGGCTACTGCTTGTGCAGCGGCTACCGTTACCTGCAGAATTTGTGGTGCGGCCATGCCGACTTCTTCTGCTGCAGCAATCATGATGCGTCGCGCAATAAATCGCGGGTCTTCTCCCGCTCGAATCATGCGAGCCAGGTAATGCAGGCTCGCGTCTACATCCGAGCCGCGCATCGACTTAATAAACGCTGAGGCCACGTCGTAATGATCGTCACCCTGCTTGTCGTAGCGAATCGTTGCGGTATCCATAACTTGCGCCACGATTTCAGGAGTGATTTCTGGTTTTGCGTCACTGGCTTTCTTGTTCTTACCAGTCTTCGCGTTACTAGATTGCTTTCCTGCGTTAGTCTTCGCATTGTCAGATTGTTTTACCGCACTAGTCTTTACGTTGCTATCTTCTTCTAATGCGCCAGCTGCAGCCTCGAGAATCGTTAATGACTTACGCGCATCTCCTCCGGCCATGCGAATAATGTCATCGACAGCTTGATTCGTAATAGCAACCGAATCAGCAAGACCGTGCTCGCTGACGACTGCTCTACGAACCACTTGTTCGAGCTCATCATGATTGAGTGACTCAAGCTTGACTACCACAGAACGGCTCAGTAATGGCTTAATCACCGAGAAACTTGGGTTCTCGGTCGTAGCCGCAATAAATGTAATGTCACGATTCTCAACACTTGGCAGTAACGCATCTTGCTGCGATTTTGAGAAACGATGCACCTCATCAATAAAAAGAACTGTCTCTTGTCCTGTAGAAACAAGGCGTTCATGCGCGCGAGACAGTACTGCGCGAACATCTTTCACACCGCTTGTCACAGCGGAGAGTTCTTCAAACGCCCTACCCGACTGCTTGGCGACAATCGTGGCCAGCGTTGTTTTGCCAACTCCTGGAGGGCCAAACAGAATAATCGAGCTTGGCGCAGTCAGTGAACCAAGCGATGCAGGATCAGCCAAACGACGCAATGGCGAACCATGTGCCAATGCTTTTTGCTGACCAATAACATCATCAAGCGTCTGTGGGCGCATTCGTACTGCTAAAGGACGCACCATTTCTTCTGGTGCGCTTGATGCTGCAAATAAATCCTGTTCCATGACCCCTCCAGACGCCTAGTCGCCATTGTAGTCACGCCTTCCAGACTTGTCGAACAGATGTTCGATAGTATAATTGCATCAGAATAAGGTGTCACTGGTACCATTCTGCGCAGCCTCTTCTAAGGCCCTCTGTAGATCTTGATCTACAGCAAATAAATAAATGCCATGAACACCGCGAGTCATTAGCACATTAAGTTCATTTAAAAGGTTTTCCGTTGAAAAATCATAACGACTTTCTTTCTTTTGGATGGCATTCTTCTTTTTACTAAATTCAGGATGTATTACAATCCGCTTCCGCTTGTTGTCATAGCCAATAGAGGGACCTAAAATCACACCAACATAGTTCAGGTCAAAGCCCTGAATTGAATATGTCGACCCAATCTCATTAATAGTATGAGGTTTCTCCGCCCAAGCTTGTTCACCCTGGAGACGTTTGTATTCCTTTTCCTCAGGCGTATCTTCCAGCTCGTAATTCCAAGGAAAACAGAAATACTTGCAGTCTTCGCACTTTGAGTTATAGCCACGTTGCCCATTAAAGCCTTCAGCCGGCACCATATACCATTGATTATCAGCATGCCTAAATAACTCCACATCCCATTTTCCGTCAGGGGTTACCGGCTTTTCCTTAGAATTTTTAACGCCAACATACTTCCAATCGTATGTTGCCACAACTCTTGATAAACCATTATCAGACAATCCATCTTCATTCTTCTCACGAATATGTTTCATAACTTCCCAAGGAGAAGAACAAATATGAATTTGATAAGGCTCACGTTTCCACATATTTTTCGAGTTATTTGAGATATGCGTATTTGGCTCACCCGGATCAACTGGGATCGGTTTGATCAAGCCTTGCTCAGTAAATGCTTCAAACCAATGCAATATATCGTCACTCGCAGCCATACGAAATTGCTGGTTAAGCTTAATTCGCATGAAGTTAATCGTTTCTCCACCTAGTTCAACAACTTCACGCTGACCATATCTTGGCGAATTCTCCTGATTCTCACCAGTTAAGATACCGAAAGATTTCTTATCAATCCATCGTTGTGAGGACTCAAGCACCTGTCTAGGATCATAAACAGCAATAACAACTTTGGCATAACGCAACAAATCAAGAAGCATATTATCGCCACGGTATCCTTGATTACCCTGCGTAAGTAACAAATGAGCTTCATCAACAAGCACAACATCAGATACAGGCCGCGGTGATGGTTGCCCTTTTTCCCCTGCTTTACCAGGCTTGATTCCAAGAAGCTTTTGGGCTTGATTTATAAACGTAGTTGGCTTTAAAACAACAGTGCCGTTTTTCTTCTGCAAACGAAGCCTAGTCGCAATCTGATCATAAACCACACGCTGTTGATCCTGTTTAACAGCAATATAAGCTGGAAGAAGCGAACTTCCCCCGTTCATCCATCCAGTATCGCTGGACTTAGATGACGCTTTCTCATCCTTAATTTCTTGCATCAGATTATAAAATAGATGACTTAAAAGAACAGTCTTTCCAGTACCTGCTGCCCCCGAGACAAGAACAAGCGTTGAGAGATTATTATCCCGATTACTTCTCACCTCATTAACAATTTGAAGAATTTGGTTTTCTGCTTCGCATTGTTCCTCACTCAACTGATGAAAAGGCGATGCTTTGAATAATGCAGAATCAAGAATTATCTTCTCTGCCGGAAATAAAATTGAATCTCGCTTATTAAGATTCCGCCAAATCTCAGTAAAGATTTTATCGAATTTATCCTGAGTATAGTAATTACCCTGAGGGTTAGTACGGCCGTTATATATATGCCTAACACTTTTCACTGAAAGTAGATATTGGATTAATTTATTCTCAATATCAAGCGTCAGTGACTTATTAAATAATTGATCAGCAATAACATATTGGGATGCATGACCACCATTTTTACTCCAGATTTTCTGAAAATCGCTCCATGAGCTCATAGTTTTGACATCTTGAAGAATATGCTGTCTTGTTCTATTGATGATATCGTTGGTTTCTCCAACATAAACTTCATATTGTTTTCCATTTTCTCCGTCCACATCTTTGTGAACGATATATACAACTGGATAATCCATCACATACTGTGCAAATTTGTTTTCTAGAGCAGATACTGAGTTCTCCTCCTCTGCAGAAAACTGTAATTTATTCCTTTTACGAAATTCATTTTTTGCACTTTCGCGCAACTCAGCTTTAAGCTCTTCTTCATTGTCAATATAAAGCGTCTCAGTAATGATTGGTTTTAAATCCACACCCGTTGCCATGGTGCCTATTGTACTGTGCCGCTCGCCGAAGCATCGCGTACTTAATGCATTGCTACTAGACTGAGTTTTCGTATGGTACTGCGTAGAGTACAACGAGCACGTACAGACGTAGAAGCAGAAATAAATAGAATGTCGACGAAGAATGAAGCGGGCGAAAAGGACGGGACAGCGATGAGTGAGACGGCGGAAAATAACGCAACTGCAGAGGGCTACGGTTCGCTGGCTGCGCTCGTGCCGCCTGAGCGCGACTTGCCATTGAACTCAGATGAGATTTACGAGCGTTTCTTTGACTGGGTTGAACGCACGAAGCATATTGAGCCATGGCCTCACCAGGAGGAGGCAATTCTTGATCTGCTCGCTGGAAATCATGTGATTTTAAATACGCCTACGGGCTCGGGTAAGTCGCTCGTGGCGTTGGGCATGTGCTACGAAGCGCTGTGCACGGGGCGAACCGCATATTATACGGCTCCAATTAAGGCACTGGTTTCTGAGAAATTCTTTGATCTTGTTGATGTTTTTGGCCGCGAAAATGTTGGTCTGATTACTGGCGACTCGCATATTAATGCTGATGCACCGATTATTTGCTGCACGGCAGAGATTCTGGCAAACCAAGCACTGCGTGAGGGTCGTCGAGCGAACATTGGTTGCGTGGCTATGGATGAGTTCCATTACTATGGCGATCCTTCGCGTGGTTGGGCTTGGCAAGTGCCACTGCTGACGCTGCCTGATACGCAGTTCCTGCTCATGAGTGCAACGCTTGGTGATGTGGATCGTATTGCTGACAAGCTTGAGCAGATGACTGACCACGACGTGGATGTGATTTCGGACGCTCCTCGCCCAGTGCCACTGACCTTCGAATACACGAAGGAACCATTCGAGAAGACTGTTGAGACGGCCTTCAACCGTGGCGATACGCCAATTTATGTAGTGCACTTCTCACAGGATGCTGCTCTGGATTCGGCACAGGCTTTAGCAAACTCTGGTGTTTCGAATAAGCAGCAGCGTGAGGCTATTGCTGAGGCTATTAAGGGCTTCAAGTTCACTACGGCATTCGGCAAGATTTTGCATCGTTTGCTGCGTACAGGTGTTGGTATTCACCATGCCGGTATGCTGCCTCGTTACCGCCGCTTGGTTGAGACGCTGGCACAGCAGGGATTGCTGCCAGTGATTTGCGGCACCGATACGCTGGGTGTTGGTATTAACGTACCAATTCACTCAGTCGTGCTGATGGCACTGACGAAGTTCGATGGCAACCGTGTGCGTAAGCTGCGTGCTCGTGAGTTCCATCAGATTGCAGGCCGTGCTGGTCGTATGGGCTTCGATACTGAGGGCTTGGTTATTGCTGAGGCTCCTGAGTTTGAGATTGAGAACGAGCGCGCACTGGCAAAGGCTGGCAACGATCCAAAGAAGCTCAAGAAGGTCAAGCGTAAGAAGGCTCCTGAGGGCTTTGTACCTTGGAACGAGTCGACGTTTGACAAGCTAATTGATGCTGAGCCAGAAACGTTGAAGCCTCATCTGCAGATTACGCATTCGCTTGTGCTCAACATGGTTATGCAGGGCGGCGATGCTCGCGAGCGCGTGCGTCGTCTGATTGATAACTCGTCGCAGACGAGCGAGGAAAAGGCTAAGCTGCATCAGCGTGCTATTGAGATCTTCGATACGCTGTTTGACACTGATGTGATTGAAACTGAGCGCGACGAAGATGGTCATCTCAACTACTACTTGAATGTTGAGTTGCCAGATAACTTGGCTTTGAACCAGCCATTGAGTCCATTCCTGTTGGCTGCTTTGGAACTGTTGGATCCTGAGTCGCCAACTTATGCATTGGATGTTATTTCGATGGTTGAGGCAACGCTTGATGATCCGCCTCAGATTCTGCGTGCTCAGCAGCGCCAGGCTCGTGATAAGGCCATGAGTGAGATGAAGGCTGATGGCGTGGATTATGACGAGCGTATGGAACGCTTGCAGGATATTACGTATCCAAAGCCTTTGGAAGAGCTGTTGACTGCTGCGTTTACGCAGTATCGTCAGGACATGCCTTGGGCTAATGATTATTGGCTGAGCCCTAAGTCAGTTGTACGCGACATGGTCGAGACGGCTTCTGACTTCACGGGTTATATTGCTCGTTACAACATTGCTCGTTCTGAAGGTACGCTGCTGCGTTACCTGTCTGATGCTTACCGTGCTTTGGCTTACACGGTTCCGCCAGAGAAGCGTAACGATGAGCTGCAGGATATTATTTCTTGGCTGCACTTGGTCGTGCGCTCTATCGATTCCTCGTTAATGGATGAATGGGAGAACGCCGACAACTCCGATATTGAAGCTGCTGTGAATCTGGCGGCTCCTAGCGCAGCTGAGGCTGTTGTTGAGGATCGTCGTGGTCTGACTGTGCTCGTACGTAACGCTATGTGGCGTCGTGTGCAGCTTATGGATTTGGAGGACGTTGATACACTCGGTGCTCTTGATAAGCCATACGGTTATGGTCCTCACGAGTGGGATGATTTGCTCGACGACTACTACGATGAGCACGAATATGTTGGTATTGATCAGCATGCTCGTAGTGGTGAATGGTTCATCCTTGATGAGCGCAATGAGATCTCGGAGCACTCGTGGAAGGTTCGTCAGATTATTGACGATTCCGATGGTGACCACGATTGGGCTATTACCGGCACAATTGATCTCGATGAAACGCAGCGTACTGGTGAAGTCGTGTTCTTCGATTACCACGTCGGAAATATTTAAGATCTAACGGTTCACGAGTTTAGCCACTCTCTAAGTTGACCGCTCAATTAAAAAATACAAAAAGACCGCGATGAATTTGTAACACAAAAAGATCATAATGTAATTATTCAACCGCTGCATGCAGCCACTTGTTAAATTCATCGCGGTTCATTTTGTTGGAAGCAACCAACAATAAGACGTCTCGCCATTCTTGATCGTCAGGGCTAAAGGAAATTCCATTAATTGAGAGAAGCATCATGGCACACATACCGCCAGTTCGCTTATTTCCATCCACAAAAGCATGGGATTGGATAATGCCAAATCCTAGGCATGCTGCTTTATCGATAATTGACGGATATAAATCTTTGCCCTCAAAAGATAGATAAGGTTGATCTACTGCAGCACGTAAAGACGATTCAGAACGTAACCCAAAGCTACCACCGAATCGTCTAATTAATTCATCATGAATATGAAGAACTTCTTCATAGTTCACACGTATCATTGCTGATCCTCGCGAGCGAGTGCCTCCCAAAGGCCTGAATGTTCATCAAGCAATTTTTGCAAAGTATCATTCACGATTTTCTCTTTTTCGTCAGGACTTATTGGTTCCTCGAGATCAAGACTGAATGGGATTCGCTTTTCCCTAGCTACTTTCTTGGCATAAATACCGAATGCCGAGCTCACAGAGATACCCAGCTGATCACACACGGATTCCATTTCGTTCTTAGTTTTTTCATCAATACGAAACGACATAACTGTACTGCCCATATCGTCACACTCCTATGGATTAGCTGAATCTGTGCACCTAGGGTGCTTTTGTATACAATAGTATACTATTGTATACAAAAGCACCCTAGTTTGCAATCTTCATGCTTACCTAGATTGTGCAAATTAAACTGTTACTCCCCTAGCCTTGCAAGAATATCTTTGCGATCAACATCGAGCGTTGGCCAAGTGAGGTTGAAATTCTTCATCGTATTGTGCAGCAGTTCAGAAACAACCATGCGCGAATACCAGCGCTGATCACTTGGAATCAAATACCATGGAGCCCACGAGGTGCTCGTTTGCTCGAACACATCTTGCCAAGCATCCATGTAATCATCCCAACGTTCGCGAGCATCCAGATCGCTTGGATCAAACTTCCAATACTTGCGAGGATCATCAAGACGACTCAAGAAGCGTTGACGCTGTGCCTCTTTACTGGAAACCAGATAGAACTTCAGAATGGCACAACCTGATTGTGCCAGCTTATACTCGAACTCGTTAATCTCCTTATAGCGAGCGCGCCATTGCTTCTCCGGCAACGTGCCATATACGCGAGGCATCACAATGTCTTCGTATTGCGAGCGATCGAAAATAGCGATCCAACCTGGGTTCGGCAATTCCTTGCGAATGCGCCACAGATAGTTATGACTCTTCTCCAATGCAGTTGGTGCACCAAAACCGTGATAATGCACGCCCATTGGATTGACCTGCGAGAACACGTGCTTAACAATGCCACCCTTACCCGAGGCATCCATGCCTTGCAGAATGATCAGCACTCGACGCATGCCACCTCGTGTTCCATTGGCATACATCATCTGCTGGTAGCGCTCAATTTCCATGGCACTTAAATCAATGAACTGCTGACATTCCTTCTTCGTGCCAGTAAAGCCAGGTGTTGAACCCGGATCAATGGTACGCAGCTCTGTTTCATTAGGACGGAACAGCAGTCGCTGAGCTGGTGGTTCTGTAAATACCGAGCTTAAGATCTCGCTTGCTTTTGCTGCAGTTGTTAAACGCTGTGCAACATCAGTCATACTATTTGCAAGCGCAAGCTTCTTTTCAACCTTCTTGAGCTTCTTCGCAATATTTTGCTTTGCCTCGCCATTCTTTGCCATAGGGCCGATTGTGACGCGGTTTGCTGTGAATTTCCGAAATACGCCGCATAGCGAAAACTTCAAATACTAAGTTTTAGAGATTTCACACACTCAACTCTCATGCGAATTGTGAAAGAGTGTGTGGCTGCATGGCAGATCCTTGAGATAAGGCCAATTTAAATAGAGGAAAAACACTCTTTCACAGTTGTGATCTGAGTTGAGTGTGTACCCGCACACCCAACTCAACAATGATTTGTGAAAGAGTGTGCTGGACTAAGTTGTATTGGCTTATTTTCAACTCTTCTCAGGAGCAAAACACACTCTTTCACATTTTCAAATCGAGTTGAGTGTGCGACGGCAGGTTTTACGAGGCAAAACATGCATATGTGCTGGTACTGCGGATCACACAGGTGTACAGCAGCAGATACGGCTAAGGAAAAACACCCATCAATGCAAAAAGCCCGACATGCAACAGGTACATGTCGAGCTTTCAACCTTTTAGATTTGCAGACGCTAGTCAATCAACTTTGCGAACCAACCGAATGAGCTACCGCGCAGATCAGTTCTCAGTTGGCTTGTCCTCAGAGTCAGTGTTTTGCACTGCATCTGGATGGTTGACCAGCTTGGCGGAACCGCTTGGTTCTGGGTAGCTGCGATTCCTTGCCGTTTGCACAATGTGCTGGGTTTCTGGATGCGTCTCATCGAAGCCCTGCGTGTAGCGCGTCTGGCGCCAGTGATGAATGCTGGCGTTCGTACCGCGGTGGTGCACGTGGTAGATGCGCTGGTTACCACCAAGTGGCGTCTCTTCCTGAGCCACTGCAATCTGGTTCACGTTCGAAGGATCCATAATGGCGATTGGAGCAATTGGCTCTGCCTCGGTTGGACCCATCGTACGCTTCTGCATACGCTGTGGCAGCCACTCTGCGAGCTTCGAAAGAGCTGCACACACAATGAAGTAGACGATTGCAGCCACAACAAGCGTCTGCAGAATGTTGAAGTACATCGAGCCAAGTCGACGCGACTCCTGCAGCAGATCGGTGTACATAATGATCGAGCCGAGAGCTGTATCCTTGAGCACCACGACGAGCTGCGTCACAGCTGCTGGCAGCATTGCGTAGATTGCCTGTGGCACTTCCACATACATCAACGACTGCGTACGAGTCAGGCCAAGAGCAACCGAAGCTTCATGCTGGCCGTTTGGCAGGTTACCAACGCCAGAGCGCACGAGCTCAGCAAGCACGGAACCGTTGTAGAGCACGAGAGCCAGAACAACTGCCCAGTACGAAGGGCTGTTCCAACCCATGAATGCGAACCAGCGCCAGAAGAAGATCATCATAATCAGCACAGGCACTGCACGGCAGAACTCAACGATCAGACCGCAGATACCGCGGATGATCACGCTTGGCAGCAGACGACCAACGCCCATAATGAGGCCAAACACCACGGCGCCAACAACAGCCAGAGCCGAAGCGCGAATCGTTGCCCACAGACCAGGCAGATAGAAGTCAGCCCAGGCTTCGCCATCAAGAGCAGGCTTCCACAACTCCCAGCTGAGCTGATTCTCACCGTCAGGTGGGTTATGCAAACGCATAAGGATCAGCACAACAATCGCAATAAACACGACTGCTGCAATCCAGTTCACAATGCGAATACGCTTCAGACCCTTTGGACCAGGCGCATCAAATAATACGGATTCACCAGTTGAGTTAGCCATGTCACCTCCTGACCGCAAGCTTGTTCGACAGATACGTTGTCAGCACACCAATCGGGATGATTAAGATCACGTAGCCGATTGCAAAAATCAAGAAGATCTGAATGATGACATCCGGACGGAACTCGATCATCTCACTCATCAGTGAGGAAGTTTCAGTGGCGACCGATGCCGCGGCGGCGACAGTCGAGTTCTTGAGCAGTGCGATCAGCGTGTTACCGAGTGGAGCGACGGAACCGCGGAAGGCCTGCGGAAGAATAACGAGCGAGGCCGACTGGAAGAAGTTCAAGCCGAGCGCACGGGCGGCTTCTGCCTGACCGAGCGGCACGGTGTTGATACCCGAACGCAGCGACTCGCAAACGTAAGCAGCCGTGTACAAGCTCAGACCCGTGACGGCGAGCCAGAAGAAGTTCGTCGAGAAGTTATTGGAGAAGCTGATCTTAAGCTGAGCGAATGCGCCGAGCACCATGAACACCATGATGATCGTCAGAGGCATGTTCTTGAACAGCTCGACGTAAGCGCCGGCAACCCTGCGCAGCGAGTTGATTGGGCTGATACGCATCATGACGAGGATCACGCCCAACACCGTAGAGAACAGCGCGCTCCACAGCGTCAACTCAATGTTGACCCAGAATGCGCCAAGCACATCGTAGTTCTGGAAGAGTTCAACGAATGCGTTCATGTCACTCCCCTTCCGATGGAACTGGCGGGTTGTACTTCGGGTTTGGCTTGAAGCCCGTACCGCGGGTGTTGTCCTTCAAAGCGCGCTCCCAGCTGCCGTCTTCGATCATCTGAGTCAGAGCCTCATTGATCTTCTTAGCGAGCTCCGTGTCGCCCTTCTTAATGCCAACGCCGTAGTACTCCTCGGTGAATGGCTTGCCAACAACCTTGAGGCGGCCGCGAGCGTTTGCTGCGAGACCTGCCAGAATAATGTCATCGGTCGTGACTGCATCCACAATGCCCGAGAACAGAGCCGTTGCGCACTCTGCGAAGCTTGGCTGCTCCATGAGCTGCACTTCGTTGGCGAACTTCTGCTTAACGGTCACTGCCGAGGTCGAACCCGTTACCGAGCACAGACGCTTACCGTTTAGATCTTCAGGACCCTTAATCGAATCGTCGTCCTTGCGCACGAGCAGATCCTGGCCAGCCACGAAGTATGGGCCAGCGAAGGAGACAGACTGCTTACGAGCGTCGGTAATCGAGTAGGTTGCGAAGATCATATCGACGTCACCGTTCTGCAGCATGGCTTCACGCTGCTTCGAAGGTGCTTCTTTCCACTCGATTTGCGAATCGGTGTAGCCCAGATAGTTGGCCACGTAGCGAGCCACGTCGACGTCGAAGCCTTCGTAAGTTCCCGACTTCTTGAAGCCTAAGCCCGGCTGATCGAATTTAATGCCAATACGAATTTTCTCTTCGTTGGCAGTATTTGAGCCGCACGCTGCAAGCGACACCACACAGGCTGCTGCAATCGCAGCCGCTGCGATGCGCTTGAAGATGCGCGCTCCAAAATGCTTCTTTTTCATTGATTTCTCTCGTTAATCGCGTTCCGCTGAGTCAGTAGTCAGCACGTCAGTGCATCCATGTGTTAGTGCATCAATGCATTAGCACGTCAGTACATCTGTGCATCAGTGCGTCAGTGCGTCAGGATCTTCGACAGGAAGTCCTTAGCACGGTCAGTCTTTGGATGCTCGAAGAATGCATCTGGCGTATCCTGCTCGAGGATCTGACCATCAGCCATGAACACGATGCGGTCTGCTGCCTTGCGAGCGAAGCCCATCTCGTGCGTCACGCACAGCATTGTCATGCCTTCGTGTGCGAGCTCGACCATAACGTCAAGCACTTCGTTGACCATCTCAGGATCGAGTGCCGAAGTTGGCTCATCGAACAGCATGACCTTTGGGTGCATGGCCAGTGCACGTGCGATTGCAACGCGCTGCTGCTGACCACCCGAGAGCTGCGATGGCATCTTGTTAGCCTGCGAAGCCACGCCGACGCGATCCAGCAGATCCATTGCCTCGCGCTCTGCCTCGACCTTGTTACGGTGGCGCACCTTAATTGGTGCGAGCGTTACGTTGTCAAGAATCGTTTTGTTTGCGAACAGGTTGAACGACTGGAATACCATGCCGACTTCCGCGCGCAGCTTGGCCAGTGCGCGGCCTTCCTGTGGCAGCTTCTCACCGTCGATCAAAATCTCACCCGAGTCGATCGTCTCAAGTCGGTTGATCGTTCGGCACATCGTCGACTTTCCGGAGCCCGAAGGACCAACAATGACGAGCACCTCGCCCTTGTTCACGGTCAGGTTGATGTCCTTGAGCACGTGGAGAGCTCCAAAGTGCTTCTCAACATGGTTCAATTGCACGAGCGGCTTCGCCAGTTCGCCGCTTCCCGTAACAGCCTGTGCTGCGGCCGTTGGCGTTGATTGCATAGAATTCGTCTGCGTCATAATCCCGTAGTCTATAAATTCGATGTAAACAGTAAGGAACTAATTTATAACGTCTAGGCATGGGGGTTAATACCTGCCTAGATGCTCAAAACTAGTATTTTCTGCGAATATTACTGGTTTTACTTATTGAGCGTCAAGAACTCAACGACTTCGTTGACTGCAACTTCACGTTGAGCTCCGCGGAACAGATGGCCCAAATCGTCGTACAGCGAAACCTGGCAATGAGACATTGCCTCTTCGTAGTTATTCGCTGCGCTCGTCGACTTAAGTACCTGATCGTCACGACCCTGAATAAACAGCGTTGGCTTGTTGAACTGGCCAGCAATTTCGTAGATTGGCAGCGTGCGCACAATGCGGGCGAAGCGACCAGTGACCGAAGCCTTCTTGCTTGGTACTTCGATCTCATCTGGCACATGCACGGCGTCAAACTCACCATCAAGTACCTTGCCATGCATTGCGTCATCCTTCATTGTTGCTGCAGGTGCAAGCAGTGCCAGTGTATGAATAACGTCGTTATACATACCAGCCACCATGCTTGCGATTGCACCACCGAACGAGTGGCCAACCAGCGAAATCGACTCGACGTCTTCAAGCTGACGCACGTGTTCCAGTACTGCAATAGTGTCTTCGATCTCGCTGAATGCATCGAAACCATTGCGAATACCGGTGGATTCGCCACGGCCTGCAAAGTCAAAGCGCACCGTCATAAAGCCCTGTGCCACAAGCTTGTCAGAAATCTCTGGCAGCAGGTCTTCAGGCAAATAGCCCATGTCACCAAACAGACCATGCAAAATAATGACTGCTGGGTAACGCACGTCCTGAGCACCATTCGTTGCTGGACGCGTAATAACAGTGTGCAGCTTCAGACCATCACGATCGATTTCAAGTTGTTCCACACGAGACTGCTGATCAGACATAACACTCCTCCACTTGAATGCCACTTACGTCGCTATTTCTTTAGCTCACATCGAGTTCGATGTCCGCGGTTTTAGCAACTTGCTTTGCCTCTACTCAGCTCGGATTAATCCCGTAACCTCGTGTGCTGTTGCAACTACAAACGCTGCTATATATGCAACACATTTGTTTCACAAAATTATTCCGAAAGCCGTTGGTGTTTTGCGGTTTGATGGTTGAACGAACTCCACGTATTTCACAATGGTTCAATCGCAAAGTTCATAGCATCCGTAAAGCGGCGGAAAAACATGCGTTTCTGATAGAAATCGTAGGCCCAAAACCTTGCCATGCTGCGGATTATTCGCTAGTGGCACGAGAACTACTCCCGCAACTGAAAAGAACACCCCATGTACGTGAATTCTCAGGTATGAATCCAAATGCATGAATTCTCACCACACCATCTCGGCAGTTCCTTTTACCTAAACGAGCGTCTTCACACGTTTGGTTTCATGTATCCTAGCTTCATACACCTCACTTCACGCGCCTGTCCCACGATTTTTCTTCAGTATCTTTAGCCTCTTTAGGCTCTACTTCACTCGATACGCTTGGCCTACGAACTATCACAATACGAGCACTATGCTTTGCTCTTCTGTGGAACGTAACATCTACAATAATTGATGTAATGGCGCTTAAACCTTATAAAATTGGGTATTACGAGTTATGCAAATGATGATTCAAGACTGAGCTGCAGGGGCCAACGATGTGTGATGAAGCCTTCGATATTTGGGCGGATGATCAGCGACGAGTAGGATCACTACACCTTATTCGAAGTAGTTCGAAGCCTGCAACACTGTTTCAATACGATTCCGATTACCTCCATGATCCGCATGCTTATGCGCTATCGCCAGACTTCCCTCTGAGATCGCAGCTGTACCATTGCCAAGGTATTCCATCATTCTTACAAGATCAGCTCCCTGATTATTGGGAACGCTCTCTCCAATCACAGCAATGGAACAGCAATTCTGGAGCAGCTCCACTTCACGGAAATCCTTCTCAAGGAGCATGCCTTCCCAGCGACCAGTACTTATCTCACGAACCAACTAATGATTGGGACCTGCTTAGTCAAGGTATTGATATAGCACGTCAAGGAAATCTCAGACTTGCTGTACAAGGAAACAGCACTTTCCTCAATACCAAGGAAATCCCTCAGCAATCCCAACTTTCAACGCTATTCGATGCTGTCTGGTCAGTGTCCAAGAATGAAGCGACTACTACACAAGTCTGCCAACTCATACAAGCAGGTGGTAGTTCCTTGGGCGGATCACGTCCAAAAGTAGTTGTTCGTAACGGCGCCAAAATACTTATTGCTAAGTTTCCGCAGCCGTACGATCAATATGACGTAGTGGCATGGGAGAAAACCGCACTCGATGTAGCTGCTATTGCTGGTATTCCAGTTCCACAATCACAATTGCTGACTATTGATCATCATCATGTGCTGCTCCTCGAACGATTCGACCGAGTGAATAGTCAGCTCAATGGTCCACGAATTCCCTATCTTAGTGCACATACTTTGCTGCACAGTCCAGATCTTTCACTCGTTGATTGGGCTGACTTAGCAGACTTCATGTTAAGCTTCGTTGCTCATTGGGGTGAAGATAAGGAGCAGCTATTCGCGAGGATCTGTTTCAATTTGCTGATCAATAACACCGATGACCATATGCGCAATATCGGCTTCTTGCGCTACCCATCAGGATGGGCGTTAGCTCCTGCTTTTGACCTGAATCCTGAATTTACGCAGGCACCATTCGATACAAATTTGCTCGGTACCAACACTGGTGATCGTTCAAATGCACTGCTGGAATTTGCTCGATATCTAGGAATAGATAAACAACGAACAGCTGCAATAGTGCATCGCAACATCGAAGCCGTTCGTCAGATTGATGACATTGCGCAACAATACGGTATTCCTGCAAAACAGCGACGCGTCATAATCGACATCATCAATGAACGGATCGCTTTACTGAGCCAAATTTTCGGTGAAGTATCACCGTAGCCCCATAAAAAGCATCAGCCAATATAGCTGAATTAGAAAAAACAAACTTAACGCGGTATTGAAGACGTAACACGGTATTCAAAACACAAAGTGATTAAGATCAGCACAGAGTGGAGAACAATATGGTTGCTCGAAAAATGTTTACGGTCAGCAGAGTTGCAAAAGAGATGGGTAAACATCTCAGTGTTTGGCGCCGAACTCAACGCATGACTGCGCAAGAAATGGCAAGTAGAGCTGGTGTCTCTGTAGCCACAATTAGCAAACTAGAAAATGGCGATGACACCGTAAGTCTACGAACGTTTCTCAATGTATGCCATGCACTCGGCTGCCTAGATAAAGTCGAAGAGGCTGTCAATCCGCTCTATAACGATGAGACCGCCCTGCGCATTATGAACTCTGGCGTTAAACAACGCATTCGTCACAAGTAGCTCCATCACTGACTGTTACTTCGCACTATTCTGTTGCTCCTAGTCCTCTCCTATGCCATCTCGTCAGGTAACCGAGAAAACGGCACTCGAAGATACCCTTCCCGTGCATAATCCTCAGGTATGCGACGTATTTGCACGTAAGCATCAAAAATCTTTGATTTCGAGTGCTTCGTATGCAGATTCCTCGGATAACCGAGAAAAGTGCACACGAAGACACTGTTCACGTGCAGATTTCTCGATTAACCGACAAAATGGCACAGATAGAGGCAAAATTCCGGATTAATCACGCTTCACGTGCACTCCCGACATATACCCGAGAAAACGGCACTCGAAGATACCCTTCCCGTGCATAATCCTCAGGTATGCGACGTATTTGCACGTAAGCATCAAAAATCTTTGATTTCGAGTGCTTCGTATGCAGATTCCTCGGATAACCGAGAAAAGTGCACACGAAGACACTGTTCACGTGCA